>NZ_JBSGHN010000014.1:202404-247159 GCF_053604425.1 Microbispora sp. NPDC004025 | reverse complement strand
TCGGGGTCCAGCACCGCCCGCAGATAACGACCCGCCTTGGCCACCTCCGCCGCACCCGCCCTGCCCGCCAGCTCCACCAGGATCGGCTCGGCCAAACCGGCCTGCTCATCCGACAGACCGGAGATCGCCGCGCAGATGGCCTCCACCACTCCCGCCGCCAACCCACCCGCGGCGAACATCTCCCGCACCCGCGGCAAACGCGCCAGCTCGACGCCCAGGGTCAGCAGCCGGCCCGCACCCGCCACGCTCATCCCGCCCGCGGTGCGCAGCCAGCTACGCGTGGAGGCATGCCCATGCCGCTTGGCCTGCCCCGCCCGATGCACCCGCCCCACCCGATCAGCGAGAGCACACGTGATCCGATCCCGGGCGAACAACAACTCCTCGGCCTCGGCCAGGCAGATGTCCACATCGTCCGGAACCGGGGCCAGCGCCAACGACTGCGCCGACTCACGAACCGAGGCCACCAGCACCCACGACGACCGGCCCTTGCCTCGACCCGTCCCGGCACCGGCCTCGGAATCACCGGCACCAGCACCGCTTTCAGCGTCGCCGGCCACACCGGCACCCGCAGAGCGAACGGACGAAACCCCAGAGTCTGCGGTTCCCGCGCGGCTGGCGCGATCACCCTTGCCCGTCCCCGGGACGGGTTGCCCGGAGAGTCGATCGCGGGCGAGGGAGTCTTCCGAGGACCACAGGGGCGAGTCGGCGATGAGCTCGTCCCACCAGTCGCCGGCTGGCGCATTCAAATGCCGAGGATGTGCAGGAGCGACTTCGATGGGCTCCATCACCTTTCCCCTCATTCGAATGCCTGTACGAATTCTTCCATCGGCCGATGCTCACGACAAGTTCGCTGACCGATTACTTGGAGTCACAGGATCGAGGCCGGATGAGCACGCAGACAAACCGGCCATGACGTGATGGGATGCCGTGCCGCCGCCTGTACCCGCACCTCGGGGAACCGTCACTTCACCGCTTCGGAGCCTGCGATGCACGGCCGGGCTGGGGTCGTAGCCCATCGAGGATGAGCTGGGCGATGTGCGCGGAGCGCGTTCGGCTGGTCTCGGCGCCGGCGTGGCGAATCGCGGCGAAGGCGCCGGCGACCAGTGCCATCACCTCGTCGGCGGTGAGATCGGGGCGCACGACGCCGGCCGCCTGCGCACGATCCAGCAGGTGCGCGACATGACAAGTGAGATCCGCCGCGACGTCCGGGGCGGCGGCGCGCAGGTCGAACTCGGCGGCCGCCAGTGCGCTTTTCACCGCTACGTTCTCGGCGCCGCTGGCCATCATCGCGGACAGCAGTGTGAACAGGGCCGCGAGATCGCCGGTCGCGGCAAGCGCTTCTGCTTCCGCGACCAGTTTCCTGAGCTCGTCGGTCGCTACGGCGAGATACAACGCTTCCTTCGTCGGGAAGTGCCGGTGGACGGTCCCGGGGCCGACGCCCGCGCGGCGGGCGATCTCGTCGAGCGAGACGCCAAGACCCTCCGCCGCGAACAGCTGCTGCGCGGTCCGCAGGACCCGCTCGTGGTTGCGGCGCGCGTCGGCCCGCAACTCCCGGTCACTCCCGTGAGACTCGGCCGACGGCGCCGGAACCTGCTGAGACGGATGGCTGGACATGTCGATATCAGCATAACCGGGGCGTCACCCCGCATAGTATGACCCTAACCGGGGCGAAGCACCGGTTAGACCCGCGCCGCTCATCCGGCCCGATCGTCAGCCACGAGGAGACCACGCCGATGACCACACGCGAGGACGCGAGCGCCCTGGTGAAGCGAATGCAGGACTGCTTCAACAGCCGGCAGTTCGACCAGGCCGCAGACCTGCACACCCCCGGCTTCTTCAGCCATCCGCTCGGGACCGCGGGCTTCGAGGCGGGAAAGGACGCCTGGCGCGCGCTCGTTGCCCGGTACCCCGCCATACGCGTCGTCGCCCAGGACATCCTGGTCGACGGTGACAGGGCCGCAGTCCGCTCGACCGTCGAGGGGATCTCGACCCCGGACGGCGATGCGCCGCCCATGCTTTTCGAGATCTTCCGCTTCGAGGAGGGCCGGTTCGCGGAGATGTGGGGGGCCAGCACGGGATTTCCGCCCTCGGACAGCCCTGAGGACGTGCACCGCCGGGTGAGCTGACCGCTTCCGCGCCCCCGTGGCGTCGTGCTACCGGCCGAAGATGCGCATCTGGAGCATGACGCTGAGCCGCGCGTCGGGGTCGGACAGGTCCAGCCCGCCGATCTCGGTCAACCGCTTGAGGCGGTAGCGGAACGTGTTGGCGTGCACGTGGACCCGCGCGGCGGCGGCGTTGACGTCGCCGAAGGCGTCCAGATAGGCCCGCAGCGTGGCGACCAGCTCGCTGCCGTGCTCGGCGTCGTACGCGAGCAGCCGTTCGTACGGCCCGGTGGGCGCCTGCTTCTCCGCCCGGACCAGGTCGGAGAACTGGAGCAGCAACGCCTCGAAGTGCACGCTCGTGTACCCGGCCGCCTGGCCGGAGGCGCCCCCGGCGCGCAGCACCCGTAGCGCCCGGTCGGCGTCGGCCCGCGACCGGGCCACCTCGGCGAGGTCGGCCGCCAAGCGGCCCACGCCGATGTTGGCCGCGTGCCGGGGGCCGACCCTGGTCAGGAAGCTCTCCGCCACGCGTACGGCCCGCGCCTCCTCCTGCCCGCCGGCCTGCAGGGGCAGCACGGCGTAGGCCACCGAGCCGACCAGCGCGGCGGCGGCCTTCGGATGGATGGCCCCGACGTGCAGGGCGAGAGCGTCGCAGAACCGCTGCCGGTCGCTCTCCAGCCGGGCGGCGTCGTCGTACGCCTCCTCGGTGAGCTGGGCCGCGAGCACGCACAGGCGTTCGCTCGCCACGCCCAGCCGGCCCGCCGCCTCCGCGGCGTCGCGGCCGCCGGCGAGCACGGTCGCCAGGAGGTCGGCGCGCAGCCGCCTGCTCGTGTCGGCCCCGGCGCGCTGCCGCAGGAGCTGCAGCGCGACGATCTTGGCGGCGTCGGCGAGGGCGCGCCGCCGCTGCTCGCTCAGCGGCTCGCGCACGGCGGCCCAGATTGAGCCGAGGATCTCGTCGCCCGAACGGACGGCCACCGCCGCCCGGTTGATCCCCTCGTCGTGCAGTTCGATGTAGATCGGCTCACGGCTCTGGTAGAGCCGGCGGAAGACGCCCCCTTCCTCCAGCATCCGCCGGTACCGCTCCGGCACCTGACGGCCGAGCACGGTCGCCACCCGCCCGGGGTCGGCCTCCTCCTGCCGCTCGGAGTACGCCAGCACCCGCGAGGAGCGGTCCTCGATGGTCACCGGCGCGTCCAGCAGCGCGCACACGGCGTTGGCCAGCGAGAACAGGCCGTCCGGCGACTCGTCCAGGAGCGGGTCCCGCAGCTCGGCCAGCAGGGAGCGCAACAGCGCCGCCACCTGGGCCCAGGACGCGGCGCGGGTGAGACCGAGCACCGCGACCCCGGTCTCCCGGACCTTCGCGCGGAGCGGCTCGTCGACCTCCACCGGCTGCTTCACGACGACGCCGGCCACCGGACCGGCCGCGTCGAGCAGGGCCCGTATCCGCTCGGCCGAGTCCACCCCGACGGCGAGCACGAGAGCCCCCTCCTGCAGCGGCGGCTCGTCCAGGGGGTCATGGATGTGCACCCCGGTGACCTCGGCGTCGAGGTCACCGGGTGAGGCGGCCACGTCGAGCACGGTACTGCCGATGTCCTCCAGGACCCGGCGCAGGCTGGCGCGCGGCCGCGTGTCCATCCCCGCCTCAGCCGACCCTGGGCGTGGCCCGCGCGCCGAGGTGGACGTACGGCGTGCCGTCGGGGAGCCGGAAGAACACGGCCGACCACCAGTCGGGCTGCCCCTGCGGGCGGCCGACGAACGTGACGTCGTCCACCGGCACGAGATCGAGGTCCATGGGCGGCTGCGCGCCGGCGAGGGCCCCGGTGGCCTCGATGTGCGTCGCCAGGGCTCCGTCGCGCGCGGTCATCGTGATCCGCGTGCCGGTTCGCTCGTAGACCCCGGCGTACCGCTCCACGTCGGTCTCGTACGGCTCGGCCGGCGGGCCGAGCACGGGCGGGACGGCCACGCCGAGCAGGTCGCCGAACAGCTCGGTGGCCACGGCGTGCTGGAAGGCGCCGGTCTGGCCGCCGTTGGCCAGCACGCACACGACGGCGCCCGCCTCGGGGACCGCCCATAGCATGGCGGCCTGGCCGATCGTGTTGCCGCCGTGCGAGATCACCCGGCGGCCGTCCCACTCGTCGAGGATCCAGCCGATCCCCCACTGCCTGCCCAGGGTGTGCGGGTTCGGGATGTCCACCTGCGGCTCCCACATCGCGCGGGGATCGGCGAGCAGGCCGCCTTCCAGATGGGCCCGGGCGAAGGCCACGACGTCGGCTGCGCGGGCGCAGATCAGCCCGGCCGGTCCCGCCGAGCGCATCAGGCCCCACATCGGCGCCGGCGCACCGTCGATGTGGCCCATGGCGGCGCGGAACCGCAGGACGTCCTCCGGCAGGGTCCAGGTGTGGGTCAGACCCAGCGGCTCGACGACCTGCTCGCGCAGCGCGGCGTCCCACACCTTGCCGGTCAGGCGCTCGACCACCCGCCCCACGACGGAGAAGCCGGAGTTGCAGTACGACTGGGTGGCCCCGAGCGGGTGGTTCTGCGCGAGGTCCGCGCACGCCTCGACGTACTTCTCCAGGCAGTCGTCGCCCCGGCCCGTGTCGAGGAACAGGTCCCCGTCGATGCCCGAGGTGTGCGACAGCAGGTGCCGGAGCGTGACCCTCTTGGTCACCTCCGGGTCCGCGACCCGGAACTCCGGCAGGATCTCCCGCACGGGGGTGTCGAGGGTGACCCGCCCCTGCTCTGCCAGCAGCATGATCTGCGTCGAGGTCCACAGCTTCGTGATCGAGCCGATCTGGAAGAGGGAGTCGGGAGTCGCATCGACGCCGGTGGCGACGTTGAGCACGCCGGCGGCGAACTCGCGGACCTCTCCCTCGTGCAGGAATGCCAGGGACGCGCCGGGGATCTCGTACTCGGCGATCAGCTCACCGAGCCGCGTCTCCCATCGTCCTGCCGCGTCAGCCATCGAAGGGTCCTTCCGTCGCCGGGGCCGTCGCCCGAACGCTAGGCGTCCTCACCGGCCGCTGCTTCGTCCGGCTCAACGAAGCGGCACGCCGTCCGTAGTGGGATTGTCCAACACGACGCGCCGTACCTCGAACAGGAAGCAGCCGAACTCCACGGCCCGCACGTGGATCACCGCCGTCTCCGGGTCCTCCAGCAGGGTGTCCAGGAGGATCGACGCCGCGAGAGGGTCGGCCGACTGGTGCGCGTCCACGAGATGCCCGTTCTGGATGGAGCCGTCGGCGCGGTAGGTGCGGAAGACCCGCCGCGGGCCGCCCATGGCCGCGGGGTAGCCCGGTGCCGGTCCCCCGCACGGCTCCTCGTGCACGAACACCGGCCCGACCTCCTCGTACGCGCCGGGGTCCGCGCCGGTCTCCAGGGCCCAGCGGCGCAGCGGCGCGTAGGCCGTGAGCAGGATCGCCTCCCCGGGCCGGGAGCGGCGCAGGCAGCAGCGCAGCGGGTTGCCGCCCTCGGTCTCGACGACGCGGCGCGGCCGGCGCCCGGCGTCGTCGGTCTTCCTCAGCTGGTCAAGCACGTCGGGCGCGATGGCCCTGATCTCGTACGTCATGCCCTCATGGTGGCCTCGCGGCCGTCCGCGGGGCTGGCGGAAAACGGACGGCGCGTCAGGAGGCGCTGACGGTCTCCGGCACGCTCTCCTCGGCGGCCGCCTTGGCGGCCTTGCGCTTCAGCCACACCGTGGTGCCGATCCCGAACAGGACGGCGATCACCAGCCCGACCCAGGAGAAGCCCTTGAGCCACTTGTCGGCCACCACGCCCAGGTAGTAGATCGCGGCCGTGGTCCCACCGGCCCACACCACGCCGCCGAGGATGTTGGCGACGAGGAAGCGCCAGTAGGGCATGTGCAGGGCGCCGGCCAGCGGCCCGGCGAGGATCCGCAGCAGGGCGATGAAGCGGCCGAAGAACACCGCCCACATGCCGTGGCGGTTGAACACCTGCTCCGCCTTGGCGATGTGCGCCGGGCCGAAGTGCTTGGGGAAGCGCCGCCCCAGACGGTCGAACAGTGGCCGTCCGCCCCGGCGGCCGATCAGGTAACCGATCGAGTCCCCGATGATCGCGCCGCCGCTCGCGCAGATCCCGACGATCAGCGGGTCCACGACTCCTCTGGACGACAGCAGCGCGGCGCTCACCAGCACGATCTCGCCCGGGAGCGGGATGCCCAGGCTCTCCAGCCCGATGACGGCGCCCACGAGCACGTAGACCCAGACGGACGGGATGGTCTGCAGCCACTCGTCGACGTGCATCTCACTCCTCATGGCGGGGAAACAGCACCCATTCTGCCGTCGCCCCGCGAGTGCGGCATCCGCCGGAAGGACCAACAGGGGTAAGCCTGCGGAAGGACGGGCGCGACCGGGCGTCCGACCTGGAAACGATCAACCGCGCATGGCGGCGCGTACGGCCTCGCGCATCGCGACGTGGACGGCCGCGTTGCGCGCCCGGTCGGTGCGCGCCTCCACCATCCGCAGGCCGTCCCCCTTGATCGCCCGGGACAGCTCCTCGGGATCCTCCACATGCGTGTACGGCAATCCGCTGGCGGCGGCCAGGTAGCCGAAGTCCACGCCGTGCGGGGTGCCGAAGACCCGCTCGAACGGGTCCTCGATCGCGGCCTGCGGCAGCAGCGAGAAGATCCCGCCGCCGTCGTTGTTCACCACCACCAGGCATAGGTCGGGCCGGGGCTCGCGCGGGCCGAGGATCAGCCCGTTCTGGTCGTGCAGGAGAGTCAGGTCGCCGATCAGCGCGTACGCCGGCCCGTTGTGGGCGAGCGCGGCCCCGACGGCGGTGGAGACCAGGCCGTCGATGCCCGAGGCGCCCCGGTTGGCCATGAGCCGCAGTCCCCGCCGGGGGCGCATGGCCTGGTCGAGGTCGCGGATCGGCATGGACGAGCCGCAGAACAGCAGCGACCCGTTGGGCAGCACCTCGACGAGGTCCCTGGCCAGCCGCGGCTCGGTCAGCCCGGAGGAGTCGAGCACCGTGTCGAGCGCCTCGCGGGCCAGCTGGTCGGCGTGCCGCCAGGCACGCAGCCAGGCGTCCCCTCCCGCGGCGATCGGGATCTCCACGGCCTGGGCCACCTGGGTCGCCGAACGCGTCGGGTCGGGCCACCGGGTCAGGTCGGGGGCCACGACGATGTGCTCCTCGGCCCGGCGCAGCCACGACAGCAGCGGGCGCGACAGCCCGGGGCGGCCGAGGGTGACCACGACGTCCGGCCGGTGGGCGTCGGCCCACTCCTGGTCGCCCAGCAGGAAGTGGTAGGTCGAGATCGCGTGGTCGCCGTACCGGCCGCCGCCGTTGGGCTCCGACAGCACGGGCCAGCCCGCCATGCCCGCGGCGGCGACGTACCGCCGCACGTTGGCGGCGCCGTCGCCGACCACCAGCACGCCGCGCCGGGTCGGCGGGATGTGCAGGGCGGCGGAGGGCGGCGCGACCCGCGCCCTCATCCACGAGCCCGCGGCGTCGCCGTCGAGGGGCTCGCACCAGCTCGCGTCGCCGTCCGGGATCAGCGGCTCGCGGAAGGCCACGTTGAGGTGGACGGGACCGGGGTCCGGCGGCCCCGCGGCGCGCTGGCAGGCCCGGCACACCAGAGAGCGCCAGTAGGCCACCTGGCCGGGCCGCTCCTCCGGCACGCCGACCTCGGCGAACCAGCGCACGGCCGAGCCGTACAGCTTGACCTGGTCGATCGTCTGGTTGGCGCCGGTGCCGCGCAGTTCGGGCGGCCGGTCGGCGGTCAGCAGGAGCAGCGGCACCCCCGACTCCGACGCCTCGATCACGGCGGGGTGGAAGTTGGCCGCGGCCGTGCCGGAGGTGCAGATCAGGGCCACCGGCCGCTCGGACCTCTTGGCCAGGCCGAGCGCTAGGTACGAGGCCGAGCGCTCGTCGACGCGCACGTGCAGCCGCAGCCGCGACTCGCCATGCGCGGCGAGCGCCAGCGGCGCGGACCGGGAGCCGGGGGCGAGCACCACGTCGGTGACCCCGCAGCGCACCAGTTCGTCGATCAGGACGGTCGAGAGAGCGGTCGCCGGGTTCACCGCCGCGCCTCCAGAACGCCCAGATCCAGAACGCCCAGACCGGCCCGGTTTGTGTCCACCCGCCCGTCTCCTCCCGTTCCCGCAGCCGCAAGCGTACGGCAAAACGGAGAGGCCGCCGTCATCCCGCGGCCTCTCCCGGAGCCCGTCAGGGCCGGCGGGGGTACTTCGAGAAGTCCGGCTTGCGCTTCTCCTTGAACGCGTCGCGGCCCTCCTGGGCCTCCTCGCTCATGTAGTAGAGCAGCGTCGCGTCGCCGGCGAACTGCTGCATGCCGGCCGCGCCGTCGGTCACCGCGTTGAGCGCGCCCTTCAGCATGCGCAGCGCGAGGGGCGACTTCTCCAGCAGCTCGCGGGCCCACTGGACGGTCTCCTCCTCCAGGCGCTCCAGCGGCACGACGGCGTTGACCAGGCCCCACTGGAGCGCGGTCTGGGCGTCGTACTGACGGCACAGGTACCAGATCTCGCGGGCCCGCTTGAGACCCACGGTCTCGGCGAGCAGCCAGGAGCCGTACCCGCCGTCGAACGAGCCCACCTTGGGACCGGTCTGGCCGAACTTCGCGTTGTCGGCGGCGATCGTCAGGTCGCAGCAGACGTGCAGCACGTGGCCGCCGCCGATCGCGTAGCCCGCCACCATCGCGATGACCGGCTTGGGGCAGCGACGGATCTGCACCTGCAGGTCCAGGACGTTGAGCCGGCCGATGCCGTGGGTCTTGTCGTCCACGTAGCCGTCGTCGCCGCGGATCTTCTGGTCGCCGCCGGAGCAGAACGCCTTGTCCCCGGCGCCGGTGAAGATGATCACACCGACCTCGGTGTCCTCCTGGGCCCGGTCGAAGGCCGCGCGGAGCTCGAACAACGTCGTGGGGCGGAAGGCGTTGTGCCGCTCGGGGCGGTTGATCGTGATCTTCGCCATCCCCTCGGCGGTCTCGTAGATGATGTCCTCGTACTCGCCCGACCGCTTCCAGTCGACCCCGCTCGTCACACCCACTCCTTCGTCAACACCAACCAGGCGTCGTCACCTGCCAGGCGGCGGCGTGCGGCCACCGCGCCGGGACTAACCTTACGACCGTGCTCAGCCCTCCCGGACACCGCCCAGGACAGCGACCCGTGCACGCCCTCGTCCTGCCTCCGGGGCCCGCCCTGTCGGAGGCCGTACGGCAGGCCCTGACCGGCGACGGGCCCGCCGTGCTGCCGCTGTCCCCGGATCTGCCCCGGCCCGCGCTGGAGGCGACGCTCGCCGCGCTGCGGCCCACCCACGTCGTCACCGCCGACGGCGTGCGGCGCGAGCCGGACGGGGAGCCGTCCGACGCGGCGCTGATCATCGCGACCTCCGGCTCCACCGGCGCCCCCAAGGGCGTGGAACTGACGGCAGAGGCGCTGCTCGCCTCGGCCCGGGCCTCGCTGTCCAGGCTCGGCGCCCGCGAGGGCGACCGCTGGCTGTGCTGCCTGCCGCCGTCGCACATCTCCGGCGCGCAGGTGCTCATCCGGTCGCTGCTGTCCGGCACCGAGCCGACCATCCATCCCCGCTTCTCCCCCGCCGAGGTCATCGCGAGCCGGGCCGACTACGTCTCGCTGGTCCCCACCCAGGTGCGGCGCGTGCTCGACGCGGGCGCGGACCTCACGGCCTTCCCCGTGATCCTGCTCGGCGGGGCCGCCGCTCCCGCCGGCCTGCTCGCCGAGGCCCGCGCCGCCGGGCTCCGGGTCGTCACCTCGTACGGCATGAGCGAGACGAGCGGCGGCTGCGTGTACGACGGCGTGCCGCTGGACGGCGTCGAGGTCAAGATCGGCGGCGACGGACGGGTGCGGATCTCGGGTTCGGTGCTGTTCTCGGGCTACCGGCTGCGCGAGGACCACCCCTTCGAGGGCGGCTGGTTCGTCACCTCCGACCTCGGCCGGATGGAGAACGGGCGGCTCACCGTGCTCGGCCGGGCGGACGACGTGATCAACACCGGCGGCCGGAAGGTCGTGTCCGGCGCGGTCGCCGAGGTCCTGGCCGGGCACCCGGCCGTACGCGACGTCGTGGTGGTGGGCAGGCCCGACCCCGAGTGGGGTGAGATCGTGGTCGCCGTCGTGGTCGCGGGGGACGCCCGCGAGGTCACGCTCGACGAGCTGAGGGGCTTCGCCAAGGAGCGGCTGCCCGCCTACGCCGCGCCGCGCGCCCTCGAGCTGGTGTCCCAGATTCCCCTCCTTCCGAACGGCAAACCGGATATGGTCGCACTGAAGAACCGGAAGTGAAGATCCGGAACCGCGGGTGACCGTCGTGCGTCTATGAGAGCGGGGGAAGGGGACGCCGCATGCAACCGATCCGCCTCACGCCGGCGCACAAGATGATGGCCTCCGCCGTGCTCGTCGGCGTCGTCATCGTGGGCGGCGCGTCGGTCACCGCGGCCGCGTTCGCCGGGCGCCTGGACGACGTCGCGAAGGCGGGCGACGCCCCCGCCGCCAAGCTCGGCCCGGCGGGTCGCGGCCACGGGGGATCGAGCGAGATCCTCCCGGCCGACTCCGGCCGCGGCGGCTTCACCGGGTCCAGGTCCACTCCCGGTGCCGACCCGGACGTGGTGTCCGAGGCGCTCACGGACGACCCGGACGGGGTTTCCGGCTACTGGACCCCCGAGCGCATGGAGGACGCCGATCCCATGCCGATGCCCGAGGTCAGCGTCACCATCATCCCCGACTGACGGCACCTGCCGGCCGGGCCGCCCGGCCGGATCCACCGCCCTCCCCCGCGGGGTGAGGGAACAAACCAGGCGCGAGAGCGTTATTGATACTGGTGCGCTGAGCCGCCGGACGCCGCGCCCCGATCGCAAGCATTCGAAACCATGAACTCCGCAAGGAGGAGGTGTCCTCATGCCCCGGACCGCCGTGGCGGCCTCGCCCGAGCGCGAGGTGACCCCGACGACGCTCGACCTGCTGCTGGAGCGAGGCCGTGCGCAGGGTCGCCTTTCCCTGTCGGAGCTGCGCGAGGCCTTCGCCAAGGCCGGCGTCAGCCCCGTCGAGGGCCGCTCGATCCTGCGCGAGCTGACCGAGGCGGGCGTGAACCTGGCCGCCGACACCCTCACGGACAACGGCGCGCCGGGCGGCACCGCCCCCGAGGGCACCCAGAAGGGCAAGGCTCCCGCCAGGAAGTCACGCCGGGCCGCCCAGGCCGAGGCCGCCAAGAAGGGCGCGCCCGCCGCCAGGAACGCCGCGAAGAAGACGGCCAAGGCCGCCGACGAGGAGCCGTACGACGAGGAGCTGCAGGCCGACGAGACCGAGGCCGAGGAGAGCGAGACGCTCGACCTCGACGACACCTCGTCGGTCATGGGCGACTCGGTGCACACCTACCTGAAGTCCATCGGCCGCCGCACCCTGCTCACCGCCGCCCAGGAGGTGGAGCTGGCCAAGCGCATCGAGGCCGGGCTGTACGCCGAGTACAAGCTCGAGACCGCCGTGGAAAACGGCGAGCGCCTCGCGCCGGGCGTCCGCGAGGACCTGGAGTGGGTCATCGAGGACGGCAGGCGGGCCAAGGACCACATGCTGGAGGCCAACCTCCGCCTGGTCGTGTCGGTGGCCAAGAAGTACACCGACCGCGGCATGGCCCTGCTCGACGTCGTGCAGGAGGGCAACCTCGGCCTGATCCGCGCGGTCGAGAAGTTCGACTACACCAAGGGCTACAAGTTCTCGACGTACGCCATGTGGTGGATCCGGCAGGCCATCCAGCGTGGCTTCGCCGACTCTGCCCGTACGATCCGGCTGCCCGTCCACGTGCTGGAGATGCTGTCGAAGCTGTCGCGCGTCGAGCGTGACATGCACCAGCGGCTCGGCCGGGAGCCCACGCCGGAGGAGCTGGCCGTCGAGCTGGACAAGACCCCGGACCAGATCGAGGAGCTGCTGCGGACCAGCCGGCAGCCGATCAGCCTCGACTCGACCATCGGCGAGGACGGCGAGACCCGGATCGGCGACCTCATCGAGGACGTCGACTCCCCCGAGGCGTCCGAGGTCGTGGACCGGCAGCTGCTGGCCGAGCAGCTCAAGGGCGTGCTGAGCAACCTGTCGCCGCGCGAGGCCAAGATCATGAGCCTGCGCTTCGGACTGGCCGACGGCAAGCCGCACACGCTGGACGAGATCGGCAAGCACCTGGGCCTGACCCGGGAGCGGATCCGCCAGCTCGAGAAGGAGTCGCTGTCCAAGCTGCGCCACCCGAGCAACACCCGCCCGCTGCTCGACTGGGCCAGCTGAGATCTGGGCCAGCTGAGATCTGGGCCGGCTGAGACTGGGCTCGGACACGAGTACGGCCCGCGTCCCCGTGAGGGGGCGCGGGCCGTACGGCTTTCACGCCACCGGCTGGTCGTCCCGCCGTCCGCCCCGGAGCCTGCGCAGGAAGGTCCACAGCGAGGACCGTGCGCCCCGGCCCTCGCCGTCGGCGGGGGCGCCGGACCGCTGCTCGCCGGCCTCCCCGCCCGCGCTACCCGTGCTCTGCGCCTCGCTCCTGCCGCGTGGCCCGAACGCCGGCCGCACCTCGTACTGCACGGGCAGGGAGCGCAGCGCCCGCATGAAGGGAGAAGGGCGCCAGGGCAGCTGGTCGGGCGGCAGCGCGAGGCCCAGCGCCGCGAACCGCTCGAGCAGC
Source organism: Microbispora sp. NPDC004025 (assembly GCF_053604425.1). Lineage (NCBI taxonomy): Bacteria > Bacillati > Actinomycetota > Actinomycetes > Streptosporangiales > Streptosporangiaceae > Microbispora > Microbispora sp. NPDC004025. The sequence goes on along the minus strand of NZ_JBSGHN010000014.1, from coordinate 234,422 downwards.
CGCCGCACGGCGATCGTGGTGATCTGGGTCGCCAGCCGCCGGCTCGGGCATCGGTGCGGGCCCGCGCCCCACGACAGGTGCGCGCGGGTGCTGCGCACGGTGTCGTCGCTCAGCGCCGCGGCGATCCGCGGGTCGTGGTTCGCCGCCGCGACCGACAGCAGCACGGGGTCGCCCGCGGCGATCGTGAAGTTCCCCAGCTTCGCGTCCGCCCTGGCGTAGCGGAGGGTGACGTTGGCGATCGCCGGTTTCAGCATCGCGACCCGGTTCACCACCTCCTCGATCGCCCCCGTCGACAACGTCGCCCGCAGCCGCGGGTTGGTGACCACTTCGACCACCGCGTTGCAGATCAGGCTGCCGGTGAAGTCGAGGAAGGCGGGCAGCAGGAACAGCTCGCGGGCCAGCTCGTCGTCGGTGAAATCCGGCTTGGCGGCGAGCAGGTAGGAGGGGACGTCCTCGCCGGGCCGTCTCCGCTTGACCGTCGCGAGTTCCAGGAAGGTGGCGTAGAGCCGCTGGAACGCCCCGCCGGAGTCCGGGCCGTCCAGCAGGCGCCACAGGTCCATCACCAGGTCGTCGCCGCGGCCGATGCTGATGCCGAACAGGTGGCCTGCGACCATCAGCGGCAGCGGCCGCCCGTACTGCGCGGACAGGTCCGCGAGCCCTGTGGACGTGCCCTCCGCGATGACGTCGATGAGCTCGTCGCAGTAGCGCAGGATGGCACGGTCCATCGCCTGTGCCTGCGGATGAGCGGGATCCTGGTACGGCCGGAGGGCGGCGTCCCAGGCCGCGCGGCCCGCACGGTGCCTGTCCCCGTCCTGGAACCCGGTGTTGTCCGCCGCGAGCAGGGTCAGCGGCGGCCAGTCGGCGGGCACCCGGCCCTCGGTGTACGCCCGCCAGTTGGCCACGCACTTGCTCCAGCGCTCGCCCGCGTTCTGCAGGACGTGCAGCACCTCGTCGTAGCCGAGGACGAACCACACGGGCACACCGAGGAGATCGACCGGCGCCACCGGGCCGTAGGCGCTCCGGAGATGTTCGTGGACGAGCGCGGGTTCGGTGTCGTACTCCCTGGTGAGCAGGGGTTCCAGCGGTGACGACGCCAGCGAGTCGGGGATCACGGGGACGACCTGCCTTCCTGGTCCCGAGCCCCTGACGCTCGGCTCGGGTGTGAGGCGGAATCGTAGACCCTCGCGGCTCCCGTGTCAGGAGCCGCGATCACCGTCGTCGCGCCGGCGTGCGGTGCCGCCGGGCAGACTCAGCGACCTGCCGAGGCCAGGCCCTTGCGCACGTCGCGCGGGGTCAGGCGGGCGGGGTCGCCCGTCTTGCCGGCACGGGGCACCCGCGGGATGCCGCTGAGGCGGTGCGCCTCGCGCAGCGTGCGCAGCCGGTTCACCTCGTCGGTCCACAACGCGCCGTCGGGGGTGGCCCTCGCCTTACGCCGGGCGATCCTGCTGTCGTAGGACTTCACGCCGTAGGTGGCACGCTGTCCCGCCTCGGCCGCGCGCAGCGCCTCGGTCAGCGCCGTGTCGAGGCCCAGAGCCGCCTCACGGAGCTCGGGGAGCGGCACGCCCGCCGCCTTCGCCTCCTGGAACCGCCGCTGCGCCGCCCGGAGCTTGTCCAGCACGTGGTCGAAGTTCTTCCGGGTCTCCAGATCCGCGTGGTAGCGGACCTCCGCCTCCCGGCTCACCCGCGGACGGAAAAACGCCATCGTCAGCCCCTTCGTATCGGCTCGCGCATCGAACTCACGTCGCAAGCGGTAGCGTACGCGCTCCGCACGGAGGCCCGTACCGCAGGGTGCGCCGCCCTTTACGAAGTAAGGCGAGATGTGGCAGCATGATCGCCATGCCTGCCAAGCGACCGCCCGTCCCCCTGTCCCGGGAGCGGATCATCGACGCCGCCCTGCACATCGCCGACGGCCAGGGTCTGCGCCGGCTGACCATGCGCAGGCTCGGCGACGCCCTCCAGGTGGAGGCCATGGCCATCTACCACCACCTGCCGCGAGGCAAGGAGGCGCTGATGGACGCCCTCGCCGAGCATGTGACGACCGTGGAGGTCGATCCGGCCGGCGCGGCCACCTGGCAGGACAGGGCGCGGGCCTGGGCCCGCGCGAGCCGCGCCGCGCTGCTGGAACACCCGGGGGTGCTGTCGCTGGCCCTGACCAAGCCCCCGAAGGGGTCGGCCCTCATCGCGATCAGGGAGCAGACCGAGCAGCTGCGCGAGTCGGGGATCGGCGACCCGGCCGGAGCGGTCCGCGCGCTGCGGGCCTACGTGTTCGGCAGCGTGGCCGTGGAGGTCCAGCAGTCGGGGTGGGCCGACCCGGACGCCGAGGTGCGCGACGCGCGCACCGCCGAGGGCGAGCGCGACTTCGAGCACGGCCTCGACGCGCTGATCACCGGCCTGGGCGGCTGAGGCATCGGATTTCCGGGCCGTCCGCATCAGTTCCGCCCGGCGGCCGAAATCTGTGATCTCCCGGTTACCGGGCCGTCGGCGTGTCGAGGCCGGACCGTTGCCTGCAATGGGGCATTCTTGTGTACTAGGTCACATCAGTGCGCGCGAGCCTGCTCGGGGTGCGGCCGGGTCCCCAGCCCGACCGGCGGAAATGCTCCGAACGGACTATGTCGTACGGATGCGGCCGAGCCGCAAACTGGTGTAGTCCAGTGTGGTGTTCGTCATACCGAGCGCCTCGCACCCTGAACGAGGACACTCGTGACGGCACCCGCGGGACGCCCGCAAGACAAAACGAGCGAACGAACGAAAAGACACGGAGCCCCGGCGATGTGCCCTCATGAACCGGCCTGTCCCACCGCGGACGCGAAGGACCGAGAAGCCGCCCGCACGATAGCGTGTCACCCCGAGCAGGGCTGGAGTCTGCTCTGCAACGGTGTCGTGCTGTTCGAGGACACCGGCGAACTGCTGCCGGACGGCGGCATCATCGCCCCGCACCGCCCCACCGACATGGCCATCAGCGCCGCCTAGGCGGCAGCAGCCACTGCGCCACCACCTCGCCCACCCGGGCGGGGTCCTTCTTGAACTCGTGTCCCTCCCCCGGGAGGACCACGAGACGTGCGGCGTCCTTCTCGTCCGGCACGCCGAACGGATCCCGATCCCCGTTGACCACGAGCACGGGGGTCCCCGCCTGCCGTAGTTCTTCCGCCCGTGAGCGTTCCGGCTTCCCCGGCGGGTGCAGCGGGAACGCGAGCGCCACCACCGCCTCGGCCCCGGCGGCGCGCGCGGTGCGGCAGGCCACGCGCGCGCCGTTGCTCCGCCCGCCCTGGACGAACGGCAGGCCCGGATGGCGCTCCCGGATCGCGGCGACGATCGACAGCCACGCCTCGTCCTGCTTGACCGCCGACCCGGGCGCCCGCGCGCCGCGCAGCCGGAACGGCTGGACCACCCGGGCGACCGTCGCCCCCGCGGCGAGCACCGCGTCACGTACGGCGAGCAGGTCGGGCGCGTCCACACCTCCCCCGGATCCGTGGGTCAGGACCAGCAGCAGCCGGGGATCGGGCGCCTCGTCCACCTCGGCCAGGGCGCGGCCGTGCGGGGTCTCGATCTCCATGGCGGTGACGGTAGCGGGTCCGACCGGAGCAGGAGGAGGCGACCCTCCGATCGGAGGATGGCAGGCCCCCGAGGAAGGGGACAGAATGTCATGGTGCCGGACATCGCATCGCAGCCGCCGCCCGCGACCGGGCGCCCCGTCCCCCCGCCGTCCGCGGCGCCGTCGACCCGTGAGGACCTGCGCGCCGTCATGGCGGCCCGCCGCGACCTCGGTCCGGAGTACGAGGACGCACTGGTCGACTCGTTCCTCGACAAGCTCGACGTGGAGATCGCCGCGCGGGTGCGTAACGAGGTGGCGGCCCAGCTACGTCAGCAGCCGCCGGGGAGCCAGCCCAAGCAGAAGGACGGCGCCGTCGGCGTGGCCATCGGGTCGCTGGCCCTCGGCATCCCCCTGACCGGGATCGCGGGGGCCGCCGGTCATCTTCCCGGCATGGTCCTCGCCTGGGGCGGGATCATCGCGGTCAACGTCGCCTACGCCCTCGGCCGCCGCAACCAGCGCTGAGCCCTGCCCGGCGGATCAGCCCTCCACGACGCCTTCCATGGCGGGGCGCACGTCCCGCCCGAGGCGCAGCCGCACCTGCTCGGCGAGCGCCGCATCGGGGTGGTCGAGGCCGTAGCGCCACACGGTCTCCGCGTCGCCGTCGCGGCCGCGCAGCGGCAGCGTGCGGGCCAGCAGTTCGATCGCGAGCGCGCCGGTGCCGGCGTCGGCCCCCTCCTGGCGGCTGTCCTCCACGGCCCCGGCGAACTGCGCGCACGCCATCTCCAGATGGGCCAGGCCGAGCAGCACCCGCAAGCGCGCCGGGTCGGCCACCGCGCTGACCGACAGCGCCTCCAGCAGGACGTCGGCGGCCCGCTCGGGCTCGCCGTCCTCCAGCAGCCGCTCGGCCATGCGCTCGACCACGACGGACAGGCCCTCGCCGGCCTCGGGGTCCGGCGCGGCCTCGTCCGCGGCGAGTTCCGCGAAGATCGCGGCCGCGCCGTCGAGGTCGCCGCCCTCGGCGAGCCGGCGCGCGTGGTCGAGCCGGTCGGACCGCCGCCCGGATTCGATGGCCGTCATACAGGGGCCTCGCATGGTCGCAGGTGATGAGGAACGATCACCGCGATCTTAACGAGACCGGCCGCCGGGCGGGGCCGACATACTCAACTGATCAGTCCTCGTACGCCTCGAGGGGCGGGCAGGAGCAGACGAGGTTGCGGTCGCCGTACGCCTGGTCGATCCGGCGCACCGGCGACCAGTACTTGTCGTCCCGCAGGCCGGGCACGGGGTAGGCCGCGACCGCCCGCGAGTACGGGTGGGTCCACTCGTCGGCGGTGAGGCACTCGGCCGTGTGCGGGGCGTTGCGCAGCGGGTTGTCGGTCTTGTCGAACTCGCCCGAAGCCACCTTGGCGATCTCGCCCCGGATGGCGATCATCGCGTCGGCGAACCGGTCGAGCTCGGCCAGGTCCTCGCTCTCCGTCGGCTCGATCATCAGCGTTCCGGCGACGGGGAACGACATGGTCGGCGCGTGGAAGCCGTAGTCGATCAGGCGCTTGGCCACGTCGTCCACCGTGACGCCGGTCTCCTTGGTGATCTGGCGCAGGTCGACGATGCACTCGTGGGCGACCAGGCCGTCCCTGCCGGTGTACAGCACCGGGTAGTGCGGCGCCAGCCGCCGGGCGAGGTAGTTGGCCGACAGGATCGCCTGCTCGGTGGCCTGCCGCAGCCCGTCGCCGCCCATCATCCGGACGTACGCCCAGGAGATCGGCAGGATGCCCGCCGAGCCGTACGGCGCGGCCGACACGTGCGCCGGGAGGTGCTCGGCGAGGTGGGCCTTGACGGCCACCGGGCCGACGCCGGGCCCGCCGCCGCCGTGCGGGATGCAGAAGGTCTTGTGCAGGTTCAGGTGGGAGACGTCCGCGCCGAACTCGCCCAGCTTGGCCAGGCCCACCAGCGCGTTGAGGTTGGCCCCGTCCACGTAGACCTGCCCGCCGGCCTCGTGCACCCGCTCGCAGATCTCGACGATCGTCTCCTCGTACACGCCGTGCGTGGACGGGTAGGTCACCATGATCGCGGCGAGCGCGTCGCGGTGCTTGTCGATCTTGGCGGCGAGGTCGGCGAGGTCGACGTTGCCGTTCTCGTCACATGCCACCACGACCACCCGCATGCCCGCCATGACCGCGCTCGCGGCGTTGGTGCCGTGCGCGGAGGACGGGATGAGGCACACGTCACGGCCGTCCTCGCCCCTGGAGCGGTGGTAGGACCTGATCGCCAGCAGCCCGGCGAACTCGCCCTGGGAGCCCGCGTTCGGCTGGATCGACACCCGGTCGTAGCCGGTGACCTCGGCCAGCCAGCCCTCCAGGGTCGCGATCAGCTCGGCGTACCCCTCGGCCTGCTCGGCGGGCGCGAACGGGTGGATGGAGGCGAACTCCGGCCAGGTGACGGGCTCCATCTCGGTGGTCGCGTTGAGCTTCATCGTGCACGAGCCCAGCGGGATCATCGAGCGGTCGAGCGCGATGTCCTTGTCCTGCAGGCGCCGCAGGTAGCGCAGCATGGCCGTCTCGGACCGGTAGGCGTGGAACACCGGGTGGGTGAGGAAGTCAGAGGTCCGCTGCAGACCGGCGGGGACGGCGTCGGGCGTCACCCGGTCGAGGTCCTCCACCACGACCTGCCCGACGCCGAACGCCTCCCACACGGCCCTCAGGTGACCGGTGGTGGTCTTCTCGTCGCAGGCGACGCCGACGTGATCGTCGTCCGCGAGGCGCAGGTTCACGCCCTGCTCGGCGGCGGCGGTCACGACCTGGGCGGCCCGCCCGGGCACGCGGGCGAGCACGGTGTCGAAGAACTCGTCGTGGACGACCTCCACGCCGCCCTCGCGCAGCCCGGCGGCGAGCACGGCGGCGTGCCGGTGCGCCCGCTGGGCGATCCTCTTCAGGCCGTCCGGGCCGTGGTAGACGGCGTACATGGACGCCATGACCGCGAGCAGGACCTGCGCGGTGCAGATGTTGCTGGTGGCCTTCTCACGCCGGATGTGCTGCTCGCGGGTCTGCAGGGCGAGCCGGTAGGCCGTGCGGCCGTCGGCGTCCACCGAGACGCCGACCAGACGGCCCGGCATCTGCCGCTGCAGGCCCTCGCGGACCGCCATGTAGGCCGCGTGGGGGCCGCCGTAGCCCAGCGGGACCCCGAAGCGCTGGGAGGAGCCGACGGCGATGTCGGCGCCCTGCTCCCCGGGGGACTCCAGCAGGGTCAGCGCCAGCAGGTCGGCCGCGGCCACGAGCTGCGCCCCCTGGGCGTGGGCCCGCTCGGCGACCGCGCGGAAGGACGCCACCCGGCCGCTCGCGCCCGGATACTGCACGAGGACCCCGAAGCACTCGGGCAGCTCACCGGTGAGGTCGGACTCCACCAGCGTGATGCCGAGCGGCTCGGCGCGGGTCGCCAGCACGGCCTTGGTCTGCGGCAGCGCGTCGGCGTCCACCACGAACACGTCGGTCTTGACCTTGCTCGCCCGCCGGGCCAGGGTCATCGCCTCGGCCGCGGCGGTCGCCTCGTCCAGCAGGGAGGCACCGGCGACGTCGAGGCCGGTGAGGTCGGACACGACCGTCTGGAAGTTCAGCAGCGCCTCCAGCCGCCCCTGCGAGATCTCCGGCTGGTACGGCGTGTACGCCGTGTACCAGCCCGGGTTCTCCAGCACGTTGCGCAGGACGACGCCCGGCGTGATCGTGTCGTGGTAGCCGAGGCCGATCATCGGGGTCAGCACCCGGTTGCGGCCCGCGAGGGCGCGCAGTTCGGCCAGGGCCTCGGCCTCCCCCACCGCCTCGGGCAGGTTCAGCGGACCGCGCGTGCGGATCGCCTCGGGCACGGCCACCGCGACCAGGTCGGCCACCGACTCGTAGCCGACGGCCTCGAGCATCCGGGCCCTGCCGGCCTCCGAGGGGCCGATGTGACGGGTCGCGAACGGCGGAGCGGAAAGATCGCGGAGCGTGGACCGATCGGTCATGACAGGGGCCTCCTGGACGGGGTCGAGACCTGCGGCGACCGCCCGCCGCCCTGGGTGGCGCGGCCGGTCGTGAAGCGGTCTCCCCCTCTGTCATCGGACCTGAGAGCTTCACCGGGCCGTCGAGCCCGATTTTCCCCTTCGGTGAGGCGCCGCCTGGCCGGCGGGCCTGCTTTTCAGAGTCGCCTCGTCCGTGCGGTACGGATGCCTGAGAGATTCCGGGGAGGTTTGCTCCTTCGGCGCCCCTGAACGTCCAGAGGTCTCTCCCGCACGAGGTCGTCGGCCTTGTCACTCTACCCGCTACGGGAGAGCCGACTCCCCTCGCTCCTTGCTCAGTGGATCACAGGGACCTCAGCCGGTCCTGCGGGCCTTTCTCCGGCGGGCCAGCTCGTCCGCGGGATGGTCCCCCTCCGCATCCGAAGCGGGCTCCGCGCGCTCACCCGGAAGCTCGGCCAGCGATCCCTCGACCTCGCGCCAGACCCGGCCGAGCGCGATGCCGAACACGCCCTGACCGCCCTGCAGCAGGTCGATCACCTCGTCCGCGCTCGTGCACTCGTAGACGCTCACGCCGTCGCTCATCAAGGTGATCTGGGCCAGGTCGTTGACGCCGCGGTCGCGCAGATGCCGTACGGCGGTGCGTATCTGCTGGAGGGAGACCCCCGTGTCGAGAAGACGTTTGACGACCTTCAGGACGAGGATGTCGCGGAAGCTGTACAGTCGCTGGGACCCGGATCCCTGGGCGGCCCTTATCGTCGGGAGCACCAGTTCGGTCCGGGCCCAGTAGTCGAGCTGACGGTACGTGATCCCGGCCGCCGCGCACGCCGTCGGCCCGCGGTATCCGATGCCCTGGGGCAGCGCCGTCGGCTGCTCGTCGAACAGCAGACCCTGTTCGCCGGCGCGCTCGCGCGCCGCCTGCCGAACCGGGTCGTGCTGGCCGGCCGACTTACCCTCGCCGCTGCTGACCGCCACTGCGGACCTCCGGCTTTCTCTCATCCCACGGTCTGATCTGGGGGTTCGTGAATTACAACCGTGGTTTCCCTTGCACCGTAGGACCGGGGCCATCGTCAGTCAACGACCCCGTCCGGCGCGTCGTGAAGCGTAATCTCCCGAAATCGTCCGGCACGTCAGCCCGCCCTGCCGAAGTCTTCCGGCGTGATTTTGTCCAGGAACTCGCGGAACTTCTCCACTTCGTCTTCCTGGTCGTCGGGCATGCTCACGCCCGCCTCCTGGATCACGTCCTCACTCGCGTAGATCGTCGCACCCGTACGCAACGCCAGCGCGATCGAGTCCGAAGGACGGGCGCTGACCTCCACGCCGTTGGAGAAGACCAGGTCGGCGAAGAAGATTCCATCGCGGAGCGCGACGATATTGACGGTGCGCAACCGCACCCCCAAGGCCTCAATGACGTCACGGAACAAGTCGTGGGTCAGCGGCCGGGGCGGCGGCTCCTCCGCCTGGGCCAGCGCGATAGCGGTCGCCTCGGTCATGCCTATCCAGATCGGAAGGTACCGATCGCCGCTCGTCTCCTTCAGGAGCACGATCGGCTGGTTGGTGGGCATCTCAACGCGAACCCCCACGACCTCCATCTGCAACACGGGCGGCTCCGTCTCAAGCGTCGCGGCATATCACCAGGCATTCAACGTAACACCCACGGAGGAGCGGATGTGCCGGTCACCGCCCCAGAACGCCGCGAACACTCCCACGCAGTAACGCATTGTGCACTTCCTGGAGAAGTCCGGAGATCTCCCGTGCGGTCTCGTCCGCCTCCGCGATCGCCCCCGGCGCCTTGCGCCGCAGCAGCGGGGCCACCGCCTGCTCGATCAGGCCGGCCTCCCGCTCCACCGCCGCGCGGACCGCTCTCAGGTGCCGCGCCCGCAGGCCGAACCGCGACAGCGCCCCCACGCTGCGCGCGATCTCCAGCGCCTCCCCGTCGTACCGGCGCGCCACGGCGGCGACCAGGCCGAAGCTCTCCATCTCGGCCAGGGTCTCCTCGTCGATGCCCGCGGCCTCGATGAGCTCCTCCCGGCTGAGACGCACGGGCGGGACGCCGTCGGAGACGACGGCGTGCGGACGGGCCGCCTGCTCGTCCAGCTGGTCCTTGATGACCCGCAGCGGCAGGTACTGGTCGCGCTGCGCCCGCAGGATGTACCGCAGGCGCTCGACGTCGTTGTAGGTGAACTTGCGGTACCCCGACGGGCTCCGCTGGGGCTCGATCAGCCCCTCACCCTCCAGAAACCGGATCTTGGAGACGGTCACGTCCGGGAACTCGCCCTGCAGCAGGGCGAGCACCTCCCCGATGCTCATGAACGCCCGTACGGCCTGCGCGCTCATGACTCCTCCTCCTCAGCGATCACAGCCCTCCGGGACCACGCGTGAGGAACACCAGCCGGAACTTGCCGATCTGCACCTCGTCCCCGCCCTGCAGCGGCGACTCCTCGATGCGCTCCCGGTTGACGTAGGTGCCGTTGAGGCTGCCCACGTCACGAACGGTGAACTGGCCCCCACGCCGGTAGAACTCCACGTGCCTCCTGGACACGGTCACATCGTCCAGGAAAATGTCGCTTTCCGGGTGGCGACCCGCCGTAGTGAGGTCGCTGTCGAGCAGAAACCGGCTGCCGGCGTTCGGGCCCCGCATGACCACCAGGAGAGCCGTGCCGGGAGGCAGCTGCTCGACCGCCGCCCTGTCCGGCAGAAGCGTCTGGCCCGTCTCCGCCTCGAGCGCCTCGAGCGAGATCGTCGAGGTCGTGTCGGCCGCGACGGGCGCGGGAGCGCTCAGCGGCGAACCACATCGTGAACAGAAACGGGCATCCTCGGGGTTGGCATGACCGCACTGCGTGCAGTAGACGCTGGGCATCGAACGGCTCGGCCTCTCTCACGACTTGCTCTAGGACTAGCTCAAACTGCGAATGCCGCAACTTACGCTGATCAGGCACAAAGGTCAAGACCGCGACTGGGCGCGGACTGACCAACGCTACAGCCAGCGGCGGTTCAATGTCATCTAGCTCCGGCCGCTTGTTCGACGACGTGGGCCCAGCGTTCCAGGAGGGCCTGGGCGGTGTCCATGTCGTGGCCCTCGGCCCACAGGTGGGTGACGGCCTCGGCGGGGTCGGGCAGGACGAGCGCCCAGCTGCCGTCGTCCTCCACGACGCGGACGCCGTCGGTGGTGTCGAGGCGGTGGCCCTCGGCCGCCTCGACGACCGAGCGCATCACCGCGCCCTTGTGGGCCCAGGGCGTCGGGACGGTCCGCTTGAGCAGCTTGGCCTCCGGGATCCGGGCGTCGATCTGGCTGAGCGACAGCCGGGTGCGCGCGACCAGGCCGAGCAGGCGCAGGAACACCGCCAGGCCGTCCACGGTGGGCGCGAACTCCGGGACGATGAAGCCGCCCTTGCCGTCGCCGGCGAAGATCGTGTCGGGGTGCCGGGCCGCCTGCGTCAGCGTGTCGAGGCTCGTGGCCGTCCAGTCGACCTGCACGCCGTGGAAGCGGCACACCATCTCCGCCACCCGGGTCGTGGTGACCGGCAGGGCCACCCGCCCGCCCCGCCGCTCGGCCGCGACCAGGTCGAGCACGACGAGCAGCGCGCGCTCCTCGCTGATGAGCTGGCCCATCTCGTCCACCAGGGAGACCCGCTCCCCCACGGGGTCGAACCGCACGCCGAAGGCGGCCCGCGCCGAGGCCACCAGCTCCGCCAGGCGCTGCAGGTCGCGGCGGCGCTCGGCCAGCGTCTCGGTGGGCGAGGCGTCGTCGAGGCGGTTGTTCACGGTCAGCACGTCGACCCCGGCCCGGCCGAGCAGGCTCGGCAGCACGAGTGAGGAGGTGCCGCCCGCGCAGTCGACCACGACCTTCATCTCCGTGTCCTTCACGCCGGACATGTCGATGCAGGCCAGCAGCTCCCGGGCGTAGGTGTCGACGGCGCGGGCCGGGAAGGTCAGCTCGGCGATCTCGCCGGGGAAGGCCCGGCGGTACTCCTGCCGGGAGAAGACCCGCTCCAGCTTGCGCTGGGCCGCCTGGGACAGGTCGGCCCCCGTCTCGTCCATGAAGACGATGTCGACGCTCTGCGGATCGCCCGCCGTGGTGCGCACGGCGATGCCGCCCCGGACGTTCTCGCGGGAGGTGTTGAACCGGGCGACCGGCAGGGCGGCGGCCTCCAGGTCGACCACGTTGATCGCGCTGGAGTTCAGCGCGCTGATCACCGCCCGCTTGAGCGCCCGCGCCGCGCGTGAGGCGTCGCGGGAGGTGACGACCGTGTCGCCCTTGCGCAGTGTCGTGGCGTAGGCGCTGGCCAGCCGTACGCACAGCTCCGGGGTGATCTCGACGTTGACCAGCCCGGAGACCCCGCGGGGGCCGAACAGGCTGCGCTGGCCGCGCGACTCCCAGATGACGCTGGTGTTGACGACCGTGCCCGCCTCGATCGTCTTGAACGGGTAGATCTTCACGCCGGAGGAGACGTACGCCTCGGCCTCGATGACGCACTCGTCGCCGACGACCGCGTTCTCCTCGATCCTGGCGCCGGTCATCACGTCGGTGTTCTTGCCGATCACGCAGCCGCGCAGGTGGGCGGCCGGGCCGACGTACACGTTGTCGCTGACCACCGCGCGGTGCAGGAACGCGCCCTCCTTCACGACGGCGTTGCTGCCGAGCACGGTGTACTCCCGCAGTTCGGCGCCGGCCTCGACCTTGGCGTAGTCGCCGACGTAGAGGGGGCCCTTGAGCACCGCGTCGGGGTCCACGGACGCGCCCTCGGCGGCCCACACGCCCGGGGCCAGTTCGAAGGCGTCGAAGTCGACCTTGACCTTGCCCTCCAGCACGTCGGCCTGGGCCTTGAGGTAGCTCTCGTGCGTGCCGACGTCCTCCCAGTAGCCCTCGGCCACGTAGCCGAACAGCCGGCAGCCGCGTTCGAGCAGCCTGGGGAAGATGTCGGACGACCAGTCGACCGACTGGCCGGGGGCGATCTCGTCGAGGACCGACGGCTCCATGACGTAGATGCCGGTGTTGACCGTGTCGGAGAACACCTGGCCCCAGGTGGGCTTCTCCAGGAAGCGCTGGATGCGGCCGTTCTCGTCCACGATGATGATCCCGAACTCCAGCGGGTTGGGCACGCGCTTGAGCCCGATGGTGACCAGCGCCCGGTTCTCGCGGTGGAAGCGGAGCATGTCGGTCAGGTCGATGTCGGTGAGCGCGTCGCCCGAGATGACCAGGAACCGGTCGTCGCGGAGCTTGTCGGCGGCGTTCTTCACGCTGCCCGCCGTGCCGAGCGGGACCTCCTCGGTGGCGTAGTGGAGGGTCATGCCCAGTTCGTCGCCGTCGCCGAAGTAGTTGCGGATCAGGGCGGCCAGGAACTGCACGGTGACCACCGTCTCGGTGAACCCGTGCCGCTTCAGCAGCCGGAGCACGTGTTCCATGATCGGCCGGTTGATGATGGGGAGCAGGGGCTTGGGCTGGTTGGCGGTCATCGGCCGCAGCCGTGTCCCCTCCCCGCCCGCCATGACGACGGCCTTCACGGGTCACCCCTTCGTTAGCTGGCGCACCTGTACGACATACAACACCCCCGCCCACCAATACAGACCAGTTCCCCAGATGGCGAAGGCCCATCCGAAGATCGCGGCAATCTCGGCGTACCAGCCCTCGTGCGAGGCGAGGAACAGCAGCGGGAACGCGTACATCAGGGCGGCCGTGCCCGCCTTGCCGAGGAAGTGGACGGGCAGGGCAGGGCCGTACCCGTGCCGCCGCAGCAGGGGCGGGATCCACAGCATCAGCACGTCGCGCAGCGGCACCGCGAGCGCCAGCCACCAGGGGACCACGTCCCGCAGGACCAGGCCGACCAGGGTGGCGAGGATGTAGAGGCGGTCGGCGAGCGGGTCGATGAGCCGGCCGAGCCTGCTGATCTGGTTCCAGGCGCGGGCGAGCTTGCCGTCGAGCCAGTCGCTGAAGCCCGCGAGCGCCAGCAGCGCGATGGCCCATCCGTCGGCATGGGGACCCAGCACGAGCCAGAGGAAGACGGGGACGCCGAGCAGCCGCAGGGCGCTCAGCAGGTTGGGCACCGTCCAGATCCGGTCCTCGGCAGCGTTCACGCCCCGAACCCTACATGCCGCCCTTGCTGCCGCTTCCCGGAGGATCCACGGGGTTGAACGCCGTGTCGACCAAGCCGAACCGGTGCGCCAGCACCGCCGCCTGGGTGCGGTTGCGCAGCCCCAGCTTCTCGATGAGCGCGGCGACGTGGCTCTTGACCGTCGTGACGCCCACGTGCAGCCGGTCGGCGATCTCGGCGTTGGACAGGCCCACCCCGACCAGGGTGAGCACCTGTGCCTCGCGCTCGGTGACGCCGGGCGGCAGCGGCGCCGCCTGACGCTCGGCGGCCAGGGCCCGTTCGACGACGCGCCGCAGCACGGACGGCGCGAGCGGGGGCTCCCCCGCCGCGGCCCGCCGTACGGACTCGACCATGCGGGCGGGCGGGTCGTCCTTGACCAGGAACCCGAGCGCGCCCGCGCCCAGGGCGGCGTAGAGGTTCGCGTCCTCGGAGAAGGTGGTGAGCACGACGATCCGGGCGGACGGCTGGGCCGCGAGGATCCTGCGGGTGGCCTCAAGGCCGTCGACGCGCGGCATCCGCAGGTCCATCAGCACCACGTCGGGGCGGTGCCGCTCGGTCAGCCGTACGGCCTCGGCCCCGTCGGCGGCCTCCCCGCACACCTCCATGTCCCCGGCCGCCTCCAGCATCATCCGGACGCCCGCGCGCACCAGGGCCTGGTCGTCGGCGACCACGACGCGGATCACGCGAACCTCCCCATCTTGCGACACGCCGATCGGCTCTCGCCCGGGACGGGCAGCGAGGCGGTCAGCCGCCAGCCGCCGTCCCCGGCCGGTCCCGCGGTGACGTGCCCGCCGAAGGCGCGGGCCCGCTCCCGCATGCCGGCGATGCCCTGGCCGTGGGACGGCAGCGCCTCCGGGGGACGGGAGGTGCCGGGGCCGTTGCGCACCTCCACCGTCAGCGCGTCCGGGCGCATCGCCACGCTGACCTCCGCGCGGGCTCCCGGCCCCGCGTGTTTGAGCACGTTCGTCAGTCCCTCCTGGACGATCCTCGCCGCCGACGCCCGCACCACCAGCGGGGCCCGCTCCGCCTCGGCCGACAGGCGCAGGTCCACCAGCAGACCGGCCGCCGACATCCGGGCCACGGCGTCGCGCAGCACGTCGTCCGGGTCGGCGAGCATGTCGGCGAGCGCGAGATCGGCGCCCGGATCCGGGCCGGGGCCGGGGCTCAGGGCCTCGCCCGGGTCGCGCAGCACCGCCAGCAGGCCACGCAGGTCCTCGAGCACACGGTGGCCGGTGTCCCTGATGTCGGCCAGCGCCTCGGCGGCCGGCCCGCTCGCCCCGGCGTACTGCGCGGCGCTCGCCCGCAGCACCATGGCCCCCACGTGGTGGGCCACGATGTCGTGGACGTCCCTGGCGATCCGTTCCCGCTCGGCGAGCCGGCCCGCCCTGGCCCGCTCCGCGGCCAGCTCGGCGGCGTGTCTGGCCTGGGCCTGCCGCACGCCGACGTAGCGGCCGATCGCCACGGGGGCGGTCACCATCGTCATCAGGGCGACCACCCGGAAGGGCGTGATGTCGGCGGGGTCGTCCACGACCACGACCGCGGCGACCGAGCAGGTCAGCGCGTACGCCGCGGCCAGCCACGGCCAGGCGGCGCGGGTCGCGAAGACGCCGAGGGCCACCAGGGTGAGCAGTTGCAGGCTGCTGCCGGTCCTCGGCGCGTATTGGTCGGCCAGGAGCAGCGCGGCGCTCTCCAGCAGCAGGACCGCGCCGGGCAGGTGCCGTACGACGCCCAGCGCGAGCCCCGCGAGCATCACCCCGAGCGCGACCGCCCACACGGGCACCGCGCCGCCGTGCCAGTAGGGCCAGGTGGTGAGCACCGACAGCGCGACCCCGCCGCCCGCGAGCAGCAGGTCGAGCAGCGGCGCCGGGTCCTCCTTGCGGCGTCCCTCCTGCCCGCGCAGATAGCGGCCGATCAGCACGGGAGCCGCGATCAGTCCGGTGGAGTAGAACCAGGTGTTGCCCGTGAGGGCGACGCCGGGGTCGGCGAGGTTCACCGCCGTCGCGGCGGAGGCGAGCACGGCCGCCGGCGCCGTCCAGCGCCAGCCGCGCGACCGGGCCAGCACGCCCACCGAGATCGGCAGCAGGACCTGCAGGGTGTTGACGGTGAACGCGCCGAGCTGGTCGCAGATCACCAGCAGCGCGGACAGGTAGACGGCCACCGGCCCGGGCCACCGGCGCAGCAGGCCCATCGGCAGCCCGGCCAGCAGCGCGAACCCCATGCCCACCCACACGGGCACGGAGCCGCTCCAGGAGCCGGCGCTGACGAGCACGTCGAGCCCGGTCCCGCACACCGCCAGCCCGATGTCGAGGGCCGCCCCGCGCGGGAACGCCAAGGGCCTGCCGGTGAGGATCGGGCGCGTCGGGGGCCACCGCATGAGGGAACGCTACCGTCCGCCCGCGTGGTGGCCGGTCCTCCGCCCGGAGGACTGCCCTCCTCCTTCTGGCCGGTGCCGCCCCGCCGACCGGCCGCCACGTCGGTCCGGACGGCGGGCGGCCGGGCCGTGGACGCGGGCCTAGCGTCGCGGCATGACCAGCGAATCAGCGATTCTCTTCGGACAGTTCCTGCGCTCCCCCGCCGCGACCGGGGCGGTCGCGGCCAGCTCACGACGGTTGTCGGAGGCGGTGTGCGTGCCGGTGCCGGAGCGCGGCGACCCCGTCGTGGTCGAGCTCGGGCCGGGCACCGGCCCCTTCACGGCCGAGATCCAGCGCCGGCTCGGCGGGCGGGGACGGCACCTGGCGGTCGAGATCAATTCGCGGCTGGCCGGCCGTCTCGCCGCCCGCTGTCCGGGGGTCGAGCTGGTGGTCGACGACGCCGTGCGGCTGCCGGAGCTGCTCGCCGACCGGGGCGTGGCCGCCGCCGACGTGATCGTGAGCGGGCTGCCCTGGGCGGCGTTTTCCCCCGCCCACCAGGCGGGCCTGCTGCGCGCGGTGGTCGCCTCGCTCGCGCCGGGGGGCGCGTTCACGACGTTCTCCTACGTCCACGCCCGCGCCCTGCCCGCGGCCCTGCGGTTCCGCCGCGGACTGGGCCGGGCGTTCGAGGAGGTGGTGGCCGGGCGGACGGTGTGGCGGAACCTGCCCCCCGCCTTCGTCTACCACGCGCGCCGCCCCCGCCGATGATCTCGCAGCCCGCCGAATGTCGTTCTAGAGTGGCGGGCATGGACTTCACGCTGCCGGAGAGCGCGCAGGCGGTGCGCCGGGGCATCGCGGACATCTGCTCGCGCTACGACATGGACTACTGGCAGCGCTGCGAGGCGGACAAGCGCTGGCCGGAGGAGGTCTGGGCCGATCTCGCCAAGGGCGGCTGGCTCGGTCTCGCCGTGCCCGAGGAGTACGGCGGAGGCGGACAGGGCCTGCTGGAGCTGGCCGTGGCCACCGAGACCCTGTCGGCCTCCGGCTCCGCCGGCGGCTCGGCGTTCATGTACGTGCTGACGCCGGGGTTCGGGGCGCTCACGCTGGCCAGGCACGGCACGGCCGAGCAGAAGGCCGCGCTGCTGCCGAAGCTGGCCACGGGCGAGATCGAGACCTGCTTCGCGCTGACCGAGCCCGACGCCGGGTCCAATTCCCTGGCGATCTCGACCTTCGCCCGCAGGGACGGCGACGACTTCGTCGTCAACGGCCAGAAGATCTGGATCACCGGGGTGCAGCGGGCTGCCTGGATGCTGCTCGTCACCCGGACGATCCCCGCGGCGGAGGCGAAGCCGCGCACGGACGGGCTGACCGTTTTCCTCGTGAACGTGCCGGAGGCCGTGGCGGCGGGGCGGTTGTCCTACCGGCCGATTCCGAAGATGGGCGCGAACACCACGCCGTCCAACATGGTCTTCGTCGACGACCTGCGGCTGCCCGCCTCCAGCGTGCTCGGCGAGGTGGACCGGGGCGTGGCCGTGCTGTGGGACGTGCTGAACCCGGAGCGGATCCTGCTGGCGGCCAGTGCGCTCGGCGGCGCCGAGGTCGCGCTGCGGGTGGGCGTGGACTACGCGAGGCAGCGGGAGGTCTTCGGCCGCCCCATCGGGGCCAACCAGGCCATCGCGTTCCCGCTGGCGCAGGTCAAGGCCAAGATCGAGCTGGCCAGGCTGATGCTGTACAAGGCCGCTTGGTCGTTCGACAACGGGCTGCCCTGCGGCACCGAGGCCAACATCGCCAAGCTGACGGCCTCGCAGGCCGCGTGGGAGGCCGCCGACGCCGCGTTCCAGACCCACGGCGGCATGGCGTACTCGCTGGAGTATCCCGTCGCCCGGCTGCTCGCCGACGCGAGGATCGGCAGGGTCGCGCCGGTGACCGAGGAACTGCTGCTCAACTATCTGGCCACTCAGGTGCTCGGCCTGCCGAGGAGCTTCTGACCGCTCACGCGCGGGGATCAGGACCGGAACCGAGGCGGGCGCTTCTCGCGCAGGGCCCGCACGCCCTCGGCCGCGTCCGGGCCGGTGAACCCGAGGAACTCCATCGCCAGCGACGCGTCGAACGACGGCCCGGCCATGCGCAGCCAGTTGTTCAGCGCGTGCTTGGTGAGCCGGATCGCCTCGGCCGAGCCGGCGGCCAGCCGGGTCGCGATCTCCAGCGCCCTGTCGTGGACCTGGTCGTCGTCGACGCACAGGCTCACCAGGCCCATCGCCTCGGCCTGCTCGCCGGTGACCGGCTCGCACAGAAGGAGGTGGTACTTCGCCTTGGCCATGCCGCACAGCAGCGGCCAGATGATCGCCGCGTGGTCGCCCGCCGCGACGCCGAGCCGGGTGTGGCCGTCGATGATGCGGGCCGTCCGCCCCGCGACCGAGATGTCGGCCAATAGCGCGACGGCGAGCCCCGCCCCCACCGCCGGGCCCTGGATCGCGGAGACGACCGGTTTGGAGCAGTTGAGCACGTTGTAGACGATGTCGCGGGCCTCGGCGAAGACCTCCAGGCGCGTGGCGTGGTCGCGGATCATCTCCTCGATCATCGACAGGTCGCCGCCCGCCGAGAACGCCTCGCCCTCTCCGCGCACGATCACCGCCCGGACGCCGTCGTCGCGGTCCACGTCGCGCCAGACCTCGGCCAGCTCGCGGTGACCGGTGCGGTCCACGGCGTTGCGCCGGGACGGCTCGCTGATCACGATCCGCAGGACGCCGTCGGCCGCCCACTCGGTGCGCAGCTTCTCGTACTCCCTCACGACGCGGATCCCGGTCCTGAGGGCAGGCGCAGCGCGTCCCTGAGCCGGGCCGCGAGGAGATCGCGGCCCTCCAGCGCCTGGTCGAAGAACCCGGGCAGGCCGAGGAAGCCGTGCAGGGCACCCTCGAAGCAGTGGTACTCCACGGGTACGCCCGCCCCGGCGAGCGCCCGCGCGTAGGCCTCGCCCTCGTCGCACAGCGGGTCGCACTCCGCCGTGATCACCGTCGCGGGCGCCAGGCCCGACTTGTCCGGCAGGTGGAGCGGCGCGAGACGGGGGTCACGGGGGTCGGCCCCGCCCGCGTACTGCTCGATGAACCACCGCATCTCGGCGGCGTCGAGCCCGAACCCCTTCGCGTACGTCACGTAGCCGGGCATGTCGCCCGAGACGTCGACGACCGGGTAGATCAGCGCCTGGTGGACGAGGCGCAGCCCGGCGTCCCTGGCCAGCCAGGCCGCCACCGCCGCGAGGTTGCCTCCGGCGCTGTCGCCGACGACCGCCACCCTGCGGGGGTCCGCGCCGTAGGAGGCGGGACGGGCGTGCACGTCGCGGACCACGGCGAAGGCGTCCTCGGCGGCCGCGGGGAACGGGTGCTCGGGGGCGAGACGGTAGTCCACCGAGACGACGACCGCTCCGGTCCGGTGGGCGAGGTCGCGGGCGAGGGCGTCGTTGCGCTCGACGCTGCCGAAGACCCAGCCGCCGCCGTGGAAGTACACGAGCACCGGCAGCGGACGCCCGTCCGGCTCCGGGCGGTAGATCCGGACCGGCACCCCCGCCGCCGTCTCGTCCCTGACCTCCGGCAGGCCGATCCGCGGCCCGCGCTGCCCGGCCACGCCGTCCAGGGACCGCATCCGGACGATCTGCTCGCGGGTGAGGGAGGCGACGTCGACGCCGAGATCCGAGGGGAACAGCTTGAGGTAGGCCTCAGCCTGGGGATGCAACGCCATGCCCCGCACAGTAACAGCGCCCGCCTGCGGCCCCGGAGATCACGGGCGGGCCGCGTCCACCAGCGCCTCGACGAGGCGGTTGTCGGCGCCGCGCTCGGGGTGCCACTGGACGCCGACCGCGAACCGGTGCCCCTGCAGTTCGACGGCCTCGACGATCTGGTCGTCCGCCCAGGCCACCGCGATCAGGCCGGTGCCGAGCCGCCGGACGGCACGGCGGTGCGCGCCGGTCACCTCCGCGCGGTCGCCGACGGCCTTGCCGAGCCTGCTCGACACGCTGACCGTGACCACGTGCCCGGCGCTCTCGTGGCGGTCGTGGCCGACGGCCTCCCGCAGCGACGTGATAAGCGTGCCGCCCTGGGCGACGTTGAGCACGTGCATGCCCCGTGAGATCGCCAGCAGCGGCACGTCCGCCTCCACCGCCGCCTGCGCCAGCGCCGTCTCGAACCGGTCGCGCTGGGGCTGCGGCCCGCCGAGCCCGTCGTCCGGTTCGTCGGCCGGGACCTCGCCGTACAGCGCGGGGTCCACCTCGACGCCCCCGGCGAGGACGACCGCGTCCAGGCGGCGCACGTAGTCGCCGGCGGACACCGGGCTCAGCGGCGGCAGCAGGACCGGCGCGCCGCCCGCCTTCTCCACCGCGCGCGCGTACGCCCGGGGCGAGACCGCCGCCTCACGGACCCATGTGCCCCAGCGCGCGGCCTCGAGGTAGGTGGTGATGCCGACGATGGGACGCGCCATGGGCCATCTCCTGGGGTGTGCGAGCAGGCAGGCCCATCATGGCGCAGATCTTTCCTCTGTTGGCCGATTTTCACACTAGTCACACCAGTCACAGCATGAGCGTCACGATAAATAACGAAGTGTTCACAGTCGGTTGCCTTGCGGGGAATCGGTTGTGGCGCCCGGGAGCGAGTGGAACACTCCCGGTTGAGCGATCGGTCGAGCCGGGGCCGCCGGCGCTCGTCACCCGGAACCGTCAGGGAGGTGGATCGACAGACCGGAGCACGATTCCGGTCCCTAGGGTGGGACACAACTGATGCCGCTGAATCCGCGCCTCGTCAAGGAGAGCTTCTCGGTCGTCGAACCCGTCGCCGGGAAGGCCGCGGGGTACTTCTACGGACGACTGTTCACCCACTGCCCGCACATGCGGGGGATGTTCCCGCCGGGCATGGAGGTGCAGCGCGACCGGCTCTTCAACGCGCTCACCAGGGTCGTCTGGATGCTCGACAGCCCCGAGGGGCTGGCGTCCTATCTCGCCCAGCTCGGGCGGGACCATCGCAAGTACGGCGTGTCCCCCGAGCACTACACCGCCGTGGGCAGCGCCCTTCTCGCCACCATCAGGCACTTCGCCGCCGACATCTGGACCGAGGAGATCGAGGCCGCCTGGACCGAGGCGTACGCCATGGCGGCGAAAATCATGATCGACGCCGCCACCGCGGAACCGACCCCGCCCTGGTGGCTGGCCGAGGTGACCGACCACGAGCAGCGCACCCGGGACATCTCGGTGCTCACGCTGCGGCCCTCGCAGCCGATGGACTTCGTCCCAGGCCAGTACGTCACGGTCCAGACGGCCAGATGGCCGCGGGTGTGGCGGCGCTTCTCCATCGCGAACGCGCCCCGCCCCGACGGCACGCTGCGCCTGCACGTGCGCGCGGTGCCGGGCGGCTGGGTGAGCACCGCGCTGGTCCGCCACACCCGCGTCGGCGACCAGCTCCTGCTGGGCCCGCCCGTGGGCACGATGACGCCGCCCGAGTCCGACCGGGACATCCTCTGCGTCGCCGGGGGCACCGGCCTCGCGCCGATCAAAGCCGTCGTCGAGCACGTCATCGCCTCCGGCGACCGCCCGAACATCCACCTGCTGTTCGGCGCCCGCCACGCGCGCGACCTGTACGACATGCCGGACCTGGCGAGGATGGAGGCCGCCTTCCCCTGGCTGCGGGTGATTCCGGTGGTCTCCGACGACCCCGCCTTCGACGGGATGCGCGGCCGGCTCCCCGACGTGGTCGAGAGGTTCCACTCCTGGGCCGACCACGAGACGTACGTCTGCGGCCCGCCCGCGATGGTGAACGAGACCGTACGGCGCCTCCAGTGTTCGGGGGTGCCGCTGTCACGGATCCACCGCGACCCGGTCCAGAGCACCGCTTGACCGGAACCGCGAGCGGGCAGGAGGGCTTCCTGGCAGGATCGAGTCGAAAACACGATCGAAATCGGCACATGGGAGGACCAATGCCCGCACTGCTCGCCATCGGCACCCGAAAGGGACTGTTCCTCGCACGCTCCTCGGGAGACGGGAAATTCGAGGTCGAGCCCGTGCGGTTCTCCACGATCGGGATCCACTCGGTCGCGATCGACACCCGCGGGAGCACACCCCGCCTTCTCGCCGGGATCGAATACGGCCACTTCGGCCCGTCGGTGATGTGGTCCGACGACCTCGGCGAGACGTGGCAGGAGGCGCCGGCCCCGCCGGTCGCCTTCCCCGAGCGCACGGGGGCCGCGCTGGCCCGGGTGTGGCAGCTCCAGCCGTCGCCGGCCGAGCCGGACGTCGTCTGGGCGGGCGCCGAGCCCGCCGCGCTGTTCCGGTCGGAGGACCGCGGCGCGACCTACACCCTGGTCGACGGCCTGTGGGACCACCCCACCCGGCCGCGGTGGCAGCCCGGCGGCGGCGGCCTGTGCCTCCACACGGTGATCCCCCATCCCAGCGACCCGCGGCGCATCGGCGTCGCCGCCTCCGCCGTCGGGTTCTTCCGCAGCGACGACGCGGGGGCCACCTGGCGGCCGTCGAACAAGAACATCCGCGCCCCCTTCCTTCCGGAGGGCGCGCAGTATCCCGAGTTCGGGCAGTGCGTGCACAAGGTGGCGCAGCATCCCGCCGCGCCCGAGCGGCTCTACCTGCAGCACCACTTCGGGGTCTACCGGTCCGACGACTTCGGCGACTCCTGGACGGAGATCGGGTCCGGCCTGCCCTCCGACTTCGGGTTCCCGATCGCGGTGGACCCGGACGACCCCGACCGGCTGTACGTCTTCCCGCTGCACGGCGACGTCGACCGGACGCCGCTCGGCCACCGCTACCAGGTGTTCCGCAGCGACGACGCCGGGGCCACCTGGCAGAGCTTCTCCGCCGGGCTGCCCGAGGGCCCGCTGCACGCCTCGGTGCTCAGGGACGCGATGTGCGCCGGGCCCGCCGGCGTGTTCTTCGGCACCCGGGACGGCGAGGTGTACGGCTCGGCCGACGCGGGCGAGAGCTGGTCGCTGCTCGCCCGCCACCTGCCCGACGTGCTGTGCGTGCGGGCCGCCGTCCTCTGACCCGCCGCGCGGCCGCGCGGTCGCCCTTCTCGGGGCGACCGCGGCGGCTCAGACCTTGCGGTATCCGGGCACCCAGGCGCCGTCCTCGACCACGTAGTCGCCGAACAGCGCCGGGGCCTCCTCCCGCATGATCTCCCCGATCCGGCCGAAGACGACGCGGATCTCCTCCTCGGCGCCGGCGGCCGTACGGGCCTCGATCGTGTGCCGCAGGGTGCGCACGTTGGCCGTCCAGACCAGACCGGTCGCGACGCCCTCGGGCGCGAAGCGGCGCATGAACGAGGTGCGGTGCTTCTTCTCCGCGAACGGCACGCCGTCCTCGTCCAGCCCGAAGTGGGCCGCCATCCAGGTCTGGAACTCCTCCATCCGGTCGAGCATCTCGGTCGCCCGCTTCATCAGCTCGGCGTCCTCGCGCGCCCACTCGGGGAACCAGAACGGGATGTCGCTCAGCCGGACGAACCGCAGCGACTCCTGCGAGATCGCCACCCCGGGCCGGTGCCGCACCAGCTCGTGGGTGAACACCCGTGAGACGTTGTGCAGCACGAAGCTGAAGCTGATGTGCTCCAGCACACTGCCGTGCGCGGACGCGAGGATGTTGCGCAGGTACGCCTCCTGGTCGGTGCGCACCCTCGTGACGTTCGGGTTCAGCCCCGGCTCGAACGACCGGTAGCACAGCCGCCCCGCGAACTCGGCGAGGTTCTGGGCGTCGAACTCGCCGCGCTCCAGCCGCTCCAGCCAGCTTTCCCCGCCGATCTCCTGGAGGTAGCGGGCCAGCTCGTCGTAGTCGACGGACGGTTTGGCGACGAGGAAGACCTCGGGCTCGACGCTGCGCATGCACAATCCCCGTGAAGTGGTGCCGGTTGGTGACCGTCCAAGCAAACCAGTTCGAGCCCACGATCGCGACCCGGCCCCCGATCGGCGACGGTCAGGTTATGTCCCGCCGGACCGTGGTGGCGGTGGCCACCGCGGCGAACAGCAGGCCGTAGGCGACCAGGACGAGGGCGCCCGCCCAGGCGGGCAGCCATTCGGGCCGGCCCAGGCCGGTGTCCACGTCGATGCTCATCAGCGCCTGGGCCGCGCCGGCCGGCAGCCACTTGCCCACGCCGTGCAGCGCCGGGATCGCCGTGAAGATGCTCTCGACCACGTACGACCAGACGATGGCGGCCACGATGCCCGCGATCTGGTTGCGGACGAGCGCCCCCAGGCCGATGCCGAACAGCGCGTACAACGCCAGGGTCGCGAGGATGCCGATGCTGATCTGCGGGACCCGCGAGGCCGACAGCGAGAACTCGCCTCCGGCGATCGTCACGGCCGGGATCACCGTGACCGCCTGGAAGACCAGCACGGCCAGGCCGAACAGCGCCCCCACGATCAGCCCGGCCACCAGCTTGGCGACGATCACCAGGCCGCGCCGGGGGGTGACGAGGAAGGTCCCGGTGATCGTCTGGTAGCGGTACTCGGAGGTCATCAGGACGACGCCGAGGATCATCACGAAGATGCCGGCGCTGGACCCGCCCGACCAGGCGATCTCCGTCCACTGCGCGGAGTCCAGCGCGGGCAGCGCGCCGCCGTTCTGGCTCACCCCCGCGAACGCCATGAGGAAGCCCAGGCTCACCCCGACGAGCAGCAACGTGACGATCAGCATGATCCACCACAGCCGGGTGGTGAACAGCTTGCGCAGCTCGGCCCTGACGAGGCCGGGGATGTCACTCATCGCCCCTCCGTGAGCTCGAGGAAGACCTTCTGCAGGTCGGACCGCTCCTGCGCCACCTCGGTGAGCACGATCCGCCGGTCCAGGGCGACCTGGCCGATGGTCTCCGCGTCCAGCCCGCGCACCCGCAGCAGGCCGTCGTCCACGCGTTCGATCGTGGCGCCCGCCGACTCCAGCGCGGGGGCGAGGTCGGCGGCCTGGGCGGTGCGCACCCGGATCACCTCTCCTCCGTTGCTGGTGAGCTCGGCGAGGCTGCCCTGGCGGACCAGGCGGCCCCTGGCGATGATCACGACGTTGTCGACGGTCTGCTCGACCTCGGCCAGCACGTGGCTGGAGACGAGCACGGCCGCCCCCTCGTCGTGGGCGAGGTGGCGCAGGAACCCGCGCAGCCACTCGATGCCCGCGGGGTCGAGGCCGTTGGCGGGCTCGTCCAGGATGTACACCCGGGGCCGGCCGAGCAGGGCCGAGGCGAGCGCGAGCCGCTGGCGCATGCCCAGCGAGAAACCGAGCACGCGCTTGTTCGCGGCGTCCGCGAGGCCGACCTGCTCGAGCGCCTCGTCGGCGCGGGCGTCGGGCAGCCCGGCCGCCGTGCACAGGACGCGCAGGTGGTTGCGGGCGGTGCGGCCGGGGTGGAAGTTCGTGGCCTCCAGCACGGCGCCGACCTCGGTCACCGGGCGGGGGAGCGTGACGTAGCGCTCGCCGTTCACCAGCGCCTCACCCGAGTCGGGGGTGACCAGGCCGAGCAGGGAGCGGAGCGTGGTCGTCTTACCGGCTCCGTTGGGACCGAGATATCCGGTGACGGATCCGGCCTCGACGCTGAACGAAACGCCGTCCACAGCCCTCACCGGCCCGAACGACTTAATCAGATTTTTTATCTCTATAGCAGCCATCGGGCGCGATTATTCCGTGCCGTAGATCGTAAATCATCCTCATAAAGGAGGATGATTTCGGCTCGGACGGATCCGGGATTTCAGAGGCGGTAGACGCGGCGGGCGTTGCCCGCGCCGATCATGTGGGCGATCCGGGCCGCGTCGGCCGTGCTCCACTCGCCCTCGGCGATCCGGTCGCCGAGCACGCGGGCCAGGCCCCGGCGGTGGTGAAGCGCGCCCAGGAAGCACAGCTCGGCGGCGCCGTGACAGCCGGAGCCGTACATCTGCTTGTGGAACGGGACGAGTTCGAGCAGCTCACGCAGGACGTGGGCGGAGCCCGCGGCGGTGTGCGCGACGGCGGGCCCCGCGTCGACGTACACGTGCGGGAAGACGCCCGCCAGGTACGCCGCCTGCCGGTGGTAGGGGTAGCAGTGCAGCAGGACGACCGGCACCCCGAGCGGGGCGAGGGCGCGCACGAACCCCGTCAGCAGCGCGGGATCGGCCAGGTGAGCGGCGGCCCCGGCGTCGTACGGGCCCGTGCCGGCCGGACCCCAGCCGGACAAGCCACAGTGGAACTGCAGCGGCAGGCTGCGCTCCCTGGCGACGTCGACCGCCGCCCAGAGCAGGTGCCGTACGAGGACGGGGTCGTCCAGGCGGGCCTTGGGGTCGGCGAGCCTGCGGCCGGCCGCCGCGATCACGCTGCCGCGGGAGGGCCGGGAGGGGTCGAAGCCGAGGCCGCAGCGGTGTGCCGCGACGGACTTGAGCGCGGCGGCCCGGCCCGCGCGCGCCGCGAGCTCGTCCCGCAGCAGTCCGGCGTAGTCGGCGGCGGGCAACCCGGCCTCGGCGACGTCCTGCTCGACCTGCTCCAGCCGGACGATCTCGTCGGCGGCGGCCGCACCGAGCCGGCCCATCTCGGCGGGCGAGAGCACCCCGGGGACGTCGAGCCCCGAGTCGACCAGGAAGGCCGACACCCCGGCGCCGCGCAGCAGCCGCCGGTTGACCTCGGCCGCGCCGAGCTCGGCGCGGCGCGACAGGTAGACGGTGGCCGAGGCGTGCGGCTCCAGCCCGAGGACCGGCGCGCACCAGCGGCGGATCGCCGCGCCGGCAGGCGTGTCGAAGTGCGTGGTCCCCGGCGGCGCCGGCGTGCCGCCCTCGCCGATGAGCTGCTCGAACCCCGACCTGGTGGTGTCGTCGCGGCGCACGCCGTGACAGTGCTGGTCCACCATGGGCGCGAGCAGGGCCGCCCGCACCGCGTCGGGCAGGGCAACGGGCAGCTGTTCGTCGGGTCTCGGCTCCGGCACGGCAGTGGACTCTACGGCTCCCCCGCCGCGCCGGCGCCTCCCCCGACCGCCTCTTTACTCAGTCATGGCGCGCGCAAAGCCGCAGGACGTTCGCGATGATCCTCGCACCGGCGCCGCCCTGCGTGGTCAGGATCGACTCGGGGTGGAACTGCACGCCGAAACGCAGGTTCTCGGTGTCCTCGATCGCCATCGCGGCGCCGTCCTGGGTGAACGCGGTGACCCGGAAACCCCTGACCCCCGGCTCCTTGGCGTGCAGGGAGTGGTAGCGGGCCGCGACGAACTCGCCGGGCAGCCCGTCGAGCAGCGCGCTGTCGCCCTCGCGGCGGACCCGGCCGCGCTTGCCGTGCTCGGGGTACGGCAGCAGTTCGAGCGTGCCGCCCGCCTGCTCGACCATGGCCTGCAGGCCCAGGCACACCCCGAACACCGGCAGCCTCCTGGCGTACAGCGCCTCGATCAGCGCCGAGCAGCCGAAGTCGGACGGCCAGCCGGGGCCGGGCGACAGCACGACCAGCGTGGGCGCGATCTCGTCGAGCTTGTCCAGCGGGAAGCCGTGCCGCAGCGTGACCACCGAGGCGCCCTGCTGGCGGAAGTAGTCGGCGAGGGTGTTGACGAAGGAGTCCTCGTGGTCCACGAGCAGCACCCGGTGGCCCTCGCCCGGCAGGTCGGCCCTGGGCTCCGCCCGCGCCTCGTCCCGGGGGCGGGCGGCCGCGGCGAGCGCGCCGAGGAGGGCGCTGGCCTTGAGCTCGGTCTCCCGCTCCTCGGCCTCGGGGTCGGAGTCGTACAGCAGCGTCGCCCCGGCCCGCACGGTCGCGACGCCGTCGCGGATCTGCGCGGTGCGCAGGGTCAGGCCGGTGTTCATCGAGCCGTCGAAGCCGATGAAGCCGACCGCGCCGCCGTACCAGCGCCGCGTGGTCTCCTCGTGGTCCTCGATGAACTGCATGGCCCACGTCTTGGGGGCGCCGGTGACGGTGACGGCCCACATGTGGGTGAGGAACGCGTCGAGGGCGTCGAACTCGGGGCGCAGCCGGCCCTCGATGTGGTCGACGGTGTGGATCAACCGGGAGTACATCTCAATCTGGCGGCGGCCGATCACCCGGACGCTGCCGGGGACGCAGATGCGCGACTTGTCGTTGCGGTCCACGTCCGTGCACATGGTCAGCTCCGACTCCTCCTTCACGCTGGACAGGAGCGTGCGGATGGCCTCGGCGTCCTCGACCGGGTTGGCCCCTCTGGCGATCGTGCCGGAGATCGGGCAGGTCTCCACCCGGTCGCCGCTCACCCGGACGTACATCTCGGGCGAGGCGCCCACCAGGTGCTCGCCGTCGCCGAGGTTGAGCAGGAACTCGTACGGCGCGGGGTTCTCCGTGCGCAGCGACCGGTAGAAAGCGGCGGGGTCGGTGCAGGCGCCGTGGAAGACCTGGCCGGGGACGACCTCGAACAGGTCGCCGCGCTGGAACTTCTCCTTGGCCTTGGCGACGACGTCGGCGTAGGTCCCCCGCACCGGGTCCGGCGGGATCTCGCGGGGCGCGACCAGGGGGACCGCCTCGCCGGTGCGCTTCAGGCCGCTGGTGGAGACGCCGTCCACGGTGAAGTCGTAGCAGTGCTCCACGCTGGTCTCGCGGACCCGGTCGATCACGACGAGCCGGTCGGGCAGGTGCAGCACCAGGTCGCGCTGGTCGCCGGGCCGGGTCAGGCGGTAACGGATCGGCTCGAACTGGAACGCCAGGTCGTAGCCGAAGGCGCCGTACAGGCCGAGGTGCGGGTCGTCGGACCGGAAGGCGGCGATGATCTCGCGGATGGCGGTGAAGACGGTGGGACGGCGGCTGCGCATCTCCTCGGGCAGCAGGTCCTCGGACTCGGCGACGTGCACCTCGACGTAGCCGGGGGTCGGCTCGCTCTCCGGCTTGCCCGCGGCGAGCAGGCAGGAGGCGACGGCGGGCAGCACGACCTCGCCGCGCTCGTTGAGCGCCCGGGCGGATATCCGCCGGCCGCGCGCCACGATCTCCAGACAGGGGTCGACGTAGCCGAAGGCCCATCTGCTGTAACGGCCCGGGTAGTCCATGCCGGAGGAGAAGGCGCCGCCGCGCCGCTCCCCCAGCGACGTGACGATCTCCTCCAGTGCCTCCTCGGACACCTCGCGCACCCGGCGCTCGACCGCGATGCCGCCGGCCGTGGTATATCCGCTGATCTCCACTGTCCACGCCCCTTTTTTCGTATGCCCCGGGGCGGACATACAGAAGGCCGCCTCTCACGGGGCGGCCGGTCTCCAATACGAATGCGAAAACGCCGCCTGCTAGCGGCGCCACCACTGGGAGGGTGCAGGAGTTCGCATGCGGTAAGGGTAGCCGTGGGAGCCGCGATCATGCAACGCGACGCGACTGGAAGCGCGAGAACCGGATAGATATTCTGTTACTGGTCGGAAACTCCACTCTCGGCCGGGCGCGAGATTGCATCCCGGGCCGGAAAGGAGGGGCGTGATGGTCCGCGTGCCGGCCGGACTGCCACCGCACCGCCGCGTCCCGCAGGCCTCGGGCGGACTGGGGGGACCGCGAAGCCCGAGCGGCCCGCCGGGCCACCGGGTCCGGGTGCGCAGGAACGTGCCCGTGCCGATGCCGGACGGCGTGACCCTCCTGGCCGACCACTACACCCCCGTCGGCGCCGACCGGCCGCCGACGATCCTGATCCGCACGCCGTACGGGCGGGGCGGCGTGGTCGGGTGGATGTACGGCTGGACCTTCGCCCGGCACGGATTCCAGGTCCTGCTGCAGAGCTGCCGGGGCGGTTTCGGCTCGGGCGGCCGGCTCGACCCCCTGGCCCACGAGCAGGAGGACGGCCTGGCGACCGTCGAGTGGATGCGGGCGCAGTCGTGGTACGGCGGCGGCTTCGCCATGCACGGGCCCTCCTACCTGGGCTACACCCAGTGGGCGATCGCGGCGCAGACCCCCGACCTGCGGGCGATGGCCGTCCAGGTGACCGCCTCGTGCTTCCGCGACGCCGCGTACGTCGGCGGGTCGTTCGCGCTGGAGTCGACGCTGATCTGGACGACGCTCACCGCGCACCTGGAGGGCAGGCTGAGCGGCATGGCCGCGTTCATCGCGCCCAGGCGCACGCGACGGGCCGTGCTGTCGGGCCTGTCGGGCCACCCGCTGCCCGAGCTCGACGTGCTGTCGGCGGGCAGGCCGCTGCCGTTCTTCCGGGAGCTCGTGGCCCACCACGGCGAGGCCCTCTGCACGTATTGGGACAAGAGGGACTTCTCCGCGTCGGTGGGCGAGGTCGGCGCCGAGATCACGATGACCGGCGGCTGGTATGACGTGTTCCTGCCCTGGCAGCTCAAGGACTACGCGGCGCTGCGGGCGGCGGGGCGGCGGCCCCACCTCACGATCGGGCCGTGGTACCACGCCGACATCCGTCACGGGCGGGCGGCCAACGCCGACGCCCTGGCCTGGTTCCGCGCCCACCTGCTCGGCGACCCCTCGGGGCTGCGCCCCTCCCCCGTCCGCCTGTACGTCACCGGCGCGAGCGTGTGGCGGGACGAGCCGGACTGGCCGCCGCCAGGCATGCGGCGCGAGCGCTGGCATCTGCAGCCGGGCTTCGCCCTGTCTCCGGACAACCCGGCGGGCGGCGAACCGGACCGTTACCGCTACGACCCCGCGCACCCGACGCCGGTGATCGGCGGCCCGGTGCTGATCGGCAACTCCGAGCCGAGGGACAACCGGCGGCTGGAGGCCCGGCGTGACGTGCTCGTGTACACCTCGGAAGCGCTCGCCCGGGACACCGAGATGATCGGCCCGGTGAGCGCCGAGCTGTTCGTGCGCACCGGCAGGGAGCACACGGACTTCGTCGTGCGGGTGTGCGACGTGCACCCCGACGGCGCGTCGATGAACGTCTGCGAGGGCGTGCGCCGGCTGACGCCGCAGCTGCGGGCCGACGAGGACGGCGTGCGCCGGGTGGAGATCGACCTGTGGCCGATGGGCCACCGGTTCCGCCGCGGGCACCGCATCCGGGTGCAGGTGGCCAGCGGGGCCTACCCGCGCATCGCCCGCAACCCGGGCACCGGCGCGCCGCTGACGGCCGGCACCCCCATGGTCGCCTCGGACCAGGAGATCCTGCACGACCCCCGCCACCCCTCGGCCGTGATCCTCCCCGCGCTGCCCTGAGCCGATCGGCACGCCCGGCGTCCGCGCCCGGGCGCTGCTACCCTCGCGATCATGGCGATCAGGAACTCCTGCTGTTCCTTCTGCGGAGCGGCCTACGCGCCCGGCTTGCCCTGGCCGAGGACCTGTCAGGAGTGCGGCAACACCAGCTACCTCAACCCCCTGCCGGTCGCCGTCATGGTGCTTCCGGTGGACGACGGCCTTCTCGTGGTCCGCCGGGACGTCGAGCCGCACCGCGGCCTGCTCGCCCTCCCCGGCGGCTTCATCGACATGGGCGAGTCCTGGCAGCAGGCCGCCGTACGGGAGCTCCGCGAGGAGACGGGCGTCGCCGTCGACGCGGCCGGCGTCCGGCTGTTCGACACGGTCAGCGCGCCCGACGGCACCGTGCTGGTCTTCGGTCTCGGGCCGCGGACGACCGCGGACGCCCTCCCGCCGGTCGCGCGCACCGCGGAGACCAGCGAGTGGCTGGTCATCGACGGCCCCCGAGAGCTGGCGTTCCCGCTGCACACACAGGTCGTGGCCCGCTATTTCGGCTCCGGCCGATCGTCGTGGGCGTGACGGCCGCGAATCCGACGGCGCATCAAGGAGGTCGCTCTCGTCAGCCTGCTGTGGCGGAGGGTGGCTCCTTCATCCAGGCCGGGACGTCCTGGCCGGTGACGAGGCGGAACTCGTCGGCCACCGCGGTGGCGTCTTTCGCGTAGGCGAGACGCAGCAGGTGGGTGACCCAGCCGACGATGTCCTGGGCGACGTGCTCGGGCAGTTCCCGCGACGCCGGCAACGCCTCGACCAGCGGGGTTACGGCGGCAGCGAATCGGGAGTTCTCGATCCACACATACCCGCGGGCCGCGAGGCATTTGACGTAGTCGGGCAGATAGGCCTCCCGGTTCAGCTCGACCAACTCCCGGCACAGGCGGAGGGCCTCCTCACTGACCGGAATCGCCTCGGCCCACTGCCCGACATCCGCCAGCAGGCTCGCGTGATTGTTCAACGACATGGC
>NZ_JBSGHN010000014.1:0-202307 GCF_053604425.1 Microbispora sp. NPDC004025 | reverse complement strand
GGCCAGGCCGGGCAGATAGGCCTCCCGGTTCAGCTCGACCAACTCCCGGCGCAGACGGACGGACTCCTCACTGAAGGGAACCGCCTCGGCCCACCGCCCGACCTTCCTCAGCCACACAGCGTGATTGCTCAACGAGCCGGCCAGGCCGGGCAGATAGGCCTCCCGGTTCAGCTCGACCAACTCCCGGCGCAGACGGACGGACTCCTCACTGAAGGGAACCGCCTCGGCCCACCGTTCGAGACCCCCCACCCGGCTCGCGTGAGTGTTCAACGACATCGCCAGGCCGGGCAGGTAGGCGTCCCGGTTCAGCTCGACCAGCTCGCCATACAGACGGACGGACTCCTCACTCAAGGGAACCGCCTCGGCCCACCGCCCGACCTCCCCCAACCGGCTCGCGTGATTGTTCAACGACATCGCCAGGCCGGGCAGATAGGCGTCCCGGTTCAGCTCGACCAACTCCCGGCGCAGACGGACGGCCTCCTCGCTGACCAGGACCGCTTCAGCCCGCCGCCCGACCTCCCCCAGCCGCACAGCGTGATTGTCCAACGAGCCGGCCAGGCCGGGCAGGTAGGCGTCCCGGTTCAGCTCGACCAGCTCGCCATACAGACGGACGGCCTCCTCGCTGACCAGGACCGCCTCAGCTCGCCGCCCGACGTCCGCCAACCGGTTCGTGTGATTGCACAACGAGACGGCCAGGCCGGGCAGATGGGCATCCCGGTTGAGCTCGACCAGCTCGCCATACAGACGGACGGCCTCCTCACCGACCACGACCGCCTCAGCCCACCGTCCAACCTCCGCCAACCGCAGAGCGTGATTGCTCAAGGAACCTGCCAAACCAGGCAGATAGGCATCCCGGTTGAGCTCGACCAGCTCGCCATGCAGGCGGACGTCCTCCTCACCGACCACGACCGCCTCGGCCCGCCGCCCGACCTCCGCCAACCGGTTCGCGTGATTACTCAACGAGACGGCCAGATCGGGCAGATGGGCATCCCGGTTCAGCTGGGCCAACTCCCGGCGCAGACGGACGGACTCCGCACTGAAGGCAACCGCCTCGGCCCGCCGCCCGACCTCCCCCAGCCGCAGAGCATGAATGTCCAACGAGCCGGCCAGGCCGGACAGGTACGCGTCCCGGTCGAGCTCGGCCAACTCCCCGCGCAGACGGACGGACTCCGCACTGAAGGCAACCGCCTCGGCCCGCCGCCCGACCTCCCCCAGCCGCAGAGCATGGTTGTCCAACGAGTCGGCCAGGCCGGGCAGATAGGCGTCCCGGTCGAGCTCGGCCAACTCCCCGCGCAGACGGACGGACTCCGCACTGAAGGCAACCGCCTCGGCCCGGCGGCCGACCTCCGCAAGAAAGCCGGCGTGGTTGTGCAACGAGATGACCAGGTCGGGCAGATAGGCGTCCCGGTTCAGCGCGGCGAGCCGGCGCCAGAGCCGGACGGCCTGATCGCCTTCGGCCAAGGCGCGTGCGTACAGCCCCACGCGGAAAAGACGGAGAGCCAAGATGTCATGGATGTGGGCACGGGTGACCGGATCGGTGGCGGCGGCCAGCCAGTGCTCGGCCAGGCGGGAGGCTATCGCGGCGGCCCCGATGTCGAGATCGATATGCCGATGACCGGGCAGCATCGCCTCGATGGCCGCCAGCAGCCCCACATCGATGTCCTCCAGGGCTGCCAGCCTGGCCAAAGCGGCGCCCCCGGCGTGCACCGCCAGATGAGGGGCATCGGCCAGCAGCGGATACAACTGCCGCCGCGCCAGGTGGGGCCACCGGTGCGCGGCCTCGATCAGCGTGGTCACCGCATGCCGCGCCCACACCGGCACCCCGCCCTCCTCGCCCGGTCCGCCATCGGCGCCGGCGGGCGGAGCCAGCAGCCGGGCAGGCGCCGCCTGCGCCCACAGGTCGACGGGAAAATCACAGGAATGACCAGGGACGGACAAGGCGATGAAATCCTCACCCAGCCGATCGGGATACAACGGCTCCAGCACCGTGGCACTCGTGTGCGCGGCCGAAACCCCCTCCGGCGAGGCCGGCCCGGCGGGCGGGTAGCACACCGCATGGTCCTTCAACAGCTGCCCGATCGCCTGCGTCGACTCGACCTCGGCGCGCGCCAGGGCGGCTTTGCCGTCCTCATAGCCGAGCCGACCGGTCAGCGTCGCGACATAGACGACCTGCCCCATCGCCTCCGGCGAAGTCGCCAACGGTCTGTCCCGCCGCGCGGAGGCCATCGCCTCCCAGTGATCCCGCTCACGCGCCAGCAGGAACTCCGAAACCCGCACCGGATCACCAGGCGCCACCTGACCACGCTCGACGGCCAGCACCGCCGCCAACGCGGCCATGTGCACACTCAGCACCAGCCGGTAGGCCTCATGCCGCTCCAGCGCGGGCGGCGCGGCCACCCCGCCGGCCCCCGGCACCCCCAGCAGCTCGGCGAACCGATCACGGGCCGCGGCGAACAACCCCGCCCGCGTGATCCCGCTCTCCTGTTCCAGCGGCTCCAGCTCCCCCCGGCTGGGCACCAGACCCAGATCCCGCCGCATCCGCCCCTTCAGGCTGTCCCACCAGGTGCCGGCCGGGCGGGCCAGCAACAACACCCGCACCGGCAACCGCCCCGACGCATGCGCATCACGCAACAGGGTGAGCAGATCGGCGATGTCCCACCGCTCGGCGTAGTCCACCACCACCAACGCCCCGGCCGCCCCGTCGAAGGCGGGAACCTCGAACTCGAGCGCGGTGGAGCGATCACGCCGGTGATGGGCCGCCAGCACCACCCACCCCTGCCGCGCCCACAGCTGCGCCACATGCCCGGCCAGCCGGCTCTTGCCCTGCCCGCCCGGCCCATGGATCAGACGCACCGCCACCTTCTGCCCCGTGGGCGCATCCCGCCAGTCCGCCAGCTCCGCCAGCAGACCGCGGCGGCCGGTGAAGGCGATCAGCCCATGACAGGCCCGCAGCAACTCACTCGGCTGCGCCCGCGCCTCCCCCACCGACGGAGGCGACACCGGTACGGGCCACGGGGCCCACCGATACGGCTCCTGGCCCCCATACACGATCAGGTCCCCGGCCGCCTGGTAGATCCGGGCCAGCCCCGAGCCCTCCGCATGCTGGATCACCTTGCGGGACCCACGCGACGGCCTCACCGCGTGCCGACGTCGCGGCCGGCCTGAAGGACGCGGCCACGCCCGGTCGCCTCGGCCCGCTGCCGCACACCGCCGCCACCGCCGCTCCGCTCAGCGATCAGCCCGTATACCGCCACCCCCAGCGCCGCCAGGGCCGCCACCGCGACCCTGGCTCCACCCCAGACCGGTCCCCATCCGCGCATACCTGCATCATCGACCACCCAACAAGATCACACCGTGTGATTGATCGACAAACGCGTCGGGCCCCTCGCGCGGTCAGGCTTCGTGAACGCGGCCGGCCTCGACGACGACGCGGCGGGTCGTGTGGACGGCCTTCAGCATGCGCCGGTCGTGGGTGACGAGCAGCAGGGTCCCCGTGTACGAGTCGAGCGCGGACTCCAGCTGTTCGATCGCCGGGAGATCGAGGTGGTTGGTGGGCTCGTCCAGGACGAGCAGGTTGACCCCTCGGGCCTGCAGGAGGGCGAGGGCCGCCCTCGTGCGCTCGCCAGGCGACAGCGTGGCCGCCGGGCGCAGCACGTGGTCGGCGCGCAGGCCGAACTTGGCCAGCACCGTGCGGACGTCGGCC
Organism: Microbispora sp. NPDC004025; assembly: GCF_053604425.1. Taxonomy (NCBI): domain Bacteria; kingdom Bacillati; phylum Actinomycetota; class Actinomycetes; order Streptosporangiales; family Streptosporangiaceae; genus Microbispora; species Microbispora sp. NPDC004025. The sequence continues at coordinate 198,604 of NZ_JBSGHN010000014.1, read as the reverse complement.
GGCGGCAGGTCGACGAGCGCGCCGAACGCGTCGAGCAGCGGCTCGTCGCCTTCGAAGAGGGCGCGGGCCTGGTCGACCTCGCCGACGACCACACCGGAACCGAGCGCCGCCGTCCCCTCGTCGAGGGGGATGCGGCCGAGCAGCACGCCGAGCAGGGTGCTCTTGCCCGAGCCGTTCGCGCCGGTGATCGCGACCCGGTCCGCCCAGTCGATCTGCAGGTCGACGGGCCCGAGCGTGAAGTCGCCACGCCGCGCGAGCGCGCCGCGCAGCGTCGCGACCACGGCCCCGGAGCGGGGTGCGGCGGCGATCTCCATCCGCAGCTCCCACTCCTTGCGCGGCTCCTCGACGACCTCCAGCCGCTCGATCATCTTCTCGGTCTGCCGGGCCTTGGACGCCTGCTTCTCCGTCGCCTCGGTGCGGAACTTCCGCCCGATCTTGTCGCCGTCGGGGGCCTTGCGGCGGGCGTTCTTGACGCCCTTCTCCATCCAGGCGCGCTGGGATCGGGCGCGGGCCTCCAGGGACGCCCGGGTGTCGGCGTACTCCTCGTACTGCTCGCGCGCGTGCCTGCGGGCGACCTCGCGCTCCTCCAGGTAGGCGTCGTAACCGCCGCCGTACGCGCGGACCTGCCGCTGGGCCAGGTCGAGCTCGACCACCCGGTTGACCGTACGGGCGAGGAACTCGCGGTCGTGGCTGACGACCACGGTTCCGGCACGCAGCCCCGTCACGAAACGTTCGAGCCGGTCCAGGCCGTCGAGGTCGAGGTCGTTGGTGGGCTCGTCGAGCAGGAACACGTCGTAACGGCTGAGCAGCAGCGAGGCCAGCCCCACCCGGGCCGCCTGGCCGCCGGACAGGGACGTCATCTCCTGCTCCGGGCCGACCGTGAGCCCGAGGTCGGCCGCCACCTCGGCGGCCCGCTCCTCCAGGTCCGCGCCGCCGAGGGCGAGCCAGCGGTCGAGGGCCTCGGCGTACGCGTCGCCGGGATCGCCGCTCACGAGCGCCTCGGTGGCCGCGTCGAGGGCCCGCTGAGCGGCGGCGACCCCGGTGCGGCGGGCGAGGAAGGCGGCGACGGTCTCGCCGGGCCGCCGTTCCGGCTCCTGCGGCAGATGACCGACGTTGGCTGTGGGCGGGCTGAGCCGTACGCCGCCGTGCTCGGGCGCGTCGAGGCCGGCGAGCAGGCGCAGCAGCGTCGACTTGCCCGCGCCGTTCGCCCCCACCAGCCCCACGACGTCCCCGGGCGCGACGACCAGATCGAGATCCGCGAACAGGACACGGTCGCCGTGCCCGGCGGCGAGTTCCTTCGCGACAAGAGTGGCGCTCATCAGGACACCGACCCTACTGGGTCCCACGCCTGTCCCGGCGTCGCCGTGGCGGCGGACAGTGGATAGGTGACGCCGGTCAGCCGCTCGGACAGCCGCCAGAGGCGGGTGGCTGTGGCGGTGTCACGGATGGCGCGCTCGCGAGTACGGGGAGCCGGCTCACCACGCAGCTGCAGTACGCCGTCGGGAACGATGTAGCTGCCGCCGGGCAGGTCCGGCACGGTCGCCGCGTACAGGGACGTCTTCGCCCCTTCCGGGGTGGGACGGAAGGCCAGGCGCACCAGCAGTCGCGTGAGCGTCGCGTACAGCCGTCCCCTGCCGCTGTTGGCGCCGCCGGTGAGCACGTTCGTACGGGTGAGTCCGGGGGCGACGGCCATGCTGCGCAGCTTCTGCCCGGCGGCGTCGGCCCGGCGCTGCAGTTCCATCGCGAAGTAGAGGTTGGCCCGCTTGGACTGCACGTAGGCGAACGCCGTGCGATAGCCGCGCTCGGCGTCGAGGTTCTTCAGGTCGAAGCGGGCGAAGCGCTGGCCCTCGCTGCTGACGGTGACCACCCGCGGCTCGGGCGCCGCGAGCAGCTGCGGCAGGAGCAGACCGGTCAGGGCGAAGGTGCCCAGATGGTTGATGCCGAACTGCGACTCGAATCCGTCGGCGGTCCGCGCGTAGGGCACCATCGCCACCCCGGCGTTGTTGACCAGCAGATCGAGCCGGCCGAGGTCCCAGCCCGCCGCGAACTCCCGGATCGAGGCCAGGCTGCCCAAATCGACCCTGCGCAGTTCGAGGTGAGCGCGGGGGGCCTCGTGCCGCATGCGGGTGAGGGCGGCCCGGCCGCGTTCGGGGCTGCGGCAGGCCAGCACGACGTGCGCGCCGCGACGGGCCAGCTCGCGGGCGGTGACGTAGCCGATGCCGCTGTTGGCTCCTGTCACCACCGCGACTCGTCCGGTCTGATCGGGAATGGCGCGGAAGGTCCATGGAGGGGAGTTACGCATGAGGGCCGCCTCAAAGGTCGCAAGCGAAGGTATCGCAACTCCGAGTTGCGATACCGTCATGGTGTCACCCGCCTCGCCACTATCGCAACTTGGAGTTGCAATGCAGTCTGGTCAGTCCTCGGCCGGGCCGGTCGGCCGCGGCGCCAAAGTCCGCGCCGCGGTCCATTCCGCCACACTCGCCGAACTCGTGGACAAGGGCTACGCCGCGTTGACCGTCGAGAACGTCGCCCAGCGCGCCGGGGTCCACAAGACGACGGTGTATCGGCGCTGGAAGGATCGGGAGAGCCTGCTCGTCGACGCCCTGGCCGAGCACATGGCGATGGACATCCCCGTGCCCGACACCGGGGCGATCGAGACCGACCTGGGGGCGCTGGCGCGCTCGCTCGTCCAGGCGTTCACCGGTGCGACCGGACAGGCCGTCCTCGCCGCCATGTTCACCGGGGCGGCTCATCTCCCGGAGATCGCCGCGGCCCGGCGTCACGTGTTCGAGGACCGGCTCGTCAGGGCCGAGCCGGTGGTGACGCGCGCCGTCGAGCGCGGCGAGCTTCCCGCGGACACCGATCCCGCCGAGCTCTTGAAGACCCTGGCCGCGCCGATCTACCTGCGCCTGCTCGTCACCGCCGATCCGGTCGACGAGACGACCGCCGACCTGGCGGTACACGTCACGCTTGCCGCCGCGCGCGCCGGAGCCCTGCGGGCCGCTTCGCGGCTGCCGGAGCAGACGACTTCCTAGAGTCCTCGGCTTCCTACAGCCGAACGACGTGCACGGCGGTGCGCGGCAGCGGGTTGCGTATGAGGCGAGTAGGTGGGTGCGGTTGCCGCCCGGCAGGCAACCGGGCAGCCCAAGGGTCAGGTGCGGCGGGCGGCCCAGACGGTGCGCTCGGTGCGTACGGCGAGGTCACCGCGGTGCAGGATGCCGTGCGGGCTGTCGACGTCCAGGAGTTCGTCGAGGGCGGCGAGGTCCTCAGGGCTGAGCGCGGGTGCGGCGGCGACGCGGATGCGTTGCAGGCCGCGGTGGGCGTAGCGGCCGACGGCCTCGCTGCGATCGCCCTCGATGTGGACGGTGATGGTGCGCTCGTCCTCGACGGTGAACCCGGCGGCGGCCAGCATCGGCCCCCAGTCGGCGCCGCGGTGCGGGACGTGTTCGGCGTGGAAGCCGTCGGTCGCTCTGTGAACGCGCTCCTCGAGTCCTGGTCGGCCCTCGGGGGCGTCGGCGGGCAGGAATCGGGGGAAGCCACTCAGCTCGACGACGGCGAACAGCCCGCCCGGCGCGAGAAGTTCGTGGACGTTACGCAGTGCGCGATCGGGGTGGGCCATGTGGTGCATCGACGCGGAGGCCCACACCAGGTCCGGGGTGCCGAGGTCGGGCCAGTGACCGGTGTCGAGGTCGGCCTGCACGGTGCGCACCCGGTCCGAGACGCCGCGGGCACATGCCTTCTCACGCAGGAGCCGCAGGTGGCCGACGGAGGCGTCGACCGCGGTGACACGCGCCTCGGGGAAGCGTTCGAGGAGCGCGAAGGTGCCCGCGCCGGTGCCGCAGCCCAAATCCACGATCTGGCGCGGCTCGACCTTCAACGGCAGCCAGGCCGTGATGGATGCGATGTGCTCGGCGAGGACCTCGGCGTCCAGGTCGAGGATCTCCGCCTGTCCGCTGTCGTCGTGTTCCTGGTGGTGGCCGTGCGAGCCGCCGTGGTGAGGGATGTGCTCGTGCGCTGTGGTCATGACGTCACCGTAAGCACCTCATGCGCCTACCGCACAACTTCTTGCGGGATACGCATGAAGGTGGCGTGATGTGCTGCCCGCCGCGCAACGTCATCCCCCTCGTGGCGGCGGAACTCCGTACTCGCGAGGGTGCTACTCGCGGGGGCCCCGCGCGCCGTCGGGCTCGCCGGTCTCGCCCGCGCCGCGTTGGTGGCCGCGGCGGGCGTCGCGGTCGAAGATGCCCATGATCTCGCACGGGCCCCCCTCTGCTCCGATCGCGTGCGGCATCATCGTGGGGAACTCGGCGGCTTGGTTGGTCTCGATGCGGAACCGGCGGTGGCCGAGCATGAGGATCGCGGTGCCGGAGAGCACGACGAGCCATTCGCGGCCGGGGTGGGCGCGCATGCGGGCGGGATTGTCGGGCGGAGGCTCGGTCATGCGCTGACGCATGACGCTCATACCGGGGTCGCCCTTTATGGGCCAGCGCATCAGGCCGTGGGTCGCGTCGATCATCGGGCTGATGACGACGTCGTCGGCGGCATTCTCCACGAGCTGGTCGAGGGTGGTGTCCAGGGCGCGGGCGAGGGTGACGAGCTGGTCCAGGGCGAGGCGGCGCTGTCCGTTCTCGATCCGGCTCAGCGAGGACTGGCTGAGATTGGCACGCGTGGCCAGTTCTTCCAGGGACCAGCCCTGAGCGACGCGCAGCGCGCGGATCCGTTTGCGTACGAGGCTGTCCAGCGCCCCATCTTCTTGCGTCATAGGCAACATGCTATGCCTCGACTGCAATGCGGGCATAACGTCGAATCCAGATGGCCCCCTGAACCGGTGCGGGTGATCTGCGGTTCGCCGTAACCCTCGCGACGGCCGCAGCGTGACCGCGCGCCGCGTCCCGGTGGCTACGCGCTGATTCCGCATGCCCTTCTTGAGAGGAAACCATGAGTAGCAACCAGCCTCCCCATGCGGCGGCCGCGCCAGTAGGTGGCGGGGGTACGCCGGATGCGCGTCAACTGCGCGCGATCCTGATCGCCGTGTCGATCGCGCTGATGGCCGTCATCGCGTCGGTATCCGGCCTGAACGTCGCCCAGACCCACATGGCCGTCGAGTGGGGCGCCTCACAGACCACCGTTCTGTGGATCATCAATGTCTACACCCTTGCCCTGGCCGCCCTGCTGCTGCCGCTCGGTGCGATCGGTGACCGACTGGGCCGCAAGCCAATGCTGGTCACCGGACTGATCGTCTTCGGCGCGGCCGGCGTCGTCGCCGGGCTCGCTCCGTCGGCCGCAGTGATGATCGGCGCCCGCGTGGCCGCGGGCATCGGCGCTGCGATGATCATGCCCATCACGCTGGCCGTCATCACCTCCACGTTCCCCGAGGAGGAACGGGGCAAGGCGATCGGTGTATGGACCGGCGTCGCCGGAGGCGGCGGCATCCTGGGCATGTTCCTGTCCGCGTTCCTCGTGGACGTCGCGGACTGGCGGTGGCTGTTCGTGCTGCCCGTGGTACTGGTCGTCGTCGCGCTGGCGATGACCCTGAAGTCGGTGCCCGACTCCCGCGAACGCTCCACCTATTCCTTCGACACCATCGGCGCGCTGGTGTCCACGATCGCCGTGATCGGACTCATCTTCGTCCTGCAGGAAGGCCCCGAGCGCGGCTGGACCGACCCCGTCTCCCTGATCAGCCTGGCCGTCGGCGTCGTCGCCGCCATCGCCTTCGTGGCCTGGGAGTTGCACCGCCGCGACGCGTCTCTGCTGGACGTACGCCTCTTCCGTGAGCGCGGCCTGGCCGGCGGCTCCATCACGCTGCTCGTCGTCTTCGGTGTCCAGGCCGGTATCGCCGTTGTGCTCTTCCCGTTCTTCCAGGCCGTGCTGGGCTGGTCGGGCCTGCTGTCCACCGTGGCGATGATGCCCATGGCCATCATGATGATGACGACGTCCGGCCTGGCCCCCAAGGTGGCCGCCAAGATCGGCGCCCGCTCCACCATGGCCGTGGGCATCGCCCTGTCCACCCTCGGCCTGGCGCTGATGGCGCTGTTCGTCTCCGTCGACGGCGGCTACCTGTCCATCCTCGCCGGCATGCTCGCCATGGGCATCGGCATGGGCCTGTCGATGACGCCCTCCACCGAGGCCATCACCGGCTCCCTGCCCCGTGCCAAGCAGGGCGTCGCCTCGGCCCTCAACGACGTCACCCGCGAATTCGGCGCCGCCCTGGGCGTCGCGATGCTCGGCGCGCTCCTGGCCAACGGCTACCGCGGCGCCATCGACGACAAGCTCGGCGGCATCCCCCAGCGGGCCGCGGACACCGCACGCGAAGGAATCGCCAACGCCGTCGAGGTGGCGCCGAGCATTGGCAGCCATGCTCAGGACCTGATCCACACAGCGCAGCAGTCCTTCGTCGACGGCTGGCAGCAGGCCATGTGGGCAGGCGTCGCCGTCATGGGCGTGCTGCTCGTCTACGTCGCTCTTCGCGGGCCGAAGGGCTCAGACCTCGCCAACGCGGACGAGGCGGAGACCACGGAGACCGTCGCCGTCCGGTGACCGCGTAACAACCGGCTGACCACATAGGAACTACTCGTCTAGAGGTCCTCGGCGAGCGCGAGCAGGCGGGTGACGGTGTTCCAGTTGCGCATGGTCACCGGGCCGGTCGAATGCTTCTCAAGGAGAGGCGGCAGCTTGGGACGCCGCAGCCCGTCGGGGAAGTAGACGTAGAGCTCCCGCTCGCCCATCCGCATCTCCTCGGGGGCGTACGCCGCCGGATCGATGCTCGCCAGCCCCTCCCGGTCCGGCGGCCGGGACAGGAAGACGACGGCGAACCTGGCGGGGTCCCGGACCTCCAGGGGGTTGCGCTCCACCACGGCGCGAAGCTGCCCGGCCGTACGGACGATCACCGCGGCGGACAGGCCGAGCTCCTCCCGGAGCCCGCGCTCGATCGCGGCGGAGATCGGCTCGGCGTCCCCGTCCGCCGTGAACAGGGCGTTCCCGCTGCGCAGGTGAGTGCGCACGTTCCCGTATCCGAGCCGTTCCAGCAGTGCCCGCAGATCGGCCATCGCCACCGTGGTGGCGGGGCTGACATTGATGCCGCGCAGCAGCGCCACGTACCGCATCGCATCGCCTCCTTCCGGCGGGAACCTACCGCCCGTTCCTGTCAGACAGCGTCAGGTATCGGATTGTCATGTGCCGCTGTCGTCGCTGGGCGCGCCAACACGACCGTTCGGCGATCGGTGATCTCCCTGTTACCCGAACTTCCTTACGCTGCCGCCGTGTAACCGTCCCGCTGGTCCGCGTGACGGCCCGTCACGCGGAGCTGCCGGGCACGCCTGGTCCGTGTCCGATTGGAGAACGTGTGACGACCCCCCGCGACGCCCGCGACGACCGCGGCCGGAGCCCGGACTACAGTCCGCTCAACTGGCTGCTCCTGTTGCCGATCGTGATCCCGCTCCTCCCGCCCCTGTTCAACGCGGTGGAACCGCGGCTGTTCGGCATCCCGCTGTTCTACTGGCTGCAACTCGCCTTCATCATCATCGGCGTCACCACGACCACCCTCGTCTACCGCGCGACGAGGAGGAAGCGGTGAAGACCACCGAGATCGTCATCTTCACGATCCTGTTCCTGGTCGTGAGCGGCCTGGGCTTCGTGGCCGCCCGCTGGCGCCGTCCGGACGACCTCGCCAGCCTGAACGAATGGGGCCTCGGCGGGCGCAGCTTCGGCAGCTGGATCACCTGGTTCCTGATCGGCGGCGACCTCTACACGGCGTACACGTTCGTGGCCGTGCCCGCCCTGATCTTCGGCGCGGGCGCCATGGGCTTCTACGCCGTGCCGTACACGGTGGTCGTCTACCCGATGGTGATGCTCGTGCTGATCCGGCTGTGGTCGGTCTCGCACGTGCACAACCTCGTCACGCCGGCCGACTTCGTCCGCGTGCGCTTCGGCTCCCCCACGCTGGCGCTGCTCGTGGCGATCACCGGCATCGTCGCGACCATGCCGTACATCGCGCTGCAGCTCATCGGCATCGAGGCGGTGCTGAAGACGATGGGGCTGACGGGCGACCTGCCGCTGATCATCGCGTTCGCGATCCTCGCGGCCTACACCTACCAGTCCGGGCTGCGCGCCCCCGCGCTGATCGCGTTCGTCAAGGACTCGCTGATCTACCTGGTGATCCTGGTCGCGATCATCTACATCCCGGCGAAGCTGGGAGGCATGGGCTCGGTCTTCGAGGCCGCGAAGGCCAGGTTCGACGCGACCCCGGCGCCGGGCGACGGCATCCTGCTGAACGCGAACAACCAGCTCCAGTACGTCACGCTCGCGTTCGGCTCGGCGCTGGCGCTGTTCCTGTATCCGCACAGCGTCACCGGCATCCTCGCCTCGCGGAACCGGAACGTCATCAAGCGGAACATGTCGGCCCTGCCGGCCTACAGCCTGCTGCTCGGCCTGATCGCGCTGCTGGGCTACATGGCCATCGCGGCCGGGATCACGCCCATCGGCAAGGACAACAACACGATCGTGCCGCGGCTGTTCGACGCGATGTTCCCCGACTGGTTCGCCGGGGTCGCGTTCGCCGCGGTCGGCATCGGCGCGCTCGTGCCCGCCGCCATCATGTCGATCGCCGCGGCCAACCTGTTCTCGCGCAACATCTACAAGGAGTACGTCAACCGGAACGCGACCGCCGCCCAGGAGGCCACGGTCAGCAAGGTCGCGTCGCTGGTCGTGAAGGTGGGCGCGGTGCTGTGCATCCTGCTCATCGACCCGCAGTTCTCGATCGACCTGCAGCTCATCGGCGGCGTCATCATCCTGCAGACGCTCCCGTCGGTGGGCCTCGGGCTCTACACCCGGTGGTTCCACCGGAGCGGCCTGATCGCCGGCTGGGCCGCCGGCATGGCGGCCGGGATGCTGCTGCTGTACAACATCGCCAACCCGGCCACCAACCACGCCCACTTCGGCGGCTCGGCCTTCCCGCTGTCACAGCTCGGGTTCGACACCAAGATCACGGTGTACGCCGGCTTCCTCGCGCTGATCGTCAACCTGGTCGTCGCCGTGCTCGGCACCGTCGTGGCCCGCGCGCTCAAGAGCGCCGACGGCCCGGACGGCACCCGGCCCGGGGACTACTTCGCCGACCAGGGCGACCCGCGCGTCCACGAACTGGAGACCACGGCGCCTGCTTCCTGAGGTCCTGCGGACCCGGCTGCCTGACCTCCGTACCGACTTGTGGCCGGCTTGACGCGGCGGCGCGCGCCGCGTGGAGTCGGCCACAAGTGCGCGGTGGGACAAAGAGGCATCACCTCGAACACCGAAGGAGCCAAGGATGCCTCTCAGCAACGACCTGGTCGTCACCGGCGGTCACGTGCTCGGCATGGACCCGGCCGTCCCGGACGGCCCCGCCGACGTCGTCGTCCGCGACGGCGTCATCGTCTCGGTCGGTCCCGCCGCCGAGGTCCCCCCGGGCGCCGACGTCCTGGACGCCACCGGCTGCGTGGTGATGCCGGGGCTGGTCGACACCCACCGCCACACCTGGCAGTCGGCGCTGCGCCACATCGGGCTCGACTGGAGCCTGATGGACTACCTCGGAGCCGCGTTCCTCCAGCTCGGGCCGAACTTCCGGCCGGAGGACGTCTACGCGGGCACCCTGCTCGGCGCGCTCGGCGCGCTGGAGTCGGGGATCACCACGCTGGTCGACTGGTCCCACATCCAGAACACTCCCGAACACAGCGACGCCGCCGTGGCCGCGCTGCGCGACAGCGGGATCCGGGGCGTCTTCGCGTACGGCTGGCCGCAGGTCGATCCGCTCCACTGGGTCGGCGACCACAGCGACGCGGAGCTCCCCGCCGACGTCCGCCGCGTCAGGGACGTGCTCCGCGACGACGCCGCCCGCGTCACGATGGCCCTGGCGGCGCGCGGCCCCGAGATGTCGGCCCCCTCCGCCGCCCGGCGCGACCTGCTGCTCGCGCGGGAGCTCGGCCTGCGGGTCACCATGCACGTCGGCTCCGCCGACAAGACCGGCAGCGTCGGGTGGCTGCACGACGAGGGCCTGCTCGACGAGACGGTCACCCTGGTGCACGCGAGCGCGACCGGCGACGACGAGCTGAAGGCCGCCGCCGGTGCGGGCGCGACCGCGAGCGTGTCGCCGTTCATCGAGATGACGATGCCCGGGCTCGGCACGCCCGCGACCGGCCGGCTCCTGCGGGCGGGCGTCGTCACCGGCCTCAGCGCCGACACCGAGGTCGCCACCTCCGGAGACATGTTCACGCAGATGCGCGCCGCCCTGGCCCACCACAGGTTCACCCAGGACCCGGCGCCGCTGACCGCCGGCGACCTGCTGCGGATGGTCACCGCCGACGGCGCCGCGGTGGCCGGGCTGGCGGGCGTCACCGGCAGCCTCACGCCCGGCAAGCGGGCCGACCTGATCGTGCTCGCGGCCGACACCCCCGCCGTGGCGCCGGTGCTCGACCCCCGCGCGGCCGTCGTCCTCGCCGGCCACCCCGGGCTGGTCCGCACGGTCGTCTGCGACGGCGTGGTCGTCAAGCGGGACGGCGTGCTCACCGGGCCGGCCGGGCGGGCCATGGACGCCGCGAAGGCGAGCCTCGCCCACCTCCGCGGAGCCGTGCCCGGACTGCCCGTCGCCTGACGCCGCGATGCCGGCCGGTGATCGTGGCACAATCCCGGCATGGCGGTCATGTTCCGGGTGCTGGGCCCGGTCGAGGCGTACGTCGACGGCGTTCCCGTGGACCTCGGCGGGCCACGGCCCCGGCTGCTGGTGGCCCGTCTGCTGATCGCCAGGGGCGCGACCGTTTCGGTGGACGCGATCCTCGACGACCTGTACGACGGCGCGCCGCCGCCGCGCGCCCAGAACACGCTGCACAGCTACATCTCCACCCTGCGCCGGGTGCTCGAACCCGGCCGCGCTCCCCGCACGCCGTCGTCCGTGCTCCTCAGCCGCCCTCCCGGGTACGCGCTCGGGCCGCACGAGGTGGACGCGGAGGAGTTCGTCCGCCTGGCCCAGGCCGGCGAGCCCGAACGCGCGCTGGCCCTGTGGCGCGGCATGCCGTACGAGGAGTTCGGCGACGTGCCCTGGCTCCGGCCGGAGATCGAGCGGCTCGCCGAGGCCCACCTCGTGACGCGGGAACGGCTCCTGGCCGGGCGGGTCGGCGACCCGCACGTGGTGGGCGAGCTGGAGGCCCTGGTGGCCGCGCACCCCCTGCGCGAAGGGCTGTGGGAGCTGCTCGCCCGCACGCTCTACGCCCTCGGACGGCAGGCGGACGCCCTGGACGCGCTGCGCGCGGCCCGGGCCCACCTGGCCGAGGAGCTCGGCCTCGACCCCGGCCCGGCGCTGCGGCGGCTGGAGGAGGCGATCCTCGCCCAGGACCCGGCCCTCGACGGCTCCGGCCCCGTACGGCGGGGCCCGGCCGCACCGGCCGAGGCGCCGGGGGCGGACCGGCCGGAGCGGCGGGCCGTCGGCCGGAGCACGCAGCTCGACCGGCTGGGCGAGCTGGCGCGCGACGTGGCCGCAGGGAGGCCGAGGATCGCGGCGATCTCCGGTGAGCCGGGAATCGGCAAGACGTGGCTGACGGAGGCGTTCGCGGAGCGGCGGGCCGCCGAGGGCTGGCTGGTCGCGTGGGGCAGGTGCCACGAGACCTCCGGCGCGCCCGCCCTGTGGCCCTGGCAGCAGGTCGTCGGGGATCTCACCGCCCGGGTGCCCCCTTCCCCGGCCCAGGCCGCCGCCCTGCGGGTCCTGCTCGGCGACACCGCGCGAGACGACACCGCGCGAGACGGCACCGCCCCGCGAGACGGCACGGCGTCGCCCGGCGATCGGCCGGCCGAGGCGGGCGAGGCCCGGTTCCGGCTGCACCAGGCCACCGCGGCGTACCTGGAGACGGTCGCCGCCGACCGGCCGCTGCTCGTGGTGATCGACGACCTCCAGTGGGCCGACACGGCGTCGCTCGGCCTGCTGTCCGATCTCCCGATGCTGCTGCGCGGCAGGGTCGCGATCGTGGTCACCGTACGGTCCGGCGAGGGCCCGGCCGCGGTGCACGACGCGCTCGGCATGCTCGGCCGGCACGACGCCCTCCGCCTGCCGCTGGCCGGGCTCGACCCCGCCGCGGTCGCCGAGCTGTCCGGGCTGCGCGACGCGGCGGCCGTGGCGGCGCTCGCCGAGCGCACCCGGGGCAATCCGCTGTTCATCCGCGAGACCCTCCGCCTGGCCGAGGACCAGGGCATCGAGCGGGCGCTCACCGGCGTGCCCGAGGGCCTGGCCGACGTGCTGCGCCGCCGCCTGCTCGACCTGCCCGCCCCGTACCGTCCCGCGATCGACGCGGCGGCCGTGCTCGGCACCGGCGCGGACCGGGGGCTGCTGGCCGAGGTCGCCGGGGAGGCCTCGGGCGCGGACGTGGACGAGGCGCTCGACGCGGCGACCGCCATCCGCGTCCTCGACGAGGACCTGCGCTTCACCCACGACCTCATCCGGGAGACGGTTTACGCCGACATCCCGCCGCGCCGCCGGGCCGGGCTCCACCTGGCCGCGCTGCGGGCGCTCCGGCGACGGCCGGGGGCCGACCTGGCGGTGCTCGCCAGGCACGCGCTGGCCGCCGGTCCCGGCGCCGCGGCCGACGCGGTGCGCTGGGCCTCGGCCACCGCGCGGCAGGCGGCCGGCCGGCACGCCTACGAGGACGCCGCGCAGTGGTGGCGGCGCGCGGTCGAGGCGCACGGGACGCTGCCCGGCGCGGACCCGGCCGGACACGTGGAACTGCTGCTGGAGCTGGTCCGCGCGCAGCTCGACGCCGGCGACGGCGTCTCTGCCCGGCAGACCAGGGTGGAGGCGGTGCTCGCGGCCGACGGACCGGGTGATCCGCTGCTCGCCGCCCGCGCGCTGACCAGCCTCGACGCTCCCGCCCTGTGGAAGATGTACGCGTACGGCGACGTGGAGCTGCAGGTGGTGCGGCGGATCGAGGACGCGCTGGCCGCCCTGCCCGAGGAGGACTCCGAGCTGCGCTGCCGGCTGCTCGGCTGCCTGGGGATGGAACGTTACGACAGCTCGGCCGATCCCCGGTGCGACACTGCCACCGCCGAGGCGCTGGCCATGGCCCGCCGCCTGGTCGCCCGGGGCGAGGCGGGCGAGGAGCTGCTCGGGTTCACGCTCAACGCGCGCTTCCTCGGCGTGCACCTGCCGGAGCGCATCCCGGAGATCGACGCCATCGGCGAAGAGCTCACCCGGCTCGGATCGCCCGGGTTCGAACTGCTCGGCCACATGATCAGGGAACGTTCCCGGATGGAGCTGTTCGACGTCGCCGGGGCCGACCGGGCCGCCGAGCGGGCGGCCGTGCTGGTCCAGCGGCTCGACCTGCCCTGGCCGCGGTTCCAGCAGTTCATGTACACGGGCGCCCGGCGCCTGCTGGAGGGCGACTTCGACGGCGCGAGCGAGGCGTACGCCGCGGCGGCGGAGGCGGGCGAGCGGCTCAACCTCTGGTACACGAGCACCGTGCTCGCCTCCGCGCTGCTCGCCCGGCAGTTCACGATGCGGGAGACCGACGGCGTCGAGGAGTTGATGGAGCAGTACTCCCCCTTCCCGGCCCACCGGCAGGTGATAGGCGTGCTCGTCGGGGACTGGCGGGGCGACCGCGGGCCGGCCGCGGCGGCGCGCGAGCAGGGCTGGCACGCGCTGCCGCGCGACTTCGGCGAACTGCCCGGGATATGCCTGCTGGGCGAGGCCCAGATCGTCGCGGGCGACCACGAGGGGTGCGCCCGGACCTATCGCAGGCTCCTGCCGTACGAGGACAGGATCGCCTTCGGGGCTGGGACGTTCTGCGCCGGGCCGGTCGGCTACTTCCTGGGGCGGCTGGCCCACCTGGGCCGGGCCGCCGGGCCGGAGACGGCGCGGGCGCATCTGGAGGCGGCCGGGAAGCGGTGCGCGGCGGCCGGGCTGGCCTGGTGGGCCGCGCGCATCGCCGCCGAACGCGAGGCCGTACGCGGCTGACGAGCGGGCGGTGAGCGGGCCGCAAGCCGGCGTTGAGTCGCGATGAAGGCGGGTCCCGCATCGTGGGGCCATGACAACACCGACGCAGACCCGGCGCCGGCCGGGCGAACCCGCTCCCGACCTCGTCACGTTCCTCGTCTTCCACGCCGGCCTCCGGCGCGAGTTCGGCAGGCTGGCCGAGGTCCTCGACCGCTGCGACCCCCGCGACGAGCGGCGCCGCGCGGTCGTCGACGAGCACCTCGCGCTGCTGCTGCGCGCCCTGCACCATCACCACACCGAGGAGGACGAGGCGATCTGGCCGCTGCTGCGCGGCCTCGTCCCGGAGGCCCGCGCGGTGCTGGACCGGCTCGAAGCCGACCATCAGGAGATGGACGCCGTCATCGGCAGGCTCTCCGACGGCGGCCGGCCCGCCCGCGACGTCGCGGGCGACCTGCGCGCGCTCGACCGGCTGCTGAACACCCACCTCGACCTGGAGGAGTCCGAGGTCGTCCCGCTGATCAGGGAGCACGTCAGCGCGGCCTGGTGGGAGGAGTCGGGCAAGAAGGTCGGCAAGAGCCACGGCCGCGACCTCCCGATGCTCGCCGCCTGGCTGGTCGACGTGGCCACCCCCGCCGACCGCGAGCACATCTTCAGGACCGCCCCGGCGATCATGCGGATCCTCTACCGGCTCTCCTGGCGCCGGACGTACGAGCGCCGGGTCTCCCAGGTGTACGGGTGACAGGTGTACGGGTGACAGGTCTACGGATGATGACCGGGCCTGCGGCCTCCGCCACGGCGGCGGAGGCCGCCGGGCCGGGTCAGTCGCCGGGAAGGCAGACGGTGCCGGGCGGGGGCACCGTCAGGTCCGTGAGATACCGGGTGGCATGCCCGATCGCACACCGGTCGCCGGAGAGGTAGAGGACGTGGCCGGGACCGTCGTACCTGACCGTGGCCGAGCCGGGGATCCGCCGGACCAGGCTGTCGGTGATCGAGAAGTCGCTCCAGGTCCCCGCGCCGAGCAGCGGCGGCAGGTCGCGGACCGGCAGGGGTCGGGACGGGTTCGCGACCGGCAGCGGCCACCCCGCGCAGGCGAGCTGGTCGAAGGTCGCCCCGCCGAAGCTCGGTGAGATCCTCCGCGCGTCGCGGCGGACCCTGACGTACTCGTCGTATCCGTGGTAGCCCCGGTCGTCGGCGCAGGTCATACCGAGTATGAGAGGTGTCGTCCAGGCGCGGACGTTGCCCAGGGCCGCGTCGGCGAAGCCCGAGCCGTCGCCGCGCCTGGCCTTGTCCACCGCCTCAGCGAAGGCCAGCCATCGGGAGTCTCCGGGCCCGGGGCCGGGGGCGAATCCGTACCATCGCAGATAGGAGCCGGTCAGCTTCCCCCGGCCGAACCGCTGCGAGGTGACCGGGATCGGCGACCTGTCGGCCCGCGCGGTGAGGTCGCGCCAGATCTTCCCGGCGTCCTCGCCGTGCAGCGCGCAGGCGGCGGTCTCCGCGCACCAGGCGGTGAAGCGGGCGAAGATCCGCTCAAGGTCCCGGTAGCCCAGCAGGCTCTGGTTCGCCCAGCCGGCGGTCTGGTTGACCACGCCGTCCAAGTACATCGCGCGGACACGGTCCGGGAACAGCCGGAGGTAGGCCTCGGCCGGCACCCCTCCGGCGGAGTTGGTCATGAAGCTGAGCCGCGGCTCACCCAGGGCCGCGCGGATCGCCTCCGTGTCGCGGGCCACCGACACCGAGTCGAGCCTGCCGTACAGCCCGCTGCGGTCCTCGGCCCGGCATCTGCGGATGGCCGCGGCGATCGCCCCGGCCTGCGCGTCGTACTCGGCCCGGTCGCGGGGCTCGGTCAGGGCCGGCACCGCCGGCCGTGCGCAGGACTCGGGCAGCTTGGCGGCGAGCCCGGTGTTGCGCGGATCGTAGGTGACCAGGTCGAAGCGCTCCCGGAGGCCGGCGAGGTCGCCCGCCGCCCTCTCGATGTCCTCGATCCCGCTGTTGCCGGGGCCGCCAGGGATGTGCAGCACGCTGCCGATCCGGCGCGCGGGATCGGTGGCCGGCAGGCGCGCGAGGCGCAGGGTCGTCGTCCTGCCGTCCGGGTGCGCCCAGTCGAGCGGCACGTCGAGCATGCCGCACCGCGTGTCCGCCGGGAGCCCGTCCCCGGTGCAGGCCGTCCATTCGATCGCCGGCCGGTATCCCGCGGCCCGGGCCGCGCCAGAGCGTGAAGCCGAGGGCCTCGTAACGGGCCGAAGCCACGGTGAGGTCGGTGGTGATGAGCACGGTGTGGTCGATGTCGTCGACATCGGGGGGCGTGCCGGCAGCAGTCATGATGGTGTTCCTTCGGGTTCGATGAGGCGCGCGTCCGGCGTGCCTGGCAGTGACCGGCTCTGGTTCACACGGCCGCCGCGACGGCGGCGGCGACGAAGAGCACCTGCAGGGCGGTGCGTGCGGGCAGCGGAGTCACCGGCTTTCCCGCCAGGGTGAGGCCGCGGCGCGCCGCCGAGACGTTGGCCGGGAACATGGCGATCATGAGCAGCGCGAGCCCGATCGCGGCGTACGGCGCGATCGGCGCCAGCAGCAGTCCGGCCGCGCCGGCCAGCTCCAGCACCCCGGTGAGGGTGACCAGCAGGGCGGGCCGGGGGAACACCGGGGGGATCATGGCGACGAAGTCCCGCCGCCACGAGGGCAGGAAATGCGGCACACCGGTGAAGACCAACATCAACGCCAGCGCGCCGCGCAGTGCGGGCTGCCAGCCGTCCAGCATGTCGACGCCGGCCAGACCCAGCAGCCGCAGGACGGCGAAACCCCCGATGAGGGCGATGAAGGGAACCATCCCTCCTCCAATCTTGTCATTGGCTAGATTGAAGGAGACTTCGGTATCTTGTCAACGTCAAGATAGAGTGGGCCGCCCAAGCAGCGCAGCGCGGAGGTGAGAGAGATCAACGAGCCGGCCTACCACCACGGCAACCTACGGCGGGCCGTCATCGACGCCGCCCTGCAGGCCATCGGCGAGTCCGGTCCGGCCGGATGGAGCCTGCGTGAGCTGGCCCGCCGTGCGGGCGTCTCGCATGCCGCGCCCGCGCACCACTTCGGCGACAAGACGGGACTGCTGACGGCCGTGGCCGCCGAGGGCTTCGAACTGTTCGCCGACAGCCTGGAACGCGCGGCCGGGGACGACGTCTTCGCGGTGGGGGTGGCCTACGTGCGCTTCGCCATCGACCACAGGCCCTACTTCGAGGTGATGTTCCGTCCGGAGCTGTATCGCGCGGACGATCCGGGGATGCGATCGGCGCGTGAGCGTGCCGCCGCTGTGCTCGTCACCAGCGCGGGCACCCTGTCGCCGAGCCCGGCGCAGGACCGGCTGACCACGATCGCGGCGTGGTCGCTCGCCCACGGGTTCGCCGGCCTGTGGCTCAGCGGCTCCCTGCCGGAGAGCGCCCAGGGCGATCCGGAGACGATCGCCCGGGCGCTCGTCGAGCTCGTCTTCGGATCCCTGGGCAGGACCTGATCGGGGGTAGGCGGCGTCACGCGGATCGCGGCCTCGCCCGGTGCCCCCTCGGCGACCTGGATCGTCCTGCTCGGCCGCCTGAATAGGGCTGCCGGAATTGTGACTATGCCGGGGCGTGGAACGATCCCTATGCTCTCCTCGAAATGGTGCGTTTATGGGTTCTCGGCCAGTTCCGGGCCGAAGTGGGCGGGCATTCGGTCGACCTCGGACCGCCGCTCCAGCGGGCGGTGCTGGCGAGACTCGTCTGCGCCGGCGGGCACGTGGTCTCGACCGACCGGTTCATCGACGACCTGTGGCAGGGCCAGCCCCCGCCGAAGGCGCTGGGCGCGTTGCAGGTCTACATCTCCAACCTGCGCCGCGTCCTCGAACCGGGCCGCGCGCCGCGGACTCCGGCGAGGGTCCTGGTGACCGCTCCACCCGGATATGTGCTGCACCTCGACGCCGACGCCGTGGACGCGTGGCGCTTCCCCACGCTGATGGACGCGGCGTCGAGCCTCCTCGGCGGGGGCGAGCCGGCCGAGGCGCTGCGCACGGTCGACGAGGCCCTGTCGCTGTGGAAGGGATCCGCCTTCGCCGAGTTCGGCGACGAGGACTGGGCGGTGCCGGAGGCGGCCCGGCTGGAAGAGATGAGGATGCTGGCCGCCGAGTATCGCGCGGAGGCGAAGCTCGCGCTCGGCCGGCATGCCGAGATCGTGCCCGAGCTGGAGCGGCACGTCGCCGGCCACCCGCTGCGCGAGGACGCCGTGCGCCTTCTGGCCCTCGCCTACTACCGCTCGGGACGGCAGGCCGACGCCCTGGCGGCGCTGCGCAGGACCCGGGCCAAGCTGGCGGAGGAGCTGGGCATGGACCCGGGCCCCGCCCTGCGCGCTCTCGAGGCCGGCATCCTCACGCACAGCGAAGCCCTCGACGCGCCGAAGACCGCCGCCGCGCCGTTGAGTCTCACCCCGCCGCCGGCCGCCCAGTCACCGGCCCTCCAATCCCCGGCCGCGCCGCCGGCCGACATCCCGCAGGCCCGGATGATCGGCCGTACGGCGGAGCTGGGCCGCCTGGTCTCCGCCGCCGAGCAGGCCAGGCACGGGTTCCGCGTGGCCTGGCTGGGCGGCGACCCCGGCGCGGGCAAGAGCACGCTGGCCGACGCCCTGCTGCGGCGCCTGGCCGGCGAGGGCTGGCGGGCCGCGGTCGGCCGGTGCCCGGAGACGCTCGGCGGCGTGCCGCCCGCGTGGGCGTGGACCGAGGTCCTGCGGACCCTGTTCGCGGTCCATCCTGCCGATCCCGGGACGGAGGCGCGGCTCGCGCCCCTGTTGCGGGAGGACTCCCCCGGCGCCGGCCAGTTCCTGCTCGCCCAGGCGGTGGGCGACTACCTGGAGAGCGTTCCCGGGCCGCTGCTGCTCGTGCTGGAGGACGTCCACCGCGCCGACGACGCCACCTTGCAGTTGCTGCGTCATCTGACGGCGCGGCTGGCGGGCGTCCCCGTTCTGGTGGTCCTCACGCACCGGCCGACGGAGGCCGGCGACCACCTGATGGCGGCGGGAGCCGCTCTGGCCGTGCAGACGGCGGAGAACGTGACGCTCGCGGGGCTGGACCAGGACGACGTCCGCCGCCTGCTGCTGGAACGCTCCGGTCTGGAGGCCGACCCGCACACGGTCCGCGCGGTCGCCGAACGGACCGGCGGCAACCCGCTGTTCGTGGCCGAGACCGCCCGTCTGATGGCGACGGAGGGAGCCGCGGCGGCCCACTCGCTGCCCCCCGGGGTCCGCGACCTCATCCGCAGGCGGATCGCCCGCCTCCCCGCGACCGCCCAGACGACGCTGCGCAACGCCGCCGTCATGGGCAGGGACGCCGACGTGGACGTGCTGGTCGCCGTGCAGAATGCCGACGAGGAGACCGTCCTCGACGGCCTGGAGGCGGGAGTGCTCGCCGGGCTGCTCACCGAGCCGGCTCCGGGCATGGTGCGGTTCACCCACGTGCTCGTGCGGGAGACCCTCTACGAGGACATCCCCCGGCTGCGCCGTACACGGCTGCACGCGAAGGTCCTCACCGCGCTGGAGCGGGTGCGCCCGGGCGACGTCGGCGCGCTCGGCTACCACGCGCTGGCCGCCGCCACGGCGGCCACGGCGCGCGAGGCCGCGCAGTACGCGCGGAAGGCGGCGGCACAGGCGTCCGGCGTCTACGCCCACAGCGAGGCGGCGAGCCTGCTGGAGGGCGCGCTCGACGCGCTGGACCTGGCGACCGAGCCCTCGGACGACCTCCGGCTCGATCTGCTGTGCCGTCTGGTCTCGGCGCGGGCGAGCGCGGGCGACGTCATCCGGGCCACGGCCACCCGCGGACGTGCCCTGGCGCTGGCCAGACGACTCGGCGACGCCGGGGCCCTCGCCCGCGCGGCCGTCGCCCTCGACGCCCCCATGATCTGGCAGAACGACAACGAGCTCGACGTCGACATCGTGGAGACCATCCACGCCTGCCTGCCCGCCGCGACGGGCGAGCTGAGGTGCCGGCTGCTCGCCGCCCTGGCGCAGGAGATGGGCGGCCACGACGAGGAGATCGTCGACAGCGCGAGCGCCGAGGCCGTCGAGATCGCCCGCGACCTCGGTGATCCCCGGCTGCTGTGCCTGGCGCTCGCCGCACGCTACTGGGCGACCTTCGTGCCGGGCCGCCGCGACGAGCTGGAGCCGGTCGGGCACGAGCTGCTGGAGGTCTCCGCCCGCGAGGGGTTGCTCGGCTACCAGACGCTCGGCCACCACGCGCTGTGCATGGTCGCGCTGGGCCGCAACGACTGGGCCACCGCCGAACGGCACGCCGCGCGGGCGATGGAATACTCCACGAGCGGCCAGCTGGGCCTCGTCCTGGCCATCATCGCGTTCCTCGACGCCCTCCACCTTCTGGTGAAGGGAGAGTTCGAGCAGGCCGAGGCCGCCTACACGGTCCTGTCCGACCGCATGGGAGAGGCCGGAGGACCCAACGCCACCTCCTTCCGCAGCCTGGCCCGGTTCGTGGTCCGCCTCGCCTGCGGCCGGGCGCACGAGTCGGTGGCCGAGCTCGCCGCCGCCCGCGCCCGGATTCCCGAAGAGATCGACGAGTTCCACGTCAGCGCGCTGGTCGCCGCCGGGCGACTCGAGGAGGCCCGGTCCGCCTGGCCGGTGGACCGCTGGCCGACGCGGTGGGTCTACCACACGATCAACCTGGCGCTCCGGGCGGGCAACGCGATGGCCCTCGGCGCCCGGGATGTGGCCGAGGACTGCTACCGCCTTCTCCTTCCGTTCCGGGGGGAGATGGTCGGCCTGCACACGGTGGCGGTCACGCTCGGCCCGACCGGTCTCGTGCTGGGAAGGCTGGCGGAGTACCTGGGCGACCCCGCCGCGGCGGCGGAGCACTACGCCACCGCCGCCGCCGTCGCCGGGCAGCTCGACTCGCCGCACTGGCGTGAGGAGGCGCTGCGGGCGCGCGAGGAGGCGCTGCGGGCGCTCGACGCGCTGAAACCGTGAGGCCAGAGCCGCCAAGTGGCCGCCAAACAGGCGTTTAGCGGCCGGGGCCACCGTGGTTCCGACACCGATTGGGACATCATGGAGGCTCACCGTGGAGACCCCCGACCTCACCGGGATCCGCATCATCCACCGCGCCATGCGCGGCGACCTGCACCGGCTCCGCACGCTCGCCGAGGACCTCGAGGCGGGACGCCAGCGGGCGGACTCGGCCCGCGCCGCCGCCATCACCCGCTACGCGGAGGACGTCTGCGGCGCGATCCACCACCACCACAGCAGGGAGGACGAGATCGTCTGGCCGGTCATCGAGCGGTCGGCGGGCACCGCCGTCGACCTCGCCGACCTGTCCGACGACCACTCCGAACTCGACCCCCTGCTCGAGCGGGTCCGCGTCGCGGCGCGGGCCTTCGCGGGCGGCCGGGCCGTCGCCGAACTGGCGGCCGCGCTGCGCACGCTGTCGGAGCTCATCGACGAGCACATCGAAGAGGAGGAGCGGAGGATCTTCCCGGTCATCGAGAAGTACGTCTCGGCGGCCGACTGGAAGACGATGGAGAAGTCGCTCAGGGGCGGCGGCGACCCGCGCTTCGAGCTCTCCTGGGTCGACCGGTACGCGAGCCCGGAGGAGATGGCGCACATCCGCAAGCTGGCCGGGCCGATCCTCAGCCTGCTCCTGACGCTGGCGCGGCCCTCCTCCCGGCGCCGCCGGCGGCTCGTCTTCGGGAGCTGAGCGGCCATGGCACGACGTTCCCGTCTCTACAACAGGATCATCCGGCACGTCTGCGACCGGCAGGTGCGCAGCTATCGCAGGACCGGCGGGCGCAAACCCGCCACCATGCGGGGCATCCCCGTCCTGCTCCTCACGACGCGAGGCCGCAGGACCGGCCTGCCCAGGACCCGGCCGGTCGGCTACGGCAGGGACGGGCGGCGGTTCGTCGTCGTCGCCTCGAACGGGGGCGACGACGCCACTCCCGCCTGGTGGCTCAACCTGCGCGACGACCCCGTCGCGGAGATCGAGGTCGGCGGCGACGACGGTCTCACCGTGATCAAGGTGCGCGCCGCCGAGGCCACCGGCGAGGAGTACGACCGCCTGTGGCGGGCGATGAGCCGGCGGCATCCCGTCTACGAGAAGTACAAGGACATGACGCCGCGCCGCATCCCCGTGGTGGTGCTCGAACCTCTCGACGCCCTCCCCACGTGATCCGGCCGCCGACGGCCCCACTGCCGGGCGCCGGCCGGCGCGGCGGCCGCGGGCGGGGGCCGCGGGCGGGGGCCGTGCCAGGTCCCCGCCCGGCCGCACGCGTACGCCGGCGCCCCGCCCGTGCGCGCCTACTTGTCCCGCGCGGCGCGTTCGTCCCGCGCGGTGCGCGAGGCGTCGAACTCCTCGTCCGGCACGACCAGCTCGTTGCCGGCCAGACCGGCCTCGCCGGCGACCGCGGCGAGCTCGGAGCCGAGCGACTCGTGGGCGGCGGCGCGGTGCCCGCGGCGGACGCGGTCGGTCAGCAGCGACGACAGGGCGGCCACCAGGCACGCGGCCACGGCGAACCAGAAGGCGATGACGAGCCCCTGGTGGAAGGGGCCCGCGATGAGGTGCGGGAAGAACTCCTTGCTCGTCAGATGGGCGCCGCCGTCGGGCAGCCGGTCCAGGATGCCGCCGAGGAGCTGCCGGAACGGGTTGTATCCGAGGAACGCCGCGAACAGCACGGCGATCGGCGGCAGCTGGGCGATGCCCTCGGCCTGTGCGGCGGGCACGCCCTGGGCCACCAGCTCGTCGTGCATGGTCTGCGGCAGCGACTGCGCCAGGCCCGCGATCATCAGGCTGAAGAACACGCCGATGGACAGCACCATCGAGGAGTTCTGGAAGGTCGCGGTCATGCCCGCGCCGACACCGCGGGACTCCGCCGGGACCGAGTTCATGATCTCTGCCCGGTTGGGCGAGGAGAACAGCCCGGACCCGACGCCGTTGACCAGGATGAGCAGCGCGAAGACGCCGTAGCCGAAGTCCGTCGGCAGGGTCATCAGGGCGTAGAAGCTCGCCGCGGTGATCAGGGCGCCGCCGACCGTGAACATCCGCGGCCCGAACCGGTCCGACAGCCAGCCGGAGACGGGCGCCGACAGCAGGAAGCCCACGGTCAGCGGGATCATGTAGATGCCCGCCCACAGGGGCGTCTCCTCGAAGCTGTAGCCGTGCAGCGGCAGCCAGATGCCCTGCAGCCAGATGATCAGCATGAACTGCAGGCCGCCGCGCCCGAGGGCGGTGAGCAGGCTGGCGACGTTGCCCGCGAGGAACGCGCGGTCGCGGAACAGCGTGAGCCGGAACAGCGGTTCGGCCACCCGGGTCTCGATCCAGGCGAACAGCGCCAGCAGCAGGACGCCCCCGGCGAGCGCGGTGATCACCCAGGGGTTGCCCCAGCCCATCACGCCGGTCCCGTACGGCTGGATGCCGTAGGTGATGCCGACCAGCAGCGCGATGAGGCCGACGGCGAAGGTCGCGTTGCCCCACCAGTCCATCCGCGCCCGGCGCCGCACGCCGTTGTCGCGCAGCTTGACGTACGCCCAGACGGTGCCGAAGACGCCGAACGGCACGGAGACCAGGAAGATCGCCTTCCAGTTCACCGGGGCGAGGACACCACCGATGACCAGGCCGAGGAAGGAGCCCGCGATGGCGGCGATCGAGTTGATGCCGAGCGCGGTGCCCCGCTGGCGGACGGGGAAGGCGTCGGTCAGGATCGCGGTGGAGTTGGCGAACAGCAGCGCGCCGCCGACGCCCTGGACGATCCGCCAGCCGATCAGCCACACCGCCCCGGCGTCGCCGTCCATCCAGGTCAGCGACAGCATGATCGAGCAGAGGCTGAAGACCGCGAACCCGAGGTTGTACATGCGGACCCGGCCGAACATGTCGCCCAGGCGGCCGAACATCACCACCAGCACGGCCGTGACGACCATGAAGCCCATCATCATCCACAGCAGGTAGCCCGTGTTGCCGGGGTCGAGCGGGTTGAGGCGGATGCCGCGGAAGACGTCCGGAAGGGCGATCAGCACGATGGACTGGTTGATCGTCACCATCAGGACGCCGAGGGTGGTGTTGGACAGCGCGATCCATTTGTACCGCGAGGGCGGCGCCGACTGCGGCGACGCTCCCGCCCGGGACTGGTTCGCTACGGCCACGGAGTGGTTCCCCTCCTCTTGGTCCGCACAGCGCACGGCCTGTTTCCGGCGCGGCGAGCGGCGGACGAACCGTTAGTTAGGACAACTAAATTACCCCGGCCGGATGACGTTGATGTATCCCGTCGTGCGCAACAAAGGCCGCCATGGGGCCCTTAAACGCTTCTGGGCGTTATTCGACGTATTTTCGGGCGGCGCACCGCCGGCGTCAGGACGTGAGCGCGCCGGCGATCACGTCGGCCACGCTGTCCACGACCGTGCCGCGGTCGAGCCCGGGGTTCTCCAGCCACCAGTCGCCGATCGCCTGCACCATGCCGACGAACGCGTGGCCGAGCACCTGGGCGCGCACCGGGTCGGCGACGCCCTCCTCCGCGAGCATCGCCCCCAGTTCCTCGCCGACGCCGCGCACGATGGCGGCCATCCGCGTGCGGGTGCGGCTGTCCTCCGCGCTGGCCCGGTGGAACAGG
Organism: Microbispora sp. NPDC004025; assembly: GCF_053604425.1. Classification (NCBI taxonomy): domain Bacteria; kingdom Bacillati; phylum Actinomycetota; class Actinomycetes; order Streptosporangiales; family Streptosporangiaceae; genus Microbispora; species Microbispora sp. NPDC004025. Next base: position 174,058 of record NZ_JBSGHN010000014.1, on the reverse strand, counting down.
AACCGGTAGAGGTTGGGGTTGGCCGAGATTGTCTCGAGGTAGGCGTCGACGGCGGCCCGGGCGCGTACGCGGGGGTCGGCCATGGCTTTGGCGAACTCGGGGCGCAGCAGGTCGATCACGACACGCGTGTGGCGTTCGGCGAGAGCCTGGTAGAGGCCGCTCTTGTCCCCGAAGTGACGGTAGAGGATCGGCTTGGTGATTCCCGCCTCCGCCGCGATGGCGGCCATCGACGCGTGCGGGCCCTCCCTGCGGATGACCCGGTCGGCCGCGTCGAGCAGCTCCCTGCGCCGCTCCGGACTCCGGCCGCGCTCCCCTGTGCCGCCCGTCGTGAGCCCCGTCATGAGCACAGCATAGGGTCGCTGCCCCCGTCGTCCGGATCAAGACCGGGGCCGACGGGCGATCACTCCGGTAATGTGCCGGACGCGGGATTTGTGATCGCGGTTTCCGCCGGGTCGGAGGTGCGGGGTGGGCGAGGCGGGCGGGCCGCTGGTGCCGGGCTACGAGGTGCTCGGCATCCTCGGCCAGGGAGGCTTCGGGGTCGTGTACCGCGCCCGCCAGCTCGCGGTGGGCCGGGAGGTCGCACTCAAGATCGACAACCGGGTCCTCGTCTCCGACCGCGACCGGCGCAGGTTCATGCGCGAGGTGACCTCCGCCGGCGCCCTGTCCGGCCATCCGCACGTGGCCGACGTCTACGACGCGGGCGTCCTCCCGGACGGCCGGCCGTACATGGTGCTGGAATTGTGCCCCAACGGGTCGCTCGCCGACCGGCTGCGCGACGGCGGCCCGCTCGGCCCCCGCGAGGTGCGCGACATCGGCGTCAAGATCGCCGACGCGCTGGCCGCCGCCCACGCCCTGGGCGTCCTCCACCGCGACGTCAAGCCCGCCAACATCCTGGTCAACTCCTACGGCATGGTCGCGCTGTCGGACTTCGGGCTGGCCACGATGCCGGGGCAGGGCGGCGCGGCGCAGGGCGAGGTGTCGGTGACGCGCGAGTCGCTCACGCCCGCCTACGCCCCGCCGGAGGCGTTCGACCTCACCGAGCCCACCGCCGCGGGGGACGTGTACGCGCTGTCGGCCACGTTGTACGCCCTGCTGCGAGGCAGGCCGCCGCGTTTCCCCGACGGCGGCGTGGTGAACGTCGCGGCCATCATGGCGCTGCACCGGCTGCCGATCCCCGACATCCCCGGCGTGCCCGCCGCGTTCACCGCCGTCCTGCGTCACGGCATGGCCAGTGATCCGGCCCAGCGGATCCGTACGGCCGCCGGGCTGCGGGACGCGCTCGCCGCCCTGGCCGCGGACGGTTCCGCCGCCGGGGACGGCGCGCGGCCCACCGGGCCGGAGCCGCCCGGTGCGGGGAGCCCGGCCGGCGTCCCGGGGTGGGGCGTCCCCTCTCCCTCCGGATCCGCCGGGTACGGCCGGCATCCCGGGGAGGGACGGCCGGCCGAGCCGGGGCACGCGCTCACCGGCCCCGGCGGAGGCGCTCCCGCGTACGGTCAGGACATACGCCGGGCGGCGACCGCGCCGAACGCGGTGCCGAGCCCTCCGTCCGAGCGGCGGCCCCCCGCTCACCGGCCACCGGGTCAGCCGACGCGGCGTCCCGGGCAGGGGCCCGTGCCCTCGCCCCCACCGCGCACCGGCATGTCCCGGCAGTCGATCGTGTTCGCCGTGATCGCCGCCGTCTTCGCCCTGCTGCTCACGGCCGGGATCGCGGCGCTGACGCTGGGAGAGGGCGACCAGGGATCGGACACGCCCGTCACTCCCGGCGGGACCTACAGCCGGGGCGCGGACGGCGGAACCGGCCTTCCCGGCGGGCGCGTCCCGCTGGGCGCCTTCCACGCGTGACGCGCTCCCCTGCCCGAAGCGAAGGGCGGGGACCGCGGTCAGGGCGCGACGGTCTCGTTCCAGTCGATCCGGTAGCCGTGCATCCAGCCGAACATCCTGCGCGGGGTGGCGAAGGTCCGCATGGCGATCGGCGCGGTGACGCTCATGAGCATCCGGGCCACGCGACCGGACGCCTTCCTGCTGTTCGTCCTCGCCGCGGACGCCGCGATCTTCTCCACCCTGTCCCGGCGCAGCCTTTCGTACGCGGAGAACGCGGCGGGCACGTCGGGCAGGTCGCGCAGGCAGCGGGCGAGCTGGATCGCGCTCTCCACCGCGAGCGCGACGCCCTGGCCGGAGCTGGGCGAGGGCGCGTGCGCCGCGTCCCCGGCCAGCACCATCCGGCCGCGGTGCCACCGCGGCACCGGGGGCAGGATCTCCAGCGCGCCCAAGGCGGACAACTCGCCGGCCTCGGTGTGCCGGAGCAGGTCGCCGCCGGGCACGTCGTCCGCGTATGCCTCGCGCAGCACCTCCAGCCATCGCGCCGCGGGCACCTCCCGCGCCCGCGCCGCCGTCATGGGCTCGGGCCGCGGCAGGTTGCCGAACCACAGCGTGCGGCCGTCCGGCCCGGTCCAGTGGCCGAGGAAGGCCCGCCGGCCGAAGACGTAGTGCATCGTGTCCGGCGGACCGGGCACCGTGAGATCCGCCCGGCCGCCGAAGGCGATCAGCCCGGCGTACGCCGGGCCCGGCGCCCGCGGGTCGACGAGCGTGCGGACCGTGGAGCGGATGCCGTCCGCGCCGACGAGCACGTCGGCGGTCGCGGCGCTCCCGTCGGCGAATCGCGCGGTCACCCCGTCGCCGGTCTCCTCGACGCCGGTGAGCCTCCTGCCGTGCTCGACCCGCACGCCCCGCGCCGCCGCGTGGTCGTGCAGCAGGCGGTACAGCTCCGGGCGCCGCAGGACGTGGCCGGGCGGCAGGCCCGGCACACCGGCGTACACGCCGAACGTCCTGCCCCGGCCGTCGCCGATGACCGTGCGCCTGATCGGCCGGCCGCTCGCCTCCACGGCGTCGGCGACCCCGATGATCCGCAGCGCATCCAGGCCGTTCGGCGCCACCTGCAGCCAGCCGCCGAGGCCGTCGGCGGGCGTTTCATAGGCCTCGTGGATCGTGGCCTCGATCCCCGCCCTGCGCAGTGCGAGCGCCGTGACCGGGCCGGCGATCCCGCCCCCGATGACCAGCGCCGTCCTGACCCCTGTCACCCTCGTCCTCCTTCGCCCCCCACCACTGTCCGGCGCGGGACGAACAAGATCAACGGGTCTGCGGGAAATTCTCGTTACCCGGTTCCGCCCTGGCGCGCCCTGCGCGTACGGGGCCGGGCCCGGCCGGCCAGCGCGCCGTACTCGGCCAGCGAGTCCCGGAGGTAGTCGATGAGGTCCCACACGTCGGGCACCATGTCGCGGTCGGTGACGATGCCGAAGCCGAGCCTGCCGTCGTAGGAGAAAACGGTGATGTTGATCCCGCCGCTGACGTCCGTGATCACCGACATGGGGTAGAGCGCGGTGACGCGGGCCCCGCACACGTAGAGCGGAAGCTGGGGTCCCGGCACGTTGGAGACCAGCAGGTTCATCGCGGGAGCGGCGCGCGAGGCGATCCGGAAGGCGGACCTGGCCGCCAGCGCGCTCAGCGCGGCCGGCATCGCCTGGCTGAACTCCAGGAGCCAGGCCGCCGGCGCCGCGGCGAGCCGTTCCTTGATCAGCCGCATCGAGCGGTTCACCGACAGCAGCCGGTCGCGCGGGTCGGCCACGTCCGTCGGCAGGGTGGTCATGGTCAGCATGACCTCGTTGGCGGCCGATCCGTTGGGGGCCTGCCCCCGGGTCGAGACCGGGATCCCGGCGACCAGCGGCTGACGGGGCAGCTCGTCCCGCTTCACCAGCCAGCGCCGCAGCGCCGTGGCGCACATCGCCATGACGACGTCGTTGACGGTGACGCCGAAGGCGTTCTTGATCCGCTTGACCTCGTCCAGCGGCAGCTGACCGAACGCGAACCGGCGGTGCCGCGAGATCGGCCCGGAGAACGGCGTGCGCGGCACCACCCTGCGCGGCAGCTCCGGCAGGCTCTCGGCGGCGCCGCTGCCGATGCCGCGCACGAACCGCGAGACCAGCCCCGCCCCCGGGAGCTGGGCCACGAACGGCACCTCGTCCAGCCGCGGCATCGCCTCGGCCACGAACCGCAGCAGGGCGAACGGGTTGTCCAGCACCCGCGCGACGCCCCTGATGATCATTTCCACCGCGTCGGGGGCCTCCTGCGGCGCGGCCTCCGGAAGCGGCACGTCGGCCGGCTCGGTCTCGAAGTCCATCAGCGCGGCCAGCACCTCGGTCCCCGTGACACCGTCGACGGCGGCGTGGTGGACCTTCGTGTAGATCGCCACCCTGCCCTCGGCCAGGCCGTGGATCAGGTAGATCTCCCACAGCGGCCGCCCCCGGTCGAGCCGCGCCGCGTGCAGCCGGGCGACCTGCTCGGCGAGCTTGTGGTCGTCGCCGGGAGGAGGCAGCGCCAGGTCCCGTACGTGGTAGTCGAAGTCGATCTCGCGGTCCTCGGCCCAGTAGGGGTGATCGAGTCCGAAGGGCACCTGGACCAGCCGCCTGCGCAGCGGCGGCGCGAGATGGAGCCGCCGTTTGAGCAGCGCGATCACGTCCTCGCGGGTCAGCGCGCCGCCCGGCCTGCCGGCGGGGTCGAGGATCGTGAGCGCCGCGATGTGCGCCAGGTTGGTGGCCGTCTCGAAGTTGAGGAACTGCGCGTCGAAGGCGCTGACTTGCTGTGCCATGCCTACTGACCTGCCCCGAAAGCCGGGGCTCGGACCGCCCGTGCCACCCCGGAACCGTCCCGGATCCCCGGTCCCTTCGCCCGGCGGCCGCTCACGGCCGCCGCGGGCTCAGTGCCGGTGGGTGGCGTCGGGCTGTGCCGGGTCGGCGGGGTGCTCGTACCCCGGCATGAGGACGACCGAGCCGGCGTGCCGCGCGTCGAGCCACCGGGCGAAGGCCCGCTCCGCGCTCTCCTCCGCCAGCTCCGCGAGTATCCGCTCCCGCACGGACGCGTACGGCTCCCGCCGCGCCGCCTCGATCCGCTCGACGACCAGGGTCCAGGGGCCGCCGGGGCCCTGCACGGGCCCGACCGTCTCGCCCTCGCGGGCCGCGAAGACCGCGTCCTCGATCGGCCCGGCGATCTGCCCGCGCCGGACCGGCCCGAACGGACGGACCCAGCGCGTCTCCGGCGCGGTGAACCGGTCGAGGTTGCGCAGGTAATAGCCGCGCGCCTCGTCCTCCGACGGTGCGCGGCCGGCGGCGAGCGCCCGGCACACCGCCCTCGCGGCCGGCGTCGTCATCAGGACGGCGGCCGCGACGCCGCCCGCCCGGAGAGCGGCGGCCGGAGTGAGGAACAGGCCGGCGCTCTCGGACGGACCGGCGCTCTCGGGCGGGGCCGTGAGCGGGCCTGGGGGCCCCACCGGCAGGCCGAGGCGGGCCGCCTCCTGCCCGGCCAGCGTCTCGGCCACCATGACCTGCACTACCCAGCGGCGCAGATTGCGGCCCTCGGCCGTCCCCGGGTCCGGCAGCCGGGCCGCGAGCGGGCCGCCGCGCAGCAGGCGGAGCCGCCGGTCGACCTCGGCGACCGCGATCACCTCCTCCCCCACCATCGCCGCGATCACGCCACCGGCCAGGGGAGCATCCGGGCCGCTCACGGTCCGACCTCGACCTCGATCGTGTCCGTGTAGTGCAGCCACCCGGCACAGGCGATCTTCACCAGCGCCCACCAGCGGCCGGGGCGGACGCCCGGCGGCACGCGCACCGGGAAGCACACCTCCGCCTCGTCCTCGGGCGGCACGACAACGCCGGTGTTCCACTCGGGGAACATCCCGAACGTCTGCCAGGGGCTGACGAGCTGCGCCCGCACGGAAACCGGCGACCGCGCCTCCGAGCTCAGCCGGACGACGATCTCCGCCCGTTCGCCGGGCATCAGCCGCAGGTGAGGCGGGTGACCGAGACCCTCCAGCGTCACCTCCGGCCCCGGCGACCGCCGTCCGCCCTCCCCCGGCCGGAACACGTGCAGCCGGGTCACGTCCTCGTACGTCTGGCCGCCGGACTCGGTGCGCGCGGCGAGCAGATGGAGGCCTCCCTCGGCGCCGGGAGGCGGGGTGAGCCGCACCGGCACGGTGGCGTGGCCTCCCGGAGGCAGCACGTACGGCCGGACGGCGGGCGCCACCGACCAGCCCTCGGGGGCGATGAGCGTGACCACGCCCTCCGCCCGGTCCTCCGTGAGGGCGGAGGCGATGGTCAGCGTCAGGTCGACCGGCCCCCCGACGTCCACGTCGGACGGGGACAGGTGCACGGCGACCGGCAGATCGCCCATCGGCGCGGGCCCGGTGTTGTCCAGCCAGTAGCGCGTGCGGACCGGCTGGTACGGCTCGGCCCCCGGCACCTCCGGCACCTCGCGCACCTCCCGCACGGTCCCGCCGTCCGTCCCCGCGCCGTCCGTCTTCGCGCCGTCCGCGGGCGGCCCGGGACGGAGCGGAGCGACCAGTGTGACGATCTCCATGCCGTCGAGCGCGCCGGGGGCGTCGCCGGTGACGTTCTCCAGCAGGCCGGCCCGCCGCCACGCTCCCAGGGGGAGCGTCGTGGCGACCGACAGCGGGACGGTCCGGCCGCCGGCCTCGTACACGCGGGCGGTCAGCGCGGTCACCGGGCCGGGCGTCCGGCCCGAGGCGATCGGGTTCCCGGCCGCCTTGAGCGCGGTGAGGACCAGGCCGGGGCCCGTCTCCAGGAACGACCGCGACTCCCCCGCCGGCCCGTCCTCCTCCACGGTCGCGAGTAGCGGGTGGTTGACGTCGTGGCCGAGCCGTACGAGATCCGCCGCGCGCCAGTCGCCGGGGGCGGCCGCCAGGGAGCACTCGAACGTGTGCGTCCAGTGCTGGAGCTGGAAGTTCGAGCCGTCGGGCGCGGCGCGGCGCGGCGGGTCGATCCACACGCCGGACGGCCAGCCGGTGCACGACCGCATGAGCGACACGTGCAGCGCCCCCGACGGATCGACCGCGAAGCCCGGGACACCCCGGTTGATCAGCCCGATCGTGTAGTCGTCGAGACAGGTGCCGGGCTCGGACTCCGTCACCACCTCCACGGCCGAGTCGGCGAGGTCCGCGACCAGCTCCTCGACCGCCCCCTCGCCGCAGACCACGAGGACGGGAAGGTCGCGGAGGCCGGTCAGGTCCGCGCCCGGCACCCACACCTTCTCCAGCGGCTCGTCCGCCGGCACCCACAGGCGGGCCCGGCCCTCGGCGGCGAGACGCGCGCGCAGTTCCGCGGCCTCCGCGTCGTCCAGCAGCGCGGCGACGAACGGGTTCTCCTCGGGGGTGCCGACCGCGATGCGCACGTCGGGCAGGTTGGAGTCCACGGCGAGGTCGCCGTACCGGGGGCCGGGCCCGGTGGAGCACGTCGAGGTGACGCCCTGCCGGACGAGCGCCACGGCCAGCTCCTTCAGCCCCGCGGCTTCGCCACCGGGCGGCGCGACGATCTCGGCGACGCCGATCGCCCGCGCGCCGAGGGGCCGTCCGGCGGGCGAGCGCAGCACGACGCGGGCGGTGGACGACAGCGCGAACCAGTTGTGCGCGGGGTTGTCCAGCGTCCAGGGGTGCTCCGCGGAGTCCACGTCGATCAGGCCGAACCCGCGCCCGACGACGGCGCCGGCGACCTCGCTGACCGGCAGCGCCCCCGGCACGCGTACCGGCCAGCGCAGCCGGAGCAGCACGTCGGAGCCGTGGAACTCGTCCACGTGGGTGGTGAGGTCCACCCGCGGCAGCCCGTCCCACAGGGTGATCTCCTGTGTGTAGGCGACGGGCCCGATCGTGCCGGTGACCGTGATCCGCCGGCCGGCCGGGCACTCGGCGACGGTCACCTCCGCCGGGGCCCCGGCCGACCCCGTCACCCCGCCGCTCGGCACCAGATGCCAGGGGCCCTCGCCGAAACGCGGATGCGCGGGGTGCTCGTCGTAGACGAGCAGCTCGTTGCCCGTCCGCCCCCGCTGCAGCAGCTCGCGGCCCTCGACCGTGAGGCTCGACACCGTCCCGCCGCGCTCGGGGTCGACCTCCACCGCGTGCGTGGCGTTCCCGATCCGCGTCCCCTCGCGTACCACCCAGCCGATCGGGGCGGGCTCGGCGGTGGGCAGCAGCCGGAACGTCCGGTATCCGAGCGCGGGCACGGCGGCGGCGACGAAGACCGCGTCCACGGCGGCGAGACTGCCGTCGGGGTGCCGCTCGGGATGCTCCAGCAGCAACCCGCCGCCGGACTCGAGCCGCACGCCGTACGCCCCCGGCTCGGGCAGCGTCAGCCGTACGCGGACGAGGTCGGTCCTGGGCCAGGAGGAGGGGTTCCAGACGGCGACGCCGGTCAGGCCCTCGCCGAGGCGGCGCAGCGACGCGTCGAGGATCCGGCCGCCCAGGTCCCAGGCCTCCCGCCAGCCCGTCATCAGGTCCAGGTAGACCTGGTCCGACTCCGATCCGGTGATGCCGTCGTGGTGCGCGCCGTACGCGATCTGCCGCCAGGCCTTGTCGAGGGCGGCGTGCGGGTAGGGCGCGCCGAGGGTCGCGGTGGCGACGGCGGCGAACTTCTCGGCGTCGGCGAGCCGCGTCTCGGCGTGCCGCTGGGCCTGCTTGGTGTCGATGTACGACACGTCCTTGCCGGTGTAGACCGGGTTCATGTCCCGCGTCTGCGGCGTCAGGCGGACGCCCTCCTCCCGCACGGCGGCGAAGAACTGCCGCGGCAGCCCGCAGACGAACCGGGGCGAGACGTAGCGGCGGTTCCAGTCACGCTGGATCTCCATGACCCACTTGTTGGGCGGGGTGTAGTCGGTGCCGACGGGCAGCAGCACGTTGCGGGTCGCGGCGACCTTCTTGAGCAGCGTGAACAGCTCGTAGACCGCGGCCTCGGCCTGCTCCAGCGTCGGCGCGGAGTCCATCCACCACCCGGCGCTGTAGTGGGCCGGCATGTAGTGGGTGGTCACCCCGCGCCCCGACGGCGACACCCACTCGAACTCCGAGGGGAACTGCATCACCGACGGGTCGCCCCAGCCGCCGCCGGCGAGCATCGGGCCCCACTGGTGGTACGGCCCGCGCGCCCACGAGCTGGAGGTCAGCCCCGCCTCGGCGGCCAGCCCGGGGAACTGCGGATCGTGCCCGAACGCGTCGAGCTGCCAGGCCGTCGCCGGATCGCCGCCGAGCACGTCGCGCTGGAACCCGATCCCGTGGACGATGTTGCGGATCGTCGCCTCGGGCCCGGTCAGGTTGGTGTTCGGCTCGTTGTAGGTGCCGCCCATGATCTCCAACCGGCCCTCGGCGAGCAGGCGGCGCAGGTACGCCCGGTCCTCGGGATGGGCGTTCCAGTACGGCTTCAGGTAGTCGACCTCGGCGAGCACGAACGTGTAGCCCGGCTCCCTCCTGGCGGTCTCCAGGTGAAGCCGGACGAGGTCGAACCCCGCGTGCTGGAACTCCTGCCGGTTCGCCTGCGCCGCGCCGCCCGCGTGGTCCCAGGTGGCGGTGTAGGCGGCCTGGGTGTTCCACCACACGGGGTCGTAGTGGAAGTGGGGGATCATCCAGACCGTCCAGCCCGGCTCGGACACGAGCAGCTCCCCCTCAGCCGTGCACCGCTCCCGGCCGGCGGCGGCCCGCACGGTGATCGGGACGCGTGCGCCCGGGACGGCGGCGGGCGCGGCGACCTCCACGGGGACCTCGACGACCACGGGCACCCCCACCACCATGCCGGGGGGACCTCCGTCCGCCCTGTGCTCGCCCCGCACCCCCGGGCCGGTCACCTCGACCACCGGGGACGCGTCGTCCGGCACCTCGCCGAGGACGACCCGGACCACCTGGCGCGGGCCCTCGCCGGAGGCCGGACGGACGAACAGCTCGGTGGACTCGACGGCGGTGACGCGCATGCGCACCCCTAACTGCGGCTCCCCACGGCGGCCGCTGGGGGGACAGGTGACGGTCGAGACATCCCCCGCCCGCGCGGGCCTCACCCATGTGATCTTCGCAAGGCGCGCCGCCGGGGACAGTGCCGTACGCTGACCATGATCAGCGATCAGCCGTCCCGCCCGAGAGGAGACCCGACGATGTCGGTGTGCGTGGCGATCCTGCAGGCCAAGCCCGAGCACGCGGACGAGGTGGAGGCGGCCGTGCGCGGCATCGCCGCCGCCACCCGCGACGAGAAGGGCGCCCTGGCCTTCGTGCTCCACCGGCAGGGCCCGGACAAGTTCATCATCTACGAGAAGTACGTCGACGACGACGCCCGCGAGGCCCACTTCGCCACGCCGTACGTCTCGGGTCTGGTGGCCCGGTTCGGGGAGCTGCTCGTCGCCGAGCCGCAGATCGAGTTCGCCGAGGAGCTGACGGGTTTCATCCGCTGAGGCGGGCCGCGGCCTCCCCGAGGAGGCCGGAGGCGCCCTCGGTGACGGGCTCGCCGTGCCCGAAGCAGGCGATCTCGACGTCGAGGGCCGCCTGCCGCGCGAAGGAGGCGACCGCGCCGGCCGGGTCGGCGTTGAACACGCCCAGGATGACCTGCCCGTCGGGGGTGCGCGCGATCGTGTCGCCGGTGAACAGCACCCCCGCCTCCGGCAGGTGGAGCGCGAGGCTGCCCGGAGTGTGACCGGGGACGGCGAGCACGTGCGCCGCGCCGCCGAAGTCCAGTGTGTCGCCGTCGTCCAGCTCGCGGTCGACGCGCACGGGCGGCGCGGGCACCTGCGGCATGCCCTCGTGCACCCGGTCCCACAGCTCCCGCTCCCAGCCGGACAGGATCGGCGGGGGCCCCGCGGCCTCGCCCCGGATGTACGGCGCGTCGTCGCGGTGGGCGTACACGGTGACGTCACCCCAGGACGCGACCTCGGCGGCCGAGCCGGTGTGGTCCTCGTGGAAGTGGGTCAGCACCAGCCGCCGCACGTCGGACGGGGCGTGCCCGAGCGATCGGACGGCCTGCTCGATGAGCGGCGCGGAGCCGGGCAGCCCGGAGTCGATCAGCGTGAGGCCGTCGGGATCGCGCCACAGGTAGACGTGGCCCACGGGGAAGCGCAGGAAGTAGAGGTGGGGAAGCAGTCGCACCAGGTCCATGTGGCGACGTTAGAGCGATCGCGCCTCCCGTCCGCGTGATCTTCGCTCGCAGCGGATCCGCCCGCGGCGGAAGCCGGGCCGCGCGACGTGAAAGTTTCCTCGCGCGTGGCTGGTGGCGAGTGTCCGGGAGTCGTGTCGATTGACCCGAATTCCCGCCGATTCCTACGGTCGGCAGGAATTTCGAGGGAGGAACCATGACATCCCGGCTGAGGCCCGTCTGGGTCACCGCGCTCGTGGCGCTGCTCGCCGCGGCGCTGAGCGTCGTCTTCACCGCCGATCGCGAAGCCGCGCGGGCGGCGGACGCACCGTACAAGGATCCCGCCCTTCCGGTGGCGGCGCGGGTGGACGACCTGCTGTCCAGGATGTCGCTGGACGACAAGGTCGGGCAGATGACCCAGGCCGACCGGTCTGCCCTGACGACGATCTCCGACGTCGCGACGTACCGGCTCGGCTCGATCCTGTCCGGCGGCGGCTCGGCGCCCTCGCCGAACACCGCCTCGTCCTGGGCCGACATGTACGACAACTTCCAGCGGCAGGCGCTGTCCACCCCGCTCGGCATTCCGATGATCTACGGGGTCGACGCCGTGCACGGCCACAACAACGTCGTGGGCGCCACGATCTTCCCGCACAACATCGGGCTGGGGGCGGCCCGCGACCCCGACCTGACGGAGCGGGTCGGGCGGGCGACGGCCGAGGAGGTGTCGGGCACCGGGATCGACTGGACCTTCGCGCCCTGCCTGTGCGTGGCCCGCGACGACCGCTGGGGCCGGACGTACGAGTCCTTCGGCGAGGACCCGCAGCTCGTCACCCAGATGACGACGATCGTGGACGGCTTCCAGAAGGCCGGGAACGCCTCCATCCTCGCCACCGCCAAGCACTACGTGGGCGACGGCGGCACCACGGGCGGCAGGGACCAGGGCAACACCGAGCTGAGCGAGGCCGACCTGCGCGCGATCCACCTCGCGCCGTTCAGGGCCGCCGTGCAGCGCGGCGTGGGCAGCGTGATGGTCAGCTACAGCAGCTGGAACGGCACCAGGATGCACGGCAACAAGTACCTGATCACGGACGTGCTGAAGGGCGAGCTCGGCTTCACCGGCTTCGTGGTGACCGACTGGGCGGGCATCGACCAGCTCGACGGCCAGACCGGCTTCACCGCGAGCGAGATCACCACCTCGATCAACGCGGGCGTCGACATGGTCATGGTGCCGACCGACTACAAGAAATTCGTCTCGCTGCTCAAGCAGGAGGTGCAGGCCGGGCGCATCGCGATGTCGCGGATCGACGACGCCAACCGGCGCATCCTGACCGAGAAGTTCAAGCTGGGACTGTTCGAGAAGCCGCTGACCGACCGCTCCTACACCTCCACCGTGGGCAGCGCGGCGCACCGCGCCGTGGCCCGCGAGGCCGTACGCAAGTCGCTGGTCCTGCTGAAGAACGCGGGCAACGTGCTCCCGCTCGGCAAGAGCGGCGGCAAGATCTTCGTGGCCGGCAAGAGCGCCGACGACATCGGCAACCAGAGCGGCGGCTGGACGATCAGCTGGCAGGGCTCGTCCGGGAGCACCACCACCGGCACCACCATCCTGCAGGGCATCCGCGACGCCGTCGGCTCCGGCACGCAGGTCACCTACAACCGCGACGGCAGCGGCATCGACTCGTCCTACCGCGCGGCGATCGCCGTCGTGGGCGAGACGCCGTACGCGGAGGGACGGGGCGACCGGACCGGGTCGATGGGCCTGGACTCGACCGACCTGGCCACGCTGCAGCGGCTCAAGGCGTCCGGCGTGCCGCTGGTGGTCGTGCTCGTCTCCGGCCGGCCGCTGGACATCGCCGGTCAGCTCGACCAGTGGAACGCGCTGGTGGCGGCCTGGCTGCCGGGCACCGAGGGCCGCGGCGTGGCCGACGTGCTGTTCGGCGATCACGCCCCCACGGCGAAGCTGCCGATGACCTGGATGCGCAGCGCCGACCAGCAGCCGATCAACGCGGGAGACGGCAAGCAGGCGCTGTTCGAGTACAGCTTCGGGCTGACGTACACAAGCTCCAGCCCGTCCCCGTCGCCCTCTCCGTCCCCCAGCCCGTCGCCTTCGCCCTCCCCGTCCCCGTCACCCTCGCCGTCGCCCAGCCCGTCGCCCAGCCCGTCGCCCAGCGCCAGCCCTTCGGCGCCGTCCGGCGGGTGCGTGGTGACGTACAAGGTGAACGACTGGGGCAGCGGGTTCACCGCGGACGTGACGATCACCAACAGGTCGTCGAGCCCGGTCGACGGGTGGAGGCTCCAGTGGACCTACGCCGGCAACCAGAAGGTCACCGGCTACTGGAACTCGACGGTCACCCAGTCGGGCCAGCAGGTCACCGCGTCCAACGCCACCTGGAACGGGACCATCGGCGCGGGCGGCGGCACGGCGAGCTTCGGCTTCCAGGGGTCCTACAGCGGCGCCAACGCCGCCCCCGCCGCGTTCACGCTCAACGGGACGGCCTGCGCCACCGGATGACGGCGCCCCGAGGGGGCGGGGACGCCGCGGCTCAGAACGTCTGGACCAGCGCCACCCCCGCCCCCGCGGCGAACAGCACTATGCCGACGGCGAGGAAGATGCCGCCGAGGAGCGTTCCACTGCCCGCCGCGCTGTCGATCCGGATCCGCGTCGGCTTGGCCGGGTCGTACAGCACCAGGACCTCCTCACCCGGCCGGGCGGGCGGCGGGTTGCTCCCGTAGGTGGTCTCGGCCTCGACCTGCTGGCCGTACATCGTGGTGAAGCGGATCGTGGGGTAGTAAACGGTCCCGTCGTCGGACCGGCTCGCCCGCAGCCCCACGACCAGGCCGGAGGTGCGCTGCGCCCGGCGGCGGAACTCCCTCGCGTTCATCGTGATACCGCCGCCGATGAGGCCGAAGAGGAGTCCGATGCCCGAAAGGATCAGGGTGATGAGAGCGGTTTGTGACACGATCGGACTTTAGGGCCCCGCGCTTGCGATGGGCTTGCACCGTTCCCAAACCGCGACCGTCCCGCACCGCGACGGCGCGCGTACGGATCAGGGACGCATCCGCATGAGCGTCTCGGCCACGTCGACGACCGGCTCACCGAGGTCGAAGCGGCTGAACAGATGGATCTGCTCGCCGGCGTCGATCTCCAGCAGCTCGGTCGTGAGGCCGTAGCGGCGGTGGGAGTCCACCCGGATGCGGTCCACATCGTTCCAGGAGATGCGTTCCCGCCCGGCGATCCCCGAGACGACCAGCCCGTCCTCCCCCGCCGCGAGCCGCACCGGCGCGACCAGGTCGCGGCCGGTCAGCAGGCCGATCCCCAGGGCCGCCACGCCGGCGAGGAAGAGCTGCGCGCCGTCGCCGGCGACCGCCAGCACACCGCACAGCACGGTGCCCCCGGCCTTCAGCGCAACGATCCCGCGCGGCACCCGCCATTCGTGCCGCGGCTCCTCAACTCCCGCCATCGAGGCAGCGTAACCAATGTGAGGTCCTTTCGCGGCTCCTTCTCCGCCGCTCGCGCCCCGCGGCGGCGGCCCGGCCCCCCGGCCGCCGCCGTCTCCCCCTACGGTGTCTCGTCCTCCACGCGCATCGCCTGCTCCTCCGCCGTGTAGCCGCCGAGGTCGGGCCCCACGTCCTCGGCGATCAGGTCCTTCTCGGTGTCCACACCCATGCCGCCGTCCGGATCGACGAGCCGGCCGGCCCGGCCGGGTTCGCCGGTGCCGTACCTGCCCGGCTGGGCCGGGTCGACGGTCGCGTAGTCCGCCGCGTCGCCCGATCCGTATCCGCCGGCCTCGTCTCCGGTGCCGGTCCCGTACCCCTCGTACGGCTGGTCGCCACCCTCGCCGAGGACGTCGGCCTGGGCGCCGGAGGAGTAGGCGAGCTCGTCCTCGGAGGAGTCGAGCAGCTCGTCGTCGGCCTCCCCGGTCTTCTCCTCGCCGCGGCCCTCGGGCCCGGCCTGCGTGCCGAACCGGACGTCCAGGTCCGGTTCCTCGCGGGACAGGCGCAGGTCGTGGGACTCGCCCTCGCGCATCTCCGTGGTCGTGGTGCCGTACTCGTCGAGGCCCAGGGGCCGGTCGCCGGGCAGCGGCATCTCCTGCGGATCCTCGGCCCACTGCTGCCCGGGCGTGCCCTCCTGCAGGTCCGGAATGCCTTCGTCCTCGAACCGCGAACGCGGGTCGGGCTGTGGTCTGTTCTCTCTCATAACGGCCCCATGCCCCGCCGTGCGGCCCTTAGGCAGGTCAGGTGACGGGGACGATCTCGGCGCGCCGCAGCAGGCCGTCCTCGACATCGAGGACGCCGATGGTGCCGTGCGGCTGGCGGCGGCGGTCGGTGGGCGAGCCGGGGTTGAACACCCGCACCCCGTCGCCGGTCACGTCCATGGGGATGTGCGAGTGGCCGAAGACGACCAGATCGGCGTCCGGGAACCGGCGCCGCATCCGCCCGGTCCGCCCGGCGGCCTGTCCGCTGTCGTGGATCATCGCCACCCGGAGTCCGCCGAGGTCGAGTTCGAGCGTCTCGGGGGCGCCCCAGGCCGCGACGTCCGGGCCGTCGTTGTTGCCGAGCACCGCGTGGACCCGGGCGTACGCGGACAGTTCCACCAGGACGTCCGCGGTGCAGACGTCGCCGGCGTGCAGGATAAGGTCCGCCCTCCGCAGGTGCTCGGCGACCGCGGGCGGGCAGGACTTCCAGCGCCGCGGCGCGTGGGTGTCCGCCAGCACGACGACCTTCACCGTTCCATCTTCCCCCAGGAGAAGAGGTGCCAAATCACGTTTTCGGGGAATAGAGATCAGGTCCCGCACGACCCTCACGCCCTGCACCCCTACACCGGTCTCCCCCGGCCGGTCCCGCTCGGGAGGAACGATGAGCAGGCAGATCGCCGACGGCTTCCAGGCCCCCACCCTGTCCGAGCTCGAGGCACGCGTACGCGGGCTGGAGACCCAGGTCGCCCACCTCACCGAGCTGGTCAAGACGTTGTCCGGGCAGAACCGGGAGAGCCGCTGACGGCGCCTCCGCCCGGACGCATGCCGCCCGGAACGACGACGTCCCCGCCAGGGAGAACCTGACGGGGACGCCGGCGTGGGCCTCTCCTGACGGCGACGGTTACGCGCGACGCGCGGAGGCGGCGACGGCCCGGATCTTCCGGTTCGCGCCCCGGCCCGCCGCGTGCCCGCTCACGTGCCCGTCGCCGGACCCGTTCGCGGACTTGCCGGCGGATCCGATCACGGACCCCTTCTCGGATCCGTTCACAGATCCGTTCACAGACCCCTTTTCGGATCCGTTCGCGGGCCCGCTCCCGGACGCCTGACCGGACCGGTTCGCCGGCGCACCGGCCTCCCGGGCCTCGGCGGCGCGGGAGTCCCGCGCGCGCCCGTCCGTGCCCGTGCCCGTGCCCGCCGGGACGGACATGGCCCGTCCGTAGGACTCGCGCCCGGTGCTCACCGCCATCACGCCCAGCCAGGCGAGGGTCGCGACCGCGATCGCCACCACCGCTGCGAGCACCAGCACCGCCACCGCCGCCAGGGAGACCACGGCTCCCAGCAGCTCCACCATTGAGATTCCTCCAGAGGTCGACCCCGATTACGGCACTCCGGCGGCCGGTGGAAGACCACCCGCCACATGAGGGAACGGAAATTGCCGGATATTGGTGCCTTGCCCCGTTTGGATGACCCTCATACCTTACTGATCGGCCACCGGGGGCCTGCCCATGGGCAGGCCGTCGAGTCTGCGCAGGATCACGCCCTCCCGCAGCGCCCACGGGCAGATCTCCAGCACCGGCAGCTCGAACAGGTCCATCGCGGCGTCCGCGACGACCGCGCCGGCGAGAAGCTGCGCGGCCCGCCCGGCTGACACGCCCGGAAGCTCCGCCCTGCGGGCCGCCGGCATCGCCGCCAGCCGGGCCGTCCACTCGACCAGGTCCTCGTGCGCCAGCGTCCGCTTGACGTACGGGCCCTCGCCCGACGAGGCCGCCCCCGCGATGCGCGCGAGCTGGCGGAAGGTCTTGGACGTGGCGACCGCGTGGTCGGGCCTGCCGTACCTGGCGACCGCCCCGGCGGTCCGCCCGATCTCGGTGCGCACGTGCCGGCGCAGCGCGCGGAGCTCCTCCGGGCCGGGCGGGTCGGCGGTGAACCAGTCGCGGGTGAGCCGTCCCGCCCCGAGCGGGAGAGAGACCGTGACGTCGGGCTCCTCGTCGATGCCGGAGGCGATCTCCAGCGAGCCGCCCCCGATGTCGGTCACCAGCAGCCGCCCGGAGGACCAGCCGAACCAGCGGCGCACGGCCAGGAACGTCAGCCTGGCCTCGTCGTCCCCCGACAGCACCTGGATGTCCACCCGCGTGTCGGCCTTGATCTGGGCCAGCACGTCCTCGCCGTTCACCGCGTCACGCACCGCCGAGGTGGCGAAGGCGACCAGGTCCTCCACGCCCTTGTCCTCGGCGATGCGGGCCGCTTCACGCACGAAGGCCCCGAGCCGCGCCGCGCCCTCCTCGCTGAGCCTGTCGCCGTCGACGAGATGCTCGGCCAGCCGCAGCTCCTCCTTGTGGGAGAACGCGGGGAGGGGCCGGGCACCCTGATGCGCGTCCATCACCAGCAGGTGCACCGTGTTGGAACCGACGTCCAGGACTCCGAGTCGCATGCTCCCGACGGTACCGCCCGCCCGGGCAAGATCCTCGCCTCCCGGCCTCACTCGGGTCCTCACTGGGGCCTCAGTGGGGGCCTCAGCGGGGGCCTCACTCGGGCGCGACGTCCACGAGCACCTTGCCGACCACGCCCGACTCGACCGCGTCGTGGGCGTCCGCCGTACGCTCCAGCGGGTAGTGGTGGAGGGGCAGCCCGGCCTCCTCCCCCACCCGCAGCGCGCCCGCCTCGACCACCGCGCGCACGTCGGCCACGGCGGCGTCCTTGGCGGCCTCGGGCACCGTGTAGACGAGGACGAACTGGTAGCGGACGTTGCGGGTGAACAGCTCGCGGACCGGCAGCGTGACCTCGTCTCCCCCGTTGTTCGCGTACACCGCGACCACTCCCTGCGGCGCGGTGACCGCCGCGTCGAGCGCGGCGTTGGGCGCGGGCGCGACCTCCACGACGATGTCGGCGCCGCCGGGCGCGACGCCGCGGATCTCCGCCACCGGATCGCCGGTGCGGTAGTTCACGACGTGGTGCGCCCCTGCGGCCCGGGCCAGCGCCGCCTTCTCCGGCCCGCTGACGGTGGTCACCACGGTCGCCCCGGCCCAGCGGGCGAGCTGGATCGCGGCGTTGCCCACGGCGCCGGCGCCGCCCGCGACCAGGACGGTCCTGCCGTCGAGGGCCCCGGGGGCGAGCCGGTCCGGCCCGCCGTCGGCCACGGTCAGGCAGCGGTGCGCGGTCAGCGCGGGGATGCCGAGACTCGCGCCGAGGTCGAGGGAGGCCCCGTCCGGCAGCGGCACGACCTGCCGCTCGGGCAGCACGACGTACTCCTGGGCGGTGCCGTCCGGCCTCCCCCAGGCGGCCTCCCACACCCATACGCGGTCCCCCGGGGACACCCCCGTCACGCCCGGTCCGGCGGCGTCCACGATCCCGGCGCCGTCCTGGTCGGGCACGACCTCGGGATGGCTCAGCGTGCCGCGCCGCGCCTTCCAGTCGGTGGGATTGACCCCGGACCGCACCACCCGTACGCGGACTTCTCCGGGTCCCGGCTCGGGCACCGGCCGTTCGGCCACGCGCAGGACTCCGCTGTCACCGGTCTCGGAATACACGATCGCTCTCATACGAGCGGTAAGCGCCCGGTCCGCGCGGCTATTCCGGTTCGGCCCTTTCCTCCGGGGTAGTTGCAGGCCGATCGGGCGAGGGAGTGCGATGGCATGAGCGTCAGGCAGAGGTATGGGGGCCTGTCCGGCGGACGACCCGGTGACAGGCTCGGCGGCGCCGGGGGCGGCTGGTCGCGGGACTGGTCGGGAAGCTGGGCCGGAGGCTGGGCCGGGGGCCGCTTCGGCCGGCGGTTCGGGCGCAGGGGCAGGCGCCTGCGGGCCACTGCCAGGGACGCCTTCGGGTGGCAGCAGCTGCGGCCCGGCCAGCAGGAGGCGATGGAGCTCCTGCTCGCGGGGCGCGACGTGCTGCTGGTGATGCCGACCGGCGGCGGCAAGTCGGCCGTCTACCAGGTGCCCGGGTTGCTCCTGGAGGGCCCGACGGTCATCGTGTCCCCGCTCATCGCCCTGCAGCGCGACCAGGTCATGGGCCTGCTCAAGGCGGGGGCCGCGGGCGCGGTCGCGGTCAACTCGACCGGCTCGGTCGAGGCGGGCCTCGACCAGGTCAGCGCGGGCGACGCCGAGTACGTGTTCCTGTCGCCGGAGCAGCTCGCCAAGCCCGAGGTGGTCGAGCGGCTGGCCGCGGCCCGGCCGTCGCTGATCGCCGTGGACGAGGCACACTGCGTGTCCGCCTGGGGCCACGACTTCCGGCCGGAGTACCTGCGGCTCGGCAAGGTCATCGAGCGTCTCGGGCATCCTCCGGTGATCGCGATGACGGCCACGGCCGCGCCGACCGTGCGCGAGGAGATCATCGAATCGCTCGGCCTGACCGGGGCGCAGCAGATCGTCCGGGGATTCGACCGGCCCAACCTCAACCTCGAGGTCCAGCGGTTCACCGACGACGACGACAAGCGCACGAGCCTGGCCGACCACGCCGCCGGGCTGGACGGCGTCGGGCTGGTCTACGTGGCGACCCGGCGCCAGGCCGAGGAGTACGCGGAACTGCTGAAGGAGCGGGGCCGCCGGGCGGAGGCGTACCACGCGGGGATGAAGTCGAAGGATCGCCGCCGCATCCACGAGCGGTTCCAGGACGACGACCTCGACACCGTCGTGGCGACCTCGGCGTTCGGGATGGGCATCGACAAGCACGACGTGCGCTACGTGCTGCATGCCGCGCCCCCCGAGTCGCTCGACGCGTACTACCAGGAGATCGGCCGGGCGGGCCGGGACGGGAACCCGGCCGACGCCGTGCTGTTCTACCGGACCGAGGACCTGGGGCTGCGCAAGTTCTTCTCCGGGGGCCGGGCGGACGAGAACCTGATGCGGCGGATCGCGACGCTGGTCCACGAGCACGGCGGCGAGGTGGCCGCCGCCGACCTGCGCGAGCTCCTCGACATCGGGGCGGCCAGACTGACCTCGCACGTCAACCTGCTGGAGCGGGCCGGCGCCTTCGAGGTCTCCCACGGCGGCGCCCTGCGCTACGCGCCGGACGGCCCGTCGCCGGACGAGGCCGCCGCCCGCGCGGCGGAGATCGACGACATCCGGCACCGGATGGAGGACTCCCGGCTGGAGATGATGCGCGGCTACGCGGAGACGACCGGCTGCCGGCGCCGGTTCCTGCTGGAGTACTTCGGCGAGCCGTACGAGCGGTCGTGCGGCGACTGCGACACCTGCCGCTCCGGGACCGTGACCCCGCCGGAGGCCGGCGAGGGGCCGTTCCCCATGCACGCGGACGTACGGCACGCGGAGTGGGGGCACGGGATAGTGATGAGCCGTGAGCAGGACCGGATCACGGTGCTGTTCGACTCCGTGGGCTACAAGACGCTGGCGCTCGGCGTGGTCGACGAGCTGCTCGAGGTGGTCTGACGGACCTCGCGGTTCGCCAGACCCGCTGGGCAATCATTACCGATCGCGGCCTTGATCCCACTTGCAGTGGTTTCACCACCTGTTGAGACTCGAAGACGGAGGTCGTGAGTTCGGGGGTGGGACCGGTGCGTGAGGGAGTCAGTACCAGGGAGACGTGGCCGTTCGAGTGCCTGCACTGCCTGCGGGTCTGGGAGGAGGAGTACGTCGTCCACCGCAGGGACGACGAGCACGGCAACGACGTCGTCGTGTGGACCCGGGAGGGTGTGGCCGTGCAGCCGCCCTGGTCGGGGATGACCTGCCCCGGGTGCGGCTGCGGGACCGTGACCACGTTCCCCACCGGCTACCTGGCGCACCATCCGGAGATCGCGCTCGGCCGTCCGGCTCTGGAGATGCCCGTGGAGGAGGAGTCCTCCCGAGGCGGATGGTGGTTCACGTCGCACGGCCTGATCACGCTCGTGCTCCTGCTGCCGGCCGGTCTCGGCCTGTACGAGAGGATCACGGCGCGCTGAGCCGCCCCGCCCAGGAGTTCGCGGACGTCACCCGAGGATTCCGAGGCCGCGCGGGAGGGTGCCGATGTCCGGGTAGGGCGTTGTCCACAGGTGGCACGAGGGGACCCGGCGGATCCGGCAGAATGAGAGCCCTCCCGGAAGAAGGCGGATCAGGATCGTGACGACGTCCATTCAGCAGCGGATCGCCGAAGAGCTCGGCGTGCGCGAGAGCCAGGTCACCGCGGCCGTCGACCTGCTCGACGGTGGGGCGACGGTGCCGTTCATCGCCCGCTACCGCAAGGAAGCCACCGGTGCGCTCGACGACGCTCAGCTGCGCACGCTGGAGGAGCGGCTGCGTTACCTGCGCGAGCTGGAGGAGCGGCGGGCGGCCATCCTCGACTCGATCCGCTCCCAGGGCAAGCTCGACGAGGCCCTGGAAGCGCGGATCATGGAGGCCGACTCCAAGGCCCGGCTGGAGGACATCTACCTGCCCTTCAAGCCCAAGCGCCGGACCAAGGCGCAGATCGCCAGGGAGGCGGGGCTGGAGCCGCTGGCGGACGCGCTGCTGGCCGACCCGTCGCTGGACCCCCAGGCGACCGCGGAGGGATACGTACGCGAGGGCGTGGCCGACGCCGCCGCGGCGCTGGAGGGCGCCAGGGCCATCCTGGTCGAGCGCTTCGCCGAGGACGCCGACCTCATCGGCGATCTGCGGGAGCGGATGTGGTCCCGAGGCCGGCTCGTCTCCCAGGTACGGGAGGACAAGCAGGAGTCCGGGGCCAAGTTCTCCGACTACTTCGACTTCTCCGAGCCCTTCACCCGGCTGCCCTCGCACCGCATCCTCGCGATGTTCCGGGGCGAGAAGGAGGAGGTGCTCACGCTCACCCTCGATCCGGAGGCCGAGGAGCCGAACGACTACGAGGCGCGGATCGCGCGGCGTTTCGGCATCTCCGACCAGGGCCGCCCGGCCGACAAGTGGCTGCTCGACACCGTGCGCTGGGCCTGGCGGACGCGCGTCCTCGTCCATCTGGGCATCGACCTGCGCACCCGGCTGTGGCAGGCGGCCGAGGAGGAGGCCGTGCGGGTGTTCGCGGCCAACCTGCGCGACCTGCTGCTCGCCGCTCCCGCCGGGGCGAGGCCGACGATGGGCCTCGACCCGGGCCTGCGCACCGGGGTGAAGGTCGCGGTCGTGGACGGCACCGGCAAGGTCGTGGCCACCGAGACGATCTACCCGCACGAGCCCAGGCGGCAGTGGGACCAGTCGCTCGCGGTGCTGGCCCGGCTGGCCGCCGAGCACAAGGTGGAGCTGGTCGCGATCGGCAACGGCACCGCGTCGCGGGAGACCGACAAGCTCGCCGCCGAGCTGGTCAAGCACATGCCGAACCTCACGAAGATCATGGTTTCGGAGGCCGGGGCCTCGGTGTACTCCGCGTCGGCCTACGCCTCGCAGGAACTGCCCGGTCTCGACGTCTCGCTGCGCGGCGCGGTATCGATCGCCCGGCGGCTGCAGGACCCGCTGGCCGAGCTGGTCAAGATCGACCCCAAGTCCATCGGCGTGGGCCAGTACCAGCACGACGTGTCCGAGGTGAAGCTGTCGCGCTCGCTCGACGCGGTCGTGGAGGACTGTGTGAACGCGGTGGGCGTGGACGTCAACACCGCGTCCGCCCCGCTGCTGACCCGGGTTTCCGGCATCAGCGCCGGACTGGCGGAGAACATCGTCGCGCACCGGGACGCCAACGGGCCGTTCCGCTCCCGGACCGGCCTGAAGGGCGTGCCGCGGCTCGGACCGAAGGCGTTCGAGCAGTGCGCGGGCTTCCTGCGCATCCCGGGCGGCGACGACCCGCTCGACGCCTCCAGCGTCCACCCGGAGGCGTATCCGGTTGTGCGCCGCATCCTCGACTTCAGCAAGAGCGACCTGCGCACGCTGATCGGCAACACCTCGGCGCTCCGCACGCTGAAGCCGTCCGACTTCGTCGACGACACCTTCGGCCTGCCGACCGTCACCGACATCCTCAAGGAACTGGAGAAGCCGGGCCGCGACCCCCGTCCGGCGTTCAAGACCGCCACCTTCAAGGACGGCGTCGAGAAGCCCTCCGACCTGTCTCCCGGCATGATCCTGGAGGGCGTCGTCACCAACGTCGCCGCGTTCGGCGCGTTCGTCGACATCGGCGTGCACCAGGACGGCCTGGTCCACGTGTCCGCGATGTCGAACTCGTTCGTGAAGGACCCACGCGAAGTGGTCAAGCCCGGCGACATCGTCCGGGTCAAGGTGCTCGACGTCGATCTCCAGCGCAAGCGCATCTCGCTCACGCTGCGCCTGGATGACGAGACGACGGGCAACGGCCGCAGGGGCGGGCCGGACGGCGAGGCCCGGGGCGACCGGCAGGGCGGCCGGCGCGGCCAGCCGCGCCAGAACGCTCCCCGTCAGAACCAGGGTGGCCAGAACCAGGGTGGCCAGAACCAGGGAAGCAGGGGCGGGTCGGGCCGCGGCAACGGGCGGGGCTCGGGCGGCGCGCCGCAGGGCGGCGCCATGGCCGAGGCCCTGCGCCGGGCTGGCCTTGCCGACCCCGGCTCCGGCGACCGCCGCTCCCGCTGACGCGCCCCTTCCGGCCCGCCCGCCCGCTCGCCCTCTCGGGCGGGCCGCCGCGGCCCGCGCCCGGTATCGCCGCGGCGAGCAGGTGGCCGGGGCGCGCCGCCGGGGGCCGCGGCCTGGACGCGTGCCGTACCGACGCGGTGCCGCCGCACCCGCTGGACGCCCTCGTCTGGGGCGTAGGGCAAGCCCCGGCTGTGTGAGGTGAGCGCCGCCCGGGCGACCGCCGGGGACGATGACGGTCGCAGGTGCTGTGGAGGTCGAGGGCGAGCACGGGCCCCCCGTCCCCGGCCGGCCGCCACGGCGCCGAAGCGAAACCCGCCGACGGCCCGGGCTCCGGGAGAGAACGAACGCGGCAGCGAAATGCCCCGCGAGGCCGTGGACGCGGGGCACAGGGTGATCAGGCTCGACGGACGGTCGTTTTCGTCACTGCTGTTGTTGTTGCTGTTGCTGTTGCTGTTGCTGTTGCTGTTGCTGTTGCTGTTGCTGTTGCTGTTGCTGTTGCTGTTGCTGTTGCTGCTGCTGTTGCTGCTGCTGTTGCTGCTGTTGTTGCTGCTGCTGTTGCTGCTGTTGCTGCTGTTGTTGCTGCTGTTGTTGCTGCTGTTGCTGCTGTTGCTGCTGTTGTTGTTGCTGCTGTTGTTGCTGTTGTTGCTGTTGCTGCTCCGGACGGAGGCGCTCACGATCGCGCCTGCGGCATTCGCCGCCCGGACAGTCCCCCGTCGTCGACGACGGCCGGATGACGTGTTCGGTCGTGCCGGAGGCGCTGACGGGCTGCGTCTGCATCGTGACAGGGACGACGAGGGCCGAAGCCGTCATGACGGCAGCAGCCATTGCGTTCTTGAACATGGGTATTCCTCCGTTGGCTCCGTGGTGAGAAGGCGGACGACGTCCGAATGCACGGAGCTCGAATCGATCCATCGAACCTTGGATCTGGACCCTGATTTCACGCTAGAGGCACCAAACGCCCCAGTCACCCATCAGGGAGCAAACAAGCACTGGTGACACCAGAAAGCGCGGAGCACTGTATTCGCCCAATTGAAACGTCGTTTGGTCCCTCGTACCGGGGCGAACTCCAGCTGCCGATCCGCTCAGAGACCCGCGCCGTGGCCGTCGGCGGCCGGAGCGAGCAGGTCCTCCAGAACGGCGGCGAGGGCGGCGACCCCGGCGAGGCAGTCGGCCTCCTCGGCGTGCTCGTACGGCGAGTGCGAGACACCCGTGGGGTTGCGGACGAACAGCATGGCCGCCGGGACCTCCCCTGCGAGGATGCCGGCGTCGTGCCCCGCCCCCGTGGGCAGCACGGGCGCGCCGCCGAGGACGCGCGCGACGCGGTCACGCAGTGGCGCGTCGAAGTCCACGACCGCCGTGTAGGACTCCCGGGTCACCTCGGCCTCCCCGGCCGCCCGGGCCGTCTCCTCGACGAGGCTGTCCAGCAGGGCGGCGTCGGGAGCCCGGCAGTCGAGCCACGCGGTGACCAGCGACGCGATCGCGTTGGTGCCGTTGGGCTCGACCCTGACCCTGCCGAAGGTGGCCAGCGCCCCCAGGCGCTCGGCGCCGGCGCGTGCGGCCAGCACGGCCGCCGCGTAAGCCGGCATGGGGTCGCGCCGGTCCTCCAGCCGGGTGGTCCCGGCGTGGTTGGCCTGCCCATGGAAGTCGAAACGCCAGCGGCCGTGCGGCCAGATCGCGGAGGCGACGCCGACCGGGTGCGGCGTGCCGGCGAGGTGGCGGCCCTGCTCCACGTGCAGTTCCACGAACGCGCCGATCCGCGCGAGGCGCTCGTCGTCGCGCCCGGCGGCCCCAGGGTCACATCCCGCCCGTTCCATCGCCGCCGACAGGGTGACGCCGTCCGCGTCACGCAGCGCCCCAGCCGTCTCGGGGCGGACGGCGCCGGTCATCAGCCGCGACCCCAGACAGGCCAGGCCGAACCTGGCGCCTTCCTCCTCGGTGAAGTTCACCACCGCCAGCGGCCGCTCCGGCCGCAGGCCGCGCGCCCGCAGCGCGTCGAGCGCGGCGAACGCCCCCACGACCCCCAGCGGGCCGTCGTACGCCCCGCCGTCGGGCACCGAGTCCAGGTGGGAGCCGGTCACCACGGCGTCCCCGGCCGCGGGATCGCCCAGCCAGGCCCACTGGTTGCCGTTGCGGTCGATCTCGTACGTCAGGCCTCTCTCGCTCGCCTGCCCGGCGAACCAGGCCCGGCACTCGGCGTCCGCCGCCGTCCAGGCGTGCCTGCGGTACCCGCCCGTCGCGTCGTACCGGCCGACGGGCAGCAGGTCACGCCACATGCGGCGGAAGCCGTCCGCCACCTCCTCGGGCAGGACCCGCGCCGCTCCCTCAGGCGTCGGCGTCCGCATCGGCCCGCCCCTCCCCGATCTCGACCGGCTGGGTCATCGGGACGCGTACGCCCCGCTCGCGGGCGACCTCGGCGGCCCGGTCGTACCCGGCGTCCACGTGCCGGATCACCCCCATGCCGGGGTCGTTCGTCAGCACCCGGCGGATCTTCTCCCCCGCCAGCGGCGTGCCGTCGGCGACGGTGACCTGTCCGGCGTGGATGGAACGGCCGATGCCGACCCCGCCGCCATGGTGGATCGACACCCAGGACGCGCCGGAGGCCACGTTGACCATGGCGTTGAGCAGCGGCCAGTCGGCGATGGCGTCGGAGCCGTCGAGCATGCCCTCCGTCTCCCGGTAGGGCGATGCGACCGAGCCGCAGTCGAGATGATCGCGGCCGATCACGATGGGAGCGGAGATCTCCCCGGAGGCGACGAGGTCGTTGAACCGCTCGCCGGCCCGGTCGCGCTCGCCGTATCCCAGCCAGCAGATCCGCGCGGGCAGGCCCTGGAAGCGCACCCGCTCCCCCGCCATCCTGATCCACCGGGCCAGCGGCTTGTTGTCCGGGAAGAGATCGAGGATCGCGCGGTCGGTCGTCGCGATGTCGGCCGGGTCGCCGGACAGCGCCGCCCACCGGAACGGGCCCTTCCCCTCACAGAACAGCGGCCGGATGTAGGCGGGCACGAACCCGGGGAAGTCGAACGCCCGCGCGTACCCGGCGAGGCTCGCCTCGCCCCTGATCGAGTTTCCGTAGTCGAACACCTCCGCGCCGGCGTCCTGGAAGCCGACCATCGCCTCGACGTGCCGGGCCATCGACTCGCGGGCCCGGTGGGTGAACCCCTCGGGGTCCTTGCGCGCGAGCGCGGCCATGTCCTCGAAGGCGACGCCGAGCGGCAGGTAGGCCAGCGGGTCGTGCGCGCTCGTCTGGTCGGTCACGACGTCGATCTCCGCGCCCCGGGCCAGCAGGGCGGGCACGGCCTCGGCGGCGTTGGCCACGACCCCGATCGACAGCGGGCGGCGCGCGTCCCTGGCCTCGTACGCCAGGCGCAGCGCCTCGTCCAGGCTCTCGGCCCGCACGTCGAGGTAGCGGTGGCCGATGCGGCGCTCGACGCCGCGCGGGTCGCAGTCGACGCAGATCGCCACGCCGCCGTTCATCGTGACCGCGAGCGGCTGCGCACCGCCCATGCCGCCGAGCCCGGCGGTCAGGGTGATCGTCCCGGCGAGGCTGCCGCCGAACCGCTTGGCCGCGACCGCCGCGAACGTCTCGTACGTCCCCTGCAGGATTCCCTGGGTGCCGATGTAGATCCACGAGCCGGCCGTCATCTGGCCGTACATCGTGAGCCCGAGCCGCTCCAGCCGCCGGAACTCCGGCCAGGTCGCCCAGTCGCCGACGAGGTTGGAGTTGGCGATCAGCACCCGGGGAGCCCACTCGTGCGTGGTCATCACGCCGACCGGCCGGCCCGACTGGACCAGCAGCGTCTCGTCGGCCCGCAGGGTGGTGAGCTCGCGCACGATGGCGTCGTACGACGGCCAGTCGCGGGCCGCCTTGCCGCTGCCGCCGTAGACGACGAGCCGTTCCGGGTGCTCGGCGACCTCGGGGTCGAGGTTGTTCATCAGCATGCGCAGCGCGGCCTCCTGCTGCCAGCCGCGCGTGTTGAGCGTGGTGCCGCGCGGAGCCCGGACGGGTGCGCGGTCGGGAGCCCGGTCGAGGGCTTGGTTGGAGGCCCGGTTGAGGGCACTGTTGGGGGCGCTGTTGGGGGCCCGGTTGGGGGCGCTGTCACCGTCGTCAGCCACGAGTCCTCCTCCCACCCGCGCCCGGCGCGCATGGTCCCATTCAATGAGTTCTCTTCATCCTGAGTGAATGAATAGATTCAGTCAATGAGGAACACCCCGCGGGCCGCGGCCGACGCCTCGAACGCCTCCAGGCGGGCCTGCGCCCCGGGCAGCTCGTCGCACATGGCCTCCAGCAGCACCCGGCCGAGCATCATCGGCGCGCAGGCCGTGTCGAACACCAGACGCGTGCCCACGGCGGCGGTGAGCAGGACGTGCGACAGGCCGGCGAGAGACGGCACCCGCCGGTCGGCGACCGTGACGACGCTCAGTCCGGCCGCGCGGGCGGCGCGCAGGGCGTCCACCAGTTCGGCCGGGTAGCGGGGCAGGGCGAAGCACAGCAGGGCCGTCGCTCCGGCCGCCGCCGCCTGTTCGACGCGGTCGGTCAGGAGCGACCCCGCCTCGTGCAGGGGCCGTACGTCGGGGTGGATCTTCGCCGCGAAGTAGGCGAACCCGGCGGCCTGGGCCGCGGCGGCCCGCAGGCCCAGCACCGGAAGCGGCCGCGAGGCGGCGAGGAGGCGGGCGGCCTCGGCGACGGGTCCGGGGTCGTCCAGCGACCGGGCCAGGGCGCGCAGGTTCTCGATCTCCGCCAGCACGGCCCGCCGATACTCGCCCCCCGGGCCCGTCGCCCAGTCGAGGCCGGGACCGTGCTCCGCGGGCGCCTCCTCCGGGGCGGCATCCCGCGGCACGGCATCCTCGGGCGCGGAATCCTCAGGAACGGAATCCAGGGACGCGGGATCCTCGGCAACGGGATCCTCGGGCACGGGACGTGCGCGCGCGCCAGGTCGCGGCGACGAGCGATGAGAGCCCTCCGCCGTGGCGCGGAGCGTCTGCGCGGGACCCCGCCCTCCGCCGCCATCCTGCCCTCCGCCGCCGTTCTGCTCTGCCGCGTCTCGCCCTGCCGCGTCCTGCCCGCCCTCGCCGCCGTCGGGGAGCCGGGGGCCGACCGCGGGCGCGGAAACGCGGGCGTCCGGCGCGGCGTCCTCCCCGTCCCGGCTCCGGCCGCGCGGCACGCCCAGCTCACGGAATTTGCGCCGCAGGCCGGGGTATCCGCTGTAACCCAGTGCCATGGCGAAGCGGGTCACCGACGGCTGGCTGACCCCGGCCAGCTCGGCCACTTCGATGCTCGACAGGAACGGCGCCTCGGCGGCGTGCCGTGCGAGGCAGTGGGCGATCCTGCGCTGCACGGGAGTGAGCCGGTGCCCCTCGAACAGCCGCAACAGACGGGACGCGGTCTCGCCGTCACTGCCGCGAAGGTCACCGAGGTCACCGAGGACGTCACGGTCGCCGAAGACGTCACGGTCATCGAGGTCGTCGCGGTGGCCGCCCGAGCCGTGGTCCGCGTTGTGGCCGGTGCTCATCTCCCCCGCCTCACCGGCCCACGCCTGGCCGGTCGGTCTGCATGCTTTCATTCAGAAGGCAGTCTCCTCTGACCGGTTGTCCACAGGCAAGGCGCCGTCGGCGCGCACCCGTCCGGCGATTGCCTAGTCTGATCGGCAGAACCCAGCAAGGGAGATTGCCGTTGAAGACCGGTGGTTTGAGAAGTAGTGACCTGGGCCGTCGCGTGGGGCTCGTCGCGGGAGCGGCCGCCCTGGCGGCGGCGGTGTGGGCGGTTCGGAACGTCCCCGCCGCGCTGGGGGCGCGGCCCTCGGGCGAGCGAGCGGGCCGGGTGCGGCGCTCGAAACAGTTCCGTGACGGGGCGTTCCGCAACACGACACCCAGCCCCGTGCTTCCGCCGGGGACCAGGCAGCAGGTCGCCCGCGAGTTCCTCCGCCGGACGCCGCGCAAGCCGCGCCTCCCCGTGCCCCTCATGACCCCGGGCCCGTCCCGGGGTGGCGACCTCGACGCCGTCTGGTACGGCCACTCCTCTGTGCTGATCGAGATCGAGGGGCGGCGGGTGCTGTTCGACCCGGTGTGGAGCGAGCGGTGTTCTCCCGCGTCGTTCACCGGGCCGCGCCGCCTGCACCCTCCGCCGGTGCCGCTGTACGAGCTGCCCGAGCTCGACGCGATCGTCATCTCGCACGACCACTACGACCACCTCGACATGGACACGGTGCGCATGCTGGTCCGCACGCAGACCGCGCCGTTCCTGGTGCCGCTCGGGGTCGGCGCCCATCTCGAGCGGTGGCGGGTGCCCGCGTCCCGCATCATCGAGCTCGACTGGAACGAGGAGGCCACGGTGTCCGGCCTCCGGTTCGTGGCGACCCCCGGCCGTCACTTCTCCGGCCGCGCGTTCCGCCGGGACCAGACCCTCTGGGCCTCGTGGGTCGTCGCGGGCGAGCGCCGGCGGGTCTTCTACACCGGCGACTCCGGCTACTTCGACGGATACGCCGCGATCGGCGAGACGTACGGGCCGTTCGACCTGTCGGTGGTGCAGATCGGCGCCTACAGCAAGGGCTGGCCGGACATCCACATGACGCCCGAGGAGGCGATCCTCACCCACCTCGACGTGCGGGCCCGGGTGCTGCTGCCCGTCCACTGGGGCACGTTCTCGCTCGCCCCGCACGCCTGGAACGACCCGGTCGACCAGCTGTGGCGGGAGGCGAAGGCACGCGACGTGCGCCTCGTGGTGCCGCGGCCGGGCGAGCGCGTCACGGTCGACGATCCGCCGCCCGTGGACGGCTGGTGGCAGACGATCATGTGATGAGCCGGATGCCGGGTCTGCGGGACGAGCGCGCTCCCCGGCCCGGCGGCGTCCGGCCGCGCACCCGTGACGGGGGTCAGTTCATGTGGGCCGTGCCGGGAGGCTCGGCCGCCGGGCGGCGCAGCGCGTCGGCGCGGGTCGGATACATGGTGAGCCGCGAGTTGAGGCCGAGCAGCGAGAACAGGTGACGCATCTGCGGGCTCATCCCGCAGACGGCGCCGTCTCCGTCCTCGGGCGGGTTGCGGACGCAGGCGTCGATGAGCACCCGCATGCCGGCGCTGTCGATGAAGCGCAGCCTCTCCAGGTCGAACAGGATGCGCGTCGCGGGACGGGCCAGCAGGGGGGTCACCTGCTCGCGCAGCGCGGGGACCGTGAGCACGTCGAGCTCACCGCTGAGGGTGATGAGGGTGAAGGGGGGCGACTGCGCCACCGACACCTGGAAGTCGTGCAAGGATCCCACCTCCGTTGGTGAGATGACCCCACCCGGAACTCCTTCCGGAACCGCCCATATTACGCGTGGCAGGCGAATAATCCCATATGCCCGACGAAAACTGTGTGCAGGTTTCACTTCCGCCCCCCGGGTAGTCGCGGTCCATGGGCATTCGAGCAACGGCGGTCGTCTGCCTCGCGCTCGTCGCCGCGGGGTGCGCGTCCGCGGACGACGCGTCGGTCACCGCGACGGCGGAGCGCTTCCTGTCCGCGGCCGGGCAGGGCCGGGGAGGCCAGGCATGCCTGCTCCTGGCCCCCGAGGCGGCGCGCTCGCTGGACGACTGCGAGAAACAGATCGTGTCGGCCGACCTGGGCACGGGCGCCGTACGCGGCGTCGACGTGTGGGGAGACGAGGCGCGGGTGCGGGTGGACGGCGACACGCTCTTCCTGCACCGGTTCCCCGAGGGCTGGCGGGTGCGGGCCGCGGGCTGCGAACCCCGCCCGGATCAGTCGAACACAGAGCAGCCGTACGAATGTGAGGTGGAGGCGTGAACGGCGCGCGGACGCTCTACGCGGTGCTGCTGGTCACGGTCACGCTGGTGCTCGCCTACGTGATCGTCGTCGGCCTGGCGGGGAGGTAGCGGCGGTGAGGCGTTTCGTCAGGGACAACGCGCTCGCGCTGTGCTTCCTGCTGCTGTTCCTGCTGAGCCTCGCCGGGCAGTCGGCGGCGGGCGCGGCGGCGTTCAGCGAGGAGCGGGTGGCGGGCGGCGGCTCCCCCGTGACGTGGGCCGAATACGTCACCTCGTCGGCCTTCGCCGTGGACGTCGCCGAGAACTGGCAGTCGGAGTACCTGCAGTTCTTCCTCTACATCCTCATCACCGTCTGGCTCGTGCAGCGCGGCTCGCCGGAGTCGAAGAAGCGGGGCGAGGAGGGCCTTGAGTCCGACGCCGAGCAGAAGGTCGGCCGGCACGCCGAGCCCGGCTCCCCCGCGTGGGCGGCGGCGGACGACTGGCGGCGGACGGTCTTCAGCCACTCGCTGGGCGTCGCGATGGGACTGCTCTTCCTGCTGTCCTGGCTGGCCCAGTCCGTCGCCGGCCTAGCGGCGTACAACAACGAGCAGCTCGCCCGGCTGGAGGACCCGGTCGGCTGGGGCGGCTACGTGACCTCCGCCGACTTCTGGAACCGCACGCTGCAGAACTGGCAGTCGGAGTTCCTCGCGGTCGCCTCCATGGTCCTGCTCGCGATCTTCCTGCGCGAGCGGGGCTCACCGCAGTCGAAGAGGGTCGGCGACCCGCACTCCAGGACGTCGTCCAGCGGCTGACGGGCCGCCCTCGCGGCCAGATGACAATCTCCGGCAAAGCTCCAAATGTCCACGTTTGTCGCATTCCATGGCTTGGGTACGCCCAGCGCCAATCGTGGGGAGGAGCACCGAGATGACGTTCAATCCGCTGCGGGAGCGGGGGATACCGCTGGACCGGCAGCTGCGCAACTGGCGCGAGCTGAATGTCACGCCGATCGACCCCGACCGCGCCGATCCTTACACCCGGTGCCGGATCATCACGATGAACGGCATCGAGATCGAAGCGATCATGTTCAGCCATCATCTCGCCCGGCACCACCCCGATCTGGAGGTCAGGCAGCGGCTGGCGGAGGTGCGCTACATCGAGGCGCAGCAGCAGCGGACGGTGAACTGGCTGCTGCCGGGGCTGGCCTCGGTGCTGGAGACGACGATCGCCTACGAACAGGTGGCGGTGGACCTGACCGCCTGGGTCGCCCGGATGGAGCCCGACCCCTATCTCAAGCAGGCCTACCAGTTCGGCGTGCTGGAGGACTTCGATCACCTGTACCGCTACGCCAACCTGTACGAGATGATCGAGCACCGCAAGGCCGAGAAGATCGTCGACCGGCTGACCGAGGTGATGCCGGGCCGGCCGACGAAGATGCACCACCGCCACCCGGCCGACAACGTCCGCGAGCACTACGACCGCGAGACCGCGCAGGCGATCTCCAAGCTGCACGCGCTGACCGTCATGTCCGCCGAGCAGCAGACGATGAACTTCTACATGAACGTCGGCCCGACCTACATGGAGCCGATCGCGCGGCAGCTGTACCAGGAGATCGGGCTGATCGAGGAAGAGCACGTCACGCATTACGAGTCGCTGCTCGACCCGGGCGAGACATGGTGGGAGCAGCTGCTCAACCACGAGTACAACGAGTGCTACCTCTACTACTCCTTCATGGAGACCGAGTCCGACCCGAAGGTCAAGACGATCTGGGAGCTGCATCTCAACATGGAGCTGGAGCACCTGCGTATCGCCGCGGAGCTGTTCCGCCGGCACGACGGGCGCGACCCGGAGCAGCTGCTGGCCCCGGCGCTGCCCAAGCCGGTGACGTTCGAGCCGAACAAGGACTACCTGCGGGAGCTGATCGCTACGCAGATCGACTACACCACCCTGGGCACCGGCTACGTCCAGGAGGCCCACGAGCGGTTCCAGCGCTGGCAGGAGCAGCTGATGGGCGGGGAGGAACCGCCCAGCGAGCGTGTCATCGACGAGAACCGCGCCAAGTCGGGCGACGAGTACCGCCTGGAGTTGGAGGGCACCCACCCTCTCTACAGCCTGCGGACCCACTGACCGGGCGAGCCCCCGGCTCGGCTCCGTACGTACGCGGACCCGAGCCGGGGCTCGCGGGCCCGCCTACCTGCGCAGCGCCTGCCGGATCAGGTCCCGCGCCCGATCCATGATCGCCGCGGGCGGGCCCAGGAGCAGGTTCCTGGTCATCGTCTCCACGCCCGGGTGCGGGCGGGTCGGCGCCATCGCCTCGGCGGCCCGGACACCGAGGGCCATCGCCCGCCGCTCGGCCGCCGTCGTCTCGGCCCGGAGCCGGGTGAACTCGTACCGCTCCTCGGCCCGGGCGTGCGCGAGCACGGCGATCCGCAACCTGTCCAGCTCGGCCATGAAGCCGGGATGCTCCGGTCCCATCTCGTCCAGCCTGCTGAGCATCTCCTTGGCCTCGCGCTCCTCCTTGAGCCGGTCGGCCACCACGCCGGTCCCCCCGTCCACCCGCAGCCGGGTGTAGGGGTGGACGATCTCCTCCTCCGCCGTCTCGTGGACGGCGAGCATGCGCACCAGCCGCCGGAACGGCTCACGGCGCTCGCCCGGCGGGGCGTGCTCCACCTCGTCGAACATGTCCCTGATCAGCGCGTGCTGGTGGACGAGCAGGTCGACGACGTCGCCTTCTTTCATCAGTTCCGGTATCGGGTGCTGCACGTCGGTCATGTCCCTCTCCCCTCGGATGCGGCGCCCGGCCTTCCCTCGGGAAGGCCGGGCGCCGGACGAAACGGGACCACGGTCGAGCCTTGACCGCACCTGGCGGACACCCGGCTATCTACCCCTGACCTGTGGTGATCAGCAGCCGATCGGGCTCGATCCGAGCGCGACGTCGTCGTACCAGATGGTGTCGGAGTCGCTGCCGTAGCTCTCCCAGCCGAGGCGCAGCGTCGTGGGCCGCGGCGCGGTGGAGCGGCGCAGCCACTGCGCGTCCACGTCCTGTGTGGGCGTGCCGTCCACTGTCAGGCCCCTGATCTCCTGGTCGTCCAGGTACGTGCGCATCGCCTGCTTCGTGGTGTCGATCTGGAAGCGCAGGCAGACCCAGCGGTTGACGGGCAGCGGGCTGCTCTGCGCGACCCCGTTGGGGCTCTGCTCGGGCAGCGTGGCGTCGTCGGACTCCCGGTTCCACTGGAGAGCGCCGCCCTGGCCGCCGATCCGCAGGTCCTTGCCGCCGTCCCTGGAGTCCGCCATCGTGATCATGGCGACGTGGTTCGCCGGCAGCGCGGTCGTGTGCCGCACCCACATGCGCCCGTAGACCACCGGCGAGATGGCGGAGACGTTCTTGGTGGTCGCGGCGAAGGCGTGGTTGCAGTAGTTGCCGCCGCCGTTGATCCGCAGCGATTTCCCTCCGCTGTGCGCGGTGGTGGAGTCGATCGTGGCGGTGCCGCTGCCCGAGCAGTTCGGGGTGACCACCTGCCACTCACCCGACGGCGTGCCCGACTGGTCCTCGAAGCCGGAGCAGACCACCAGGCCGGTGCCCGAGCAGCCGGACGGCGTGGGCGTCACCGACGGGCTCGGACTTGCCGAGGGGGACGGCGAGGGGGACGGCGACGGCGAGTGGTCCACCGTCGGGGACGGCGTCGGTGACGGGGACGGCGTCGGAGACGGGGACGGCGAGTGGTCGATGGTCGGGGACGGCGTCGGCGAGGGCGACGGGGAGACCCCGCCGCCGTCACACGGCACGCCGTTCAGCGACCAGTCGGACGGCGTCGTGAGGCTGCCCGACCAGGTGCCCTGGAAGCCGAAGTCGGCCGTCTGCCCGGTGGCCAGCGAGCCGTTCCAGGTCTCGTTCCTGGCGGTGGCGGCCGAGCCCGACAGGGTCACCTTCGCGCCCCAGGAGTTGGTGATCTGCTGGCCGCTGCCGGCCGTCCAGCTCAGCGCCCAGGAGCTGACCGCCGAGCCGAGGTTGGTGAGCCGCACCGACGCGGTGTAGCCGCCCGGCCACTGGTTGGTCGTGTAGTCCACCTTGCAGACGGGGGCCGCGGAGGCGGTGCCGGGCACCAGCACGACCACGAGGCCGGCGACCAGCGCGGCCAGCGCCGCGACCAGGCGCGCCGCCGGAGAGCCCGGCAGGCCCCGGCGGCCGGGGCGAACCCCTCGGACAGGACGGAACTGCTTCATGCGTACCTCGATTTCTGCGCATCCGCTCGTTCGGCGCGCAGCCCGGCTCCGCGCCGCGCCCGCCGGGACAGGCACGGACGGGCGGGTGGTCTCGGGCAGGCGCTCGCGCTCGGGCCACGGCCCTGGGACAGACGGGTCGCGACGCTGCGGCCCCCGGACGCAGATGTTTTCTCCGGGTCGCCTGACCGGTCAACGGACGCGCCCGGCCCCGGGGCGGGCCCAGCCCGTGGTCGGCGGAACCCGGCGCAGCTCACGGGCACCGCCGCCGCCGGAGACGACCGGAGGCGGCCACCGCCCGAACTGAATCTTTCACCGGTGCGCGCCCCCGCGCGGCACGCCTCCCGCCTGTCGCGCCCCGACCGGTGCCCGGGGGCGCCGGCTCTCGTAGTCTTCGCACTGACACGCACGAACGCAAAGGACATCCCCCAATGGCAGATGCAGGGTCCTGGGTC
The DNA here is from genome assembly GCF_053604425.1 of Microbispora sp. NPDC004025. NCBI lineage: Bacteria > Bacillati > Actinomycetota > Actinomycetes > Streptosporangiales > Streptosporangiaceae > Microbispora > Microbispora sp. NPDC004025. Next base: position 138,059 of record NZ_JBSGHN010000014.1, on the reverse strand, counting down.
GTCGTCGGGCTCGACAACGGCGGCACCAGCAACAACGCGACCGTTCTCGACGCCTCCGGGCGGTTCCTCGTGGACCGGATGGTGGAGACCCCCAGCCTCGTACGGGAGGGTCCCGAGGTCGCGGTCGAGCAGCTCCTCCTCGCCCTCGACAACGTGCTGGAGCTGACCGGCACGCCGCGCTCCACGGTGCGAGCGGTGGGACTGGACACCCCGGGCCCGGCCAGCGCCGACGGCGTGATCTCCTCGAAGGGCGCGACCAACTTCGTCGACCCCGGGTGGTTCGGCTTCGACTTCCGGGGGGCCCTGGAGTCCCGGCTGGGGCTGCCGGTGGTCTACAACAACGACGGCAACGCCGCGGCCCTCTACTCCCATCACGTGCGCTTCGGGCCCGACGCCTGGCAGCACTCGTCGGTCTCGGCGATCGTCGGCACCGGCCTCGGCGGCGGCGTCGTCCAGTCGGGGCACGTGGTGAAGGGCGCGGCGGGGATGGCCGGCGAGCTCGGGCACGTCCACATCCCCCTGCAGGGCCTGCTGGAGGAGGACCAGCCGCTGCCCACGTGCAACTGCGGTTTCGTCGGGGACGCCGAGAGCGTCGCCTCGCTGACCGGCATCGAGAAGAACCTGCTGCCCTACTGGCTGACCCGCTTCCCCGGTCACGAGCTCCACGGGGCCGGGTCCGCCGGGAAGGCCGCCAAGCTGCTGCGCGGCTACGCCGAGAACGGCGACCCGCTCGCGCTCAAGGTCTTCGAACAGCAGGCGATGGCCATCGGCAGGCTTTTCACCATCGCGGCCAACTTCACCGACCCGGACGCGTACTTCCTGGGCGGCGGAGTGGTGGAGGCGGCCCCGCACTTCCGCGAGTGGTTCCTCGAGAAGGTCCGCGAGCACACCCTGCTGCGCGAGGAGCAGCGCCGGGTGGCCACCGTGACGCTGGTGGAGGACCTCGACATGGCCGGCGCGCGGGGCGCGGCGCTCGCCGCCCTCGCCGAGATCGTCGGCCGCTGACACGGCCGTCCGTCCCGCGGCCCGGCCGCGGCGTGTGTCCTGGACGGATCACACGCCCGGCCGGGGTCCGGTGAACGGAACGTCCAGGGCGAGTTGCGAATCTCGTACAAAACGGCACGATGCGGACTCGTGAACGACACAGACCTGCTCAACGGCCGCCGCTTCGTCATGATCAGCTCCACAGCCAGCGAGGTGAACGCCGACGCGCCCACCGAGTTCGCGTACGAGGAGTCGGGCGGCGTGATCTGGGGGCACTACACGGGCGACACCGTCGTCCACGGCCGGTTCGTCGGCACGCGGGACGCCGACCGCGTCGAGATCTCCTACGTCCACCTGCTGAAGACCGGCGAGCGCGCGAGCGGCCGCGGCGCGAGCCGCATCGAGACGGCCGAGGACGGCCGGCTGCGCCTGGTGGAGGAGTTCCAGTTCGAGGACGACGACACCACCCACGTCAGCATCTGCGCCGAAGTGGTCTGAGACCTACGATTCGTCGCGCAGCGCGGCGCGGCCCTCGGCCGCGCCGACGAACCGCATCTTGCCGAGCGGCAGCCCCTGTCCGTGTCCCTGTCCGTGTCCCTGTCCGTGTCCCTGTCCCTGTCCCTGTCCCTGCTCGGGCTCCGGCGCAGGGGCGGAGCCGGGCCGCCGCGAGGTCCCCCGGCCCCGCTCCCGCTCGCGATCGCTCGGCAGCACGTACGGCCGCCTGAGCACCTCGTCCAGGATGAACACGGTCTCGGTCGCCTTGACGGCCGGGATGTTGGCCAGGCGTTCGGTGACCATCGCGTGCACCTCGGCCACGTCTGCCATCCTGACCTGGATCATCGCGTCGTGCTGCCCGGTGGTGATGGCGCAGTACTCCACCTCCGGCATCTGCGCGAGCTGGGCGCGGAACTGCCGCCACATCTGCTGGCGCACGGTCACGAAGATCAGCGCGACGATGCCGAGGCCGGCCCGCTGGTGGTCGATCTCCGCCGTGAACCGCCTGATCACGCCGTCGGCGCGCAGCGCCTCGAACCGCGTGTACGCGTTGGCCCGGGAGATCCCCACCCGCTCGGCGAGTGCGGAGACCGAGACCCGCCCGTTCTCCCTGAGCACCTCGAGGATCTTCAGGTGGGTGGCGTCCAGCTCCAGGCCGATGCCGATCCGTCCAGCGGCGCCGCCCCCGGACCCCGAGTTGCTTGACATTTCGGTCACTGGTTCATCCTCCACGGGAGATTCGTCTCGGCTCGGCCTCATGAGCTGGACTTTCTGCAGCACAATCCTGGACGATCGGCGACCAAACGTCCATACGGCCACGAGTTGGCCTGTTTTCGGAGGACACATAATGACGACCCGTTCGTGGCAGGTGAGGGCCGGCCTGCTGCCGGTTGTGCTCACCGGCGCCCTCGCCCTCGCGGCCTGCTCCGGCGGCGGCTCGTCCAGCAGCACCCAGAGCGGCGCCGCGGGCAAGACGCTCGTGATCGACACCTCGTTCGACCTCAAGACGGCGGACCCCGGGCGGACCTACGAGCCGACCGGCCTGATCGTCGACAAGGCGACCTACGACACGCTTCTCACGTTCGAGGGCTCCGACGTCACCAAGCCGGTGCCGTCGCTCGCCGAGTCGTACGAGCTGTCGCCCGACGGCAAGGAGCTCACGCTCAAGCTCCGGCAGGGCGCCACGTTCGCCGACGGCTCCCCGGTGACGGCCGACGACGTCGTGTTCTCCCTCACCCGGGTCCGCGACATGAAGGGCACGCCGTCGTTCCTGCTGGACGGCGTGGAGGTCGCCAAGACCGACGACACGACCATCACGCTGACGTCGAAGACCCCCCACCCGGCGCTGCCGTACATCCTCCCGAACCCGGCCCTCGGCATCCTCAACTCGAAGGTCGCCAAGGAGAACGGCGCGACGAACGACCCGAACGACAAGGCCGAGCAGTACCTCAACTCCGCCTCGGCCGGCTCGGGGCCGTACACCATCGAGTCGTTCAACGTGAGCAGCCAGGTCGTGCTCAAGGCGAACGCGAAGTACTGGGGCGCGAAGAAGCCGTACTACGACAAGGTGGTCATCCGCAACGTCGAGTCGGCCACGCAGAAGCTGAACGTCCAGCGCGGCGACAGCCAGGTGGCGCTGAACCTGTCCGGCGACCAGGTGACCGGTGTCTCCGGCGGCCTGCAGGTCAAGCGGACCGCCTCAGCGTACGTGTTCTTCCTGCTCGCCAACCAGGACCCGGGCGTCAGCAAGGTCACCTCCAACCCCAAGTTCGTCGAGGCGCTGCGCAAGGGCATCGACTACCAGGGCCTGCTGGAGCTGGCCGGCGAGGGCTCGACGCAGGCGTCGGGCATCATCCCGTCGATGTTCCTCGGCGCGCTCCCCGCCGACCAGGCGGCCGCGCGCGACGTCGAGGGCGCGAAGGCGGCGCTCGCGGCGAGCGGCGTGACCGACCCCAAGGTGACGCTGGAGTTCCCGAGCGAGCTGACCGTGAACGGCCTGTCCTTCCAGCCGCTGGCCGAGCGCATCCAGGCCAACCTCAAGGAGGTCGGCATCACGGTCGAGCTGGCCCCCGCGCCGGTCACCACCGCCCTGGACAACTACCGCAACGGCAAGGAGGAGCTGGGCCTGTGGTACTGGGGTCCTGACTTCCCCGACCCCAGCAACTACCTGTCTTTCGCTCCGGGCAAGCTGGTCGGCCTGCGCTCCGGCTGGAAGGCGGGCGCGGACAAGGACGTCGAGGCCGCGGCCGACAAGGCCGGCGCCGCGGTCACCGACGACGACCGCAAGCAGGCGTTCACCGACTTCCAGCAGAAGCTCAACGCGACCGGTCCGTTCATGCCGCTGATCCAGCCCGGCCAGAACATCGTGACGGCGGCCTCCGTCACCGGCGTGGAGTACCACCCCGTGTGGACGATCAATGTCGCCGACCTCGGCGCCAAGTAGCCGGCGTACGGGGAACCGGGCGGTGCGCAGCCCGCTCGCCCGGTTCCTGGTGCGGCGGATCGTCACGGCGCTGCTGCTGGCGGTGGGGATCACGCTGGTCACCTTCGTGCTGACCAACCTGGTGCCGGGCGACCCCGTTGCGGCCAACCTCGGCCAGCGGGCGCTCGGCGACCCGGCGATCGTGGCCCAGTGGCGCGCCGACCACGGTCTCGACCGGCCGCTGCCGCAGCAGTACCTCGCGCACCTCGGCGGGCTGCTGCACGGCGACCTCGGGACGAGCCAGCAGAGTCACCGCCCGGTGCTGGACGACCTCGCCCAGTCCGTGCCGGCCACGCTGGAGCTGGCCGGGGCCGCGATCGTCGTCTCGCTGATCCTCGGCGTCGGGTTCGGGGTGGTCGCGGCGCTGCGCCGCGACCGTCTCGCGGACCACGTGCTCCGGGTGCTGAGCCTGGTCGGCATCTCGGTGCCGACGTTCTGGCTCGCGCTGATGGCGTTCTACGTGTTCTTCTTCCGGCTCCAGATCACTCCGGGCAGCGGCCGCATCGACCCCGGGATGACCCCGCCGCCGCAGGTCACCGGTCTCTACACGGTCGACGCCCTGCTGTCGGGCCGGTGGGACGTGTTCTCCTCGGCCGTCGGCCACCTGGCCGCCCCGGCGCTCGTGCTGGCCCTCTACACGATCGGCCTGCTGACCCGGTTCACCCGCTCGGCCGTGCTGGAGGTGCTCGGGCAGGACTACGTCCGCGCCGCCCGCGCCAAGGGCCTGCCCGGCCGCGTGGTGCTGTTCCGGTACGTCCTGCGTCCGGCGCTGGTGCCCGTGATCACCGTGGCCGGTCTCGCGTTCGGCAGCCTGCTGTCCGGCACCGTGCTGGTGGAGGCCGTCTTCGCCTGGCCGGGAGTCGGCCAGTACGCCTACAAGAGCGCCACCACCCTCGACCTGCCCGCCGTCATGGGCGTCGGTCTCGTGGTGGGCGTGGTCTACCTCGTCATCAACCTGGTCGTCGACGTGCTGTACGGCGTCGTCGATCCGAGAGTGAGGGTCTCGTGAAGCGCGCCGGCCTGTTCGCGCGCACCCGCGTGAGCCGGCTCCCCCAGGCGTGGCGGCGGCCGCTGGCGGTCGTCGGCGTCGTCGTCGCGCTGGCCTGGATCGTGGTCGCGCTGGCCGCGCCGGTGCTCGCGCCGCACGACCCGCTGGCGCAGGAGCTGCCCCGGCTCGCGCCGCCCGGCCCGGGCCACTGGCTCGGCACCGACCAGCTCGGCCGCGACATCCTCAGCCGGGTCATGTACGGCGCGCGGGTGTCCATCCCGCTCACGCTGCTGCTCGTGGTGCTGTCGGTGCTGATCGGCGGCCTGCTCGGCGCCTGCGCGGGCTATTTCGGCCGGTGGGTGGACGAGACGATCATGCGCCTGGCCGACCTCGTGTTCGCCTTCCCCACCGTCATCCTCGCGATGGTCGTGGCCGCCGCCCTCGGCGCGAGCCTCGGCAACGCGGTGCTCGCCGTGCTCGTCGTCGCCTGGCCGGCGTACGCGCGGGTCACCCGAGGCCTCGTGCTCGGCGTACGGGAGCGGGAGTACGTGCTGAGCGGCCGGCTGCTGGGCTTCTCGGCCTGGCGCTCGCTGCGGGTGGACGTGCTGCCGAACGTCACCGGGCCGGTCCTGGTGCTCGCCACGCTCGACATCGGCACCGCGCTGCTGCTGCTGTCGGGCCTGTCGTTCCTCGGGCTCGGTGCCAAACCGCCGTCACCCGAGTGGGGCGCGATGGTGGCCGCGGGAGTGGACGTCTTCGACAGCTGGTGGGTCGCGACGTTCCCCGGGCTCGCCATCCTGACGGTCGTCCTCGCGTTCAACTTCCTCGGCGACACGCTGCGCGACGCGCTCGACCCGCGTACCGCACGGGCGATCAAGGAGCGTGCGCTGTGAGCTCCGCGCTGACGATCGAGGGGTTGCGGGTGTCCATCGGCGGCCACGACGTCCTGTACGGCGTGGACCTGACCCTGGAGGCGGGCCGCGTGCACGGTCTCGCCGGGGAGAGCGGCTCGGGCAAGACCATGACCGGTCTCGCCGTGCTCGGCCTGCTCCCCCACGGCTCCCGCGCCTCGGGACGGATCGAGTTCGGCGGGCGCGACCTGCTGGGGATGCCGGCCCGCGAGCTCAACGAGGTACGCGGCGCGAAGATCGCCATGGTCTTCCAGGACCCGTCGACCAGCCTGCACCCCATGCTGACGGTCGGGCGGCAGCTCACCGAGCACATGCGCCACCACCTGCGCCTCGGCAGGAACGAGGCACGGGAGCGGGCCGCCGCCCTGCTCGCCAAGGTGCGCATCCCGGGCCCGGAGGAGGCGCTCAAGCGCTACCCGCACCAGTTCTCCGGCGGGATGCGGCAGCGGATCGCCATCGCGGTCGCGCTGGCCTGCGAGCCCGAGGTGCTGATCGCCGACGAGCCGACGACCGCGCTCGACGTGACCGTGCAGGCCGGGATCCTCCGCCTGTTGCGCGGCCTGTGCGACGACCTCGGCCTCGCCGTCCTCCTCGTCACCCACGACCTCGGCGTGATGTCGGCGGTCGCCAACGAGGTGAGCGTGATGAAGGACGGTCTGGTCGTGGAGACCGGCCCGCGCGCTCAGGTGCTGCGCGAGCCCCGCCACCCCTACACCCGTTCGCTGCTCGACGCCCTGCCCGTGCCGCCTGCGGAGGATTCACGATGACCACCCCCCTGTTGTCCGTCGAGGACCTGGTCGTGGAGCACCGCACGCCGGGCCGCCCGGTCGTGCGGGCGGTGGCCGGGGCCGGCCTGCGCGTCGCCGCCGGCGAGGTCGTCGGCCTCGTCGGCGAGTCCGGGTGCGGCAAGTCCACCCTGGCCCGGGCGGTGTGCGGGCTGCACGGCACGGCCTCGGGACGGATCCTCGTCGGCGGGCATCCGGTGACGCCCCTCGGGCTGCGCCGCAGGGATCCGGCGCTCAGCGGCGTACAGATGGTGTTCCAGGATCCGTACTCCTCCCTGAACCCGCGCCGGCGCGTGGGCGCGCAGATCGCCGACGGCCTGCGCACCGCCGGCGACACCGCGACCAGCCCCGCCGACCTGCTCGAACGGGTCGGGCTGCCGCGCGCGTTCGCCGGCCGTTATCCGCACGAGTTCTCCGGAGGGCAGCGGCAGCGCGTCGCCATCGCGCGGGCGCTCGCCGCCCGGCCGTCGCTGCTGATCGGGGACGAGCCGATCTCCGCCCTGGACGCCTCCGCCCAGGCGCAGGTGGCCCGGCTCATGCGCGACCTCGCCGTGGAGTCCGGCGCGGGCCTGCTGTTCATCAGCCACGACCTGTCCGTCGTACGGCTGATCGCCGACCGGATCGCGGTCATGTACCTCGGCAAGATCGTGGAGACCGGGCCGACCGCGGAGGTGTGGGCCGACCCCCGGCACCCGTACACGCGGGCGCTGCTCGCCGCGATCCCGTCGCCGGACGGTGCCGGGGTGCTGCCCGCCGAGCTGCCCGGGGACGTGCCCGACCCCGCCGATCCCCCGGCGGGCTGCCGGTTCCATCCCCGCTGCCCGTTCGCGATGGACGTGTGCCGGGAGCGGGAGCCCGACTTCGGCCCGGTGGCCTGCTGGCTGCACGAGCCGGAGCCGTCCGCCCTGTCATGATCGACCCGCTCGTGCTGGAGCACGTACGCGCCGGGATGGCCGGTGCGGGCATCGACGCCCTCGTGCTGCGCCCCTCCCCCGACTTCCGGTACCTGCGGGCGGACCCGCTGGCGGCGGCGGGCGGCGAGGAGGGCTACATCGTGGTGGCGCTCGACGGGCCGCCCGCGCCGGCCGGCGATCCCGCGCGGGCCGCGGCCCTCGTGCCGCCGGCGGCCCGCCGTGTGGCCGTGGATCCCCAGATGCACGCCGCCGAGCTGTTCGCGCTGCGCCTCGACGCGGAGCTCGTGCTGGCCTCGGTCGTGCTGGCGCCGCTGCGCCTGCGCAAACGCGCGGCCGAGGTGGCCGCGTTGCGGCACGCCGCCGCGGCGGCCGACGCCGTGCTACTCGCCGCCCGCGAGCTCGCGTGGTTCGGCGCCACCGAGCGGGCGATGGCCCGCAGGCTCCGGACGATGCTCGCCGAGACGGGCTGCGAAGGGGCGCCCTCCGTGCTCGTCGCCGCGGGCGAGCACTCCGCCGACGCGCGCCACCGGCCGTGCGAACGGGTGATCAACCCCGGCGACGCGCTGCTCGTCTCGGTCGGCGGACGCTGGAACGGCTACTGCGCCGAGGTCGCCCGGGTCTTCGCGGTCGCTGAGCCGCCGGAGGACTTCGACGCCATGTACTCGGTCGTCCTCGCCGCCCAGGAAGCCGCCGTCGACCGCGTACGCCCCGGGGTGGCGTGCGCCGAGGCCGCCGCGGCCGCCCGCGAGGTCGTCGACGGCAGCGGCTACGGCGACTACACCGCCGCGCGGACGGGCCGGGGCATCGGGCTGAGCCCGGCCGAGGCGCCCTGGCTGGCGGCCGGGGAGACGTTCTCGGCCGGGATGGCCGTCTGCCTGGAGCCCGCCGTCTACCTGCCCGACCTCTTCGGCGCCCGGGTCTGCGACGTGGTCGTGTGCGGCGAGGACGGGCCGGAGGTGCTCAGCACCGGCTCCCGCGCGCTGCACGTCCTCGACCGGTAGACCGGCCGCGGCCGGAAGAAGATTCTGGAAATCGGCACGCCTCCATGTGTCGAGGATGTGGTGCCGGCTCCGTCCCAGGGACACAGTGGCCACGACGGGCCGCGCGACGGAGAGGGAGAACCACCGTGAAGTACCTGCTGCTGAAGCACTACCGGGGCGCGCCGGCTTCGGTCAACGACGTGCCGATGGACCAGTGGACGCCGGAGGAGGTCGACGCGCACGTGCAGTACATGCGCGACTTCGCGGCCCGGCTGGTGGAGACGGGTGAGTTCGTCGGCGAACAGGCACTGGCGCCCGAGGGCGCGTTCGTGCGGTACGACGGCGAGGGGCGCCCGCCGGTGACCGACGGTCCGTTCGCCGAGACCAAGGACCTCATCGCCGGCTGGATGATCATCGACGTGGAGTCGTGGGACCGCGCGGTCCAGCTGGCCGGGGAGCTGTCCGCCGCTCCCGGCGCCGGGGGCAAGCCGATCCACGAGTGGCTGGAGGTGCGGCCGTTCCTCACCCAGTCGCTCATGGTGACCGAGTGAACGAGTCGCTGGTGCGGGAGCTCGTGCCCGCGGTCATCGGTGTCCTCGTCCGGCGCGGAGCGGACTTCGCGTCGGCCGAGGACGCCGTGCAGGAGGCCCTGATCCGGGCGCTGGAAACCTGGCCGGACGATCCGCCGCGCGACCCGAGGGCATGGCTCGTCGCGGTCGCGTGGCGCAGGTTCCTCGACGCCGCCCGCGCCGAGACGTCGCGACGGGGGCGGGAGCTCGCCGTGGAGGCCGAGCCTCCCGCCGGCCCGGCGCGCGCCGCCGACGACACCCTGCGGCTCTACTTCCTGTGCGCGCACCCCACCCTGCCGCAGAGCTCGGCCGTCGCCCTGACGCTGCGCGCGGTCGGCGGCCTGACCACACGGCAGATCGCGGCGGCCCACCTCGTCCCCGAGGCGACCATGGCGCAGCGGATCAGCCGGGCCAAGCGGCGGATCGCCGGGCTGCCGCTCGACCAGCCCGGCGATCTCGGGACGGTGCTGCGCGTGCTCTACCTCGTCTTCAACGAGGGGTACGGCGGAGACGTCGACCTGGCGGCCGAGGCGATCCGCCTCACCCGCCAGCTCGCCGTCCTGACCGACGAGCCCGAGGTCGCGGGGCTGCTCGCGCTCATGCTGCTGCATCACGCGCGCCGCGCGTCCCGCACCGGCCCGGGAGGCCGCCTGGTGCCGCTCGCCGAGCAGGACCGGTCGCGCTGGGACACCGGCCTGATCACCGAGGGGGTGGCGATCCTGCAGGCCGCGCTGGCCCGCGACCGGCTGGGCGAATACCAGGCGCAGGCCGCGATCGCCGCACTGCACGCGGACGCCCGCTGCGCCGCCGAGACGGACTGGGTGCAGATCGTGGAGTGGTACGACGAACTGCTGCTCCTCACCGGCAGCCCGGTGGTGCGCCTCAACCGGGCGGTGGCGGTCGGCGAGGCCGACGGACCGCAGGCCGGCCTGGCGGCGCTGGCCGGCGTCGATCCCGATCTGCCCCGTCACGTCGCGGTGCGGGCGTACCTGCACGAACGCGCCGGTGACCTCGCGCACGCCGCCGAGCTGTACGCCGAGGCCTCCCGTGCCGCCGCCGGCGTGCCGGAGCGCGACCACCTCACGCGGGAGGCCGCACGGGTGCGGCAACTGCTGCGTCCGTGAGCGCACGCCGGGACGGCGTCGGGGATCCGCGGCCCTACACGGGCGGCGCGGGGTCGTACTGCATGTGCCGGCGCACCTCCCGGGCCCGCTCGGCCCCGGCGAGCCGCGCCACCAGATGGAGCGCCATGTCGATGCCCGCCGACACCCCGGACGAGGTGACGACGTCGCCGTCGTCGACGAAGCGCTCGCCGCGGCGGACGTCGATGCTCGGATCCAGCTCGGCGAGCTGGTCGAGGGCGCCCCAGTGCGAGGTCGCCGGGCGGCCCGCCAGCAGGCCGGCCGCGGCGAAGACGAGCGAGCCGGTGCAGACGCTGGTCATCAGGGGCACGCGTGCGCGCTGGTCCCGCACCCATCCGAGGTGTTCCGGATCCCTCAGCTGAGGGCGGGTCCCGGCGCCGCCCGGGTGCACGAGGACGTCGAGACGCCCGACGTCGGCCGCCGACCTGTCGGCGTGCAGGGTCAGCCCCTTGGACGCCCGTACGGCTCCCGCCCGCGGCGCGAACGCGACGACCTCCGCCTCCTCCGGGCGCAGCTTCGCCCACATGCCGAAGACTTCCCAGGGGCCGACCGCGTCCAGCTCCTCCACCTGGTCGAACAGCAGGATTCCTACGCGTGTCATGCCCGCCATCCTTCCGCAGGGACGCGGAGCACGAAAGCAGCGGCAAAAGTGGGCAAATAGTCGCTATCAGCACCAGCAACCACAGGAGGCTCGATAGAGGATGGAAAGGTCATTTTCTTGAGCTCCGCGGGTCAGGCCGAGATCCGCGACCGGGGGAAACGCCATCGGGGGAGGATCCATGACCACGACCGAGACGACGCCGGGCACCACGACCGGCACCGCGGCCGGCACGGCCGCGACGGGAACGACGACCACCAGGGCCCGCGCGGGCCGCGCCCGGGCGACGACCACACCGCCCACACCCACGCCCACTCCGGCTCCGCCCACCGGCCCGGGCCCGGAGATGAAGGAGGGGAACCGGCCCCAGCTGGACCTGAACCTGCCGTTCCTGCGAATCCAGCTGCGGGCGCCCGAAATGCACATGCCGCACGTGGGCATGCCGCACATCAGCGGCCGCGACGTCGGGCACGCCGTGGACATGGCCCGGACGTTCCTCCCGCCGCCGGAGCGCATCATGTACTACGGCGGGCTTGGCGCGCTGGCCGCGCTCGGCATCCTGGAATGGCCCGTGGCGGCCGCGATCGGCGCGGGAACGCTGATCGCGCAGCGCGCCAGGGGCCGTGAGCAGCGCTGGTCCCCGCTCAGCGGTCCGCAGAAGGAGACCCGCGGGACGAGCACCGCCACGCCGCCGGGAACGCCCACCGCCGGGACCCCGGGCATGCCGGAGCCCGCGGCGCAGACGGCGGCCGGGAGGAGAGCCGCCACGGCCGCGGGCGCGGCGAAGACCCCCGCGGGCACCACCCGGCGCACCAGGGCCGGCGCCAAGTAACGGAGGGAGCACGAGGGAGGAGACGGTGGGCGCCTCGCGCGGGTCCGCGAGCGGCGGCACCGCGCGACGGGCGCGCCGCTGGCCCGTCGGCCTCGCCGTCGGCGGGCGGATCGGCCTCGTCCCGTCGCCCGCCGCGGACTACGGGTCCGCGGTCACGCCGGAGAAGTGGAGGTGCCGGCGCCGGGCAGCGGAAGGCCGCGCAGCCGGGGCTTCTGGATCTTGCCCGAGCCCGTCTTCGGCAGGTCGTCCGTGATGTCGAAATACGCTGGGATCTTGTACTTCGCCAGACGAGGCCGGAGGAAGTCGCTCAGCTCGCCGGCGGTGACGCTCGCGCCGGGCCGCAGGACCACGAACGCGCGGCCGACCTCGCCCCATTTGGCGTCGGGCACGCCGAGCACGGCGACCTCGGCGATGGCCGGATGCTCGAAGATCGCCGCCTCGACCTCGGCCGGGTAGACGTTCTCCCCGCCCGAGATGTACATGTCCTTGACCCGGTCGACGACGTACAGGTGGCCCTCCTCGTCCAGGACGCCGACGTCGCCGGAGCCGAACCAGCCCTCGTCGGAGAACGCGGCGGCGGTCGCCTCCGGGTCGCGCCAGTAGCCGGGCGTCACGTTCGGCCCCTGGATCAGCACCTCGCCCGGCTGTCCCACCGCCGCGTCCGTGCCGTCGGGCTGGACGACCCGCACGTTGGCGAAGAACACCGGAACCCCGGCCGAGCCCACCTTGCGCACGCTCTGGCTGGCCTCGAGGAAGGTGGCGCCGGGAGCGGTCTCGGTGAGCCCGTATCCCTGGCAGAACACCAGGCCCCGTTCCTGGTAGGTGCGGATCAGCGCGGCGGGGATCGCCGCGCCCCCGGCCATGAGGTTGCGCAGCGACGACAGGTTCGCGCCCGCCCACCGGGGCGACCGGGCGAACGCGGCGAACATCGTGGTGACCCCGAACATCCAGGTGACCCGGTGCTTCTCCATGAGGTCGTAACACTCGTCGACGTCCCACGACGGCATGATCACCGAGCGGCCGCCCTTGAGGAAGGTCGGCAGCAGGGTCTGGTTCAGGGCGGCGACGTGGAAGAGCGGGGCGCTGATCAGGGTCGTCTCGTCGCTGGTGACGTCGACGCCGAGCAGGAGGTTGAAGCAGTTCCACACGAGGTTGCCGTGCGTGAGCATCGCGCCCTTGGGCCGCCCGGTCGTACCCGAGGTGTAGAGGATGAGCGCGGTGTCGTCCATCCGCACCGGCATGTCGATCGGGGTGGGGTCGCCCTCCGCGAGCCAGCTCTCGTAGTCCCGCTCCCCCGGCCCCGGAGCATCGAGGGCCACCACCTCCCGGAGGGCGGCCGCGGTGTCCGGCAGGGTCCGGACCACCTCGGCGCACTCGGGCGCGTAGATCAGGACCTCGGCGCCCGAGTGGCCCAGCATGTACCCGATCTCGGGCGCGGCCAGCCGGAAGTTCAGCGGCACGAAGATCGCCCCGAGCAGGTGCGTGGCGAACATCGTCTCGACGAAGGCGACGTGGTTGCGGCCGAGGTAGGCGACCCGATCGCCGGCCCGCACCCCCGCCGCGCGCAACCGCGACGCCAGCCGTGTCGTCCGCTCGTGGACCTCGGCATAGGTGACGTGCCGGTCGCCGAAGACGAACGCGGTCCGGTCCGGTGTCATCCGGGCCCGGCGGGCGGGCCACCCTCCCAGTCCGGCGTTGCGCATTGGTGTTCGACCTCCTGACAGCTGGGGAGCGGGCTGAGGCGCCCAGATCGAGCAGGCGAGGCCGACCTGGTGGTCCTCGGTGGGAAAACGGCGTCAGGCGTAGTGCCGGTAGATCGCGCGGGCGACACAGGCCGGCTTGGCCGCGCCGTCGATCTCGACGGTGAAGTCCAGGTGCATCTGGACACCGTCGCCGGGGACGTCCTCGACGGAGACGACGGCGGCGGCCAGGCGGATCCTGGCGCCGACCCTGACCGGGCTGGGGAAGCGGACCTTCTCCAGGCCGTAGTTGATGCTCATCTTCACGCCCTGGATGTCCAGCAGCTCGGTGAACATCGGGATGAGCAGGGACAGGGTCAGGTACCCGTGGGCGATGGTGCCGCCGAACGGGCCGTCCTTGGCCTTGTCGGGGTCGACGTGGATCCATTGGTGGTCGCCGGTGGCGTCGGCGAAGGTGTTCACCCGCTCCTGGGTGATCTCCAACCAGCCGCTGTGGCCGAGGTCCTTGCCGGCCAGCGCCCTGATCTCGTCGAGCCCGTACGCCGTGGTGGTCATGCGTCCGTCGTCCTCTCCTGCGCGCCGAGCCCGAGCAGGCGTACGGCGTTGTCCTTCAGAATCCTGGGGCGGACCTCGGGCTTGATCTCGAGCTTGTCGAAGTCGGCGAGCCAGCGGTCCGGGGTGATCACCGGGTAGTCGGAACCGAAGAGCACCTTGTCCTTCAGCAGGGTGTTGGCGTACCGCACGAGCTGCGGCGGGAAGTACTTCGGCGACCATCCCGACAGGTCGATGTAGACGTACGGCTTGTGCGTGGCCACCGCGAGCGCCTCGTCCTGCCAGGGGAACGACGGATGGGCCAGGATGATCCGCAACTCCGGGAAGTCCACGGCCACGTCGTCCACCAGCATAGGGTTGCCGTACTTGAGCCGGATCCCGCCCCCGCCGGGGACGCCCGCGCCGATGCCGGTCTGTCCGGTGTGGAACAACGCCGGGACGCCCAGCTCCTCGATCGCCTCGTACAACGGGTACGCCACGGGGTCGTTGGGGGCGATGCCCTGGATGCTCGGGTGGAACTTGAACCCGCGCACGCCGTGCTCCTGGACCAGCCGCCGCGCCTCGCGCGCGCCCGCCCGGCCCTTCCACGGATCGACGCTGGCGAACGGGATCAGCACGTCGGCGTGCTCCGCGCAGCTCTCCGCGACCTCCTCGTTGGAGATGCGCGGGTGCCCGGTGGCGTGCTCGGCGTCGACGGTGAACACCACCGCGGCCATCTTCCGCTCCCGGTAGTACGCGGCCATCTCCGGGATGGTGGGCTGGCGGTGCCCGTGGGCCTTGAAGTAGTCCTCCGAGGCGCCGAACAGCTCGGGGCTCAGCGAGCCGTGCCCGTCCTTGGAGATCTCCGCGTGGGTGTGGACGTCGATCGCGACCAGATCGGCGACGTTCATGACGGCCATGTCAGGCTCCCTGCGCGTCCGAGGCGGGGGCCTTCGGCGCGGGGATGCCGTACGTCTCCGGCTCGGCGCCGACACCCGACTGCCAGGAGGCGGCGATGCTCTCGGCCGTCCACCCTCCGTCGGCGAACGCGACGGCCTTCTCCGCGGGGTGCGACCACAGCGCGAGGCGGTCGCCGCCGATCCCGATCGCCTGGCCGGTAACCCCCGCGGAGGCGTCCGAGGCGAGGAACACGACGAGCCCCGCCACGTCCTCGACCGTGCCCAGCCCCTCGTCCTTGCGCAGCCACTCGGGGAACGGCTTCCCGGTCCGCTCGGACTCCTCGATGATCGGCGCGAACACGGGGATCGTCTTGGTCATCTCCGTGGCCGCCACCGGGACGACCGCGTTCACCGTGATGTTCGCCCTGCCCAGCTCCATCGCCCAGGTCCTGGCCATCGCCACGATGCCGGCCTTGGCCGCCGCGTAGTTGGTCTGCCCGAAGTTCCCGCGCTGGCCCGCCGGCGAGGAGATCAGGATCAGCCGGCCGCCGGTCCCCTGCTCACGCATCCGGATCGCCGCCGCCCGCGCGCAGGTGAACGTGCCGCGCAGGTGCACGTCGATCACCGCGTCGAAGTCGTCGTCCGACATCTTCCAGAGCACCCGGTCGCGCAGGATGCCCGCGTTGGTGACCATCACGTCGAGCCGGCCGAACTCCTTCACGGCCGTGTCGACCAGCCGCTCGGCCACCTCGGCGGATCCGACCGGGGCGACGACGCTCGTCGCCCGGCCGCCGTTGCCGGTGATGGCGTCGACGACCTGCGCCGCCGCTTCGGCGTCCACGTCGTTGACGACCACCGCCGCTCCGGACGCGGCCAGTGCCTCGGCGTACGCGCGGCCGAGCCCTCGGCCCGCACCTGTGACGACGGCGACCTTGCCGGAAAGATCCATGGGACTCCCCCTGAGTTGTACGGCGATTGATTCGGAATATATGCACTCTTATGACGATCGTCAAAGATTTGCCCAACATCCGTGCGGTACGGATCCGCATGACGGAAGCGGTGCGGGGAAACGATCGTGGTCAGGCCAGGACGACGTCCTCCAGCCACTGACCGATGCGCTTGACGACCTCGTCGTCGAAGGTGCGGGCGTCGACGTTGTCGGCGTGGATCTCGATCACCGGGAACCCGGCCGCCTCCAGTGCCCTGGCGGTGAAGTAGCTGCCGCGGGGGTCGTCGGAGACCAGGTGGACCACGCCGTCGATGCCGTGCAGGCGGGCCTCCTTCACGTACCACTCGCTCGACCACGGCGGGGTGTAGAGCTGGTCGCCGAAGGCGGCGAAGCGTGCCGCCAGCGCCCGCATGGGGTCGTCGCCGTAGCGGATGTACCCGTCGGCGGCGATGGCCAGGTACATCGACCAGACGAACACCGCGCCGTACTGCTCCTGGAAGCGCTGGTAGAAGCCCATGTCGTACCAGAGGCCACGGCCGATCCACATCAGCCGGGCCCGCTCATCCGGGCACGCGGCCTGGCCCGTGTCGACCCGCTCGCGCACCTCCTCGTAGAAGCGCCTGGCGATGTCCCTGGCCCACTCGGTGCCGCGGTGCCACTGCGGGAGCATGACGCTGGGGATGCTGTCGACGACGCCGAGCGGCGCGGGCCGGGTGCGGGCGATGAGGTCGCGGGTCTTCCTGTTCCACTCCTCCTGCTCGTTGACCAGGGCCATCACCTCGCGGAAGCGGGACTCGCTGAACCGCCTGCCGGTGGTGGTCTCCAGGAACCTGACGAGGTTCTCCAGCTCCGCGGTGAGCAGGTCCAGCCTGGCCGGGCCGACGGCCTGCTCCCAGCGGTGCGGCATCAGCTCCCACCAGTTGACGGGGACCTCGTTCTCGGCGGCGTTCTCCAGCGGATAGAAGGTGACCCCGGGCTCGTGGCCCCAGATGTCGAAGACCTTGCGGGTGATGTCACCGGTGGCGTCCCCGACGACGATGTCCGGTTTCGGCAGGCCACCCCAGGGGCCGGCCTCCGGTTCGGGATCGAAGGCGGAGCCGAGGGTGACCGAGTTGTACTGCTCGGAGTAGTCGGGGTAGCCGCGCTGCCGCACCAGCTCCAGGTAGTGCCCCGAGCGCTGCTTTGCGGCGACCAGGGACGCCCACCACTGGCTGACGGCGTACGGGATGTCCATCGTGCGGAAGATCTCGTGCGGGACGTCGGCGTTGAGCAGGGCGAACGGCTCGCCGGCGGCGACCCGCCGCCGCAGGTCGGCGAACCATTCGCGCTGGTGCCTGCCCGCCTCGGCCGCCGTGGCGAGGGATTTCACACTGCGCATGGGTGTTCCTTCCGCAGGGCGGTCAGGTCGGCGCGCCCGTAGTCCTGGCGTTCCAGCAGCACGGCGGGGATGTCGAGCGCCGCGCGCTGCGCGGGGAAGTCCCAGGCCGGGGCCTCGTCGCCGATCCTGGAATAGGCGACGAAGAGCTCGGCCCGGCAGTCCCGTACGGCCCTCGCCGCATGGGCGGCGCGCTCGCTCACCGTGGCCCGGTGGGCGGTCGGGCCGCCGTGGTGGTAGTGCTCGGCCAGCGCGTCCAGGCCCGCCGCGCCGACCGGCTCCCTGAGGAAGAGGTCGCCGAAGGAGTGGTCCTCGCCGACGATCACGTAGCCCTCGGACTCGACGGCCTCGTACACGTGCGGCGTGTCGTGGTCGCTGCCGCTCAGGAAGACGCGCCGCCCGGCGTGTTCCGGGAGCTGTCCCGCCTCGGACAGCAGCCGTTCCAGCAGCGCGATGTGCTCGTGAACGGGCAGGGCCGCGTTGGCCGCCGCGAGGAACTGGCGTCCCGTCAAGCGGGCGGGCACGGCCCGGCGCAGCTCGGCGACGGCGGTCAGCAGGCGGCGGCGCTCGTCGTGCGCCGCCACCGCTCCGGCCAGGTCGAGGCGGCGGCCGGTCCAGGCCTCCAGCCTGGCCGCGAACTCGCCGATCCTGCGGCGGTTGTACCGCGCGGTCGTGCGGTGCGGCAGGTGCAGGATGTCCACCAGGTACACCTCGGGCAGTCCGGTGCCCGGCTCGACCCGGCGCAGCTCGCGCAGCGCGTAGAACAGCCGCAGGGACGCCTCGCAGTCGTGCGAGACCACGATGCGGTCCAGGTCGCCGAAGGACCCGGCGAGCAGCCGGGTGAGCACCGAGCGGGCCGCCGGGTCCACCCCGCGGCCCAGGTAGCGGTCTCCGAGCTCGGAGCCGGAGTCCGGGTCGCCCGTGAGGCGGACCGCGCGCATCCCCGCGGCGGTCAGCAGTTCGACCGGCACGTCCGCCCCGACGTAGCCGGCGACCGGCGCCCGGTCGCCGGTCGCGCCCGTCGAGGCCGCCGGAGGTGCGGCCGGAGGCGCGCCGCGCCGGGCGTAGGCCTCCTCCAGCGCGGCCAGCGCCGTGGGCATGTCAGATCACTCCCTCTTCGGCCAGGGCCTTGAGCTCGTCGTCGGAGTAGCCGAGCAGGCCGCCGTAGATCTCGGCGTTGTGCTCGCCGAGGCCGGGCGCCGGCCGGTCGAGCCCCGCCTGCGAGGCGGAGAAGCGGATCGGCACGCCGGTCCCGTACAGGTCCCCCTGGCGGCCGTGACTCGGATGCTCCAGCGGCACGACCTCCTCGCGGTCCAGCACGAGCGGGTCGCGCACGGCGTCTCCGGGCTCGCGCACCTCGGCCGCGGGGACCCCGTGCCGGGCGAGCAGATCGAGGATCACGGCGAGCGGGCGGTCCCCCGCCCACGAGGCCACCAGCTCGTGCAGCTCTGCGGCGTTGGCCACGCGCGCGTCCCGCGTGGCGTAGCGCGGGTCCGCGGCCAGATCGTCGCGTCCCATCGCCGTGAACAGGCCGCGGGCGAACGCGTCGGTGGGGCCGCACAGCGCGAACCAGCCGTCCGCGGCGGGGAACGTTCCGAACGGCGCCAGCCTGGGCACGGTCGTCCCCGTGCGCATGGGCAGGCCCAGCTTCTCGTAGGCGTCGAACGGCTCGCACGCGACCAGCGAGGTCAGCGCGCCCAGCATGGACACGTCCACGTGCTGGCCCTGGCCGGTCGCGTCGGCCCGCAGGACCGCGGCGAGCGTGCCGATCACCGCGTACAGCGGCGCGACCAGGTCGCCCACCGGCAGCCCGAAGCGGACCGGCGGCTCGCCGGGCGCGCCGGCGGTCATCATCACGCCGCTGAGCGCCTGGACGATCGTGTCCATCGCCTTGCCCGAGCCGGGACCGCCCTGCGCGCCGAAGCCGCTGATCGACGTGCAGACGATGCGCGGGTTGATCGCGGCGGCCCAGTCGTGACCGATGCCGAGCCGCGCCGTGACGCCGGCGCTGTAGTTGTCGATCATGATGTCCGCCTCCCTGACCAGACCGGCCAGGATGTCGCGGGCCTTGGGGTGCTTGAGGTTGAGCGTGACGCTCTGCTTGTTGCGGCCCCGCAGGAGCATCGACACGGACATGTCGTCGTCCCCGTGGCGCGCCAGCGTCAGCCCGTCCGCACCGAGATAGGGCGCGTTGTTGCGGGAGCTGTCGCCGCCGGTCAGCGGGTTCTCCACCTTGATCACGCGGGCGCCGAGCCCGGCCAGCAGCAGGGTCGCGTACGGTCCGGACAGTGCGGTGGTCAGATCGATCACCGTGCGGCCGGCGAGCGGACGGTCAGTCACGCAGCACCACCTCGTTTCCCTCCCAGTGGAACTCCGTCTTCAGACCCGCCTGCCGGGTGATGTGCTCGATGTACGACACGACGCGCCGCCCCTCCTCGTCGTCGCCGAGCGGCACCGGACGGCCCGCGTCGTCGATCCAGCAGGGCACGATGCCCGCCGAGACGAGGCCGGCCGAGCCTTGGCCGTCCCGGTCGAACCGGCAGACCGCGATCGCTGTGTTCCGGCTCTCGGGGTGGAAGGGGTAGTACGGCATGCCGGGGTCGGGCGCGAAGCCGTACAGCTCGACCCTGCGGCGCGCCCACTCGGCCCGTTCGCCCGCGTCGCCCGTGGTGGGCGTCAACGCGTGGGTGACGGTCACGAAGTTGCCCAGGCCGTGGTAGATCGGCCTGCCGCGGTACATCTCGACGCCGCGCATGATGTGGGCGTGGTGGGCGAACACGGCGTGCGCGCCGGCGTCGATCGCGGCGTGCGCCACGGGCCGCTCGTACATCGCCAGCACGGCGGGCGTGTGCCCGACGCCCTTGTGCATCGACACCGTCACGATGTCGACCTCGGCGGCCAGGGCCGCCACGTCCTCGGCCATCCGCTCCAAAGTGGCGGGGTCGGCGAAGGTGTAGACGGCGGGCGGCCCGCCGGGGCTGGCGTGGTCGAGTTCGTAATGGGTCAGCACCTTGACGTACGCGCAGCCGGGCTTGCGGCTGGTCGCCCAGGACTCGCGGGGACCGACGCAGTTGTAGCTGAGCACCCCTACCCGCAGTCCGTCGCGCTCCACGACGGCGGGACGGCGGGCCTCCTCCAGGGTCAGACCGGCGCCCGCCGTGGCCATTCCGGCCTCGGTCGCGTACTTGATCGTGTCGGCCACCCCCTGGTCGCCGACGTCGTAGACGTGGTTGCCCGCGAGCGTCACCACGTGGAAGCCGGCTTCGGCGACCGCGGAGAGCGCGGCGGGATCGGCGGGCGGGGCGGGAACGTCGGTGCTCACCTGGGCGGTGGACGTGCTGTGGGGCACCTCGATGTGGCCGATGACCACATCGCCCCGGCCCAGCGTCTCCCGGGCCGGGGCGAAGAAGGACGCGGGGTCGGGCTCGTCGACGACGAGGTCGCCGACGGCCATTACCGTGAAGCTCAAAAGGTGGACTCCTCCTCCAGCAGTCGTTCATCGGGGGTCTGCGCCGCGCGCCCGAAGCGCGACAGGAAGGCTTTCAGCCGGGGCGAGGCGGGGTTGTCGAAGATCTCCTCGGGAGTGCCGGTCTCGACGATCCGACCCTTCTCCATGAAGACGCACCGATCGGCCACCTCGCGGGCGAAGCTCATCTCGTGCGTCACAATGATCATGGTCATGCCGCCGCGGGCCAGGTCGAGCACCACGCTCAGCACCTCGTCCACCAGCTCGGGGTCCAGCGCGCTGGTGGGCTCGTCGAACAGCATGATCCGCGGGTTGGTGGCCAGGGCCCTGGCGATGGCGACGCGCTGCTGCTGGCCCCCGGAGAGCATCCGGGGATGGGCGTCCGCCTTGTCGGCGAGCCCCACCCGCTCCAGCAGCCGCAGCGCCTCCCGCCGCGCCTCCTCCGGCCTCCGGCCGTGGATGAGCACCTGCGCCTCGACGACGTTGCGCAGCACGGTCCAGTGCGCGAACAGGTTGAACTGCTGGAAGACCATGCCCATGCGGCCGCGCTGCGCGGCCACGCGCCGATCCGGCAGGGGGCGCAGGTGGCCTCGGTGGAACTCGTAGCCGAGCAGCTCCCCGTCGAGGTACATGGCCCCGCCGTCGATGCCCTGCAGCTGGTGGACGCACCGGACCAGCGTGGACTTGCCCGAGCCGGACGGGCCGATCACGGTGACGACCTCGCCCTCGTGCACGTCCAGGCTCACCCCGTCGAGCGCCGCGTGGTCGCCGAACTGTTTGCGCACGTCACGGATGCGCAGGACCGGCGTGTCGCTCACCGCTGCCCCTTTCCGAAGTGCTGCTCCAGGCGCCGCTGGCCGAGCGACAGGCTGATGACCACCACCAGGTACCAGGCGCACGCGACGATCAACAGCGGCACGACCTCGTAGGTCCTGTTGTAGATCACCTGCACCGAGTAGAGCAGGTCGGTCATCGCGATCACGCTGACCAGCGAGGTGCCCTTGAGCACGGTGATGAACTGGCTGCCGGTGGGCGGGACGATCACCCGCATCGCCTGCGGGAGCACGACCTTGACGAAGCTCTGCCTGGCGGTGAACCCCATCGCACTGGCCGCGTCGCGCTGGCCGCCGTCCACCGCCGTGATGCCGGCCCTGACGATCTCGGCCATGTACGCGGCCTCGTGCAGGGTGAGTCCGATGACGGCCGCGGTCAGCGAGCTGATCACGGAGTTGGTCGGCCACGAAACGAAGGTCGGGCCGAACGGCACGCCCAACGAGATCCGCGGCAGCAAGTAGCTCAGGTTGAACCAGAAGATCAGCTGGACCAGGGGCGGGATGCTGCGGAAGACCGTGACGTAGGCGGTGCACGCCCAGACCACCGGCCGGAAGCCGCTCATCCTGCCCACCTCGAGGAGCACCCCGAGAACGCTGCCCAGCACCATCGCGATGACGGTGAGCAGCAGCGACATGCCCAGGCCGCGCAGGATGTTCGGGTCGAACAGGTACCTGCCGACCACCGGCCAGCCGAATTTCGGATTGGTGACGACGAACCAGGCGAACTGCGCGACGAGCACGAGCAGCACGACTCCGGCCACCCAGCGCAGGGGCCGGATGCGCGGACGGGCGGCGGCGACGTCCACGGCCTGTGGGGCCACGGGTGGTGCCACGCTCATTGCGTCGCCGCGGTGTTCATCTTGGGCTCGGGCACCGCCACCTTCTGGAGCCCGTACTTGTCCATGATCTTCTTGTACTCGCCGTTCTTGAAGATCTCCTTGAACGCGTCGAACATGACCGGGCCGAGACCGCTGGACTTGGGCACGAGCATCGCCAGCTGGTCGACGCCGGCGCCCTGCTCGTCGGTCTGTGTGACGTAGGTGAAGGCGTCCTTCTCCTTGGAGAGCACGTCGAGCGCGGCGCTCTCGGTCATGCCGGCCGCGTCGGCCCGGCCGGACTTGGCGGCGAGAATTGTGCCGTTGGTGTCGGCGAAGCCGATGAACTCCATCGCCGGCTTGCCCTGCTTGGCGCACCATTCGGTCAGGCGCTTGGCCTGGTCCTCCACGATGCTGCCGGCGGTGCCGGCGACGCGCTTGCCGCAGAGGTCGGCCGAGCTCTTGATGGCCGAGGAGCCGGCCTTGGGGATCAGGTAGGAGGTCCGGGTGACCATCCACACGAGCGCGTCGAACTGCTTCTCACGCTCGGCGCTGTCCTTGACCGGGCCGTTGAAGGCGTCGTATCGGGAGGCGAGCATGCCGGACAGCGCCGCGGGCAGGCCGCTGACGATCGAGATCTCGGTGCGGACCCCGAGCACCTTGCCGAGGGCGTCCTGCAACTCCTTGTCGATGCCCGTGACGGTCTTGCCGTCGTTGGCGACGATCCGATAGGGCGGGTGGGAATCCCCGGCAAATCGGATGACGCCCGCTTCCTTGATGCTGTCGGGCAGGGCGTCGTACAGAGCCGTCGCGCCGGCCGGCCGCTCCGTCTCACCGTCGCCTCCACCGCAGGCTGCGACACTGGCGAGGGCCAAAGCCGCCGCACCCGCGAGGATGGTCCTGGGCATTCTCATGGTGGTCCTTCCGCGACCAGTTAATGCTGCACTTCACTTTGCGGTCGTGGGGATAAGTGTCACACCTAAGGATGCACACCTGTCAAGAGGCGGTTGTGCAGCGGAGACGTGCGGGGCGGCCGGAGCGCCGCCCCGTCGCCGGGGAGCGGTCAGGCGAGCGCGAGGATGGAGCTGGTCCGGTGATGGGCGACCAGCTCGGCCAGCTCGGGTTCGAACTCCGCGACGATCTGCTTGACGCGGAACTCGGCGAGCGGCCCGAGGGTGTCGTAGATCTCCACGAAGAGATCTCGGGCCGCGGCACGCGGCCAGTCGGCGGGCAGCAGCTCAGCGGGCAGGTCGGGGTCGTGGTTGGGGAAGGTCCGCCAGGTGTCCATGATCCCCGTACGCGCCACCAGCGCCTCGGACGCGCCCACCACGCCCCTGCGGACCCGCTCCAGAAGTGGCGAGTGCTGCGCCACGAACTCCTCGTAGGTGCGCCGGAGCTGGTCGAAGTCCCAGGCCTCCCGGGGGGCGCGCATGCCCGGCAGATCGAGGGCCTCGGCACGGAAGATCGTCGACATGGGGATCTCCAGCTCGGCGAGCACGGCCGCCGCGCTGTCGGCGTCGGCGGTCGGCGAGACCCACAACCCGTCGTAGAGCGGGGCGAAGCCGAGCCAGCGCAGCCGGGCGCGCAGCGCGTGGCGCAGGTCGCGCTGCTCCTCGGAGATGGAGAACGCCGCCATCACCCATCTGCCGTCCCACGCGCCCTGCTCCAGGCCGAAGGACATGATCCGCTGCCGCCCTTCCAGCATCACGGCGGCGGCCCGATCCGTCAGGCGATAGTAGGTGCGCCGCCCGGCCTTGGACGACTCCAGCAGGTCTCGCTTGGTCAGGCGGCTGAGCGCGGCCCGGGCCGCCACGGCGGAGACGCCGAACTCCTCGGTCAGCCGCACCAGGGCCGCGGACGGCAGCTGCTCTGGCCGGCCGATCCAGTAGTCCCCGAGAAGCGTCGTGATCAGGTGCTGCGGAGGTGCGCCCACCTGGAAGCGCGGGAAATCGAGGTCCTCTGCCTCGGACCTTTCACCATCATTCACAACAGGAGTATATGGACAACGCTTGAACGTGCGCTCGTTATCAAGATGTCATGCTTTTGAGCGACATGAAGCCGTCCGGACCGGATCTCGGCCGTGGCGGCCGCGGCGGGCGAGGAAGATCACGGGACACGACGCAGGTCGCCTCCGGCGAGGAGATTCAGCCGCTCGCGGTCCGTCGTCTCGTCGAAGCTCGTGTGCCGGCGAGTCGCCGGCGACTCCAGGGCGGACACCTGCGCGAAGGTGTGGTGCGCGGCCAGCCCGGCGAGCTCCGGGTCGAACTCGGCGAGGATCTCGCGGAACCGCCGCTCCGCCGGCTCCCCGAGCGAGTCGTAGATCCGCACGCACAGCCGCCTGGCCTCGTCGCGCGGCCAGCCGGCCGGGAGCAGCTCGGCCGGAAGATCGGGGTCGAGCGTGGGGAACACCCGCCAATCGGTCATGATCGCGGTTCTCAGCCGCAGCGCCGCGGCGGGGCGCGGGACGGACACCGCCAGCCGCTCGGCGACCGGCCGGTGGGCGTCGATGAAGCGCAGGTAGCGTTCGCGCAGCCCGGCGATGTCGAAGGCGCGGTCCAGCACCGGGTCGATGGCGTCGCCGGCGACCTCGCGGGCCCGGAACACGGCCGCCCCGCGCACGCCCAGCCTCCGCACGAGTTCGACGACGTCGTCCGTCTTGTCGTGCGGGGACACCCACACCGCGTCGAAGATCATGCCGAAGTGCAGCAGCCGCAGCCCGTCGCGGAGCGCGCGGCGGGTGTCCCGCTGGTCCTCCGGCACCGAGAACGTGACGACCGTCCACTGCCCGTCCCACTCCGGCGTGGTGGCGCCGAACGTCAGCAGCCGGCGCATGTGCGCGACGATCACGTCGTATGCCCGGGGCGGCAGTCCGTACGCGGTGGTGCGGCCGTTGCGGGAGCTGGCCAGCAGCCCCCGCGAGGCGACGCGCCGCAGGGCGGCGCGGGCGCTGGTCGCGGTGATGCCGAACTCCTCCAGCAGCCGGACCAGCGCCGCCGACGGGATGTGCTCCTGCCGCCAGAACCAGTAGTCGCCCAGCAGCGTGGTCAGCAGCCGCTGGGGTTCCGCTCCTTGCCGGGCCCTGGGCAGGGAGCCGGGTTCCGGCGACGCGGCGACCCGGCGTCCCTCCATCGTCAGACTCCTCAGCCGGTGTAGGTGCCCCAGGCGGCCACGTCCCGGAAACGGGCGCCGCTCACCAGGCTCGACCTGCGTGGATTTTACGTCACCCGGCCCGCGTCCGGACTCTTCCCGGCGATCTCCGCCGCGGCCCGGCGGCGCCGGGACGACGGTCCGCGAGCCGTCTTCTCGCTCATCACCGCGGGGGGACGTGGGGACGCAGGAAGCGGCCCGGGGTGTAGTGGACGAACTCCGCGGCGCCCAGCTCCGGGGCCTCGGCGGCCAGGCGTGCGGCCAGCTTGTCGAGCTGGTGAGCCTCGACGTCCGTCCAGCGGCCGGTGGTGACCCGGTTCCTGAGCGTCTGCACCGCGGCGACGAACTCGGCTCCGGTGTAGCGGCAGTGGCCGGGCCGGTCCACGAACGCCTGGCGCAGCATCGCGCCGCTCCCGGCGCGCCGCACCACGTCGGAGTAGGCGCGGGCCTGGGTGACGGTGGGGTAGTTGTCGCCGCGCTCGTGCATCGTCAGGACGGGGACGGCGAGCGAGCCGCGCGGGGTGAAGTAGTCCTCCATGTAGGCGACGGCGCCGGGGTCGGCGGAGACGCGCGGTGCCGCCGCCAGGGCGTCGAGGTCGGCGTCGAGGTCCATCCCCGCGCTGTCGTAGAGGGCGCGCACCTGCTTCATCCGCCCGGACTCCCGCAGTTGCCGGCGGTAGTCCACGCCCGTGTTCCAGGAGAAGTTCCCGCCCGCCCGCTGTTCCAGCGGATAGCGGGGAGAGAAGACGGTCGCCATGAACGCCGCGTACTCCTGGGCCTGCTGCCCCGCCCAGTCGCGCGCGGCGGGCTCGGCGGTGCCGGGCACCGACCAGGTGGAGACCTGGGCGAAGGACGCGGCCAGCGCGATGCGGGCCCGGCCGGCCGGCGTCTGCTGGGCGGCGTCCAGGACGGCGCGGGCGGCCGTCGTGCTCCGCGTCTCCTCATCGGCCGAGGCCAGCCGGACGAGCTTCACCGCGTCGTCATCGGGGGCGAGCAGCGTCTTGAACGCGAAGGCCGCGTCGAGCGACTGGTTGAGCATCGCCACCGGCCCGGCGACCGAGGCGCAGTACGGCAGCGCGCCGTCGATCAGGTCGGGCCGGCGTTCGGCCAGGCCGGCCGCGATGGCGCCGCCCATCGAACCGCCCCAGGCCAGGGTGGTCCTGGGCTTCCCGGCGACCTCGGCGAACTCGGCGAGCGTGTCGGCGGAGGCCCGCAGGGTCTCCTCGACGGCCCAGCCGCTCCCGTAGGGCCGGGTGCCGGCCAGCGCGTACCCGTGGGCCAGCAGCCAGCTTCGCGCGGCGGCGTCGCCGCCGAGGTCGGCCGGCAGATGCTGCGGGCCGGCGCCCTGGCCGTAGCCCGGGCTGAACGTCAGCACGGTGCCGTTCCAGCCGCGCGGGACCTCGATCGCGTACGTGGCGCCGCTCGGGTGGACACCCGTGACGCTGATGGGACCGGACTGGCCGGACGCCGCCGAGGCGTGTGGCAGTCCGGCCGGTGCGAGGGTGAGCGCGAGAGCCGCGGCCGTGAGCACCGTCACGGCCCGGCTCGCCCGATTGATCACTGAACGGGGATTGATGTCCGCCTCCATGGGTGGGCAGCTGCTGCGCCGCGAGATACGCAACAGTTCGGTGGACGCTCGTACATTTATCGCCGCCAATTATGCTCGGCAGAAATCCTACGGTCGTCACAGAAGTGTTGACAATGCTCTGGGGCGTGCTTACTTTGGCCCGACCACCTGCATGTGAGGAGCCTCGATGTCCCGAAACCCAGCGCTGGGCGTCGTCGCGGCGGGTGCCGCGATCGCACTCCTGTCCGCCTGTGGTGCCGGCCCCGGCAGTACCCGCGGCGCGTCCGCCGACGACGGCCGGCCCGATGAGCTGGTCTTCGCCGCCATTCCGTCGGAGCAGAGCGACAACCTCGAGGCGTCGTTCGCCCCGATCGTCTCCGCGCTGCAGAAGGACCTCGGCGTCCCGGTGCGGTTCCAGGCCGTCACCAGCAACGCCGCCGTCGTCGAGGCGCAGGTCGCCAAGCGGGTGGACGTCGCCGTCTACGGGGCTTTCAGCTACTACCTGGCCCGCAGCCGCGCCGACGTCGAGCCCGTGGCCGTCCCGCTGGCCGCTCCGGGCGGCGAGCCGGGCGCCTACGCCTACGGGGTGACCCGCGGCGACGACAAGAGCATCACCTCGCTCAAGGACGTCGCCGGCAAGGACGTCTGCTTCACCGATCCCGGTTCCACCACGGGCTATCTGCAGCCCCTCGCCTCGCTGCGGGAAGCCGGCGTCGACGTGGACAAGGACGTCAAGACGGTGTTCACCCACGGACACGACACGGCGGTCGCCTCGCTGCTGGCCGGCGACTGCGACATCGCCTTCGTCGGCGACGTGTTCATCGACCAGCTGCTGCCCGCCCGCGGCCAGCTCAAGCCGGGGCAGGTCACCAAGGTGTGGACCTCGCCGCTCATCCCCGGGCCGCCGGTCGTGGTCGGCTCCTGGCTTCCGCAGGACGTCCGCGACAAGATCTCCAAGACGGTGACCGGCCTGACCGCCACCGGCGCCGCCTCCGCCGGGCTGTGCAAGGGCAACGAGATCAAGGGTCCGAAGAACTGGGGCCAGTACGCCGACGCCTCGGCCTGCACCCTCGGCACCTCCACCGCCTGGACGTTCGTCAAGGCCACCGACGCCACCTACCAGCCGATCGCGCGCATCTGCGAGATCACCAAGGCCGAGGTCTGCACGTCCGGTGGCTGAGAAACCCGCCGTGATCGGCGACCCCGTGCTGCGGCTGTCGGAGGTCGGCAAGGGCTTCCACGGCACCACCGTGCTCGACGGTGTCTCACTGGACGTCCCGCAGGGGCAGTTCGTCGCCCTGGTCGGCCCTTCCGGGGCCGGCAAGTCCACGCTGCTGCGGCTGGTCAACGGCATGCACCTGCCGGACAGCGGCACCGTGCGCACCCTCGGCGAGAATCCGGCCGCCTGCTCCCGGGGCCGGTTGCGCGCCCTGCGCGCCAGGGTCGGGTTCGTCTTCCAGCAGTTCGGCCTCGTCGGGCGGCTGTCCGCGCTGGAGAACGTGCTGATGGGGTCGCTGGCCACCCTCCGGCTGCCCAGATACGGGGTGATGAGTTACCCGCGCGCGCTGCGGATCCGCGCGGTGGAGCAACTGGACCGGGTCGGGCTCGCGGACCGGCGGTTCCAGCGCTGCGACACGCTCTCGGGCGGGCAGCAGCAGCGGGTCGCGGTGGCCCGGACCCTGCTGCAGAGCCCCGAGCTGATCCTCGCCGACGAGCCGGTCGCCTCGCTCGACCCGGCGGCGAGCGTGCTTGTGCTCGAGATCCTCAAACGGATCAGCGCCGAGGACGGCATCTCCGTGGTGTGCAGCCTGCATCAGATGGAGCTCGCGCTCGCCACCGCCGACCGGGTCGTGGCGCTGCGCGGCGGCCGGCTGGTGCTGGACGAGCCGGCCGCCGGCCTCACCGCCGAGCGGCTGCGGGAGATCTACGACACGGCGGGGGCCCGCGATGGTTAGCACCACCCCCGCCACGCGGGCCCCGGCCGCGCCGGACCCGGGTCCGCTGCGGCCCCCGAGGAGCGCCCGCGCCCTCGTCGCGGCGGGGCTGCTCATCGCGGCCGTGGCCGTCACCTGGCTGACGTTCTGGTGGATCGGCCTGTCCCCCGCCTCGCTCGCCGCCGGGCTGGACGACACCATGCGGCTGCTGCGCCGGATGTGGCCACCGGACCTGCCCGGCGCCGGCGACGTCGCCTCGTTGATCGCCGAGACGCTGCTCATCGCGGTCGCGGGCACCGGCCTGGCAGTGCTGGCATCGGTGCCGCTGGCCTTCATCGCCGCGCGCACCCATCGCGGGCCCCGCTGGCTGCGGCCGGCCGCCCGGGTGGTCGTCGTGCTGACCCGGGCCGTGCCGACGCTGGCCTTCGCGATCCTGTTCGTGCGGATCTTCGGCCTGGGCCCGCTGGCCGGCGCGCTCGCCGTCGCCGTGCACTCGGTGGGCATGATCGCCAAGCTGCTGGCCGACGCCGTCGAGGAGGCCGACCCCGTCCCGGCCGAGGCGGCGCGCGCGTGCGGGGCCGGTGAGGTGCAGGTGGCCGTCTCCACCGTGCTGCCCCGCGTGTTCCCGGCGCTGGCCGGCATCGTGCTCCACCGCCTCGACATCAACATCCGGGCGTCGGCCGTGCTCGGCGTCGTCGGGGCCGGTGGCATCGGTGTCGCGCTGCAGACCGCGCTGGGCAGCCTCAACTACCACCGGGCGGCGGGGATCATCTGCGTCATCGTCGTCCTGGTGCTGCTGCTGGAGCTGCTGTCGGTGGCGGTCCGCCGCCGGACGGTCCACCACGCGGTCCACCGCAGCAGGGCCGGCCGGTCCGCCGGGGACACGACGGGCACGGCCGCGCTGCCCGCCGGACGCGCCCCGCACGACGTCGGCTGGGACCGCGGCCGGGTGCTGCGGGTGACCGGCGCGGCGGCCGCCGGGGTGGTCTTCCTGGTGTCGCTGTGGTCCCTGGACCCCGACCCGGGCCGGCTGTCCGGCGCCTGGCCGAACCTGCGCAGCGTGCTCACCGGCATGTGGCCGCCCGCGTTCTCCGGCGACCTGCTCATGGCGGTGCTGGAAAGTCTGCTCATGGCACTGGGCGCCGCCTCGGCGGGCGCCGCCTGCGGGCTCGTGCTGGCCCTGCTCACCGCCGTCAACACCACCCCCTGGCGGCCGCTGTCCGCGGTGGTCCGGGTGCTGCTGGTGGTGGTCCGGGGCATCCCCGACCTCGTGTACGCCCTGCTGTTCGTGGCCGCGCTGGGGCTCGGCCCGTTCGCCGGTTTCCTGGCGCTGTGGATCTCCTCCACGGCGCTGGCGGCCAAGTTCTTCGCCGACTCCCTGGAGCAGCTCGACCCGCTGCCCCACGAGGCGCTGACATCGGTCGGCGCCCGCCGATGGCAGGCGTTCGCCGCCGGGATCTGGCCGCAGTTCGTGCCGTCGTTCACCGGCAACGGCCTGTTCGTGGCCGACCTGGCGCTGCGGGAGTCGGTCGTGCTCGGCATCGCCGGCGCGGGCGGCGTCGGCTACCTGATGCAGGAGTCGATCGCCACGCTGCGCTACGACACCACCGCCGCGATCGTCATCGCGATCGCCGTCGTCGTGTACGCCATCGAGACGCTCGCCCGGGTCGCGCGCAGGCACCTGCTGTGAGCGGACGGGCCCATGACGGGAAGGGAAAGGGATTCCACCATGACCACCGCCGCCGACGGCCCCGGGCGCGCCTCCGACTGGGACCCCACCGCGCCGGAGACCTTCGACAGCTCCCACGAGGTCTACGCCGGCCTGCGGCGACGCTGCCCGGTGCCGTGGAGCGACGCCTTCGGCGGCTTCTGGGCCGCCACCCGCTACTCGGACGTGGTGCGGGTGGCCCGGGACAGCGAGACGTTCAGCACCGCGGTGCAGAACGTCGTCCCGCACGTGCCGCGCGCCCAGCGGCGGCCGCCGCTGCACTTCGACCCGCCCGAGCATGCGATCTACCGCGCTCCGATGGACCGGGTGCTGCGCCGCGGCGTGGTCCGGCGCCTCGAACCGGCCTTCGCGGAGGCGGCACGCGAGCTGCTGGGGCCGCTGCTGGCCCGCGGCGGCGGCGACTACTCCCAGGAGTTCGCGCTGCCGTACGCCGCGCAGTGCTTCGCGCTCTTCCTCGGCCTGCCGGTCGACCAGGTGCTGGAGATCCGCAGGATCGGCGTCGAGTACAGCTTCGCGATCCAGGAGATGGACCGGGCCGGGGTCATGGCGGCCGGCGAGGAGCTCTACGCGATCGCCCGGGCCATCGTCGAGGACCGCCGGGCCGATCCCCGCGACCCGGACGAGGACCTGGTGGCCAGCCTGCTGCGGGCGTCCGCCGACCCGGTGCGGCCGATCCCGTACGACCTGGTCGTGGCCACGGTGCGGCAGACCATCGTGGCCGGCATCGGTGCGCCGCACGCCGTGCTGGGCAGCGCCGCCGTCCACCTGTCCCGCGACCCCGGCCTCCAGGACCGGCTGCGCGCCGACCCCGGGCTGCTGCCCGCGGCGATCGAGGAGCTGCTGCGGCTGTACGCCCCCTACCGGGTGTTCGCCCGCACCGCCACCCGGGACGTGGAGCTGGGCGGCCGCACCGTGCGCGCCGGTGAGGCGATCACGATGATCTTCCCCTCGGCGAACCGGGACGAGGCGGTGTTCGACGACGCGGACCGGCTCGATCTGGAGCGGCGGCCCAATCGGCACCTCGCGTTCGGCCGGGGCGCGCACCGCTGTCCCGGCGCGGCGATGGCCCGGCTGGAGATGACGGCCGCGCTGGGCGAACTGCTCGCCGCCACCACCCGCGTCGAACCGGACGGCGAGGTCGAGATGTTCAACTGGCTGGAGTTCGGCCCCAGGTCGGCGCCGCTGCGCCTCGTCCCCCGCCGCTGACCCCGGTGCGGACCGGATGACGTTTGCCGACACGAGCGTCATAGGGACGTCGCCCGTCAGCCCGTGGACCGGGCATGCCACTCCACTGCGGCAAGCGACTCGGAGAACGACCACGGCTGCCGGCGTACGGCTCTACCTGTGCGAGCACGGTCATCCGTGCGGCAGGCACGGGCGTGCCGCACCACACCCGCACCGCACCCGGAGCGCGCCCCGGTCGCTCCGCCGCAGGACCGCCGCAGCAATCAAGGGATTGACATCGATGACATAACACTGAACGATCGTCTGCGTTGGCGACTGCTATATGCCTCGCGACAGCTGCCAGGCGCCCCGCCGGCCATTCGCGGACCTCGTCGGGCCCCGAGCCGACACCCCTGCCCGTCCATCAACCGTGGAGGAAACGCAACGTGCCTGCCCGCTCCATGACCGCGCGGACCCTGCTGGCGGCGACCGTGGGGGCGGTCGTCCTCGCCGGCTCCGGCGCCGCCGCGGCGTCGTCCGTCCAGAAGCCGCCACCGCCGAAGCCGCCCGCGGCCGGCGCCCCCGCGCCCACCATCCTGCCCACGGTCCGCGAGGCCGCCGACGGGTTGCCGGGACACACCGTCTACCGCCCGGCCGATCTCAAGTCGCTGCGGAGGGACAGCCTGCCCGTCATCGTCTACGGCAACGGCGCCTGCGCGACGAGCAACCTGGAAGGGATCACGTTCCTGACCGGCCTGGCCTCGCAGGGATACATCGTCGTGGCCAACGGCGGGCTGGACGAGTTCCCCGTCCCCAACACCCCCGAGAACACGATCGCGCACCCCGAGGCGCTCCTCGCTGCCGCCCACTGGGCCACCGAGTCGAAGCAGGCCCGCAAGCAGTTCGAGGGGCGGGCGGACACAACACGGGTCGGCGTGCTCGGCCACAGCTGCGGCGGCGTCGAGGCCCTCGCCGCCGGGACCGACCCCATCGTCGACGCGGTCGCCGGATTCAACACCGGATACTTCGCGGAGCCGGCCTTCGGCGGCTACGGGCGCGACCGTCTCGCCGGCCTGCACACTCCGACGCTGCTGGTGAACGGCGGTCCCGACGACGTCGCCTACCAGAACAGCATCGACAACTACGCCCTGCTCGACGTCCCCGCCGCCCTGGTCGGCGACAAGGCCGCCGGCCACGTCGGTCTGATCGCGGGCCTCGAGGCCACCAAGGGCTGGCAGGTGGCCGCGGACTGGTTCGACTACGTGCTGCGCGGCGATCGGACCGCCGGGGCGCGCTTCGTCGGCCCCGACTGCGGGCTGTGCGGCGAGAACGGCTGGACGGTCGAGTCGAAGGGACTGTCGCTGTGACGCACCGTAAAGTGACCGCGTGCCTGGCCGCCGCGCTGGCCGCAGTCGCCGGGGGCGCGACCGCCGCCGCCGCTGCCCCCGCCGGGCCTCCCGGCGGCACCCCGTGCCTGCCGGACTCCCCCGCCCGCCCGACCTGCATCAGCGGCACCCTCGCGGACGGCACGCCGTACGAGTTCGTCGTCCCGGCCAAGTGGAACGGCACCGTGGTGGTCGCCCTCGACTTCGCCGGTCCGGGCCGGAGCGAGCCCTTGACCGCGCGGTTGCTGGCCGACGGCGTGGCCCGCGGCGGGACGAGCCGGGCGATCACCGGCTGGAACATCAGGTCCGCCATCGACAACCAGGCCGAGGCGCTGGCCCGTTTCGAGCAGGCCTACGGCCCGGCCCGTAAGGCGGTCGCCTCCGGGACCTCGATGGGCGGCTTCGTCG
Organism: Microbispora sp. NPDC004025; assembly: GCF_053604425.1. Lineage (NCBI taxonomy): Bacteria > Bacillati > Actinomycetota > Actinomycetes > Streptosporangiales > Streptosporangiaceae > Microbispora > Microbispora sp. NPDC004025. The sequence continues at coordinate 104,477 of NZ_JBSGHN010000014.1, read as the reverse complement.
CCGCCGGCGTCGCCCAGGTCCATCCCGGCGTCTTCGACGCCGCCGTGCCGATGTGCGGCGGCCTCGGCGGGTCGGTCGGCCAGTGGAACCAGAAGCTCGACACGGTCTTCGTGCTCGAGCGCCTGGTCGCACCGGGACTGCCGGTCGTCGACATCCCCGCCGACATCGAATCGGCCCGGAAGGCGTGGATCGACGCCCTGGCCGCGGCGCAGCGGACCCCGGAGGGACGGGCCCGGATCGCACTGGCCGCCGCGATCGGCCAGTTGCCGGCCTGGGGCCGCAACCCGGACGGGTCCGTGCCGCCGCCTCCGGACAGCGGGGACGCCGCCGCGCTGCAGCAGGGCGCCTACCTCGCGCTCGCCGGTGGGCCCCTGCCCTACATCGGGCAGGCCATGAGCAGCCGGCGCCAGATCATGGACGTGGTCGGCGGCAACCCGTCCTGGAACACCGGCGTCGACTACGAGAAGCAGTTGAGCCTGGCCGAGCCCGCCCTCCGGCGCGCCGTCCGCGACCTCTACAGGGCGGCGGGTCTGGACCTCGCGGCCGATCTGAAGACGCTGGCCGCCGCGCCCCGCATCGCGGCGGACCCGGACGCCGTCAAGCGCTTCTCGCGCGGGATCGTCCTCAAGGGTGACCTGCGGATCCCCGTGCTGACCCTGTCCGGCACCGGTGACCAGATCTCCACCGTCGCCCAGCAGCAGTCGTACGAGGAGAATGTGCGCCGGGCGGGAGCGAACTCCCTGCTGCGCCAGACCTACACGGAGACCGTCGGCCACTGCGACTTCTCCCCGGCGGAGCAGGAAGCGGCGCTCGACACGATGTTCGACCGACTGCGGAGCGGTCACTGGCCCGCGACGTCCGCCCCGGCGATGAACGCCCGCGCGGCGGCGCTCGCGGCCGACCCCGCTCCTCGGTACGTCCCGTTCACCCCGCCCCGGTTCAACCGTCCCTATCCCGGCTGAGCCGCACGAGCCGCTGCCCGGCCGTACCGGGCAGCGGCCGGGCCGCCGCCCGGGGACACCGGCAGAGGACACGGCAGGGACGCATGATCAGGGCATGTACCCGCAACGGTCACCGATCGTTCACCGAACGGTAACCTTAACTACGCCGTTCTGGGAGGTTTATGCGTCATTCTTCCCTAGAAGCCGATTTGTCCTACTGAGGTGTCAAGTGACTGAGTTCCTCGCCGCCGTACTCTCCCGGGCGGCCATCATGGTCCTGGAAGCGCTGCTCGTGCGTCTCTTCCAGGCTCTTGTGACGTCGACCTTCCGCGTCACGCTGCCGCACGCGGCCTGACCGGCGGGACGTCGCTCATCGCGGGCCGGCGCCGCCGGCCCGGCACCGCAGGGCTCGCGCCGGCGCCGATCCTCCGGATCGGCGGTTCTGCCCGGCCCTGCGATCGGGAGCGGTCCCCGCACCGCTCCGGGCCGCAGGAAGCGCCCGGTCCGGGCCGGTGAACGCGAAAGCCGGCCCCGCTCGGGACCGGCCGCTCCCCCACCCTGACGGGGACGGGAGCGCCGGGCGATCACGCCCGGCTCGGCGGCTCCCTCGTCCCCCGGCGACGGCCACCGCCCGTTCACCCGGGCGGCGTGGCCTGTCACCTTCCGCGGGATCGTCTCCCCGGGGTCAGTCCTTGAAGGCGTCCTTCACCTTGCCGGCGGCGTCCTTCACCTTCTCGCCGGCCTGCTTCATGTGGCTCTTGGACTGATCGGCGCGACCCTCGGCCTCCAGGCTCTCGTCGTCGGTGACCCTGCCGAGCCCCTCCTTGGCCTTGCCGGCGACCTCTTCCGACTTGTTGCGGAACTTGTCCTCGGTGCTCATCCGGACGCTCCTCTCGGTTCCAGAAGCTGACGAACTCCCTCTTTCCCCTGGTGAAGTGGCTAAACGCGACCTGGCACGTCGCACCCGCTTCCGCAAACACAATCCCTCCGAAACGGGAAGAAGTGACGAATCGGGCGTACGCTAGGAATAAGGACTAAAGCACACACCTCTGAAGGGTGGTGTGACGTATGACACACGGTGCCGACATCGGGACGCATCCCGACATCATGCAGATGCGCGCCCGCTACGAGGCCGCCGCGGCGAATCCCGCGGCGCAGCTCGCCGACGGTCTCACGCTCCTGAGCGGCCTGTATCTAGCGCTCTCGCCGTGGATCCTCGGATTCAGCGGCACGCGGACTCCGCTCGCGGTGAACAACCTGGTCACGGGTCTCGCCGTGGCGCTCCTGGCGATGGCGTACAGCTCGGCGTTCGGGCGCACCTACGGACTCTCCTGGGTCGCCCCGCTGCTCGGTATCTGGACCATCATCGCCCCCTGGGTGATCCGGGGAGGCATGGCGACCACTGCGACGATCATCAGCAACGTGGTCGTCGGCGCGCTCATCCTGCTTCTCGGCCTGGCGACGATGCGGTTCGCCATGATGCAGCGCGGCGGGCAGCCCGGCGGCTTCCGCACCGGGACGCCGCACATGGGACCGGCCCACTGACCGATCCCCGGCCGAACGGCGGGCGGCGCACCGCCTCGCCCCGCGCCGGCACACCACGCGGGCGCGGCACCGCCGCCCCCGGGATGCCGTAGCCGTCGTCATGTGACTGTCACCGGCTCCCGTTAGTCTCGTCGTGCAGGAAGACGAGAGGACGGTGGCGGCGTGACGACAACGGCCCCCGTCGCGAGTCCGGTGGACTTCGCGGCCTACGGCGACTACACGGTGAAGGCGGCCACCCGGCCGGACGGGTCCTTCGAGCGGCCCCTGTACCGCTTCCGCGACCGCGTGACGGCCGACGGGAGCAGCGGATACGCCGCCGAGCCCGGGCGTTACCACCTGTACGTGTCGCTGGCCTGCCCGTGGGCCCACCGCTCGGTCATCGTGCGGGCGCTGCTCGGCCTCGAGGACGTCGTGTCGATGTCCGTCGTCGACCCCGTACGCGACGGCCGCGGGTGGGCGTTCCGCGAGGGCCCCGGCCACGGCCCCGACGAGCTCAACGGCTTCACCCTGCTGCGCGAGGCGTACGAGGCGACCGAGCCCGGCTACGACGGGCACGTGTCGGTGCCCGTGCTGTGGGACCGCCGCACCCGCCGGATCGTCAGCAACAACTTCCCCGACATCAGCCTCGACCTCGGCCGGGCGTTCGCGCGGTGGGCCGGGCCGGGGATCGACCTCTACCCGGAGGACCTGCGGGACGACATCGACGCGCTCAACGAGCGCGTGTACGCCGACGTCAACAACGGCGTGTACAAGTGCGGCTTCGCCGAGAGCCAGGGGGCGTACGAGACGGCGGTGACGACGCTGTTCACGGCCCTCGACGAACTGGAGGAGCGCCTCGGCGGCAACCGCTACCTGTTCGGCGACCGGCTCACCGAGGCGGACGTCCGCCTGTGGGTCACGCTGGCCCGCTTCGACACGGTGTACGTGACCCACTTCAAGGCGAACCTGCGCCGCCTCGCCGACTACCCCAACCTCTGGCGTTACGCGCGCGACCTGTACGCGAACCCGGCCTTCGGCGGCACGACGGACTTCGACCACATCAAGCGGCACTACTACGGCACCCACCCGAAGATCAACCCGCTGCGCATCGTGCCCGCGGGACCGGTCATCGACTGGAGCCTGTAGGCGCGACTCCCCGTCACGCGGACGGCAGCGCCGAGCAGAGCCGGTCCAGCTCGTCCTCCGTGTTGTAGTAGTGCACCGAGGACCGCACCAGTGAGGGCAGCCCGCGGGCCTCGAAGTCCCATCGGGCGGAGGTCGCCGCCGACACCGAGACGTTGATCTTCGCGGCCGACAGCCGGGCGGCCACGTCCCGGCTGTCGTGCCCGTCCACGGTGAACGTGACGATGCCGCATCGCCGTGCGCCGCGGTCGTGCACGGTCACTCCGGGGAGGGCGGCCAGCCGTCCGCGCAGCGCCTCGGCGAGGCCCGTCACCCGGTCCTCGACGGCGTCGAGCCCGAGGCCCAGCGCGTAGTCGGCCGCCACGCCGAGGCCGATCTTTCCGGCCACGTAGCCCTCCCAGTTCTCGAACCGCCGGGCGTCGCCGCGCACCTCGTAGGAGTCCGCGGAGGTCCAGGTGGCGGCGTGCAGGTCGAGGAACGGCGGCTCCAGGCGGTCGAGCACACGCCGCGAGCAGTACAGGAAGCCGGTGCCGCGCGGCCCGCGCAGGAACTTGCGCCCGGTCGCCGACAACAGGTCGCAGCCGATCTCGCGGACGTCGACCCGCATCTGCCCGATCGACTGGCAGGCGTCGAGCAGGTACGTCACGCCGGCCTCCCGGGCCACGGCGCCGATCTCGGCCGCCGGGTTGACCAGACCGCCCTGGGTCGGCACATGGGTGACCGCGATCAGCTTGACCCGCTCGTCGAGCATGTCCCGCAGCGCGCCGACGGACAGGGCGCCGGTCTCGTCGTCGGGCACCACGTCCACCTGGACGCCGTGCCGGCGGGCGGTCTGCAGGAAGGCGATCGCGTTGCTGGCGTACTCGGCGCGCGAGGTGAGGATGCGGTCGCCCGGCTTCCAGGACAGGGAGTAGAAGGCCATGTCCCAGGCGCGGGTGGCGTTCTCGACGAGGGCGATCTCGTCACGGTCCGCGCCGACGAGCCGGGCCAGCGCGTCATAGACCCGCTCGGAGCGGTCGAGGGCGGCGGCGGCCGCCTCGTAGCCGCCGATACGCTCCTCCAGGCGCAGGTGGTCCACCACGGCGTCGGTGACCTGGCGCGGCGGCAGCGACGAGCCGGCGTTGTTCAAGTGGACGACGTGCTCACACCCCGGCGTGTCCGCCCGCACCCGTCCGACGTCGATGGTCACGTGAGCCTCCCTGAAGTTCCGCGGAAGCCCTCATTCTGCCCGGCGTTCACGATCGTGGTGTCCGCCGCGTTCGGCAGGGTGTCCCGACCTTCGTTTCGTGAATCGCTCATCGCATAATGAGGTATGAGCACCTCCTCCCCCGCGGGCGGCTGGACGTTCCTCACCAACCACGCGCACGTCCTGCTGGCGCTCTCCCGCGATCCCGACGCGCGGCTGCGGGACGTCGCCGAGTCGGTCGGCATCACCGAACGGGCGGCCCAGACGATCGTCTCCGACCTGGAGGCGGCCGGTTACCTGCGTCGCGAGCGCGTGGGGCGCCGCAACCACTACACGATCAACCCGCTCGCCCCGTTCCGGCACCCGATCGAGCGGCACCGGCACATCGGCGAGTTTCTCGAGCTGTTCGGGGCGCCGGTTGACGCACGAAACTGATTTCGTGAATACTTGAGCATAGTTCGAGGGGGAGTACCCGGCTTCCTCAGCGTCGTCATCACGGCCGCCGTCCTAGGGCGTCCCGGCGCGAGGGTCACCGCAGCTGGTGGCACGGGGAGACCGTCGGCCTGCCGAGCCCGCCGCGTGTGCGGCGGTGATGGAGGTTGACGATGTCGGTGCCCCTGTGGATCTGGGCCGCGGTTCTGGCGGTCATCCTCGCCATGCTCGCCGTGGACCTGTTCGCCCATCGCCGGGCCCACGTGGTGGGCACCCGTGAGGCGCTGACCTGGTCGGGGCTGTGGATCGCGCTCGGGCTCGGCTTCGGGGCCGTGGTCTGGCTCGTGTGGGGGCCCGAGGCGGGCGGGGAGTATCTGGCCGGCTATCTCATCGAGAAGTCCCTGGCCGTCGACAACGTCTTCGTGATCGCGCTGCTGTTCTCGTTCTTCGCGGTCCCCCGCGAACTGCAGCATCGCGTGCTGTTCCTCGGCGTGCTCGGCGCGCTGGTCTTCCGCGCGATGTTCATCGGCGCGGGCGCCGTGCTACTCGAACACTTCCACTGGATCCTGTACGTCTTCGGCGCGTTCCTGCTCTACACCGGCGTGAAGATGGCCAGGCATTCGGCGATCGAGGTGCACCCCGACCGCAACCCGATGCTGCGCCTGATGCGCCGGTTCATCCCCGTCACCGACACCTACCAGGGCCAGCGGTTCCTCGTACGGCGGGACGGCGACTTGCAGGACGGGCGTGGACGGTGGGCCGCGACACCGCTGCTGGCCGTCCTGGTCGCGGTGGAGACCAGCGACATCGTCTTCGCCGTCGACTCGATCCCGGCGATCTTCGCCGTCACCTCCGAGCCGTTCCTCGTCTTCACCTCCAACGCGTTCGCGATCCTGGGGCTGCGGGCGATGTACTTCCTGCTGGCCGGGGCCATGCACCGGTTCGGGTATCTGCGGTACGGCCTGGCGGCCATCCTCGTGTTCGTCGGCGCGAAGATGCTCCTCGCCGACGTGTACAAGATCCCCGTCTGGCTGTCGCTCGTGGTCATCTGCGCCTGCCTCGCGATCGCCGTGGGCGCGAGCCAGTACAGGAACCGCCGCGAGGCGCGCGACGGGACCCGGCTGACCGCCGGAGAGCAGCAGCGGTAGCTCCGCCTGCCAATCGATCTTCCGCCGCGGCGTGTGGATCTGTACCCTCCACACAGTGGAGGGGATGTCCGCGATGCCCGGCACGGCCGCATGATCGGCGAGATCCTGCCCTCGTGGGTGGCGTCGGCCGAGAGATTCGGCGACGCGCCGGAGGAGACGCTGTTCCCGGAGGAACGACCTGTCATCGCGCGGGCCGTCGACCGGCGCCGCCGTGAGTTCGTCACCGGACGCCACTGCGCCCGGCTCGCGCTGGCCCGGATCGGCGTGACGCCGGGGCCGATCCCGCGCGGCGAGCGGGGCGCCCCGGTCTGGCCGGCCGGGACGGTCGGCAGCATCACCCACTGCTCGGGGTATCGCGCGGCGGCCGTCGCCTCCACCGGCGTGGCGCGCGCCGTCGGCATCGACGCGGAGACGCACGCGCCCCTGCCCGCGGACGTCCTTCCCACGATCGCCTCTCCCGGCGAGATCGACGCCCTCCGGGCACTGGACGGCGCGGACGGCAAGATCTGCTGGGACAGGATCCTGTTCAGCGCCAAGGAGTCGGTCTACAAGGTCTGGTTCCCGCTCACCGGCAGGTGGCTCGACTTCTCCGAGGCGGTCGTGGACATCGACGCCTCCGGCTCGTTCAGCGCGCGACTCCTGGTCGACGACCCGGCCATGGGAACCCGCGCCCTGTCGGGCCGGTGGGTGGTGAGCGACGGGCGCCTCGCGACCTCGATCGTCCTCCCCCGGCCCTGACGATCCCGCACCCGCGCGCCGGCCGGTCACCGATCACCGGGCGCGGAAGTAGTGGCCCTTGCCGAGATCGTCGAGCAGCCCCGGCTGAACCGGCCGCCACCCCAGCAGTTCGCGGGTCAGCGCGCTCGACGCCGGGGCATCGGTCCCGATCATCCCGCCCAGCCAGGAGAAGTGCTCGCCTGCCTCCTCGCGGGCGATCGAGACCACCGGCAGGCCGAGGTGGCGGCCGATCACCCCGGCGACGGCACGGATCGGCACGCCCTCGTCGGCGACCGCGTGCAGCACCGATCCCGCCGGGGCCTTCTCCAGCGCGAGGCGGAACAGGTGCGCGGCGTCGAGGCGGTGCACCGCGGGCCAGCGGTTGGACCCGTCGCCGACGTAACCGGAGACGCCCCGGTCGCGGGCGATGCCGGCCAGCACGGCCATGAAGCCGTAGTCGCCCTCGCCATGCACCGTCGGGGGCAGGCGCAGCACCGACGAGCGGACACCGTGACCCGCGAGGTCGAGCGTCCGCAGCGCGGTGGCCTGCCGGGCTCCCGGGCCGTCGCCGTGCCCCGCGCCGGAGCCGGGATCACGCCCGTCCCGTTCGGTCGCCACCCGGCCCGGCGTGAGCCCGAGGAGCCCGGAGGCGATCACGAACGGGCGATCGGAGCCCGCGAGCGCCTCGCCGAGCGTCTCGACGGCGCGGCGATCCGCCTCGGCGGCGCCCCGGAAGTCACCGCTGAAGGCGATGTCGTGCTTGAACGCGAGGTGGATCACACCATCCGACGCTGCGGCCGCGCTCCTCAGGGTGTCGAGGTCGTCGATGGTGCCGCGGCACACCTGCGCCCCGGCCTCGGTGAGGGCGGCGGCCGAGGCGTCGGACCGCGCCAGCCCGACGACCTCGTGGCCCGCACCGATCAGTTCGGGCACGACGGCGGAACCGATCCAGCCGGACGCGCCGGTGACGAATACGCGCATGACGGACTCCCAACGGTTGGTCGCCCTCGACCCCGGAAGACTCCCCGGCGAGGGCTATGTCAGTGACTGCCATCAAGCTAGCATCGATGTCAGTGACTGTCATCCGGGTAGGATCCCGGGCATGGGTCGATGGGAGCCGAACGCGCGCGGCCGTCTCGCGGAGGCGGCGCTGGAGCTCTACGTCGAGCGCGGTTACGAGCAGACCACGGTGGCGGAGATCGCCAAGCGGGCGGGACTGACCGAGCGCACGTTCTTCCGGCACTTCGCGGACAAGCGGGAGGTGCTGTTCTCCGGCTCGGAGGCGCTCCGGGAGCACCTCGTGAACGCGGTCGCCGGCGCCCCGGACTCCGCGGCGCCGATCGAGGCGGTGACCGCCGCTTTCGAGGAGGTCGGCGTCCTGTTCCAGGAGGACCGCGAACGCGTTCTGCGGCGGCAATCCGTCATCGCCGCCAACGCCGAACTACGGGAGCGCGAGCTGATCAAGCTCGCATGGTGGTCCGCGGCCCTCGCCGGCACGCTCCGGCGGCGCGGCGTCGCGGATCCGGCCGCGAGCCTGGCCGCCGAGGCGGGCGTCGCCGCCTTCAAGATCGCGTTCGAACGCTGGATCGGCGGCCCCGGCGAGCCGGACCTGTCGGAGCTCATCCGGGAGTCGTTCGACGAGCTGAAGACCGTGGTCGCGGGCGGATGACCGTCTGTCTCCGCCGGCGGGGGGCCGTGGATTGACGCGCGCGTGCCGGGCACCCCTGACACGCGCGCGGCCCTGTCACGCCGACGTGACCACCCGCTTGAGGAAGACGACGCCGTCGATCATGTCGAGCTGGGCCGGGTCCAGCGGGAAATAGGCGAAGTCGCGGGAGACGCGCGGGGCGGGCTTCGTGACGGCCCGGGCCAGCCCGCGAGCGTCGACGAGAGAGCGGTCCCACGCAAGCGTGGACAAGATGCCCTCGACGGTGTCCGGGGGCGGGGTGTCGTCGCCGGTCGTGCCGAAGGCCGAGGCCAGGAAGGCGTACCGGTCGCCCAGGTGCGTCGCGATGATCGCCCCCGCGCTCCACCACTCCAGTCGCCCGTCGCCGAACGGCATCACGCTCTTGTTCCGCTGCAGGTGGAGATTGCTGGCGAAGACCAGGGCCGGGCCGTGCTCCGCGACGGCGCGCAGATTGGCGGCCATCATCGCGTCCCGCAGGGCCGACAGCCGGGTCCACCGGGCCGGGGACGCGTCGGCCATCCAGTAGTGGTAGCGGAGCAGACCGGTGGCGGTGCGCGCGTACAGTTCCGCCCGCCGCCTGTCCTCCGCGGCCAGCTGCGGCGCCTGCGTCTCGAGCAGGGCCGCCAGGTCGTCGGCGATCAGCCGCAGCCGCCGCGCGTCGGCGGACCGGCCGATCGACTGGGACGGATCCATGGCCGTGGCCTCGTTCGACCACCGGTCGTCCGGGCCCAGCAGGGTGTCGAGAGCCTCCCCGGTCACCACGGTGCCGGGAAGCGGGCCGTCGAGGAGGGCGTGGAGGGCGGTGAGCGCCTGGCGCGGGCTCGCCGCCCAGTACTCAAGAGGGCCGTCGAACCCGAAGAACCGGAGCTTCTCGTCATGCTCCTCGTTGTAGGCCCGCATCCAGCGCACCAGCTCGCGGTTGGCCGGCGACGCGCCGAAGCCGTGGCTGAAGCCCTGTTCCATGACGTGGTCGAGAGTGCCCACGCCCGTCGTGATGTAGTCGTCCACCACGAGGCCCATGAGGCAGTCGCTTTCGATGGCGAACGACCGGTAGCCCTCGTGCTCGACCAGATGCCGGAAGATCTCGTTGCGCACCTCGCCCAGCTCCCCCACGAAGTGCCTGGCCTCGCCCATGCCGAGCAGCAGGGGCCGGGCGGGAAGCGACCGCAGGAACGCCGAGACTCCCGCGCCGTCGAGCGGCCGGGCCGTGTCCTTGATATCCATTCCTTTGACGGTATCGTTGAACATTCGGTGTAAACTTTCGGCCGGAAATCCCCTGTCTGATCGCGATGGACCTTCAATCGGTGATGCAGCCATGAGGCCGGTGGACCTGGCGCGCGAGCACGGCCTGTCCACCCAGGCGGTCAGGAACTACGAGGACGCCGGCATCCTGCCCGCCGCAGAACGCACCGTCCACGGCTACCGCACCTACACGCCGCTGCACGCGCGAGCCCTGCGCGCGTTCATCGCCCTCGTGCCCGGGCACGGTCACCAGACGGCCACGGCGATCATGCAGGCGGTCAACCGGGGCGCCGCCGAGGACGCGCTCCGGCTCATCGACGAGAGCCACGGCCGGCTCCTCGACGACCGCCGCACCCTCCAGGCCGTCGAGGCCGCGCTCCGCGATCTGGCGCCTAAGACCGACGACCACGTGCCGCAGGAACGCGGCGACACGTTCATCGGCCCCCTGGCCAGACGGCTCGGCCTGCGCCCCGCCACTCTGCGCAAATGGGAGCACGCCGGGCTGGTCCGGCCGCGCCGCGATCCGCGGACGGGCTATCGCGTCTACAGCGCGGCCGACGTGCGCGACGTCCGGCTGGCCCACCAGCTCAGAAGGGGCGGCTACCTGCTGGAGCAGATCGCCCCGCTGATCGCCCAGGTCCGCTCCGCCGGAGGCGTCGCCCCGCTGGAGTCGGCCCTGTGCGACTGGCGGGCCCGCCTGTCCGCCCGGGGCCGCGCCATGCTCAAGGGCGCCGCCGACCTGGACGCGTACCTCCGCGCCCGCGACCCCTGAAGCCGATGCGCCGGCGCGCCGCCGGCGCCAGTCCGCGGGGAGGCGGACACCGTGTGAGGCCCAGCCACCCCGCACTGTGCACGGGAGATCCCGGTGAGGACCTTTTCCCCCGCCCGATATCCGCTCTAGTATCCGGCTATGACCGCGCTTCCGCTCGCTCCGCCGCGGGCGGTTCCCGGCGGCCCGCCGTCCATCCGCGCGATCGCCGCCGGACGGGAGGTCGCATGACCGGGCAGTTCACCGCCGCCCGGGCCTCCGGCGAGGTGTACGCCCTCGCCGAGGGACCCGTGTGGGACGCCGCCAGGGAACGCCTGCTGTGGGTGGACATCGACGCGGGCGCGGTGCACGAGGGACGGCTCGACCCCGTGACCGGCGCCGTCACCGCCACCACCGCGCACACATTCGGCGGCACCTTCGGCGGCACCGTGGGCGCGGTCGCGGTCTCGGCCGACGGCGAGTTCGTCGTCGCCGAGCGCGAGGTCCTCACCCGGGTCGACACCGCCGGCCGCCGCACCGAACTCGCCCGCGTTCTGCCTCCCGGCGTGCGGAGCAGGCTCAACGACGGAGCCGTGGACCCGGCCGGGCGCTTCCTGATCGGCAGCATGGCGCTGGACGACCGGGAGGGCCAGGACGTGCTGGTCCGCCTCGACGGCACGACCTGCGTCCGCCTCGACGAGGACCTGACCCTGTCGAACGGCCTGGCCTGGAGCCCCTCGGGCGACCGCCTGTACAGCATCGACAGCGTCCCGCACGTGGTGTGGGAGCGCGACTACGACCCGGTCACCGGCCGGACCGGGCCGCGGCGGGAGCTGTTCAGGCTCGCCGACGGCATGCCCGACGGGATGTGCGCGGACGGCGAGGGCAACCTGTGGATCGCCGTCTTCGGCGGGGGCCGGGTCGAGTGCCGCGATCCCGGCGGGCGCGTGCTCGCCGTCGTCGAGGTCGGCGCGCCCAACGTCACCTGCCCAGCCTTCGCGGGGCCGGATCTCGACGTCCTCGTCATCACCACGGCCCGCAGCGGCGTCGATCCGGCTGAGCACCCGGGGTCCGGGCACCTGTTCACCGCCAGGGTCGGGGTGCGCGGCCTGGCGACGCCCTACTGGGTGCCGCCCCGATCATGAGCCTCGATCCCCGCCGAGGAGACTGCTCCCTGTTCGCCGCCCCCCTGCCCGCCGCTTCCGTCGTCCCGGGCTCGCGGTAGGGGCGGCACGTGCGCGCACTGGTCATCACCGGCCCCGGCAGGGCCGAGGTGAGGGACGTCGAACCGCCGGTCGCCGCGCCGGGACAGGTGGTCGTGGACGTCGAGCGGGTCGGCGTCTGCGGCACCGACGTGGAGCTGTTCACCGGCGAGATGAGCTACCTGCACTCCGGCCACGCCCGGTATCCGCTGCGTCCCGGCCACGAGTGGTGCGGCGTCGTCACGGCGCTCGGCGAGGGCGTCGACCCCGGCTGGCTGGGCCGCCGCGTCACCGGCGACACCCAGCTCGGCTGCCGTCGCTGCGGCCTCTGCCGCGACGGCCTCCACCACGTCTGCCCCGACCGGGCCGAGATCGGCATCCGCAAGGGCTTCCCCGGGGCGCTGGCCGAGCGGCTGGCCGTACCGGCGTGGGCCCTGCACGCGCTGCCGGAGACGATCGACGCGACGACGGGCGCGCTGGTCGAACCCGGGGGCAACGCCCTGCGCGCGGTGCGCGGCGCGGCGGCCGGACCCGGCGACCGGCTGCTGGTGCTGGGCACGGGCACGATCGGCCTGCTCGTCGCGCTGCTCGCGCGGGCGCGGGGCACGGAGGTGCACCTGCTGGGCCGCGACGAGCCCACGCTGCGGCTGGCCCGCGATCTCGGCTTCGCGGGCGTCTGGACCCGCGCGTCACTGCCGTCCCTGCCGTGGCACGCCGTGGTCGACGCGTCCAACGCGGCGGACCTCCCGGCGCTCGCGCTCGACCTGGTCAGGCCGGGTGGCCGGGTAGTCTGTATCGGTCTCGCGGGGTCCCCCAGCCGCATCGACACCCGCGACCTCGCGTTCAAGGACGTCACCGCCGTGGGCGTGCTCAGCGGCTCGGCCGGTCTGGCCGGGACGATCGAGGCGTACGCGGACGGATCGGTCGACGCCCGCCCGCTCGTGGCCGCCACCGTGGGCCTGGACGACGTCGCCGGCGTGCTGGCGGGGCGCCGCCCGGTCGGCGCGGGCCCCGGCCCGAAGATCCACATCGATCCCCGGCGATAGAGGCGCACCGGCGCCTCCTGGACGGAAGCGTTGAGATCATGAGCCTTACCGATGCCGAGGCCCAGTCCCGGCCGCGACGGCCGAGACCGTCCGACCCCGCCCTTCTGGCTGCGGTGGAGACCGCCGTCCCGGGGATCGTCCGGGCCCGGGCCAGCGACCGGCTCGGCATGGCGCACGACGCCTCGCACTACCTGCTGACCCCGCAGGCCGTTCTCGTGCCGGAGACCGCCGCGCAGGTGGCGGCGCTCATGCGGACCGGCCTGCCGCTGACCTTCCGGTCCGGCGGCACCAGCCTGAGCGGGCAGGGCGTGAGCGAGCACCTGCTCGTCGACACCCGCAGGCACTTCAAGGCCGTCGAGGTGCTCGACGGCGGCGCCCGCGTCCGGGTGCAGCCCGGCGCCGTGCTGCGTCAGGTCAACGCCCGGCTCGCCGCGTACGGCCGCAAGCTGGGCCCCGACCCGGCCAGCGAGTCGGCGTGCACGATCGGCGGGGTCGTCGCCAACAACTCCAGCGGGATGACCTGCGGCACCCACGCCAACACCTACCGGACGCTGGAGTCGCTGGTCCTCGTGCTGCCCAGCGGGACCGTCGTCGACACCGGCGCGCCCGACGCCGACGCGCGCCTGCGCGCCCTCGAACCCGCCCTGGCCGAGGGCCTGGCGCGGCTGCGCGACCGGGTCCGCGGCAACCCGGACTCGGTACGCCGGATCGAGGCGCAGTTCTCCCTCAAGAACACGATGGGCTACGGCCTCAACAGCTTCCTCGACCACGACTCGCCGGCCCAGATCCTCGCCCATCTCGTGGTGGGCAGCGAGGGCACGCTCGCGTTCGTCGCGGAGGCCGTCCTGCGGACCGTGCCGGCGCACCGCCTCGCCGCGACCGGCCTGGTCGTCTTCCCGACCCTGCGGGAGGCGATGGCGGCGGTGCCGGAGATCGTCGCCGCGGGACCGGCCGCCGTCGAACTGCTCGACGCGGAGTCGCTGCGGGTGGCCGCGACCGACCCTTACGCCGACGACGTCCTGCGCACCATGGAGGTGCGCGATCACGCGGCGCTGCTGGTGGAGTGGCAGGAGTCCGATCCCGAGCCGCTCGCCGTGCGCGAGCGGGAGGCCGCGCGGGTCTTCGCCCGGCTGGACCTCGCCGCGCCCGCCCGCCTCAGTGGAGACACCGCCGGACGGGCGGCCCTGTGGCGCATCCGCAAGAACCTGTACGCCGCGGTCGCCGGCGCCCGGCCCAGCGGCACGACGGCGCTGCTGGAGGACGTGGCGGTCCCGGTGCCCGCCCTGGCCGATCTCTGCGACGACCTCGCGGAGCTGTTCGCCGGGCACGGCTACGAGCGCAGTGTGATCTTCGGGCACGCCAAGGACGGCAACCTGCACTTCATGCTCAACGAGCGGTTCGACACGGACCTCGACCGCTACGAGGAGTTCACCGAGGAGATGGTCGCCGCCGTGCTCGGCCGCGGCGGCACCCTCAAGGCCGAGCACGGCACCGGACGGGTCATGGCGCCCTTCGTACGCCGCCAGTACGGCGACGAGCTGTACGAGATCATGCGCGAGGTCAAGCGGTTGTGCGACCCCGCGGGCACCCTCAACCCCGGCGTCGTGCTGACCGACGACCCGCGGGCGCACCTGCGCGACCTCAAGACGGTCGTCAGCGTCGAGCCCGAGGTCGACCGGTGCGTGGAGTGCGGCTACTGCGAGCCGGTGTGCCCGAGCCGGGACCTCACCACGACCCCGCGCCAGCGCATCGTGCTGCGCCGCGAGATCGCCGCGGCCCGGGCGGCGGGGGACGACGCGCTCGCGCATCGGCTGGAGGAGGAGTACGACTACGACGCCGTCGACACCTGCGCGGTGGACGGCATGTGCGCCACGGCCTGTCCCGTGCTGATCAACACCGGCGACCTCACCAAACGCCTGCGCGGCGAACGTCACGGGCGTGCGGCGCGGGCGGGCTGGAAGACCGCCGCCAGGCACTGGGGCGCGGTGACCCGCGCCATGGACCTCGCCATGGACGCGGCCGCCGCGGCCCCGGCCGGGCTCGTGGAGGGGGCGAGCCGGGCGGCCCGCGCGGTGGCCGACCCCGACACCGTCCCGCAGTGGAGCCGCGACCTGCCGCGCGGCGGCACGCCCCGCCGCGCCGCGCCGATCCGGGACGCCGACGCGGTGTATGTGCCTTCCTGCCTGAACACCCTGTTCGCCCCCGCCGACGGCGGTCCCGGCGTCATGGCCGCCGTGCGGCGGCTCGCGGAGCGGGCCGGCCTGCGGCTGCACGTGCCGGAGGGCGTCGAGAGCCTGTGCTGCGGCACGCCGTGGTCGTCCAAGGGCTTCGGCGAGGGTTACGAGGTGATGGGCCGCCGGGTGCGGGAGACGCTGCTGAGCGCGACCGGCGGCGGCCGGCTTGCGGTGGTGAGCGACGCCGCCTCCTGCACGGAGGGGTTCGAACGGCTCGTGGCCGCCGCCTCCCCCGCCGTACGGGTGCTCGACGCGGTGACCTTCGTGGCCCAGCACGTCCTGCCGCGGCTGCCACAGGCGGCGGAGGGCCGCAGGGTGGCCTCGCTGGCCCTGCATCCGACCTGCTCGTCCACCCGGCTCGGCCTCGACGCCGCCATCGCCGAGGTCGCCGGTGCGGTGGCGAAGGAGGTCGTCGTCCCCGAGGGCTGGCAGTGCTGCGCCTTCGCCGGCGACCGGGGCATGCTGCACCCGGAGCTGACCGCCTCCGCCACCCGGGCCGAGGCCGCCTCCGTGGCCGAGGGCGGCTTCGCCGCGCACGCGTCCGTCAACCGCACGTGCGAGATCGGCATGAGCCGCGCCACCGGCGAGACCTACCACCACCTGCTGGAGCTGCTCGACCAGGTCACCGGTGGGGACGCCCGCTCTGCGGTAACTTGACCCTCCATGCGGGGATAAATCACCCCTAGCCACCTCCGCAGAGGGGCCCCGATCGACGAGTGGGCTCGGAGTTCTTCGGCGCCAAGCCGCAGTTCGTGCTCACGGCCGGGTTCCCGGCGCACGGGGTGATGGGGGACCCGAACGTCGCCACCGGCTCCAGCGAGCCGCTGGTCCTCGGCCGCAGTTCGGAGCGCACGGCGGTACGGCGGCCGACCTGTGACGGCGCCCTTTCTGACGGCCCCCGCCCGGCCGCCGTCAGGCAGGCGGGTATCGTCGCAGGCCGGACGGTATGGACCGAAACGGACGGGAGTCGCCGATGAAGCTCATGAGGGCACGCGAGGTGCCGGGCCGGGTCGCCACGGGCGCGTACATCCTGCACTCCGGCGTGGAGAAGTGGAACGGCGACGAGGAGCAGGCCGCCGGACTCCACGGCATGGCCGCCGCGGCCTTCCCGTTCCTGAAGTCCGTTCCGCCCCGCCGGTTCCTCAAGCTGCTGTCCGCGGCCGAGATCGCGACGGGCGTGGCGCTCCTCACGCCGGTCGTGCCGGCCGCGGTCGCCGGGGCCGCGCTCACCGGGTTCTCCGGCGGGCTGCTCGCGCTCTACCTGCGCACGCCCGCCCTGCGCAAGCCCAACAGCATCTGGCCGAGCCAGGCCGGCATCGGCGTCAGCAAGGACGTGTGGATGCTGGGCGTCGGGCTCGGGCTGCTCACCGACGCCGCGAGCCGGCGGCGCGGCGACTGACGGTCACAGATCCGCCGGACGGGCCCGGAGGATGCGCGACAACAGGGCCGTCATCTGCTCGCGCTCGGCGGGACCGAGGCAGGCGAACCACTCCCGCTCCCTGCGGGTCTGCTCGGCGAAGGCCTCACGCACGGCGGCCTCGCCCTCCGCGGTGAGCGCGACCACCACCGCGCGGCCGTCCTCCGGCACCGGCCGGCGTTCGACCAGCCCGCCGCGTTCCAGGGTGTTGACGGCGTTGGTCACGGCGGACCGCGACATGGCCGAGATCTCGGCGAGCCGTACGGGCTGGGTCGGGCCGAGCAGCCAGAGCTTGAACATCAGCCGGAACCCGGGCAGCGTCAGGCCGCGCGGCCGGTGGATCCGGGTCTCCAGGTCGGTGACCAGCAGGTAGGCGAGCTGGAGCAGGTGGTAGGCCAGTGCGAACGCCTCGGCGTCGGCCGGAGGCGACATGGCCGCCAGGCGCTCGCGCGCGTACTCGGCGTACCGCAGGTCCGGCGGCACGTCCATGCCGAGGCCGGGCCGGGTGTCGGGCTCGCTGTTCACCCGCCAAGTCTTGCGCAGCCGGACCCGGGGCCGTGAGTATTGTTACGGCCGTAACAACTTGTCGCACTCCCGGAGGCACCCGTGCACATCGTCATCGCCGGAGCGGGCATCGGCGGGCTGACCGCCGCGCTGAGCCTGCACGCGGCCGGGTTCGAGGACGTGACCGTGCACGAGGCCGCCCCCGAGCTCCGGCCGCTCGGGGTCGGGATCAACCTCCTCCCCCACGCCGTGCGCGAGCTCACCGAGCTGGGACTGGCCGACCGGCTGGCCGAGATCGGCGTGGCCACGGCCGAACTGGCCTACTTCAACCGGTACGGCACGCCGATCTGGTCCGAGCCTCGTGGCCTGGCCGCGGGCTACGCCTGGCCGCAGTACTCCGTTCACCGGGGGACCCTGCAGATGCTCCTGCTGGAGGCGGTGGTCGAGCGGCTGGGCCCGGACGCCGTACGGACCGGCAGCCGGATCACCGCCCCCGGCGACGAGGACCTGCTGATCGGCGCGGACGGGATCCACTCGGCCGTCCGCGCCCACCTGTACCCCGGCGAGGGCCCGCCGCCATGGAACGGCCTGGTCCTGTGGCGGGGCGTCACCTACGGCGAGCCGTTCCTGACCGGCCGATCCATGATCATGGCCGGGGACGGCACGCAGAAGTTCGTCGCCTACCCGATCGAGACCGGCGAGCGCACGCTGATCAACTGGATCGCCGAGCGCCCGCTGGACGGCGAGGCCCCGGACCGGGGGAACTGGAACCGCCCGGCCGACCTGGCCGAGATCGGCAGGCACTTCGCCGACTGGCGCTTCGACTGGCTCGACGTGCCGGGAATCATCGCCGGGGCCGAGACCGCGTACGAGTACCCGATGGTGGACCGCGATCCCCTGCCCCGCTGGAACTTCGACGGCGTCACGCTGCTCGGCGACGCGGCGCACGCGATGTATCCGATCGGCTCCAACGGCGCCTCCCAGGCGATCATCGACGCCCGGGTGCTGGCGTACGCCCTCGCGCGGGGCGACCTCGCGGCCTACGAGGAGACGCGCCGCCCGGCCACGACGGCGTTGCAGCTGTCCAACCGGGAGATGGGCCCGGAGGTCGTCATGAAGCTCGCGCACGAGCGCGCGCCCGGCGGGTTCGACGACATCGAGCAGGTCGTGCCCCTCGCCGAACGGGCGGAGATCGCCGCGTCCTACAAGCGCACGGCCGGGTTCGACCCCGCCTCGCTCAGCGAACGCCCCTCGTGGAGCGTCGATCGGAGTGCCATCTCGTGAACCTGGAACCCCTTGCCACGTTCCACGTGGAGCTCGACCCCGTGCTCGACCTCGGCGACTCGCAGTGGGGGCACCGGCGTGTGATCAACATCGTGGGCGGCACCTTCGAGGGTCCCCGGCTGTCGGGCGAGGTGCTGCCCGGCGGGGCCGACTGGCAGGTCGTGCACGCCGACGGCATGATCAGCATCGACACCCGCTACACGCTGCGCACCCACGACGGCGCGTACGTCTACATCACCACCAGCGGAGTCCGGCACGGTACCCCGGAGGTGCTCGGCCGTCTCGCGCGCGGCGAGGACGTGGACCCGGCGGAGTACTACTTCCGGCTGTTCTGCCGCTTCGAGACCGGCGACGATCGATATGTCTGGCTCAACCGCACCCTCGCCGTGGCCTCGGCGGCCCGGGCGGCCACCGCCGTACGCTACGAGGCCTACGCCCTGACCTGACCCGACCTGATTCCGGGGAGCCCTCATGCCGAAGCTCGACCGCCCGCCGCTCCCGGTCACCGTCGAGCACGACACCCCCATGCCGATGCGGGACGGCACCGTCCTGCGCGGCACCGTCCACCGCCCTGCGGAGGGCGGTCCGTTCCCCACTCTGCTCGTGCGCACGCCGTACGGCGAGGACTCGCTGCGGACGGCGCCGGTGACGCCCGCCCTGCGGGCCGGGTTCGCGGTCGTGCTGCAGCACTGCCGGGGGCGCGGGAGCAGCGACGGCGAGTTCCGTCCGTGGGTGGACGAGGGCCCCGACGGCCACGACACGATCGCCTGGATCACCGCGCAGCCCTGGTCGAACGGCGAGGTCGTGATGAGCGGCATGTCCTACCTCGCCGGATGCGCGCTGCAGGCGGCGGCGACACGCCCGCCGGGCCTCAAGGCCGTGGTCGCCTCGATGACGCCGCACGACTTCCACGACGGCCTCAAGTATCACGGCGGGGCCTTCGCGCTGGGCTCGGCCCTGAACTGGGGCGCCTTCCAGACGATGCTCGGCCTGCTGCACGCCGCCGAGGCGGGCGAGGACGCCGGCGCGGGGCTCGCCGCCGTTCTACCCGTGCTGGGCGACCAGGACACCGCGGCGCGCACCCTGCCGGTGGGCGACATCCCGGGCATCCCCTGGTGGCGTGACTGGACCTCGCACGTGGAGCGCGACGCCTACTGGGAGGACCTGGCCGAGACCCTGCGGCACGACCGCGTCGAGGTGCCCGTCATGCACGTGGCGGGCTGGTTCGACCTGTTCCTCGGCGGGACGCTGGAGAACCACCGCCGCCTGGGCGGCCCTTTGGTGATCGGTCCCTGGTCCCACCTCGCACCCGGCGCCACGGGCACCGGGCGGCTGTTCTTCGGCGGCGCCGCCTCCGCCCAGGCGATCCAGCTGGAGCAGCGAGAGCTCGCGTTCCTGAAGGGCGAGGACACCGGCCCCGCCGTGAAGATCTTCGTGATGGGCGACGACGTCTGGCGGGACGAAGAGGCCTGGCCGCTCGCGCGGGCCGTCGAGACGCCCTACCACTTCCATGCCGACGGCCTGCTGTCGCCCGAGCCACCCACGACGCACGAGCCGGCGACCTTCACCTTCGACCCGCGCGACCCGGTGCCCACGGTCGGCGGCCCGACCCTGCTGCCCGACCCCACCAACGTCGGCCCCCAGGACCAGCGCGACGTGGAGCGGCGCCCCGACGTGCTCTGCTACTCGACCGAGGTGCTCGCCTCCGACGTCGAGGTCACCGGCCCGGTGACGGTGACCCTGCACGCGGAGACGTCCGCTGCCTCGACCGACTGGACGGCCAAACTCGTCGACGTGTATCCCGACGGCCGGGCGATGAGCGTGATCGACGGGATCGTCCGCGTCGCCGAGTCGTCCGGGACCTTCGCCATCGACCTGGTCGCCACCAGCCAGGTCTTCAAGGCCGGCCACCGGATCCGGGTGGAGGTCTCCAGCTCCAACTTCCCGCGCTTCGACCGCAACCCCGGCACCGGCCGTGTCGACGCGACCGAGGCCGACCTGGTCGTCCAGCACCAGAAGGTGTACCCCGACTCCTACATCACGCTGCCCATCGTCCCCCGCTGACGCCGGTCGTGACTCCTTCCCGGAGTCCTTTCATCGCCCTGCCGCAGGCGAGCCTTGCGCTCGCCACGGCTCGCGTCATTCACCTGGCCAACCCGGCTATCCGCACAACCTGCCATGTCCCCGGGCGCCCGTAAGAGCGGGGGGCACCGCCGGACGGTGTCAGGAGATGTCGTCGAGCAGCGCGTCAGAGGAGCCGACCGTGGCCGCTGCTCGGAGCCATGCGGCCAGCCGATCGAGGTCGTGACATTTCCGGATCTTCTCGGAAACGTCCTCGGACACCTCGATGCCTCGGGCCGACAGGACCGTCAGGATCGCCTCGGCCTGTCCTTCGGCCTTGCCCTCCGCCTTGCCCTTGGCGATGTTCTCGCGGGCCCAGTCGCTGAGGTACTCATAGGTCTCGGTCTTCAAGTGCTCCTCCAAGTGATCCCAGACCTCTCGAGGCAGCGCCGCACGAACCATGTCAGCGTACATACCCCCCAGGTCTCGGTCGAGATTGTGCAGCGCGGCGAACAGGGCGTTGAGGATCTCGGGCCCCTCCGGCGTGGCGGCGTGGTGAATCGCCGAGAGCACCGCGAGTTCGATGTCCTCGGCCGCCTGGCCGGGGTCGGTGATGACGGGCACCTCGTTCGGGCCCGCGACCAGCGGTTTCAGCACCAGCCCGGGGTGGCCCAGTTCGATCGGACGGGCGCACCAGCGGGCGACCGGCGCTTCGGGGCACACAACCAGCAGAATGACCGGGCATTCGAGGCGGGTACGCAGGCTGACGAGGTACATCGGCCAGGACCAGATCTTGCCGGGGTCCGGGCCACGCTGGACTTCCACGATCACGGCGAGAACGGTGATTATTCCGTTACTCTCCGTCTCGCCGTGGAACCCGCGTTGAAGACTGCTGCGACCGGGCGGGTGAGGAGAGCTCGGAAGCTAGATGTCGCCAGCAGGCCCAAGGGCCCACCTGGGATCGAACCAGGTGAGAAGGAAGCTCCCGAATGGCCTCACCCGCCGGAGCGCAAGGAAAGCGGAAGAGCTAGAACCAGCCCGGCGCCCTCACGGGCAGACCGGATCCAATAAAGGTGAGAAGGAAGCCCTTCCATGGCCTTGCGATCTTCAAGATATCAGGCGGGGATCAGCTCGTGCAGGGTGGCGGGCGTGTACACCCGCGCCCCTTCCGGAAGTCCTGCGGGCGCCTCGAGCCCGATGTACGTGACCTGCCCGCCCTCGCAGGGCGCGGAGGACTTGGCCCGGAGCAGGCCGGTCAGGTAACCGACCCTGAGGTAGTCCCGCTCCACTATCGAGCGCACGAGCAGCGACGTGGTCACCCGGTTGCCCTCCACCTGGTTGAACCCCGGACTGCCGGACAGGTAGAGGTGCAACCACTTCACCCGCCACGTGCCATCCTCCCCTCGCAGGAACACGAGCGGGAGCGCGACGCGGCCGGACCCGCGCAGGTCCGACTTCATCCGGACCGTACGCGGCTCGAACGGCCTGCCCTCCTGTCCGGCGTCCCTGGTCATGTAGCCGAAGAACGCCTCGGCGGCCTCGTCGAACGGCTCCCCCGCGTAGATGTGGACCTGCGGGATGATGATCGGCTTGATCGCCCCGGCAAGACGTACGTCGATGAACTCCGAGGCGCCGTCGGGCGCCTCGGTGAGGTCGCCCGAGTAGGTCGCGAAGCCGTTCGCGTAGGACGTCCACGAGATGTGCATCGCGTTGTCATACGTGGCGTCGAGCATGAGCGCGGACAGGTCGTAGTCGGTGCGCCTCTCGCGCTGCCGCCAGTGCACGAAGAACCGGAGCAGCTCACCGTCCACGGCCGACAGCGAACCGCGGGGCAGCATCCCGAGCCCGGGCGCGACGGCCTTGCCCGACAGGGGCAGCGCCACGTCGAGTACGGCGGGGTCGACGATCAGCTCCCCGGGGTCGGGCAGGCGGCGGCCGATCTCCTCGTCGAGGATGGCGAGCGTCCGGTGCAGTGCCTCCTCGTCGAGCGGGGGGCGCGTGTCGGGCGTCGTCCACGCTCTGCCGTGCCGGTTGGTGAAGACCCGGTCCGCGGGGGCGAGCCGGTTCTGCAGGTGTTCCCGGAGGGAGAGCAGCACGCGGCCGGAGGCGCGGGCGGCCGACCTCTCCGCCGCCTCGAGTACGGCGGAGCCGCCGCCCGTGCGCAGCAGGTGGTCGAGGCGGCGCAGCAGTGCGCCGGGCGTGTGCTCCAGCAGTGAGACGGCTTCCTCCGTACGGCCCGCGGCCAGCGCGGCCTCGACCCGGCTGCCGGGGCTCACCGCCTCGCGCACCCCCCTGGCCACGTCGAAGACCTGGGCGGCCCGGGGGAACTGCGGATACTCGTGGGGGTGCAGCCGCTCGCCGAGCCGCTTCCACTGCTCCCGGTGGCGGAGCACGTCCCCGTGCTTGGCGGCCGGGACGGTGTCCAGGGCGGCCAGCAGGATGCGGCGTTCGGGGCGGCGGAAGGAGCGCAGCCGTGTGGGGGTGGACAGGGTGACGTCGCCGCCGGAGCAGGCCGCGGCCAGCCGGAGGACGTCCGTCACGGTGTCGACGAGCAGCGGCCGCCCGGCGGCCAGCCGTGCCTCGTTGATCACCGCGCGGTTCTCGCGTACGGGAATGTGCTCAGGCTGGTCGTCGGCCCCGAGACCGGCCCAGGAGCCAGCCCCCGAGTCGGGGCCGGAGTCGGCACAGAAGGCGGCCAGCGCGCGCAGGGCCGCGAGGTCCTCTGCGGCGAGCGGCACCTCGGAGCCGGCCAGCGAGAGGTAGAGCTCCCGCGCTTCGTCGCGCAGGCTTCCGCCCAGCTCCAGCACGGTCACCCGGTCCTTGGCCAGGGGGATCAGCTCGGCGTGCGCGGCCAGCAGGTCGGCGTACGTGTGCTGGTAGCTCCCGTATCGCGGCAGGCCCAGCAGGTTGAGGACGCCCGGCTGGAGCCGGGCGGCGGCGACCGGATCGAGCATGGCCTCGCGCAGCAGCCCCGCCCAGAACTCCAGGGTGTCCGGGACGTTGTCCGGGAAGTCGACGAAGTAGGCGTTGTGTTCGACGTGATCGCCGACCAGACGGCGGACCGCGGCCAGAACACGCACCCCAAGGTCGATCACCTGCTCGCCGGGCAGCCGGGCCAGGCGGTCGAGCAGCGCCGGCGAGCACGTGAACCCGACACTGAGCAGCGCCGCGTCGAGCTGCCGGGCGGCCACCCCGCCCCAGTCGGACGTCTCGTCCCCCGGGCTGTCGACGGGAACGCGCAGGCGCCGGGCAATGATCAGATCTTCCACGCACGCACGATATAGGGCGTCCGTAGGCCTTTCGCCACCCGAATATCGCGCCACTTGGTTGTGCGATACAACGACTTTGGTTGTATGGTCGAACCCATGTCGGAGGAGACGCGCCTGCAGGAGGCCGTGGCGAGGTTCGTTCGCGCCTTCGGCCTGCACCAGCCCGACCGGACTCCCTGCGGGCAGCCCATCCCCGTCTCGGAGGCGCATGCACTGAGCGAACTGGCCAGGGACGGCGCCCTCCGGCAGAACGACCTCGCCCATCGGCTCCGCCTGGAGAAGAGCACCACCAGCCGCCTGGTCACCCAGCTCATAAAGCGCGGCTGGGCCGAACGCACCCCGACCCCCGACGACGGCCGCGGCGTCCTGGTCCGGCTCACGCCCGACGGGGCCAACGCGGCCGCGCAGCTCGCCCGGGCAAGAGCGGACCGCTTCTCCGCCGTCCTCGGCCGCGTCCCCGAACACGAACGCGCGGCGGTGCTGCGCGCCCTCGGCATCCTCACGGAGGCGATGGATGAAGCATGAGCGTCGGCGCGCCGGGCTGCTCCTGGCCGCTCTCGCGCTGGCCGCGACCGGCTGCGCACCCTCCGGCCAGGACCACGGGCAGCACCAGGCCTCGGCCGGACGTCAGGCGGAGGTCGCCGCCAAGGGCCGCACGGTGATGCCCTTCGACCTGGACCGCACCACACACCGCTTCGGCAAGACGGCGACCGGCGGCGTGCAGACCGTCACCGCCGACGACCCCTCCGACGTACGGCAGATCACCCTCATCCGGCAGCATCTCACCGAGGAAGCGGCCGCATTCCGCGAGGGCGACTTCGGCGACCCCGCATCCATCCACGGCGACTACATGCCCGGCCTGCACGACCTTCAGGAAGGGCACGGCCGCATCGACATCCGCTACACCGAGATGCCCGCCGGCGCCCGGATCACCTACACCACCGGTGAGCCCGCTCTGGTGAAGGCGTTGCACGCCTGGTTCGACGCCCAGGTCTCCGACCACGGCCCGCACGCCGAACACGGATGACGGTGCTCACCACCGGATGAAATCCGGCGGGACGTGGTCCACCAGCCAGACGCCGTTGGCGCTCACCCTGAACTCGTGCCCGGCGGTGCGCATCGCCGCCGCGTCCACCACCAGCACGACCGGCTTCCCCCTGCGCGCGCCGACGCGGGTGGCGGTCTCCCGGTCCGGCGACAGGTGGACGTGATGGCGGGCCATCGGCCGCAGGCCCTCGGCGCGGATCGCCTCCACGCTGCGGGCGACCGTGCCGTGATAGAGCAGCGGAGGCGGCTCGACCACCGGCAGGCCGAGGTCGACGCGCACCGAGTGCCCCTGGCTGGCCCGGATCCGACCGCCGTCGATCACGTATCGCCGTTTGTCGTTGCCGGCGACCGCCTGCTCCAGCTCCGCCCGCGAGATCGGGAAGCCGTGCGAGGCCGCCGCCGTCAGCAGCGTGTCGACGTCCACCCAGCCGTGCGCGTCGAGTTCGATGCCGATGGCCTCGGGCTGGTGGCGCAGATGCTTGGCGAGGTACTTCGAGACCCGCACCAGCCGCTGCTCGTCCATCACCGTCCGCCACTCCCCGCCGCCTCGCCGCTGAGATCAGCCTATGGCGTCGGTCATGATCCCGACATCTGCCGCTTCGCCGGGCTCGGACCGGCCGATCGGGCCACATCGCCTTATCAGGTCTAGCCGGTAGGCTTCGGACCCTATGGACAGCTCGATCTTGGAGAAGGTCCGCGAGCTCCGCGGACAGGGCCGCTCCCCCAAGCAGATCGCCCGCGCGCTGGGCATGGCGCCGGCGGCGGTCGCGCCGTACGTCAGAGCGGTGGCCGAGCAGACCGGCGGGCAGACCGGCGAGCCCGAAGTCGCGGGGTGCTGGATCAACGCCGGCTGGAGCGAGGGACTGGGCGTGCCGGACACGACCGGCTGGGCCGACGACGTCCCGGACGGCCAGGAGACCGCGGGCACGGTCAGCGTGGTGGTGGCCCGCAAGCACGGGTGGGACAAGCTGTCGGTCTGCGCCTACCTCGTCGACGTCTACTGCCTGGGCGTCAAGCACACCCGCGGACCCGACGTGATGAGCGAGGTGGAGCTGCACCGCTTCCTCCCCAAGTGGTTCAGGATCTACGCGCACGGGTGGCGGGAGGCGCCGCTCGACCTGGTCCGGCACCTCGTCTTCGGCGCGGTCGACTACGCGCGCGACCTCGGCTTCGAGCCGGCCACGGACTTGGCCGCGGCGGCCGACCACCTCGGGGCGTGGGAGGACAAGTCGGCCATCGCCTTCGGCAAGGACGGCAGGCCCCTCTACCTCGCGGGCCCGAACGAGGACGTCCGGCACGTGGTGAAGACGCTGGAGCGGAGGGTCGGCCCGCCGCCCAACTTCGACTTCTTCGCTCCCGTGCCCGAGACGCAGATCTCCCTGGGCGGCCACCGGCTCGCCTGACGCCGCCGCGGCTGCTCGGCCTCGCCGTACGGCCTGCGGCCGGCTCGCTTTCCGGGGTCGGCAGGCCCGGAGCGCAGCGGCTTCCGCTCACCTGTCCGCGAACAGACGGCCAGCCGCGCACCCGGACGTGCCAGACTCCGAGGCATGGCAGCTTCGGACCGATCAGTGGTCGTCGACATCCGGACGCGCCGGGCCGCGAAGGAGCGCGCCCCGGGGATCCCCGACGGCGCGGACCCGTTGCTGCGCACGGTCTACGGGGAGATCCTCCGCGACGAGCGGCTCGACCAGGACCGCACGCTCGACGACGTGGCGCGCGCGGTGGGCATGTCCAAGCAGTATCTGTCGGAGGTCGAGCGCGGCCGCAAGGAGCCGTCGTCGGAGATGCTGCATTCGGTGTGTGACGCACTCGGTCTGCCGATCGAGCAGCTGCTCACCCGTGCCGTCCGGCGGATCACGGCGTCGCGCCGGCTCTCGGCGCACAGGCCCTCCGGCACGCCACGGGTGCAGCTGCTGGCGGCGTGAGCGCTACGACGGCTCGCGGGTGAAGAGCAGTTCGTCGGCCAGGCCGTACTCGACGGCCTCCCGGGCGCTGAAGACCCGGTCCCGGACGGTGTCCTCGTGCAGCCGCGCGACGTCCACTCCGGTGTGACGGCTCAGGATCTCCTCGGTCTGCGCGCGCACGCGCATCACCTCGTCCGCCTGCAGGGTGAGGTCGGAGATAGTGCCCTGCCCCTGCGTGAACGGCTGGTGCAGCAGCACGCGGGAGTGGGCGAGCATGAACCGCCGTCCGGGGGCGCCGGCGGCGAACAGCACCGCGGCGGCGGAGGCCGCCTGGCCCATGCAGTACGTCGCGACCTTCGCGCGGATGAACTGCATGGTGTCGTAGATCGCGAGCATCGCGGTCGACGAGCCGCCAGGGGAGTTGATGTACAGGTTGATCTCCTGGTCCTGGCTCTCCGCCTCCAGGTGGAGCAACTGTGCCATCACGACGTTCGCGACGCCGTCGTCGATCTCGGTGCCGAGGAAGATGATCCGCTCGTTGAGCAGCCGGCTGAAGATGTCGAACGACCGCTCCCCCACCGGGGTCTTCTCGACGACGTACGGGATCGTGTACTGGCTCATGACGAGAACCCCATCCGGTTGGGAACGGCGAACGGCGCGAGGCTGTGGAAGGAGCCGACGATCTCGTCGATGATCCCGTAGTCGCGGGCCTGCTCCGGGGTGAACCATCGGTCGCGGTCGCTGTCGGCGGCGATCTCCCCGACCGTGCGTCCCGTCTCGGCGGCGAGGATCTCCTCGGACTGCCGCTTCATGTACTTGAGGTTCTCGGCCTGGATGGAGATGTCGATCGCCGTGCCGCCGATGCCGGCCGACGGCTGGTGCATCATGATGCGGCTGTGCGCGAGGCTCATCCGCTTGCCGTGCGTGCCGGACGCCAGCAGCACCTGGCCCATGCTCGCCGCGAGCCCCAGCGCGACGGTGACGACGTCGTTCGGCACCAGCTTCATCGTGTCGTAGATCGCCAGCCCGGCCAGCACCGACCCTCCCGGCGAATTGATGTACAGGACGATGTCCCGTTCGGAATCCGCCGAGGCCAGCAACACCATCTCGGCGCACACCCGCTCGGCCATCTCGTCGTCGACCTCTCCGGTCAACAGCAGGGTCCGTTGCTGGAACAGTTTCTCGTTCATCCGATCCCGGTAACCAGTGCTCGATGAAACACTCATGGCGCAGTTGTATCCGCGCGGCCCCGCGACCTGTCGGTATGTCTGCCGAGGGCAGACGCGCGGGTCTGGGCGAACGCGGCCGGCGGCGGGTACGCCCTGGTGGGAAGACCTGCCGCTCAGATGGCGGGACGCCCGGCGACCGGACGCGCTGGACCGCACGATCGCGTTCCTCCGCGAACGGTTGCACGCGTGAACCGGCCGCTGACCGGGCGGGCTCGCTCCCCGGAGGAGGACCCGGCCGCGACGCCCCGTTCTCGGCGACCCGCCGGAGATCGCCGGCGGGCACGGCGCGGGTGGACCGTTCACCGGCGTCGTCTCCGACGCCCGGCTCGTCCGCTGGAGGGGATCGCGTGAAGCTCGTCGGCATTCGCGACGGGCGGCGGGTGGACGTCGCCGTCCAGATCGGCGACCGGGTCACCCCGATCGCCGAGGTCGGCGACTTCTACGCCGACCTCGGCCGCCGGCTGCCGCAGGCCCGCCGTACGGACACCGGGCTGCACCCGGTCTCGGAGGCCGAGCTCGCCCCGCCGGTGCCGCCGTGGGCCCGGGTGCTCTGCGTCGGGCTCAACTACCGCTCGCACGCGGCCCAGGGCGGCTTCACCCCGCCGAAGCATCCGACCGTCTCTGGCCGCTGGGCCACCACCCTCACGGCGAGCGGGACCCCCGCCCCGGTGCCGGCCGGCGAGCCCGGCCTCGACTGGGAGGGCGAGGTGGCCGCCGTCGTGGGGCGGCGGCTGACCGACGCCGACGAGGCGACCGCCGCGGCGTCCGTGCTCGGCTACGCCGCCTTCAACGACCTCACCGCCCGCGCCGCGCAGAAGCTCACCGCGCAGTGGACGCTGGGCAAGAACGCCGACCGCAGCGGACCCATGGGCCCGCTGGTCACCGCCGACGAGGTGGGCGACCTGGCCGACGGGCTGCGCCTGCGGACCCGGGTCAACGGCGAGACCGTCCAGGACGGGAACACGCGCGACATGATCTTCGGTGTCGGCGAGCTGCTGTCGCTGATCAGCCGTGCGTTCACCCTCCAGCCGGGCGATGTGCTCGCCACCGGCACGCCCGAGGGCGTGGGCTACGTGCGCGACCCACCGCGCTTCCTGCGGCCGGGGGACGTGGTCGAGGTGGAGATCGACCGGCTCGGCGTGCTGCGCACGCCCATCGTCGGCCCGGAGCACCGTCCGTGAACGTCCCCGTTCTCATCGATCGGCGGACGTCGCCGCCTTGGGCGATGCGGCGCTCGACGGTGCGGCGGCACCCCCGGGCGAGGCGGCATCCGACGGCGTGGCCGACGGCTTGACGGGTCCCGCCGTCGACGGCGGTGGCGAGGCGTCCGCCGCGGGCGTGGCCGTGCTCGTCGCGCCGACGGTGGTGAACACCAGCACCCCCGTCGCCACGGCCACCACCGTCACGACGGCGGCCGCGGCGTAGGTGATCTTCCGCACCAGCCGCCTGCGCTCCTCGCGCCGCCTGGCCTCCTCGCGCCGCATGGCGGCGCGCACACGCTTGACCTTTCGCTGTGACATGGGCACTCCCGAGACCGCTCCCCGAGACGTCGTCGGGCGTCACCATAACCGCGAGCGGATAACGCGGATCTAAAACGCGCCGCCGCCGCTCGGACCCCCGGACGGCGGGTAGTGGCCGCCGGGTGGCACTGGAATCGCCGCCGCCGTGTCCCGCACGATGGCCGACACGGACCAGTCACGATACGGAGTCCCCTTGAGCAGCAACTTTCCCACCACCCCGCCACCCTTCGACCCGGAGCTGGCCGCCGCGCTCGCCGCGTTCGGCGAGACGCTGCCGCCGTCGCTGACTCCGGACATGATCCCGCTCCTGCGGGCGGGCATGGCGAACGGTCCCAGCCTGCCCGACGAGGCGCTCAGCCGTGGCGGCGCCTTCGAGGTGGAGGAGCGGGCCGTGCCCGGCCCGGCCGGCGCGCCCGACGTCTCCCTGCTCGTCTGCCGCCCGGCGGGGGCCACCACCCCGCTCGCCGCCGTCTACCACGCGCACGGCGGCGGGATGATCATCGGCGACAACCGCGTGGGTCTCGACGGCGTGCTCGACTGGGCGCAGGAGCTCCGGCTCGTCGTCGTGTCCGTGGAGTATCGGCTGGCGCCCGAGCACCCTCACCCGGCGCCGGTCGAGGACTGCTACGCGGGCCTGGCGTGGACCGCCGCCCACGCCGCCGAGCTGGGCGTCGACCCGGAGCGCATCATCGTCGCCGGGGCGAGCGCGGGCGGCGGGCTGGCCGCGGCGCTGGCGCTCATGGCCCGCGACCGCGGCGGCCCCGCCCTGGCCGGGCAGATGCTCATGTGTCCCATGCTCGACGACCGCAACGACACCCCGTCGTCCCACCAGATGGCCGGATCCGGTGTCTGGGACCGCACCGCGAACGAGACCGGGTGGAGCGCGCTGCTCGGCGACGCGCGCGGCGGCCCGGGCGTCTCCCCTTACGCCGCTCCGGCCCGCGCCGCCGACCTGTCCGGGCTGCCGCCCGCCTTCGTCGACGTCGGCTCGGCCGAGACGTTCCGCGACGAGGACGTGGCGTACGCCGCCGCGATCTGGCGGGCCGGGGGCAGCGCGGAGCTGCACGTGTGGCCGGGCGGGTTCCACGGCTTCGATCTCATGGTCCCGCAGGCGGCCGTCTCGCGGGACGCACGCGCCGCCCGGCTGCGCTGGCTGCGCCGCGTCCTCGGCGGGTAGCCCGGGCGCGTACGGCGGCGGCCTGGCTCAGCCGCCGAGGGCGGCGGACTCCTCTTCCTCGATCTGGCGGTTCCAGTCGCGCTTGGAGGACTGCCAGCCGTCCTCGTCACGGCCCCGCCGCCAGTAGCCGGAGATCGACAACCACTCCAGCGGCAGGCCGCGCTCCACCCGCAGGTAGCGCCGCAGTTCCTTGACGAAGGCCGCCTCCCCGTGGACGAAGGCGTGCACGACGCCCTCGGGGAACTCCAGCTCCCGCACGGCCCGCACCAGCGCCTCGCCCACCTGCGCGCCGCGGCGGTGCAGCCACACGATCTCCGCGTCGCCCTCGGTCGACAGCTTCTGCTCCTCCTCCGGGCCCTCCACCTCGACGAACACCCGGGCGGGCGCGCCGGCCGGCAGCCGCTCCAGGGCGGCGCCGATCGCCGGGAGCGCGCTCTCGTCCCCGGCCAGCAGGTGCCAGCCGGCCTCCGCGCTCGGCGCGTACGCCCCGCCGGGGCCGAGGAAGCGGAGCACGTCGCCCGGCCGGGCCCGCCGCGCCCAGGGCCCGGCCAGTCCCTCGTCGCCGTGGTAGACGAAGTCGATGGTGAGCTCCCGCGCTCCCGGGTCCCAGGCCCGCACGGTGTAGGTCCGCGTCTTCGGCCACTGGTCCCGGGGCAGCTCGGCGCGGATCACCGCCATGTCGAACGGCTCGGGGTAGTCCACCCCCGGCAGCGGGAACAGCAGCTTGACGTAGTGGTCGGTGAACTCACCCGCGTCGAAGTCCGCGAGTCCCTCACCACCGAGCACCACCCGGATCATGTGCGGAGTCAGCCGCTCGGTGCGCGTCACCACGCCCGTGGTCACGCGGGGCGCGCGCCGCGCCGGCTCGGTCGTCGCCATGGGGGTTCCCTTCGTCGGACTTCTTAGGCAAGCCTAACTACATCACGCGGAGATCGTGACCTCTCGTCCGCACCATAGATACAAGCTTGTATCCATGACTGCTAGGCTCTCCGCATGGCCGATCCCGCGAAGCGCCCCTCCGCCGCCCACACCGCGTACGCGGTGACCAAGGAGCTGATCCTGTCCGGCGAGCTTCCCGGCGGAAGCCTGATCAGCGAGGGCGAGATCGCCGAACGGGTACGCGTGAGCCGCACGCCCGTCCGGGAGGCGTTCCTCCGGCTGGAGTCGGAGGAACTGCTGACGCTGCACCCCAAGCGCGGCGCGGTGGTGGCGCCGGTGCCGCCGGGAGAGGCGGCGGACGTGCTGGAGCTGCGGCTGGCGCTCGAGCGGTCCGCGGCGGAGCGCATCGCGCGGACCGGACTGCGCGGCGATCACCACGAGAGGATGCGCGAGCTGCTGCGGCGTCAGCGGGCCCTCGCCGAGGCCGCGGACGTCGGCCGGTTCGCCGAGGCGGACGAGGCGTTCCACCGGTGCGTCGTCGAAGCGTCGGGCAACCGGCTGGCCAGCCGGTTCTACGCCACGCTGGGCGACCGGCAGCGCCGGATGAGCATCTCCGCGCTGCTCCCGCGGCCGGAGCGGCTGTCCCTCCTGGCCGACGAGCACGAGGCCCTCCTGAACCATCTCCTCGCCGGCGACGGGGCCGCGTTCGCCTCGGCCCTGCTCCGTCACCTCACCGCGACGCACGGCTCGCCGCACGCCGCCGGCCGCGACGACGACTGAGACGACGACTGAGACGACGGCTGAGACACGCACTGACACCCTGAAGGTCTGACCCTCCCATGCCCGAAACCCCGCAGGCCGCCCCGTCGCCTGCCACCGCCCCCACACCGAACTCCTGGCGGGCCGTCGCCGCGGCGATGTTCGCCTGCGGCTGGGGCGGCAACCAGTTCACTCCGCTGCTGCTGATGTACCGCCGCCTGGGCGGCTACTCCACGCTCAGCGTCGACGCCTTCCTCGGCGCGTACGTCGTCGGGCTCGTGCCGGGGCTCCTGCTCGCCGGGCCCGTGTCGGACCGGCGCGGGCGGCGCCCCGTGCTGGTGGCCGGCGCCGTCGCCTCGGCCGTCGCGAGCCTGGTGCTCTGCTTCGGCGGGCAGAGCGCGTGGCCCATCTACGTGGGGCGGCTGATCACCGGTTTCGCGGTCGGAATCGCCATGGCGGTGGGCAGCAGCTGGGTGAAGGAGCTGTCGGCCG
The DNA here is from genome assembly GCF_053604425.1 of Microbispora sp. NPDC004025. Lineage (NCBI taxonomy): Bacteria > Bacillati > Actinomycetota > Actinomycetes > Streptosporangiales > Streptosporangiaceae > Microbispora > Microbispora sp. NPDC004025. Next base: position 71,685 of record NZ_JBSGHN010000014.1, on the reverse strand, counting down.
GGGCGGACGGCGGGCTCGCCGCGCGCCGCGCCGCGCTGTGCCAGACGGCGGGCTTCGGGCTCGGCGCGGGGGTCGCGGGCGTGCTGGCCCAGTGGGGGCCGTGGCCCATGGTGACGCCGTACGTCGTCCATCTGCTGCTCGCCGTGATGATTCCCGTGCTGCTCCTGCGGGTGCCGGAGACACGGCCGCCGCTCCCGCACGCGACGGGCTCGGTCCGCGAGCTCCTCACCGCGCTGGTGAACGACCTGCGTGTCCCCGCGCCGGCCCGCAGGCGGTTCCGGCTCGTGGTGCTGCCGATGGCGCCGTGGGTGTTCGGCACGGCCGGGCTGGCGTACGCCGTCATGCCTCAGCTCGTCGGCTTCCGCGTGGGCGACTGGGGGCTCGCGTACGCGACCGGGCTGACCGTGCTGACCCTGGGCACGGGTGTGGCCGTGCAGCCCGTGGCCAGGAGACTGCACCGCGAGAGGGGAACCCGGACGGGACGGGCCCCGGTGGCGGCGATGGCGGTGACGCTCGTCGGCGCGGCGCTGTGCGCGGCGAACGCGGTGCTGCTGTCGCCGTGGCTCGCGGCCGTCGCCGCGGCCGCCCTGGGGGCCGGCTACGGCATCGCGGTGGTCTCCGGGCTGCTGGAGATACAACGCATGGCCGGCGCCGACGACCTCGCCGGCCTGACCGGCGTCTACTACGCGCTCGCGTACGCGGGTTTCCTGCTCCCCACCGTGCTCGCGACGTTGTCGGCGTGGCTCTCCTACCCCGTCATGCTGGTGGCGGTGGCCGCCGTGGCCCTGGTCTGCCTCGGTCTGGTCATGACCGGCGCGCGGGTCACCGAACCCGCGGCCCCGGCGCGCTGACCCCGCCAGGGGCGTGCGCCGGCTGAAGCTTTCAGACGGCGGGCATCGCGGGGACCCGGCGTCCATCGAGATCAGAGCGGGCGGCGGGGCTTCGCGGACGGCCGGCGCGCCGACCGGGTGTTGTCCGCGCCCGTCGCGTGAGTGATCGTGCTGAACAGGAAGATCCCACGCCATCGGTCGAGGAGGCACGGCATGGCGGTGCGTCTCGTAACGCGTCTCGGGGCGATGGTCGCGGCGCTGGCCCTCCTGCCGGTCATGGCGTTCCTCACGAGCACCCCGGCCGCCGCCGACACCCGCGTCGACAACCCCTACGTGGCCGCCCAGGGCTACGTAGACCCCTGGTGGTCCGCGTCGGCCGCGGCGGAGCCCGGCGGCGCGGCGGTGGCCAACCAACCGACCGCCGTCTGGCTCGACCGCGTCGCCCGCGTCGAGGGGACGCCCTCCTCGCCCGGGCTGCGCGCGCATCTGAACGAGGCGGTCCTGCAGGACGCCGGTGTCTCGGGCCCGCTCACGATCCAGGTCGTGCTGAACGACCTGCCGGACCGCAACTGCACCCACCTGGTCTCCAACGGGGACTTCAGCGTGGCGGCCGACGGCCTGAACCGCTACCGGACCGAGTACGTCGACCCGATCGCCGAGATCCTGGCCGACCCGGCCTACCAGCGACTGCGCATCGTCGCGATCGTCGAGCCCGACTTCCTGCCGGGGTTGCTCCTGCCCGCCCCCACCGGCCGCTGCGCCGCCGTCCAGGCGAGCGGCGCCTACCCGGAGGCGGTGCGGTACGCGGTGACCCGGCTGCACGCCATCCCCAACGTGTACGTCTACCTCGACGCCTCCCACCACGGCGTCGTCGGCTACCCCGACAACATCGGCCGGGCCGCCGGCCTGCTCGCGAGCATCGCGGGCGCGACCGGCGGCGGACTGTCGGCGGTGCACGGCTTCACGGTGAACGTCGGGGGCTACAACGCCCTGGCCGAGCCGCACTACGACGCCCAGATGAAGATCAACGGGCAGCCGGTGAAGATGTCGCGGTGGGTCGAGTGGAACGACTACGTGGACGAGCTCTCCTTCGCCCAGGCGTTCCGGCAGCGGCTCATCGCGGCGGGGTTCCCGTCCGGCGTCGGCATGGTGATCGACACCTCGCGCAGCGGCTGGGGCGGCCCGGACCGCCCGGTCCGCCGGAGCACCTCCACCGACGTGAACCGGTTCGTCGACGAATCCCGGGTGGACCGCCGCAAGAGCGTCGGCAACTGGTGCAACCAGGCCGGCGCCGGGCTCGGCGAGCGGCCCCGGGCCATTCCCGCCTACGGCGTCGACGCGTACGCCTGGATCAAGCAGCCGGGTGTCTCGGACGGCTCCAGCGTGAACGTCACCGCTCCCGACGGCACCCGGCACGATCTCATGTGCGACCCCGCGTACGCCCCCGTGACCGGCGCGTACGTGCCCAGTGGCGCGCTCCCGGGCGCCCCGCCGGCGGGACAGTGGTTCGGCGCGCAGTTCCAGCAGCTCCTGGCCAACGCCTACCCGCCGCTGTGAGGCGCCTGCTCGCCCCCGCTACCAGCGGTTGCGCGCTTCCTCCGCCCAACCGGTCAGACCGTCCAGGTCCACCCAGGCGCCGTCGTCGGCCCGCGCCCGTCCGCCGAAGTGGCCGAAGCACTGGTGGGTCTCGCTGCCCACGACGCCGAGCTCGGTGCGGGCCTCCCGCACGTGGAACGGATGGAACTCCACCTCGACGCGCGGGCCGGTGATCCGCCACGGACGCTTCCAGTCCGTCCGGTCGTAGGACCAGGTCAGCTCGTCCCCGATCTTGTGCAGGCGGCCGTCGAGGAACAGCGCGTTCTCCGTGGAGCCGGTGCCGTCGGTCCATCTGCCGCCGAGCTGGACGGCCCTGCCGGGCCCGCTGCCGGCCGCCCAGTTCCAGGTGATGGCGTACGGCCACTTGCCCCGGCCGTGGTCCAGCACGGCGAAGGAGTCCGTCTCGCCGACGGCGTACTCGCCCGACGGCAGCCGGAGGCGTCCGCGTACGGGCCGGCCCACGTCCTTCACCGTGTACTGGAACCGGTTCGGCCCCCAGGGCACCACCACGCCCAGCGACTCGTGCCCCTCGGGCGACGCCGCCCGCAGGTCCACCTCGACACCGGGGGCCGTGGCCCGGATCGTGGCGCCGCCCGGGTCCTGGTCGATACGGATCTCCAGGCCGCCGCCGCGGACCGCGGCCGTCCCGGCCCCGCTGCGCTCGGGGAACACGGCGCCGCGGGCCAGCGGGACCGTAACGTCCTCGGTGATCTCCTCGCCGGTGTCCCGGTCCAGCACGTAGAGGCCGTACACGCCGGCGTAGTCGAGCGACGACGCCACCAGGCCGACGATGTGGCGGGGCGTCACGACGCCCCAGTACTCCCAGCGCTTGCGCCGTCCCCAGCCGCGCAGGTTCGCCCGGTGGAGCGGGCGGCGGGTCCAGCCGACGGCGCCGGGGTCGAGCCGCCCGCCGGGCAGGCACAGGTCGACGGGCGCGGTGATCTCCCGTTCGTGGGTGGTCACGCGTTCGCCCGCCATCACGGGGTCGCCGGCCGCTCGTCGAGGAGCCGGACCAGCCGTTTCGGCGCGATCAGCCGGTAGCTGTCCTCGAGCAGCCCGGCGATCTCGTCCCAGTCCTGATCGGCGTCCAGGCGCGCGCCCACCCAGCCGTTGCGGCCGACGTACGGCGGGACGAAGAAGCGCTCCGGCTCCGAGGCCACGAGGGCGTCCTGCACCCCCGGGCCGGCCTTGAACGTCAGCGACCGCCCGTCCTCGCTCGTCATCGCGAACATCTTGTCGCCGACCCGGTATGTGGGCGCGGTGTGGCCCCCGAACGGCTTCTCCACGGCCTCCGGCAGGGCCAGGCAGATCTCCCGGATTCTGGCCGCCGCCTCCTCATCGCCCACGCGGCTCGCCTCTTCGCACGATCGTCATGACCGACCAGGGTACGGGCCGCGCTCCACCCCGGCCACCCGCCCGGCGCGGGGCAGGGGCAGGGTCAATGGTCGTCCCAGTGACCGTCGTGGCGGACGTGGCGGTGGCCGTCGTGGATGTAGTCGACGTGGTCGCCGTGCGGCACGGCCACGTGCCCGCACCCGGGCCCGTGCTCGTGGTCGTGCACGTCGTGGACGGCGTGCGCGCTCTCCTCGCACTCGTCGACGTGGTTCTCGTGCACCCGGTGCAGGTGGCCGTCGTGGACGTAGTCCACATGGTCGCGGTGCGGCACCGCGACATGGCCGCACCCGGCCCCGTGCCGGTGCTCGTGTTGCGTGTGCGGATGGTGTTCAGTCGTTGTGGTCATGGGGGGATTCCCCTCTCCGGAAACCGCGGACTGCTGCCTTGGTACCCCCGTGGGTACGCCGGAGGCACCGCCTCGGCCGCTTTTGCGCAAGCCCATGGGAGGCTCTACTCCCGTTTGGGCCACCCGGCCGTCGCTCCGGTGCGTCCGGCCGTCGCTCCGCGCCGTTTTCCGGGCGTTTCCTTAGACGACAAGTAATTTGGGTGATTCGTTCTCTTGAACTAGTCGTGTTTGAGGCTGTATGTTTGGCGGCATGATCGCGCCCAGGACTCCGACCACCGCCGAGGACTTGCGCGGGGCCGGCCTGCGGGTGACGGCCGCCCGCGTCGCACTGCTCGAGACCGTCCGCAGTGGTGACCACCTCGACGTCGAGGCGATCGCCTCCGGGGTCCGCGATCGCGTGGGCCACGTCTCCCTGCAAGCCGTGTACGAGGCCCTCCATGCCCTGACCGCAGCGGGCCTCGTCCGCCGCATCGAACCGGCCGGCAGCCCGGCCCGGTTCGAGGGCCGCGTCGGCGACAACCACCACCACGTCGTGTGCCGGTCGTGCGGTGTCGTCGCCGACGTCGACTGCGCGGCAGGCGAGGCGCCGTGCCTGACCGCCTCCGACGACCACGGCTTCACGATCGACGAGGCCGACGTCATCTACTGGGGCCTGTGCCCCGGCTGTTCCACCGCCCGCGCTTCCTGAGCCCCATGATCGACTAGTTTCAGAAGGATTCCCTTGACCGAGAACCACGACGCAATCGTTGTCGACCCGAAGACGGAGGGTGAGAGCGGCTGCCCGGTCGCGCACACGCGCGCCGTGCACCCGACCCAGGGCAACGCCAACCACCAGTGGTGGCCGGAGCGGCTCAACCTGAAGATCCTCGCCAAGAACCCCGCCGTGGCCAACCCCCTCGGCGAGGACTACGACTACCGTGAGGCGTTCAAGACCCTCGACCTCGCGGCCGTGAAGCGGGACATCGCCGAGGTGCTGACCACCTCGCAGGACTGGTGGCCGGCCGACTTCGGCCACTACGGCCCGCTCATGATCCGGATGGCGTGGCACAGCGCGGGCACCTACCGGATCAGCGACGGCCGCGGCGGCGCCGGCACGGGCCAGCAGCGGTTCGCTCCGCTCAACAGCTGGCCCGACAACGGCAACCTCGACAAGGCCCGCCGCCTACTGTGGCCGGTCAAGAAGAAGTACGGCAAGAAGATCTCCTGGGCCGACCTCCTGATCCTCACGGGCAACGTCGCCCTGGAGTCGATGGGCTTCAAGACCTTCGGCTTCGCCGGCGGCCGCGTGGACGCCTGGGAGCCCGACGACGACGTCTACTGGGGCCCCGAGACCACCTGGCTCGGCGACGAGCGCTACAGCGGCGACCGTGAGCTGGAGAACCCGCTCGCCGCGGTCCAGATGGGCCTCATCTACGTCAACCCGGAGGGCCCGAACGGCAACCCGGACCCGCTCGCCGCGGCCCGCGACATCCGTGAGACGTTCCGCCGCATGGCGATGAACGACGAGGAGACGGTGGCCCTCATCGCGGGTGGTCACACCTTCGGCAAGACCCACGGCGCGGGCCCGGCCGACAACGTCGGTCCCGACCCCGAGGCCGCCCCGATCGAGCAGCAGGGCCTGGGCTGGAAGAACAGCTACGGCACCGGCAAGGGCGGCGACACGATCACCAGCGGTCTCGAGGTCACCTGGACGCCCACCCCGACCACGTGGGACAACAGCTTCTTCGAGGTTCTCTTCGGCTACGAGTGGGAGCTGTTCAAGAGCCCCGCCGGCGCCAACCAGTGGCGGCCGAAGGACGGCGCCGGTGCGGGCACCGTCCCCGACGCCCACGACCCGTCGAAGCGTCACGCCCCGACGATGCTGACGACCGACCTCGCGCTCCGGTTCGACCCGATCTACGAGCAGATCTCGCGGCGCTTCCTGGAGAACCCCGACGAGTTCGCGGACGCCTTCGCCCGGGCGTGGTTCAAGCTCACCCACCGCGACATGGGCCCGGTCTCCCGCTACCTCGGCCCTGAGGTCCCGGGCGAGGTGCTGCTGTGGCAGGACCCGCTGCCGGAGCGGACGTACGAGCTCGTCGACGCCGCGGACATCGCCGCCCTCAAGGAGCAGATCCTCGCCTCGGGCCTGTCGGTGTCCCAGCTCGTCTCCACCGCGTGGGCGTCGGCCGCGTCCTTCCGCGGCAGCGACAAGCGCGGCGGCGCCAACGGCGCGCGCGTCCGTCTGCAGCCGCAGATCGGCTGGGAGGCCAACGACCCCGACCAGCTCGCGGCCGTGCTGCGCACCCTGGAGAGCGTGCAGGAGTCGTTCAACGCCGCCCAGACCGGCGGCAAGCAGGTCTCCCTCGCCGACGTGATCGTGCTCGCCGGGTGCGCCGCCGTCGAGAAGGCCGCCAAGGACGCGGGCTTCGACGTCGAGGTCCCCTTCACCCCGGGTCGCGTGGACGCGTCGCAGGAGCAGACGGACGTGGAGTCGTTCGCCGCGCTCGAGCCGACCGCCGACGGGTTCCGCAACTACTACGGGAAGGGCAACCGGCTTCCGGCCGAGTACCTGCTCATCGACCGGGCGAACCTGCTGAACCTCAGCGCCCCCGAGATGACGGTCCTCGTCGGCGGCCTGCGCGTCCTGGGCGCCAACCACCAGCAGTCCAAGCTCGGCGTCCTCACCGAGACCCCCGAGGTCCTGACCAACGACTTCTTCGTCAACCTGCTCGACCTGGGCACGGAGTGGAAGTCGACCTCGGAGGACCAGACCACGTTCGAGGCGCGCGACGCCGCCACGGGCGAGGTCAAGTGGACCGGCACCCGGGCCGACCTCGTCTTCGGCGCCAACTCGGAGCTGCGCGCGGTCGCGGAGGTCTACGCGAGCGACGACGCCAAGGAGAAGTTCGTGCAGGACTTCGTCAAGGCGTGGGACAAGGTCATGAACCTCGACCGGTTCGACCTGATCTGAGCATGACGTGACGTCCGGCCGGCCCCCACGGGCCGGCCGGACGTTCCCGTGTTCAGGCGGGCGCCGTGTTCAGTCGGGCAGGGAGGCGAGCCAGCCGGTCAGGATGTCGTTGACCTCGTCCCGGCGTTCCTGCTGGATCCAGTGGCCGCAGCCGTCGAGTACGCGCGAGGTGACCAGGCCCGGCAGCGTGACCGGGTAGGCCGCGATGGCGTCGGCCATCCAGGTGGTGGAGGCGTCCAGCGCGCCGCCGATGAACAGCGACGGCTGTGAGATGGCGGCGCCGTCGAAGCCGGCGAGGTCCTCCCAGTCCCGGTCCATGTTCCGGTAGCGGTTCAGCGCCCCGGTCAGGCCGGTCCGTTCGAACTCCGCCGCGTAGGCGTCGAGATCGTCCCCACTGAGCCAGGCGGGCAGCCGGCCGGAGGGGAAGCGGTCGCGCAGCCTTCCGCCCGGGGACACGAAGTGCGGGTCCGGGGCACCGGCGGAGGGCATGGTGTCGGCGGACAGGGCGGCGTAGAAGCCGGCGAGCCAGCCGCGGACGTCCGGCTCGATCTCGCCCTCGGCCCGGCCGGGCTCCTGGAAGTAGCCGACATAAAACTCCTCCTCTCCGCCCATCCGCGCGAACACCTCGCTGGGCCGCGGCCCGCCGCGCGGAGCGTACGGCACGCTCAGCAGGCCGACCGCGCGGAAGACCTCGGGCCTCACGAGGGCGGAGTTCGCGGCGATGGTCGCGCCCCAGTCGTGGCCCACGATCACCGCGGTCCGCTCGCCCAGGGCGTGCACGACCGCGACGTTGTCCTCGACCAGCTCCAGCATCCGGTACGCGGCCACGTCCCCGGGCTTGGAGGAGCGGCCATAGCCCCTGACGTCCAGAGCGACGGCCCGGTAGCCGGCCGCGGCCAGCACGGGCAGTTGGTGGCGCCACGAATACCAGGACTCGGGAAACCCGTGCACCAGCAGCACCAGCGGCCCCGAGCCCTGCTCCACAACGTGGATGCGACCGGCGGGAGACGAGACCAGACGATGTGTGACCGCCGCGGCGGGAGCGGGCTGCGCCATCGATCCTCCAAAGTTCCTGGTGGTTTCCGTGGGAATCATCCGCCGGACCGTCACGCCGCCGCGAATCGTGTTGCCGGTCCGGCAAAATCTCGAGCCCCACGTCAAGGGGTCGGTCGACGCGACCGGTCCCTGGCGTTCGCCGGGCGGACCGTTTCTGGGCGTCTTCGCGGTCGCGGTTCCCCGGGTGGAAGAGGTCGCTCTGCGCGCCGTCGCTCCTCAGCAGCCCCCGCCGCCGCCCGGGACTCAGACCCCCGCCGGGTAGGTCTCCGGAACCTCTCCACGCTCCCAGCGGGCCGTACGCTCCAGGGGCTCCACCGCGCCGGTCTCGTCGATGTGGACGACCGCGTCGAACTGGTCGGGCAGGCGGGTCTGGAAGTAGTGGCTCCGCCGCTCCGTGCCCGGACGGTAGACGACCCCGATGGCCCGTTCGAGCAGCGCCCCGCGCAGCGCGTCCGCCGCGCCGGCCGGGCGGGCGAGATCGACCAGGAACTCCGCGTGCCCGACCTCGTGGAACAACTCCTCGACCGAGCCGGGCAGCGCCGGGCGCACGTTCTTCCGCTCGGCTGGCTGACCCCAGTCGCCGGCCGCCGTGACGGTGCCGGTGTAGGTGGTGAAGCCGATGAGCCGGCAGTCCTCCGGGTTGTGCTCGCGCACCAGCCGGCCGAGGTTGAGCTCGCCGCGCGCGCCCATCTCCGTCGCCCGCGCGTCGCCGAGGTGGGAGTTGTGCGCCCACACCACGATCCTCGCCGGCTCGCCGCGCTGCCAGCCGAGGTGCTCGGCCAGCGCGAACAGCGTGTCGGCCATGTGCCGGTCGCGCAGGTTCCACGACGACACCCGGCCGGCGAACATCGTGCGGTAGTACCGCTCGGCGGCGGCCACGACCGCCGCGTTCCGCTCGGCGTGGAAGAACTCGTCCTCGCCGAGCAGCCCCTGCGCCCGCTGGTAGCGCAGCGCGTTGCGCTGGAGGTCGACGAGCTGGTCGACCACCCGCCGCTCGCACGACTCCCCCGCGCCGAAGGCGGCGGCGAAGCCGTACGCCTGCCCGTCGTCGCCGTCGCTGTGGTCGAAGCAGGCGTATCGGTCGCGGGCCCGTTCCGCCGCGCCCGGGTCCACCGCGTCCAGGTACGCGATGACCTCGTCGGCGGAGTGATGCAGGCTGTAGAGGTCGAGCCCGTAGAAACCGGACCGCGCCCGCTCGTCCAGCCGCTCGTTGTGCTCGCGCAGCCACCCGGCGAACTCCAGCACGTCCGCGTTCCGCCACATCCAGGTGGGGAAACGCCGGAAGCCGCGCAGCGCCTCCTCGGCGGACGCGTCGTCGCCGCGTCCCCGGACATACCGGTTCACCCGGTAGGCGTCGGGCCAGTCGGCCTCCACCGCCACGGCGACGAAGCCCTTCTCCTCGATGAGCCGCCGCGTCATGCGGGCGCGCGCGGCGTAGAACTCGTGGGTGCCGTGCGACGCCTCGCCGATCAGCACGAACCGCGCGTCGCCGACGAGGCCGAACAGCACCTCGTCCGAGGGGACGCCGTCCCGTGTGGGGACGAGCTGCGAGCGCAGGGCCGCGAGGCCGGTCGTGGCGGGCGTGGCCCGGGCCGGGGCCCGGGCGGCCGCCGCGCGCAGCAGCTTGCGCACCTCGTCGTCCGGGATCCGGCTGAAGTTCCAGTACGACTCCCCCGCCGAGAAGAAGGGCGTGGGCGTGGTCGCGCAGACGACCTCGTCCACCAGAGCCGACAGCTCCTGGCAGGTGGACCGCGGCGCGGCGGGCACGGCGACCACGATCCGGGCGGGCTCCCGCTGCCGGACCGCGCGGACGGCGGCGCGCAGGCCCGCGCCGGTCGCCAGTCCGTCGTCCACGACGATCACGGTCTTGCCGCCCAGCTCCGGTGCGGGCGCGTCGCCGCGGTAGGCCCGCTCCCGCCTCGCCAGTTCTCGGGCCTCCCGCTCCACCACCTGCCGGATGGTGTCGGACTGGATGCCGAGCCCGCGGACGACGTCCTCGTCGAGCACGATCACCCCGCCGCCGGCGATCGCCCCCATCGCGAGCTCCTCACGGCCGGGTGTGCCGAGCTTGCGCACGGGCAGCGCGTCGAGCGGGTGGCCCAGGCCCGTCGCCACCTCGTACGCCACGGGCACACCGCCGGGCGGCAGGCCGAGGACGACGACGCCGGGCAGTTCCCGGTAGTGCCCGAGCAGCCCCGCGAGCACCGAGCCCGCGTCCCGGCGATCCGAAAACAGGCGATCGTCCATGCGGCCCGCCTCCCGCGGTCGCGCAGCCGCATACCCCCATGCGAGCTGCGCAAACGCGCCGCTGGGGACCGCCGGCGGTCAGCGGTAGGTGAAGCAGTAGTTCGACTTGCCCTTGAACCGGTGGAAGGCCTGCTGACCGGGGTAGCGCCAGCGGCAACCGGCGTCGCGCCGGCTCTGGGTGAGGTACATCGTGTCGCCCTTCCGCTTGACGCAGTACGCGCCGGGCGTGGGCGTCTCGCGGTACTCGACCCACTCCCAGCCGAGCGTCACGCAGTATTCGGTGAAGTGTCCCGGTCCGAGCTCCGCGAGCCGCCTCGCCGACGTGGGCGAGGGCCGCGCCGGCGTCGACCCCGGCGAGCCGGCCGGGACCGGCGCGGCCGTCCGCGAGCGGCGGGCGGTCGGCCGTGCGGTGACCGTCCTCGTGGGGGCGGGCCGCGTCGTGCCCGGCCCGGCCGTCGATGGTCGCACCCGGGGCCGGGCCGAGGAGACGGGCGACGAGGTCCGCGACGGCTCGGCCGTGCGGCCGGGCGAGGCGGCAGCGGATGGCGATGGGGCACCGCCGGCGGCCGGGGCCGTGCCGGCGGCCGCCCGTTCCTTCGTGGACGCGCCGGTCCCCGCGGAGGGCGGGTGCGAAGACGGGAGCAGCGCGACGGCGGCGGCCACCGTGACCGCCACGACCACGGCGGCGACCGCGGCCCCCACCCGTTTGCGCCGGCCGCCGCCCGGCGCGGTGTCAGGCGCGGTGTCAGGCGCGGGCGCGCCGGAGGCCTCCACGGGCGGCCCGGCCTGCGAGGAATCGGCGGGCGCGGAATCGGCGGGCGCGGGCGCCATGGCCGGTGCCGCCGGCGTACTTCGCGCGTCGTGGCGCGGACCCACGAGACGGTCGAGGATCTCCCGTGCGGCCGGGCGCCGGGCCGGATCCTTGGCGAGGCAGGCGACGAGCAGGTCGCGCAGCGGCGCCTCGACGCCCTCCAGGTCGGGCTCCTGGTGCAGGATCCTGTTGATGATGGCGGGGATCGCGTCGGCGCCGAACGGCGCGCGGCCGGTGGCGGCGAACGCGATGGTGGACGCCCAGGCGAACACGTCGAGCGCGAAACCGAGCTCGCCCGCCGTGAACTGCTCGGGCGCCATGTAGGCGGGCGTGCCGACGACCTGGCTGGTCACCGTACTCGTTCCCGCGAGAGCGCGGGCGATGCCGAAGTCGATGACGCGCGGGCCGTCCGGTCCGATCAGCACGTTGTGCGGCTTGAAATCCCGGTGGACGACCCCGGCGTCGTGCAGGGCGACCAGAGCGGTGGCCGTGCCGATGGCGAGCCGTTCGAGCGCGCCGCCCGACAACGGCCCCCGCGCGGCCACCACCTGGTTCAGCGAGGGCCCCGGGACGTACTCGCTCACGATGTACGGCCGGCCGCCGTCCATGCCGGACTCCAGCACCTGGGCCGTGCAGAACCGGGCGACCCTCCGGGCGAGATCCGTCTCCCGGGCGAAGGCGGCCCGGGCCACGGCGTCCTGGCCGAGCCGCGCGTGGAAGAGCTTGACCGCGACGGGTTCGCCGGACGCCGACTCGCCGAGGTAGACGACGCCCTGTCCTCCCTCGCCGATCCTGCCGGTGATCCGACAGGAGCCCAGGCGTGCGGGATCGCTCGGCTCCAGCGGCTGCGGCATGACGCTCCGGGGGTCGGGGGCACGTACGAACCCCAGTATCCCCGCGGAAGATCACCCTCAGGTCCCGTTCGCGAGGATCACACGTAGGCGACGCCTTGCCGTGTCCTCGTCAGGCGTCGTGGCGGGGCAAACGCTCTCCCGCGTCGGCCCGCATACCAGCCAGGTGCCGGACAGGTCGCAAGCCCCGGCCCAATCACGAGGGCACAGTTCCGAGCTGCCCGCCGTCCGAGCGTGCGGCCTGGGGCCGGACCCCGGCCGGCGGCGGCTCGGGCCGACCGCCGCACGCCTGCCCCGCCGTATCGATCAATGGTTCCGGGCGAGGGTGCCACGCCGCCGCACAGACGCACCCCTTACAACCACCGCGAGTAACCGCCACGGCTTCCACGACAATAATTCCGTGATTGATCACTACCGCGATCTCTTCCACCGACGGCAGTGGTTTGAGGACGCACTCTGCTGGACCGTAGTACAACCCCTCGACGAACAGATCACCGTGGACGATCTCCTCTGGCGGCTGAACGGCGGCCGTGATCCCGAGGAACGCACCATGGCGTATCCCACGGAAGAGGCCGTCACGGAGGATCTACCTGTCCTCTTCGTTTACGAGGGTGAAGGAGCCTACGGTTTCCTTGAATTCTCCTACGGCTTCGCTCCGCCAGACCACATCCTCACCGAACTCAGCAAGCGGTCACGCGTATGGATGACGACCTGGCACTTCAAAGGCGGATACACGATCCTCTACGCGGCCGACGGCAAGATCAGGGCCCGGATGCGCGACTTCCTCTTCAGAGAGCACGCGAAACAGGAGGGCGACCCAAGCGTTCTGGCCGGTTTTCGCGCCATGCTCGACAGTCTCGACCCGGAGGATTACCGGGGCAAACGAAGTGCGGCATTCGCCTTCATCGAGGCGTCCACCGGCATGGGCATCGAGAGCGAATGGCTGGATGTGGAAGAGGCGCCCGTCGTCGTCCTCGACAACTGGAGTGCGTTATGAATCACAACGGTCCAATCTCGCGACGCCTCCGGCGGGGGCGCTCCGGCTCCGGGGTGATCGCCAAGGCCCGCGCATCATCTGCGGCCGTAGATAGCTGAGGTAGGTGCCTGATCGCCCCGCCCGCCACCGACCCGGACAAGCCGAGCAGACCAAGGCCCGCTTCCCCTTCGGGCGGGTCGACACGACATCATCACGTCCGGCGGCCGGCTGATCCCACATCTTCGCGGCCCTGCCGACGCCGCCGCGGTTACGGGAACCTCCGCTCGCCAGCCGCTCAGGTTTCAGCGTTCGCGAGCGGTGGCCGGAGTGACGGGGTGACCCGCGCACCAGACGGCGCGGATGTCGCGGGTGGCCGTGATGTCCCGGGTCGGGTCACCGTTGACCAGCAACAGGTCGGCCCGCATGCCCGGCCGGACGGCGCCCCGGTCGGCCAGGCCGAAGGCGCGGGCGGGCAGCACGGTCGCCGAGCGCAGGATCTCTACCGGCGTCATTCCGGCCCGCGCCATCATCTCGAATTCGTGATGCAGGCTTTCGCCGTGGGGCACGGGCAGCGGCTCGGCGTTCGCGTCCGTTCCGGCGAGGATTTCAACACCGGCCCGGTGCAGACGGCCGACGTCGCCCAGCACTTCCGCCAGGTGGCCGGCCCGCCCAGGTGGCGGGCCGGAGGTCATGAGGGCGGTGAGCAACGCCTCCATCATGGTGATCGTCGGGATGCACCTCTGGCCGGCGCTCTTCATCGCGGCCACGTCGTGCGCCCGGATCCCGCCGGTGATCGGCGTGTGCGTGACGAACTCCGCTCCCGACTCCACGGCCATCGTGTAGGCGCCCGGGGTAGCGGCGTGGACGATCGTCTTGAGCCCGTACTCGCGGGCCGCCTCCACCAGCGCGCGCAGCGCGTCCGCGGGCGGCCCGCCCTCGCCGGGGGCCTCGGCGACGCCCTTGATGTAGTCGACATCCTCCGCCGCCCGCGCCTCGACGTGCCGCCGGGCATCGGCTGCCGTCAGGATGACGGCTTCCGGCGGCATTCCCGGCATACGGGCGTGGTGGCCGCCCGGCCCGATCGCGGGCAGTCCGGCAGTACGGAAGTCGGCCACTCCCTCGGTTGCGCGCAGCGAGGCCACCCGCTCGGCCGGCCAGCAGGCCATGTCGAGTCCGGTCGTCACTCCCCAGGCGGCCAGGGCGGCCAGGTTCCCGGGGTCGTGCAGGTGGACATGCGCGTCGATCAGCCCGGGCAGCAGCGCCGCCCCCGCCGCGTCGATTACCTCCGCGCCTGCGGGATCGTCGCCGATCAGCGCACCGTCGATGACGACGGTACGGGGCTCGCCGAGCCGTTTGCCATCGAAGACCCGCACATTGCGTAAGGCTGTCCTGCCGTCAGTGGACATGGGCCACCCACCTCAAATAAGGAACAACTCTGTTCACTAATGGAGGCTAGCACGGCGAAGTGCGTGATATATCGGTCCTCATGAGTCCCACGCGCCGCCGCGGAGACGCCCTCACCACCGCGATCTTCCAGGCCGTCCTGAGCGAACTGGCCGGAAGCAGCTTCGAGGAGCTGACGTTCGACAAGATCGCCTCCGCGGCCGGGACAGGAAAAGCGGCCTTGTACCGGCGCTGGTCCACCCCGGCCGAACTCGTCCTCGCCGCGCTGAGCGACCCCGCGACCGGCTTCGGCGACCCGCCGGCGCCGCCCCGCACGGGCGCACTGCGCGATGACCTGATCGCCCTGCTCGAGCACTTCGTACGGGCGCTCGACGAGCCGCGCGGCCGCGCGCTGCTCCCGCTCATCGCCCAACGCCACCGCCATCCCGAACTGTTCGAGCAGGTCCACCGGCTGGTGGTCCGCCCGCACCAGGAAGTACTGCTGTCCGTCCTGCGCCAGGCGGTCGAACGCGGCGAAGCCGCACCCGGCAGTCTCACCCCGCGCATCGTCTCAGTCGGGCCACGCCTGATCCTCTTCCAGGCATGGGAGGGCGGTCTCGTGGACTCCGGCGAGATCGCCTCCATCGTCGATGAGGTGCTCATTCCGCTGACCAGGCCATGACCCCCTGGCCGGCATCCCGCAGGGCGGCAGTGCGAGACGAAAGGTGCACGTTGTGAGTGGCTGCCGTCGGAGGCCATCACCGCCGGCCGGTAGCGGCTCCTTCGCGACGGCCACTGGTAACACTCCGTAGCGCGCGCTCTCGTTTGCGCGACGTACATCGGGGTTCTCGTTTACTCATTTGAGGGGTCTCCCTCCTCGGTGGGCGCCGAGGCAGGCGGATCGGTTCAGCGCGCCGACACCGATTCGCGGGAGGATCCGGGGCGTGCGAATACCGGACGGAATTTCCACGCGTACCGCAGGATGAAGGCCAGGAGCAGCACCTCGATTCCGATGGAGAGGCCGTAGAAGGAGGCCCAGTCCCAGGACTCCCCTACCGCGTTGAACACCGAGAAGGGGATGTAGAGCAATGCAACGACGAGGTTCGTGGCGCGGTTCACCCGGGCGGGCAGCGTCATGGAGAGCATCACCATCAGGGCCGGGATCGCCACGGACGCGGTGAAAATGGTCAACAACGTCCCGCTGATGTCGAAGTCAAAGACGACGCCACCCCGGATTTCGTCGATGGCGCCAGGCTTGTAGAGGTGGAAGTAGTCGACGTAGATGTAGAGGAACATGAAGCTGGTCCATGCTGCCGCGAGCTTGGCCTGCACGGGGATCGGCGGGTTGTCGAGCATGCTCGGGGTGTTCGTTCGGATGTCGCTCATCGTTTCTCACTTCCTTTCCGCGCCATTAGTTGGCGCAGGAATGGTCGGAATACCGTTTCGGAGGGTTTGTTGGGCCGTCCGTTACGGTTATATGGAACAGGTTGCTGGAGCGGCCGCATGCGCCGCTACGAGCCGAGGTCGATGGCAGCGGGCCGAAGGTCTACACCTCGGGTTCGACTTTGGTCGGATGCCGTGGGGCCCGACCCGGCCGTACGCTTTGATCATGATGGCCCCGGCGGACCCGCAGGATCGGAGCCCGCTACCGGCGGGCGTGATCAGCGATGCTGACCACGATCCAGTACGCCCGGCCGGGCGCACGGTCCGCGGCCGAATCGTCGACGCCACCTGCTTCCTGCTGGCCGTCGGCGTCGTGGTGCAGACCCTGGCCGACAGCCGCGCGCAGCACATCGCGCCGGTCCCGCTCACCGTCGACCTCGTCCTCGGCAGCCTGTGCAGTCTGGCGGTGTGGCTGCGCCGGCGCTGGCCGGTCGGCCTCGCCGTGGCCGCCGGTCTGGTCAGCGTCTACGCGACGTCCGCCGCGGGCGCGGCGCTCGTCGCGCTGTTCACCGTCGCGGTCCACCGGCGCTTCGCAGTGGTCGCCGGGATCGCGGCCGGGTACGCGCTCGTACCGTTCCTCACGCTGCTGGTCCGCCCGGACGTCCCGGTCGGACCCTGGTCGCAGATCGTGCTGGGCGTCGTCTTCGCGCTCGCGGTGCTCGCCTGGGGCATGTTCGTGCGGGCCCGGCGCCAGTCGCTGCGCGAACGGGCCCGGCGGGTCGAGGCCGAACAGGAGCTGCGGGTCGCCGAGGCCCGCCAGGGCGAACGCAACCGGATCGCCCGGGAGATGCACGACGTGCTCGCCCACCGCCTGTCCCTGCTGAGCCTGCACGCCGGGGCGCTGGAGCTACGCCCCGACGCCGCGCCCGACGAGGTCGCCCGCGCCGCCGGGGTGGTCCGCGACAGCGCCTACCAGGCGCTGGAGGACCTTCGGCAGGTGATCGGCGTCCTCCGCGCCGGTGTCGACCGGTCCGACGAGACGCCGGAACGGCCGCAGCCCACCCTGGCCGACCTCCCCGACCTCGTCGACCAGTCGCGGCGCGCCGGGATGACGGTGCGGCTCGACTGCCAGACCGATGCGCTTGCCGCCGTGCCGGCTGGTGTGGGGCGCAGCGCGTACCGGATCGTGCAGGAAGGGCTGACCAACGCCCGCAAGTACGCCCCCGACGCCGAGGTGGCCGTCACCGTCCGGGCAACCCCGGGCGACGGCGTGACCGTCGAGATCCGCAACCCGTGCCCTATGGGCACCGGCGGTGGTACCGCAATTCCCGGCGCCGGCATCGGCCTCATCGGGCTCACCGAACGAGCCGCCCTCGCCGGCGGACGCCTCGAACACGGACCCACCCCGGCCGGTGAGTTCCGGCTCTGGGCCTGGCTACCGTGGCCTACCCTCTGATCGCGGCCAGGGTCGGTCCGTGGCCCGGCTGGGCAAAGAGAAGGAGCCCAACGTGAACGCAGCGGTGCGGGTCCTCGTCGTCGACGACGACCCGCTCGTGCGGGCCGGCCTGGCGATGGTCATCGGCGGCTCACCCGACCTGACCGTGGTGGGCGAGGCCGGCGACGGAAGCGAAGTGGCCGCCGCCGTCGACGCCTACGCCCCGGACGTGGTCCTGATGGACATCCGCATGCCCACCCTCGACGGCCTCGCCGCCACCGAACAGCTGCGCGCCCGACCCAACCCACCCGAGGTCATCATCCTGACCACCTTCGACGCCGACGAGCACGTCCTCCGCGCGCTACGCGCCGGGGCCAGCGGCTTCCTGCTCAAACACACCCCACCCGCCGAGATCCTGCGCGCGATCACGCGGGTCGCAGCCGGCGAACCCATCCTGTCGCCGACCGTGACCCGGCAGCTCATCGCCCACCTCAGCGACACCGGCGCCGCCGCCAGGCAACAGCGCGCCACCACCGCGCTGGATCAGCTCAGTGAACGCGAACGCGAGGTCGCCATCGCCGTCGGGCACGGCAAGTCCAACGCCGAGATCGCCAACGAACTGTTCATGAGCGTGGCTACCGTGAAAGCCCACATCTCCCGCATACTCACCAAACTCAATCTCAACAACCGCACCCAGATCGCCCTACTCGCTCACGACGCCGGCCTCACCAGCTGACACCGGCAAAGCCTGGCCCCGCCGGCACCCGGATTGACGGCCGCGGCTCTCCGTTCGCGCATCCGCCTGCCCGGGGTGCCGCCACGCGACGCTCCACTATTCCTGATTCGATGAACCTTGAATTCCGAGAATGCATGTATCGGAAATCAGCTTCGAGGATCTTGAGGTACATCGGACATTCTCTGCGAAATGGAGCCAGAACCAGCCATCGAGGGGCGGTGGCCGGGCATTGGGCAAGGTGAGCTTGTCGGTCGCCTCCTGGCGGCGTCGCTCGGGCCGCCGGTCGTATCGGGCTGTGGTGGCGGGGGATGCGTGCCCGACCAGGGCTTGGGTGGTGGCCAGGTCGACGCCGGCGTCGAGCAGTTCGCCGACGAAGGTGCGGCGGAAGTCGTGCGGGGTGCGGCGGGCGACCGCGGCCTGGGCGTAGCGCGCGTCGAGGATGGCGCCGAGCGCGCGCGGTGTGTCATGTGCACGGGCCGGCCGCGCCCATCGACGCGCAGGCGGCCGCCCTTGCGCAACGGCGGGAAAATGGCGCCGGGGTGCGGCCGCGCAGCCGACGGCGAGCACGTCGAACCAGGGCCCGTCGCCGGTGATGAGTTCGGTGGCCGTGGTGGTGAGGAAGCGGTCGACCAGCTCATCGGGGCCGGTCGCGGTGGCGGTCTGCAGGCGTTCGAGGTTCACCAGGAGTGCGTGTCCGTTGTCGAGATGTCCGGTGGTGAGCAGTGCGGGGAGTACGTCGCGGAGGTGGTCCGCGTGGGGTGCGCTGTTGAGGTCGATATGCCAGGTCGCTCTGGTGCGGCCCTGGGTGAACGGGGCGGGTGGCGTGCCGGCGGGCTGGGCCAGCAGTGGTTCGACGGTGTCGGTGCTGACGCGTGCGCCGAGTACGTGCGGCAGGTGGCGGCCGGCGGCGGTGATGACGTCGCCGAGCCGGGCCAGGGCCTGACGGCCTTATGCGTGGGCGTCGGGTGCGGCCAGGCGGCGTAGTTCCTGCTCTGTGGCAAGGGTGGCAGGGTCGGCGGGCAGGGCGATGCGGCGGCCACGGCGGCGTGCTTGGCGTTTGGCGTGGCGGAGGCGGGCGTCCAGGCTGGGGAGGTGGGCGGGCAGGGGGGATCCGGCCAGCGCATACAGCACCAGGGGCACACCGGCGATGAGCGCGGCCAAGACGCAGCGGCCACCAGCGCCCGTAGCCCGTCCAGCAGGCGGAACCTGGTCATCGAAGTTCTCCCGCTACCCCGGGGGACGAGGCGGGCGGTGGCCGTCCCGGTCACCGCGATGTCGTTGATGCCGATCAGGGCCAGGAACAGGGTGGGTTCGGTTACCCGTACGCGGACCTGGATGGCGTGAGCGCCGGTCGGTGCGGCACTGCCGGTGTAGCCGGTGGCGGTGAGATAGGAGCGCGCGGCGCGCAGGGCGGCGGCCTGGTCGACCACGTAGCGGCCGTCGGTGTAGGCGGCGCGCCGGTCGACGTATCCGGCGCCGGCCCGAGCTGCTTCTTCCGCGATGTTGTAGGCCTCACGGCCGGCGCGGAGCTTGGCGGTGCCGTCCCACAGAAAAGCGGCGAGCAGCAACATCAGCGGGAACACCGCCACAGCGGTGAACAGGGTGACCGACGCGGTCGTGTGCCCTGGTCATGCCGCCTCCGCTGTCGCATGCTCATGGTGGGCTGTTTGCCTGAGCGAGGCGCTGGTGGGCGGAGGAACGGTGGCTCGGTCGGCGTCAGCGTCCACGCCGCCGTTCGCTACGACCCAGCCGCCGGCCACCCCGATCTCGTCAAGTGAGGCTCTCATCGTGTTCGTTGCGTCCGGCCTGCTGGCTGCATGACGCGCTGGTTCCGTGCCTATTGGGATGACGAGGACGTGTGGTTCTATTTCGAGGTCGATGCCGACGGCTGGGTGAGCCGCCAGGTCGAGCTCCGCGGACCGGACGGCATACCCATCGCTGCTGCGTCCCTGACGGAATGGCAACAGGCTCAGGCAGAAGGCCGGCTCAGCCAGTACGAGGCGACCTACGGCCTGACCGCCGAGGGCCCTGTGCAGGAGTGGGACGAATACGAGCTCATCGCCCTGACCGCGGCCAAGTTCGAAGAGGTGTGGAACCGCGCTGAAGACCGCCCGGTTTCTCGGGTTGGACGAAACCGTCTTCGGGCAGGTGTCGGACCGGATCGTCGCGGCCTGGCGGGCGCGGGCCATGCGCATGTATCCGTCGGACTTCGAGGCCGCGCCGGAGCCGATCCGGTAACGCTGCTCGCGGCGCGGCTGGGCGCCACAGGGGTGGCGCCGTGCACCAGATGCTCGGGGTGACGCGGCTGGCGATCCCCGACCTGATGGTCGAGCTGGAGGGGACCGCCGTCGCTTGACGCGGCCGGCCTGACCGCCACCGGAGGGCTCAGGCCGGCGGCGGTCCGGCCTCCTCACTCTCCAGCCGTCGCTTGGACCCCCGCACCTCGTTGCGGACGTCGGCGGGCAGCCGGCGGCGCAGGGCCGGCTCCAGCAGCCAGCGCAGGAACGGGGCGAAGTCGATGGAGATCGTGCGCCGCACTCGGGAGACGCCGTCCGCGACGGCCTCCGCCTCGAAGGAGGCGCTGAAGCGGGACAGCAGGTGGTTGAGCCGGTTGCGGGGCAGGGGCGCGTAGCGGACGTCGACGCGCCGGCCGGGGGTCAGGCGCATCTGGGAGACGAGCTTGGGCGCGGGGCCCGGGATGCCCGGCAGTCGGGGGCGGAACCTGAACTCCACGACGTCGCCGACGCGACGCACCCAGTCGATCGGGCCGATCTTGTCGTCGATCTCCGCGTAGCGCTTGGCGTCCATCACGAAGTCCAGGTATTCCTGTGGCGTGCAGCGGATGGTCTCTTCCACGATGACTTGAACCATAGAAAGAGAGTACTCTCTCACTATGGCGAGAACGACCCCGGGCGTGACCCGGGAACGCATCCTGGACGAGGCCATCCGGCTGTTCGCGCGGGACGGCTACGGCGCGACCTCGGTGACCGACATCCAGCGCGCCTGCGGCCTGGCCAGCGGCTCGGGAGCGCTCTACAAGCACTTCCCCTCCAAGAAGGCTCTGCTGGAGGCGGCCGTGCGGCGCAACCTGGACACCATGGCGCGCCGGAGGGCGCAGGTGGTGGAGCACGTCCCTGACGACCCCCGCCAGGCGCTGCGCCTGATGGCGGACGCGGTGTGGAACGTGATCGACGGCGACCGGGACCTGGTGCGCATCATGCTGCGCGAGTTCACCGCGTTCCCGGAGATCTTCGAGCCGATGTGGCAGGGCGTGCTGGCCACCCTCTACCGCGAGTGCACCGTCTGGATCGAGGCCCAGCGGACGGCGGGCGTGGCCGAGGCGGCCGACCCGGAGGCCACGGCCGCCGTGCTCATCTCGTCGCTGACCTACTTCCCGCTGCTGCGCATTCTCATCGGCCACACGCCGGGCGACCTGGACCGGGAGACGTTCCTGACGGCGTGGGCCGGCCACGCGGCCCGCACGCTCGCCCTGCCGGAGGAGTGAGCCGGACGAGTGAGCCGGCTCCCGAGGAGGCGGCTTCGATCCGGCTCCACGGGTGGGTCAGGCCGCCGGGACTGCGTCGGTCCGATGCCTGGTCCATGCTGGTGGCCTTTTTCTGGTCAATCGTCTGGTCATGAGCGTGATCGAAGCGACGGTCAGGTGGGCTTCTCTGTGCGAGGGTTTGCGTTCAAAGTCGACCACGTTGCGGCAGGCGCTCATCAGCCAGGACAGAGACCTTTCGACGAGCCACCTTCTCGCGAGTACTTTGAACCCGGTCTGACCAGGCCGTTTCGTGACAACCTTCAGAGTGAGGTGCAGGAAGCGGCGGGCCCACTCAACCAGCGTCCCGGCGTAGGCGCTGTCGCCTCAGATGAGGGTGAGCTGCGGGTGCAGCATCCGCAGCCGGGCCAGTAACTCCCGGGCGGCCTCGCGGTCGGGCTGTCCGGCGGCCGTGACCATGACCATCATGAGCAGGCCGAAGGTGTCCACGACCAGGTGGCGTTTTCTCCCCGGCACCTTTTCCCTGCGTCATAAGACCGGGAGCGGCCGGTGACGGTGGCCGCGGCGCGCACCAACCGGGAGTCGATGACGCCCGCGACCGGGTTGGGGCAGCGCCCGGCGCGCAACCGGATGGCGCGGCGAAGCTCATCACGGACCCGGTTGAAGACCCCGGCCCTGGTCCAGCGGCTGAAGAACCCGAACACGGTCTGGTAAGGCGGAAAGTCCGCAGGCAGGGCCCTCCTCTGCAGGCGTTGTCGGTCACATACCTGATCGCGTCGAAGATGTCGCGGCGGTGGTGCTTTTCCGGTCGGCCGCCTGTGCGTGTCCGGCAAGCGGGCACCGGCAGGAGAAACTCGATCAAGGCCCACTCGGCGTCGGAGGTGTCAGACGGGTAGAGTCGCGGGCGCATCAGCTCACGCCGTCCCGCCTTGTTGAGCAGGGCCAGCACCAGGTTGACCCACTCCTCCTCCGGGCGAGCGGCTGCATGTGGTGCCGCCGTCGCCGACAACAGGCGGCTGATCCGGGTCAGCTCGTGGCGCATCCGCGAGCGCTCGTAAGCTGTCCAGTCATCGGGCTGGGAGGAGAAACGGTAGCCGTCGTCCGCCGTCCAAATCAGCGGGGTCAAGTGGGCCATCGCCGAGACCTCCCGAATGTAGAGGACGCCCTTGCGAACCTGATAGAGGCTCAGTTTGGTGGCGCCGACCAGTTGCCGGGCGGTCAATCCGGCGGGCCTCCAGCAGCGCGAGACGAACCTGATCGCCACAGACGTTGGCGGCCAGGCCCCTGAAGGGCATGGGCGCTACTCTCCGCGCAGCAGCCGGGCCAGGCCCTCATCCAGGCTCACGTCGCCGGACTCGACGGCCGCCTCCAGCCAGTCAGCGGTCGCGCGTACCCGGCCGAGAGCGCCTGCACGGTGGCCTTTTCCTCGGCGGTGAAGGCGTGCCCGCGCAGCGTCGGCAGCACCCGGCCTACCGCGGCCACGAACACCGAGCACGCGCCGACCAACTCGATGAAGTCGCGGCTGCGCTCGATCCGGGGCAGCGCCGGGGTGCGCTCCCGGACCGCCTCGCCAGCCTGCCGGGCCTGGTCGACCTGCGCACGGTTGACCAGATGCGGGCGGTGGTGTCGGTCATCGCCTTGAAGGCGACCTCCGGGCGGCGCAGCAGATCGGTCGACACGGCGGCGGCGACCTGCTCATCGCGGGCCAGGTCGTGGATGCGCTCGACCTTGTGCTGCACCGAGGTGGTGTCGGCGAACTTCTGGTCGACGGCCTGCTTGGCGGCTGTGTCGGTGCACCGGTGCGTCTGGGTGCGCTTGTCCAGCGGAGGTTTGGTGATGCGCTCCCAGCGCTCCTCATCGTCGCGGAGCGAGGCCAGCGTCTTGTGCATGTAGTACGGGACCTCGTGCCGGCTGTGCTGGGCCGGCCAGCGGGAGGCCACCCAGCGGTAGGTCTCCAACGTCTTCACTGGAATCGCGAGATCGTCGGCGAACAGCTGCAGTGATTGCGCCGCAAAGCTCTCCCTCGGCTCGTATCCGGCCCGGCTGGACCACGCGGAACTGCGGCGCATCGCCGACCTCGGCTTCGCTCACGGCTGGTTCAGACGCCCGATCGACCTCGGCAAGGTGATCGTGAAGGCGGCTGAGCCAACGGCCGGAGACGGTTGCGCGCGGCCCGGAGGCGTTCCCGGTCATACGCCACTGGGCTGTCTGCCCCGTTTCCACCGCACGGGCACGGTGCGGTGGCGGCCGCCACGCCGGGAGGTGACAGTGGGGGGCTGGACCTGGCCGGCCTCGGCGGCGTCGAGGTAGCGGATCAGCGCCTGACGGTTACGGTCCAGCACCTCCATGCGCTCGTCGATGTCCCGAAGGGCCTCCCGCAGGATGCCGACCAGATCCGGGCAGCTGGTCAGCCGTGGCTGCTTGCCCGCGGCGCACGGCAGCAGCTCGCGGATGACCTCGGTGGACAGCCCGGCGGCGAGCAAACCACGGATCTGCGCGACGATCATGGGGGCGTCGTCGGCGTAGTCGCGGTACCCGTTGGCCAGCCGGACGGAGGTGAGCAGGCCCTGTGCTTCGTAGTAGCGCAGCAACCGGGTGCTGACCGAGCTGCGGCGCGCCAGCTCGCCGATGAGCATGTGATCTGCCCCATATCAGCTTGACGTTCCAACCGATGCCAAACTTTAGCGTCGCTCCCATGCAGTACACGCATCTGGGCCGCACCGGCCTGCAGGTCTCCCGGCTCGTGCTCGGCACCATGAACTTCGGGCCGGACACCCCCGAGGTCACCAGCCACGCGATCATGGACCGTGCGCTCCACCTCGGCATCAACTTCTTCGACACCGCCAACATCTACGGCTGGCGCCTCGGCGAGGGCTGGACCGAGCAGATCATCGGACGCTGGCTGGCCAAGAGCGGGCGCCGCGACGACATCGTCCTGGCCACCAAGGTCTATGAGCCGATGGGGCAGGGCCCGAACACCCGCGGTCTGTCGGCGCTGCACATCCGCCGCCAGGTCGAGGACAGCCTGCGCCGCCTGCGCACCGACCACATCGATCTCTACCAGGCGCACCACATCGACAGGACCACGCCATGGGAGGAGTTCTGGCAGGCCATGGACCTCCTGGTGGAACAGGGCAAGATCTTGTACGTCGGCTCCTCCAACTTCGCCGGCTGGCACATCGCCCAGGCCAACGAGGCCGCCCGGCGACGCCACTCGCTCGGCCTGGTGAGCGAGCAGTCGCTGTACAACCTCGCCGAACGCACCGCGGAGCTGGAGGTGCTGCCGGCCGCCCGCGAATACGGCCTCGGCGTGATCCCCTGGTCCCCGCTGTACGGCGGCATCCTGGGCGGCATCCTGCGCAAGACCCACACCGGACGCGCCTCGGGATCCGACCTCACCGCCAAGCGGCTGGCGGCCAACCGCGAGCGGGTGGCGGCCTACGAGCTGTTCTGCGACGAGATCGGCCACCCCCCGGCCGACGTCGCCCTGGCCTGGCTGCTCCACCAGCCCGGCATCACCGGCCCGATCATCGGCCCGCGCACGCTGGACCAGCTCGACCGCTCGCTACAGGCCCTCGCTCTGCGCCTCGGCGCGAGCGAGCTGGCCCGCCTGGACGAGATCTTCCCCGGCCCCGGCCCGCCCCCGAGGCATACGCCTGGTAACCGGCCCGTCACCGACGCCCGAGGGACCGGAGATGCGGAAGAGGCCAGCCCCATCCCACCCGGCAAGCAGGAGAACCGCAGGCCTCCCGCCGGTCCAGTAGCCGCGGCTGCCGCCCGGGCTCAGCGGTCGCACATCGCGGCGACGAAGGCGTCGATCAGGTGCTGCCGATTGTCGGGCACGCCGGTGACGTAGACGGTGGCGGCGCGCCCGGCCCGGTCCCGGCCGCTGATCATCGCGGCGCCCGGCATGTCGCCGGCGGCGAAGTAGGTCTCGCCGCAGTCGGTCCTCATCCGGATCACGCCCAAACCGTAGTGGGCGCCCACGGGCCAGCCTTCCTGCTCGACCTTGACCGGCCGGATCATCATCTTGCTCAGCGGGGCCTTGCGCCAGAACCGGTTGAGGTCTTCGGGAGTGGAGACCAGGCCGCCGCTGGGGCCGAACTCGTAGGTGGGAAGCCGGTCGGTCAGGTCCACCTCGCCGTCCTGCGGGTGGCCGGGGTGCACCCCATAGGTGCGGGCGTGCGGGCCGCGGATGCCGTAGTCGCCCTTGGCCGGCCAGTACGTGTCCCGCATCCCGTACGGCTTGAGGATCAGGTCCCGGCTCGCCTGGCGGAAGTCCTTGCCGGTCACCGCGGTCACGATCATGCCGAGGACCAGGTAGTTGGTGTTGGCGTAGGCGAAGGAGCCCCGGGCCGTGGGCTTGAGCGTCAGCGCCACCTGAAGGAAGTCCGGGAAGGGCTCCTTCCACTCGATCGCGTCGAGGAACTCCGGCAGGCCGCTGGTCTGCTGAAGCAGCATCCGGACAGTGATCTTCCGCCCGTCGATCCCGGCGCCGTCGCCGGTGCCGCGCAGCACCTCGGGCAGGTAACGCTCCACCGGCGCGGCCAAGTCAATCTTCTTCTGATCGACCAGCCGCAGCACGGTGGCGGCCATGATCGGCTTGCTCCCGCTTGCAATCCTGAGCCGGCCCTCCGGACCGATCATCGGCTTCCCGCTCCCCCGCTGAGCGGTACCGGAGCGCCGGGTCACGCTCACCCCGCCGGGACTGCGCACCCGGCTCAACGCGCCCGCCATACCGTCCGTGGTGGTGAGCACGTCAAGGCGGGACTGCGGCGAGGGAGCCGCAGTGGCGGCATAGGCGGGAAGGACAGGGGCGAGGACCAGGCAACCGGCGGCAAGAGAACCAGCGACAGCAGCAGCGAGCAACTTCGTCATGCATCCAATGTCTCGGGAATCGCACCCAAGATCAGTCACGCCTGCATGCCTGTGCGGGTGGGGTCTTCCCTACCATCGAGGTGATCGCCAAGCGACGCATACGCTCACGCCACCCGCCTGACGCACCTGAACGCCACTCTCCACCGCCGGTGGGTCACTCGCGCAGTTTCCTTTCCGCCCCTCGGTACCACCCCTGCCTGGCGGCCCCGAGCCGGCCAGGGTGAAGCGCACGGTGTGCCGGCCGGGGCCAGCCGCATCGTGCCGAGAAGCAGCACGTCATAGCCTTCCGCGTGCTCCGAGGTCGTGTCGAAGACGTGGTTGCGGGGGTGCGTGCCGTCCACGGTCACGTCGACCAGGCCGCCGCCGGGGAGCGGTAGTAGCGCAGGAGGAGGTCGTACTCCGCCCGCCGGGGGACGGTGACAGGGTATTCCAGGTGGTCGCCGACGGCGGCCGGGGTGAAGACCACGCGGGCGCCGCCGCGAGCCGTCGCTTTCCTGACGACCGCGACAGAGCCGTTCGACGGCCGGACGCCCGCCAGGCGGGCGAGGTCGACGGCCTGCTCGCTGACACGCGGGCCGGCAGCGGACAGCCGTTGGCGGTACCCGTCGGACCTCGGCCCCGCACTTCGTTCGCGTGTGCGCCGGTGGCCGATCGCGGGCGCGGCGAGTGCCGTCGCGCCGTCGGTCAAAACGGCTTTCGCCGACTACGGTCAGGGCCCTGCCCGTTCGTCAATGACGGAATTCAAGGCCATGAGCGTGACGGAGCCGTTGTTTTCTCGCTGTTGTCAGTCCTTCGGGCAGAAGATCGCTTCGGCGGCCTTGACCAGAAGCGGATCCAGCGCCTGGTCAGTGTTGGGGACGGCCAGGGTGGCCGACAGGGCGAACTGCGTGCGGCCGTCACGTGAGACGAAGGTGACCGCGTTGAAGCCGGGGCCGCTGCCCTTGAGCGACATGATCGCCGGCTGGCCCCCGCACGGCAGTGCGGGCTGCGGCTGGCCGCCCCTGCCTTCGGACGGCTGCCCGGACGGGTGCGGCGCGCTGCTCGGTGGTCCCATGAGCACCTTCTTCAGTTCTTCGGGCAGCAGCCGGTTCTGGGCGAAGGCCCGCTGGAAGGCGCTGATGTCGTGTGCGGTGGAGATGACGCCGCCGGCGGCGTAGCCGTAGCTCATGTTGTGCCGGTCCACATCGCGCAGTTTGCCCGTGCTGTCGGGGAAGTAGCCGTGGCCGTGCGGGCCCTTGATGCCGCCGGGGAACGTGGTGGGCAGGTAGGAGTCGTCCATGCCGACGGGATCGAAGAGCCGCCGCTCGAACTCGGCGGCCACGGTGTGCTTGGTGTACCTCTCGATGATCAGGCCGAGCAGCATGTAGTTGGTGTTGGAGTAGGAGAACTCTTCTCCCGGTTCCTGCGTCCGGGGCAGAGTGCGGGTCTCCTTCACCAGCTCGATCGGCGGGTAGTAGGTGGTGAAGTCGAAGGTGTCGACCACCTCGTCTTGCAAGAAGTTGGGGATGCCGGAGGTGTGCTGGACGAGCTGCTGCAGGGTGATCTCGCTCGCGCGTTCCACCAGGTCCTTCTCGGCGACCTCCGGGAGCAGGTCGCTGAGCTTGTCGTCGAGCTTGAGCTTGCCCTCCTTGACCAGTTGCAGCACCACGACGCCGGTCATCTGCTTGGTCTGGGAGCCGACCCGGAAGCGTGCGCCGGTCGGGATCCTGCCGCCCTTGCCGTTCAGCAGGCGGGTGCCGGCCGAGCCCTTGCCGACGCGCTCGCCGTCGACGTAGACCTCGCCGATGGCACCCACCACTTCGGGCGTCTTGGCCAGTTCCTCCAGCGCCTGCTGCACATCCCCCAGACGGGGCCGGCTCGCGGCGGAGTCCGCCGCGGCGGGCAGAATACTCAGCGTCAGCAGGGCGCAGGCCAGGCCGGCCAGGCCGGCCGCTGTTGCACGATTCACGAAAAAAATCCTTCCTTGGGGCCCGTGCACGAAGCCACCGGGTGGGATCGCCTCGCGCACGGCCGACGAGACCAACCCCATGGGTAGCCGGCGAACCACCGGAACCGAGGGGGGCCGGGACAGGCGCGGCACGTAGCCTGCGCCTCGCCCCTGGAGGCGGGGGCGGGCTCGGGGAGCCCGGCGCTGATCTGTAGTTCGGCGCCGGGCCTTCATAGTGAGCGAGGGTCAGGCCCCTCCGAATCTCGGCTGCCTAGTGGAGCTCCCCCGGGCCGGGTGGGACCTCAACCGGCCCCGTAGTCCCCGGGGCGCTTCGGTGCGGCGCTGCCACGCCTTGTCAGGGGTATCGCCAGTCCACCTTGCGCTCGAGCGGCGTCGATGTGGGAGTCGCGCTGACGGTCGTCCCGGTCGAGGATCCATCCGCCGGAGACCTGGCGCTTCGGTGGCCGCCGTCGCACGGCGAGCGGGTCGTCCCTCTGGAACGGCCGCCCGTCTTTATGCCTGGGGGCAGAACACCGTTTTGGCCGCTTGCCGGGTGGCGTTGATCATGGCCTGGCGTTCGCGGTCGGACATGGCCAGCGTGGTGGACACGGCGAACTGCATGCGGCCGTCGGCCGACGTGTAGGTGATGGAGACGAACCCGGGGAAGCTACCCGCTATCGCAGGCGGGATCTCGGGCTTGCCGCCACACATGCCGCCGGGCGGCAGCGGGGGCTGCCCCTCCGGCGGATCGGTGATCAGCTTCTGGAGCGACGCCGGCAGCAGCTTGCCTCGCCGGAAGGCGCGCTGGAAGGCGCTCATGTCGTGCGCGGTGGACACCACACCCCCGGCGCCCAGCAGGTAACTGGCGTTGACGCGGTCGACGTCGCGCATCGTGCCCGTGTCGTCGGGGGCGTAGCCGTGCCCGTGCGGGCCGGTGATTCCCTGAGGGGGCGCGACAGGCAGGTAGGTGTCCCTCATCCCTAGTGGGGTGAACAGCCGCCGCTTGAACTCGGTCGCCAGGCTGCGGCCGGTCAGCTTCTCGATGATCAGGCCGAGGAGGATGTAGTTGGTGTTGGAGTATTGGTAGGTCCCGATCTCGACGGTCCGGGACTTCTTCCGTGAGAGCGCCAGCAGGTCGGCCGGGCTGTAGCGGGTGGTGAAGTCGAACAGGCCCACCGGCATGTATTCGGGGATGCCGCTGAGGTGCCGGAGCAGATGCCGTACCGTGATCTCTCCCGCCTGCTCCACCTGGTTCTTCGTCGCCACGTCCGGCAGGACGTCGGCGAGCGTGTCATCCAGACTGATCTTTCCTTCCTCGACCAACTGCAGCAGCACCGTGGCCGTCATCTGCTTGGTCTGCGAGCCGATCCGGTAGCGGGCACTGGAGGGGATCTTGCCGCCCTTGCCGCCGAGCAGGCGGGAGCCGGCCGAGCCCGTGCCGACGCGTTTGCCGTCGACGTACACCTCGCCGATGGCGCCGACGACGCCGGGAGTCTCGGCCAGGGTCTCCATGGCCTGCTGGACGTCGCCCACCAGCGGCTTGGTCGCAGTGGTTGTGGTGGCCGTGGCGGGCACCGCGGTGCCCAGCGTCAGGAGCGCGCAGGACAGAGCGGCGGTCCGGGCCGCCCTTGAGAGTTCGCGTCGAATCATGTGATCACCTTGGTGGCCGCGCGGCGCTGCCCGCGTCTGGCGGCGGTCACATGAACGCGTCTGTCCAAGGATGTACGCGCGGGGCGGCACATCCCTCCTGAGACAGACGTGACGGCACGCGAGCGGACTTTACACTTGCCAAAACCATGACAAAGCACAGTGTGGCCGTCCTGCGCGGCTGGGTGCGCCGCGCGGCGGTGCAGGACACGGCCCTGGGGGCCGGGCTGCTGGCGGCCTGCGTGACGGTGAACCACCCGCAGGCCGCGGTGGCCGCCGCGCCCGGCGCCCATGGCATGGCCGGCCTGTGGGTGTGGTGGGGCATGACCGCGCTCATCGTGACCGGTGTCGCGCTGCGCCGGAGCCGGCCGCTGCCGATGCTGGCGCTGTGCACAGCGGCGGCGGGGGTGCACCTGGCCGCCAATGTGCCCCCGATGATCGCCGATCTTGGGGTGCTGATCGTGCTGTACACCGTCGCGGCCCGCACCACCCGGGCCGTCTCCGCCGCGGTGTTGGCCGCCCTGCTGCTGCTCGTCACGGCGTGGAGTCTGTACCAGGGGCTCGCCGGTCTGCCGACCCCGGTCTTCCAGGTACGCCACGCCCAACCGCGCGGGCCCGAGCAGGCCACGCGGGAGAACGGGCCGGTCGCCTGGAGCGGGGTGTTCGTCCTGGGCTCGGGGCTGGTGGCCGCCTGGGCGATCGGATCGAGCGCGCGCAGCCGCCGGGCCTACCTGGAACAGCTCCGCGAACGTGCCCGCGACCTGGAGCGTGAACGCGACCAGCAGGCGGCGCTGGCCGTGGCCGCCGAGCGCGGGCGGATCAGCCGGGAGATGCATGACGTCGTGGCGCACGGCCTGTCTCTGATCGTCATTCAGGCGCAGGGCGCCGCTGCCGCGCTGGAGCACCGGCCCGCCGACACCCGCGCCGCCCTGGAGACCATCGTCACGACCGGGCGGGCCAGCCTGGCCGACATGCGGCGGGCGCTCGGCGCGCTCGGCGAGGTGGACGACGCCTGGCATCCCCAGCCGGGGCTGGCCCAGCTCCCCGCTCTGCTGGCCCGGGTACGGCGGGCGGGCACACCGGTGCGGCTGCGCGTCGACGGTGTCCCCGCCACCCTGCCCGCCCCGGTGGACCTGACGGCATACCGGATAGTCCAGGAGGCGCTGACCAACACCATGAAGCACGCCGGCGCCGGCGCGAGCGCCGACGTGGTCCTGACCTATGGCGACACGACAGTGAATATCGAGGTCACCGACGACGGGCAGGGCCCGCCACACGACCCGCGCCACGGCAACGGACTGCGCGGCATGCACGAGCGCGTGAAACTGCTCGGCGGTACCCTCCGCACCGGGCCGGTGGCCCGGGGCGGCTTCACCGTGCGGGCGTCGCTGCCGGTGGAAGAGCGGGCCGACGGGCCACGCGCATGATCCGCGTCCTGCTCGCCGACGACCAAGCCCTGGTCCGCACCGGCTTCCGCATGATCCTGGAGAACGCTCCCGATATGGAGGTGGTCGGCGAGGCCGGCGACGGCGCCCAGGCGGCCGTGATGGCGCACGAGCTGCGGCCGGACATCGTGCTGATGGACGTGCGCATGCCGGAGGTGGACGGCGTCGAGGCGACCCGCCGCATCTGCGCCGGCGCCCAAGGCGGTCCTGGAACAGACATTCGAATTCTGATGCTGACGACCTTCGACCTCGATGAATACGTCTACGCCGCCCTCCATGCCGGCGCGAGCGGCTTCCTGCTCAAAGACACCCTCGCGTCCGATCTGCTGTCGGCCATCCGCGTGGTCGCCCGCGGCGACGCGGTCGTCGCGCCCAGCGTGACCCGCCGGCTCCTCGAGCGCTACGTCGGCACCGGCCCCCGGCCCGCCGCATCCACCATCCGTCCCGACGCCCTGACCGAACGCGAACGCGAAGTGCTCGCGCTCATCGCCCGCGGTCTGTCCAACAGCGAGATCGCCGGGCTCCTGCACCTCACCGAGGGCACCGTCAAGACACACGTCAGCCGGATACTGTCCAAGCTCGGCCTGCGCGACCGGGTCCAGGCCGTGGTGTACGCCTACGAATCCGGCGTGGTACGCCCGGGAGCCGGCTGAACCGCGAGCGGGACAGGACGACGGAGCGGCGTGGCAGGCCACGCCTGGGGCTTCAGCCGTGGGCGGCCTGGCGCTCCAGGAACGCGTACGCGTCGGCCACGCCGACACCAGGGAACGACCCGGGCGGCAGCGCGGCCAGCATGCGGGGATTGACGCGCACCGACGGCCAGGTGTAGCCCTCCCAGCGGTGCGAGG
Organism: Microbispora sp. NPDC004025; assembly: GCF_053604425.1. NCBI lineage: Bacteria > Bacillati > Actinomycetota > Actinomycetes > Streptosporangiales > Streptosporangiaceae > Microbispora > Microbispora sp. NPDC004025. The sequence goes on along the minus strand of NZ_JBSGHN010000014.1, from coordinate 39,440 downwards.
ATCACGGGCCGTCACGCCCCGATGCGGTGGTCTGCCACTTGTGCTCGGCCAGTTTTACCGCTGAGATCAACAGGATGATGGCGACAGCCGAAATAGGAACGAGGTCGGGAATCGCCCCCAGAAGCACACCCGCTCGGCAGAGTGCCGACGATAGATCCAGCGGTCATGACGGCAACGAAACGCAGACTAGCGCGCGAGACGGCGAAGCTGCCGATGCGATTGTAAGAGGGTGTTGCTGCACTTTCCGCGTCGTTGTCGTCGGTGCCAACTGTGTGACGCTGTGCGATTTCATGTCGCGCAGCGGGTGAAGGTTGCCGGGTAGGCGGCGTCTCCAGGCGGGTGCAGGAAACGGTGCTCTCGCTGCGGCGGGTGGTCTTGCGCCGGGTGCGAGGTCCTACGACCAATGGCGTAGGACATACCCGGCTGTGGCCTGAGGCGGCGGCGGGCGAGACCGCCATAGCGTCAACGCCATGAAGATCGGAATCCTTGGAACGGGCAACGTAGGACGGGCACTGGCCGCCGGCTGGACCGGTGCGGGCCATGACGTCGTCCTGGGATCGCGGCGGTCGGACGACACCCAGTTGCGGGCGGAACTGGCGGCCACGCTCGGAGAGGGCGTACCGGTCGTGGACCCGCTCTCAGCCGTCGTGGGCGCGGAGGTGGTGGTCAACGCGACACCCGGCACAGCCTCCGTGCCGCTGCTCGCCGAGATAGGCGCCCCGGCCCTGGCGGGGAAGGTGCTGCTCGACGTGTCGGTCGGTTTCACCGAGGACGGCGCGCTCTCCCATCCTGGAGAGAGCCTCGGTGAGGAGATCCAGCGAACGTTTCCGGACACGATGGTCGTCAAGACGCTCTGCACCATCGACGCACGGCTCATGGGTGCGCCTGACTCGTTGGAGGGCCCGAGCACGGTCTTCCTCTCAGGGGATGACGGCGAGGCCAAACGCACGGTCGGCGGGCTCTTGCATGACCTCGGCTGGCCCGCGGAGTCGCTGCTCGATCTGGGAGGCATCACCACGGCTCGGGGCCAGGAGCATTACAGCCTGCTCTTCCTGGGGATCGCCGGCGCCATCGGCTCGTACGGTTTCGGGATACGGGTGGTGGCTCCGTCCCGGGGCTAGGCGGCAGTCTTCAGTGCGTTCCGGTGAGCCAGGCGTCGAGCCTGGTGAGGTTCATCGCCGCGGCAATGAGTAGGTGCTGGAGATGGGTCTTGGCGGTCCCGCGGTAGCGGGACCGCCGCAGGCCGAAGCCTTTGACGCCCTGGGCGATGGTGCCCTCGATGCCTTGCCGGTGGGCGTAGCGTTGCTGCCACTCGTCGGTGCTCTGCCTGACCCGCGCGCGTTACAAGGCTTCGTGCTCTTCCCGTGGGCGCAGGGTGATGCGCCGGCCTTTCGCTCCGCGGGTGCGCAGGTGATCGTCGATGGTCACGAACTGCTGGATCCACACGTGGCGTAAGTTCTGCACTGCGGGATGTCGCGCAGCCGTGCAGGTGCGCTCTCCGAGTAGACCGCGCGCAGCACGCCGTACCCATCAGCTCCGATTCCGTGGCCGAGTTGGATGCGCTCGACCTTGTTCTTGGGCAGCCGGAAGTCCTCGATGCGCGCCTCGTACCGGTCGAACCAGTCGTCGATGCGTTCTACGGCTGAGCAACGGTGGTCGCGTTCACCACGCGGACGCCGCCGTCCTGCGTCCAGAAGATGAACACCGCTGGCTGTCTGCTATCAGCGCCTCTCTGGGGCTGTTCAGGCGGAGGGCATCAGGTCGCGGCGGCGCAGGAACGCCAGACCCGCCGTGGTCAGGGTGATGGCTACTACGGTCAGCCCCAGCAGCGACGCAACCGATGACGAGGTGCCGCTGAGCAACATCGCCGGCACGTGCACGAACGGCGAAAGGTCCAGAACGATCCCGGTGGCCAGTTTGAATTCCGCCAGCAGGTCCACGACCAGGAAGAGGCCGAGCGCGGTCCAGCTCACGGCCGCCGCCAGCCGTGGCAACAGGCCGAACATCAGCGTCGCGATCCCGGTCATGGTCCAGACCGCGGGCAGGTAGGCCAGCGTGGCCCCGGTGACGCGGGCCACGTCGCCGTCGAAGGTGAGCCCCGCCGCCGCGCCCAGCACGGTCAGCAGCAGCACTGGGCTCACGACGGCGAGTACCAGGTGACTCAGCGCCCAGCGCAGCCGGCCGACGGGGGTGGACAACAGCAGTTCGGCCCGGCCCGCCGCCTCCTCCGTACGGGCGCGCAGCGCCGACACCAGTGCCGCTCCCGCGACGAGCTGGCTGAGCACGTACATCACGAACGTGAAGAACACGTCCGAGAGCCGGGCCTCGGCGCCGCCGAGAGTCGCGGCCAGCTCCCGCAACTGCGGCGTGTCCAACTGGGTGTTCAGCCCGCGTGCCGCCACGCCGAGCAGGGCGCCCAGCGCTCCGAATCCGATCGCGAAGCCCGCGAGCGTGCTGCAGTGCAAGCGAGCGGCCAGGCTGAACGCGCCCGGCAGGGTTCCGCCGGCGGGTCCGGGGCGGGCGGGAATCAGGCCGTCGGCCACGTCACGCCGTGTGGACAGCGCGAACGCGACCGCCGTCAGGGCTGCGACGAACACCGCGATCAGCCCCAGCACCCACCACTGGTCCCCGGCGTAGGGCCTGGTCAGCCGGACCCAGCCGAACGGCGACACCCAAGCCAGCCAAGTGACGTGACCGGCGTCGGCCAGCGAGCGCAGCGCGAACAGCAGGCCGCCGGCCGCGATCGCGATGCCGCGTGTCGTCCCGGAGGAGGCGGTGAGCTGCCCGGTGACGGCGGCCACGGCCGCGAACGCCCAGCCGCCCGCGGCCGTGGACAGCCCGAACAGCAGCGAGGAACCCGCGGGCAGGCCACCCGTGACCAGGGCGGGCACCGACAGCAGGCCCAGGAGCAGGTTGGCGGCCAGCACGACCGCGAGCGCGGCGGCCAGCGGGGCGTGACGGCCGATGACACCCGAGGCCAGCAGCTCGCGTCGGCCGGTCTCCTCCTCGACCCGGGTGTGCCTGATCACCAGCAGGATGCTGACGAGCCCGCCGATCAGCGCGAGGGAGGAGCCGAGCGTCCAGGCGGTCAGGCCGCCGACGCTCGCGTCGTAGATGGGGCCGCGCATCGCCAGCTGCGCCGGGTTGCCCGCCGAGGCGGCCGCGAAGGAGTCTCGGGCGGCCTGGTCGGCGTACAGGTCGGTGGTGGCGGAGGCGATGCTCGCCGGCAGCAGTGCGCTGATCACGATCCACACCGGCAGCAGCACGCGGTCCCTGCGCAGGATGAGCCGGATCAGTGTCCCTGTGCCGGTCATGGTGCCGGTCATCTGGCGGCTCCCTCGTAGTGGCGCAGGAACAGTTCCTCCAGCGTCGGCGGCTGCGTGGTCAAGGTGCGTACGCCCGCTCTGGCGAGCTCGGCGAGCACCGCGGTGAGCGCGTCACCGTCGACCTGGCAGCGCAGCCGCGCGCCGTCCACGGTCAGATCGTGTACGCCGGGCAGGGTGGCCAGCGCGGGAGCGGGCCCGATCAGCTCGGCGGTCACCGACGTGCGGGTGAGGTGGCGCAGGTCGGCCAGGCTGCCGGACTCGACGGTATGGCCGGCGCGGATGATGCTGACGCGGTCGCACAGCGTCTCCACCTCCGACAGGATGTGGCTGGACAGCAGCACGGTGCGGCCGTCGCGCTTCTCCCGCAGGACGCACTCGTTGAAGACCGCCTCCATGAGCGGGTCCAGACCCGAGGTCGGCTCGTCCAGGATCAGCAGTTCGGCGTCGGAGGCGAACGCGGCCACCAGCGCCACCTTCTGCCGGTTGCCCTTGGAGTAGGTACGGCACTTCTTGCGCGGGTCGAGCTCGAAGCGCTCCAGCAGCTCGGCGCGCTGCCTGGGGTCCAGGCCGCCACGGGCCCTGCCCAGCAGGTCGATGACCTCGCCGCCGGTCAGCGAGGGCCACAGGGTGACGTCGCCGGGCACGTAGGCGAGCCTTCGGTGCAGTTCGGTGGCGTCGCGCCAGGGGTCGCCGCCGAGTAACGCGACCTGGCCGCCGTCGGCGCGCATCTGGCCGAGCAGGATACGTATCGTGGTGGTTTTGCCGGCACCGTTGGGCCCGAGAAAGCCGTGCACCTCGCCCGTCTTGACGGTGAGGTCGAGCCCGTCCAGGGCCTTGGCCCGGCCGAAGCTCTTGACCAGGCCGCCCACGTGCACTGCGGCGTTCATCGTTGTCCCTCGACCTTCTCGAGGCCCGTCCGCGCCTGATCGAACAGCTCGCGGCCGAGGAATTCCGGTCTGATCAGATCGAGCTGGGCCTTGCCGACGCGTACTGCGCCTTGCGGGGCGTACAGGTCCGTGCCCAGCGCGCGGGAGACGTGCTCGTGCAGCACCGTGATGCCGAGCTTCATCGCGGTCAGCACGGTCGCGCGGGCGCGATGGTCGGCCTCCGAGCGGTCGTCGTCGGCGAGATGCTCCTCCGTCACGCTGACGAGTTCGTCGAACATGGCGGCGGCTGCGGGGGAACCGTCCACAAGCGCGCGGCCGAGGTATTTCATCAGGGGCGGCGCGGTTAGATGGACGTTCTCGATGAATTCGGGCTTGTCCAGGTTGTGGTCGGTGACGCCTACGGTGACCTGCTCGCGCAGGTAGCTGAGGACGTACTCGTCGCAAGCCTGTCTCAGCGCTTCCTTGGTGCCGAAGTGGTGCTGCACCAGGCCGGGCGAGACTTTTGCGGCCTCGGCGATCCCACGGATGGTGGTGGCCTTCACCCCCTGCTCGGCGAACAGCGCCATCGCAGCGTCGCGGATGCGGGCGCGCGTCGTCAGGTCCTCTTCAGAAATTGGTCGCACGTCCAAGAGTCTATACAAACGTATCGGTCGCCATACGAACGTTCAGCACATCAACCACCACAGGTCGCGACCTGCGACCAACGCATCTGAGGCACCTCGGCGAATGTCGAACTTGTGGTGGGAGATGTCTCCGGATGAGGCGGGGGCGTTCGCCGCTGTTCCATCCCGTTGGCCGGCCGCGCGACGCATGGAGCCGCTACGCCGCGGGGGCAACACGGATGGTCACCACCCAGTCCCGCGGAGCCGACAACTCGCGACAGCTGAATGGGCGAGCCCGCCAGTACGGGTACGGCACCGAAGAGGTTTCGGGATGACCTTCGCTATCTGGCACCTCGGCGGATGGTGGAGGTCGGCACGGTAGATCCAATAACCGTGGAGCAGCTCGGCCGCACACACCCACTCGCCCGCCATCCCGACGACTATCTCACCGACCTGGCCAACGCCGGCGCCTCCGTCCGCACCCGGCGCGCCTACCGCGGCGACCTGATCACCTTAGCCGCCCACCACGGCGAGGAGATCGGCGCACTGTCCGCCGCGCCGGTTCGCGCGTTCCTGGCCGAACTCGTCGACCTGACACCGGCCAGCCGCAAGCGCAAGCGCGCCGCCGTCGCTTCCTTCGCCAAGTGGGCCGTCCGCCACGACCTGCTGCACGCCAACCGATGGACCGGATCGACACGGTCAAGGTGCCCAAGAGCCCGGAGATGACCAGCACTATCGACGGGTTGGGGCCCCCTCGATCCGGTGCTGGCGGCGAATCTGCGGTGGCTGTCGGGTCACCGGCAGCCTTACCGCCTCAACCCTGATCACGATGTCCCGCTGCGGCGGGCGTTCGCCCTGGCCTCACCTTTGCTGGCGACGTCCGAAGCGTCCGTGATCCGATCGCGGTGCTGCCGTCGGTGTTTCATCTGCTCTGGTCGGGGGTGCTGCAGGCCGATCTGGCCGACGCGCCGTTGAGCGGCGCCACCGTGGCGAGGGTCAGCGGTGAAGCACGATGATGGTGTCGAGCCCAACTGAGCTGGAGGTGGGCGATGAGGTGCACATCGGTGGGCGGCGCGCCGCGGTCGTCGCGGTGACGGGTACGGGTGCCTCACGTTGCAGCGGTATCGGCGCCGATATGAAACCGAGGGGCTCTGGGGCCTGGCCGATGCCCGGTTCGCCCGGCCCTCGTCGCCGGCTGGCAGAGCGGACCAGCGCGTGGTCGAGGCCGTCCGCCAGGCCGTGCGGGAGCAGAGGGACGAGTCCACCGGCACAGTTGATCGGCTGCGGCGGCGGGTGGAACAGATTCTGCGGGAAGGTGACGTAGAGCCGGCGGAGGTGATGCCCTCGCGTGCGGGGTTCTACCGGCTGGTCGAGGGGGTGTCGGCGGGCAAGCACACCTTCGGCTCGGCTCGGACCCGCCGGTCGCTGGCCAAGCGCCCCGACCGCTCGTTCGGGACGGTGTCGGCAATCCGGCCAGGTCAGTGGATGCAGATCGACTCCTCGCCGTTGAACATCGCGGTGCGCTTGTAAAACGGCGTCATCAACCGGGTCCAGCTGACCTGGATGATCTATCTGGCGACCAGGACGATTCCCGCGGCGGCGCTGCGGCCGGCGACCAAGGCGGTGGATGCGGCCCTGCTGCTGGCCCGCTCGCTTACACCGGAGCCGATGCGGCCGGGCTGGGTGGAGGCATTGCGGATGTCGCGGTCGGTCCTGGACACCGGGCCGCGTGCTGATCGGACCGGGCGGGCCGCGCTCGCCGAGAGAGATCAGTGGCGGGATATGTGCGGAAATGTTGGGCCTTGACGGATGACTCGACAACTGTAAAGGTTCTTTTCAGAGAGCGCTCTCACGTCTCGTCCACCCCCCTGAAGGACTGCCGTGAGACTGACCGTGCTGACCGGCGTGGCGGTGTTCGCCGTCGCGCTCGTCCTCCCCGGCGTGCCCGCGCACGCCGCCCCCTCCCCCGTCCCCCCGCCAGGTCCCGCCCCCTCCACCGGCGCCGCGGTGACGATGCAGCAGGCGCTGCAGCGCGATCTGCGCCTGACCCCGGAACAGGCGCGAATCCGCCAGACGCGCGAGGCCGCGGCGGCGGCCGTCGAGCGCCGGGTGCGCGCCGAGCTCGGCGACCGCTTCGCCGGCGCCTGGTACGACCCCGCGCAGCAGCGCCTGGCCGCCGGTGTCCTCGACGCGGGCGACACCGAGCGGGTCCGCGAGGCGGGCGACACCGAGCGGGTGCGCGCGGCAGGGGCGATCCCCGTTCCGGTGAAGCGCAGCGACAGGCAGCTGAACGACGTCAAGGCCGCGCTCGACCGGGCCGCCGGCAGTGCGGGCACCGCGGTCCACGGCTGGTACGTCGACCCCGCCGCCAACGCGGTCGTGGTGTCGGCGGCCGACCGGGCCGCGGCCGAAGGCTTCGTACGGGCCGCGTCCGCCGACGCGGCGGCGACGCGGATCTCCGTCGCCCAGGCCCCCCACCTCGTGTACGACCTCCGGGGCGGCGACCAGTACGTCGTCAACGGCAACGTGCTGTGCTCTGTCGGATTCTCGGTGAACAACGGCGGCTTCGTCACCGCCGGGCACTGCGGGCGCGCCGGCGATCCGACGCTGGGATACAACAACGTCGCCCAGGGCGCCTTCGCCGCGTCGTCGTTCCCCGGCGACGACTACGCCTGGGTGCGCACCAACGGCGACTGGACGCCGCGCCCCTGGGTCAGCGACTACGGCGGGGGCACCGTCCCGGTGGCCGGCTCACAGGAGGCCCCCGTCGGGGCGTCGATCTGCCGCTCCGGACGCACCACCGGCTGGCGCTGCGGGGTCGTCCAGGCCAGGAACGTGACCGTGAACTACTCCGGCTCGCTGGTCTACGGGCTCACCCAGACCTCCGCCTGCGCCGAGGGGGGCGACTCGGGGGGCGCCTACATCTCCGGCGACCAGGCCCAGGGCGTCACCTCCGGCGCCTCGGGCAACTGCTCCACCGGCGGCGTCACCTTCTTCCAGCCGGTCAACGAGATCCTCGGCGCGTACGGCCTCAGCCTCACCACCACCGGCGGTGACACGAGCTCACTGATCAGCGGCCTCAACGGCAAGTGCGTCGACGTGCCCGGCGCCGACTTCCGCGACGGCGCCCCGCTGCAGATGTACACGTGCAACGGCACCGTCGCACAGAAGTGGACGTTCACCGGCGGCACGCTGCGCACGCAGAACAACCTGTGCATGGACGTCGCCTGGGGATCCAGGGACAACGGCGCGGTGATCCAGATCGCGACCTGCAGCGGCAACCCCGCTCAGCAGTTCGTGCTCAGCACGGCGGGCGATCTGGTCAATCCGCAGTCCGGCAAGTGCGTCGACATCGACGCCTGGAACGCCGGCGACGGCGCCCGGCTGATCCAGTGGGAGTGCCACGGCGGCGCCAACCAGAAGTGGCGGCGGGGCTGATGCCGATGATCCCGCTTCGCCGGACTCTCGCCGCCGCGACCGCCCTCCTCCTCTCCGCGGCCTGCCTGATCCTCACCGCGCCCGCCGCGTCCGCCGCCGTCTGGCAGCCGAAGACGCCGCCCCTGTCCACCCCCTGGACCGCCCAGGTCTCCCCCGCCAACGCCCTGCCCGACTACCCGCGGCCCCAGCTCGTCCGGTCCGACTGGCTCAACCTCAACGGCGTGTGGGAGTTCAGCGGGGCGCCGAACCTCGGCTCTCCCCCGATCGGCCGGACGCTGCCCGAGGGCGTGCTCGTGCCCTACCCGATCGAGTCGGCGCTGTCGGGGATCAAGCGCCACGAGGACGCCATGTTCTACCGGCGCGCCTTCACCGTGCCGTCCGGCTGGTCCGGACGCCGGGTGATGCTCAACTTCGGGGCGGTCACCTGGGAGGCCCGGGTGTGGGTGAACGGCGTCCAGGTCGGCCGGCACACCGGCGGCTACGACGCCTTCTCCTTCGACATCACCTCCGCCCTGCGGTCCGGCGACAACGAGCTGATCGTCGGGGTGTCCTCGCCGATCGACGGCGGCACGTTCCCCATCGGCAAGCAGCGCCGCGACCCGAGCGGCATCTGGTACACCGCGTCGTCGGGCATCTGGCAGACGGTGTGGCTCGAACCGGTGAACGCCGCCCACGTCACCCGGCTCGACACCACGCCCGACGTGCCCGCCGGGGTGCTGGACCTCGTCGTACGGGGCACCGGCGACCAGGTCAGGGCCGAGGTGCTGAGCGGCGGCACGGTCGTCGGCTCGGCCACCGGCGCGGTCGGCGCGCACCTCCGCGTGCCGGTCCCGAACGCCCGCCTGTGGTCGCCGGACGACCCGTTCCTGTACGACCTGCGCGTCACGCTGACAGGCGCCGGCGGCGCCGACGTCGTGACCGGTTACTTCGGCATGCGGTCGATCGGCAAGGCGGTCGTCGGCGGCGTGCTGCGCCCGGTGCTGAACGGGAAGTTCGTGTTCCAGCTCGGCACCCTCGACCAGGGGTACTGGCCGGACGGGATCTACACCGCGCCGACGGACGATGCGCTGCGCTTCGACCTGGAGCGGCAGAAGGCCCTGGGCTTCACCATGGTCCGCAAGCACATCAAGGTCGAACCCGCCCGCTGGTACTACTGGGCCGACAAGCTGGGCCTGATGGTCTGGCAGGACATGCCCTCGCTCGACGCGGTGGACGACCCGCCGGAGCGCAGCCACGCCAACTACGAGTCGGAGCTGCGCAGGATCGTCGATCAGCTCAAGGGCGTCACGTCGATCGTGATGTGGGTCCCGTTCAACGAGGGCTGGGGCGAGTACGACAACCAGCGCATCGTCGACCTGGTCCGCTCCATCGACCCGACCCGGCTGATCGACCACGACTCCGGGTCGAACTGCTGCGTCTCCGACCCGGAGCCCACGAACGGCGACGTGATCGACGACCACTGGTATCAGGTCCCCGGCGAGACCGACACCCGGCTTCCCACGGCCACCCGGATCGCCGTGCTCGGCGAGTTCGGCGGCCTCGGCCGGCGCGTCCAGGGCCACGAGTACCAGCCCGGCGCCGGGTTCGCCTACGGCGAGCTGTACCCCGACGAGGGGTCGCTGACCAACCGGTACGTCGAGATCACCAGGCAGGTGGAACGGCTCGTGCACACCCGCGGGCTGTCCGCCTCGGTCTACACCGAGCCGTACGACGTGGAGAACGAGGTCAACGGGTTCTACACCTACGACCGCAGGGTGCTCAAGATGACCGAGTCACGCGTGCGGGAGGCCAACCGGCGCCTGCTGGCGGTCGCGGCGGGCACCGACGTCCCCCGGGGCGAGCCGGTGTCGCTGCGGGTGACCACGCCCGGCTACACCAGCCGCTACCTGCGTCATCAGGACGGGCTCGCGCGCACCGACGTGATCGGCGGCGGGAGCGCCGACCTGGCCAAGCAGGACGCCACGTTCTGGACGCGCCCGGGCCTGGCCGACTCCTCGTGCGTGTCGTTCGAGTCGCGCGACTTCCCCGGCGAGTATCTGCGCCACTCGGACCACCGGCTGCGCAGGGACCGGCAGGACGGCACGGCCCTGTTCGCGGCCGACGCGACGTTCTGCCCGCGCGAGGGGCAGGGCGGGACCAGGCTGGAGTCCTACAACCTGCGCGGCTACTTCGTCCGCCACTACAACGCGCTCGTCTACGTCGCGAAGCAGGGCGGCGCGAATCCCTGGGACGCCGCCGCGAGCTTCGCCGCCGACACCACATGGGCGGTGACCGTCCCGCTGTGGCGCAGCGGCGCCGGCCTGCCGCTCGACCAGGCCCGGTCGTTCCGGGTCACCACCGCGGGGTTCACCGACCGCTACCTGCGGCACCGGGACAGCCTGGCCCGCACCGACGTGGTCACCGCCGGAAGCGACGCCCTGCTGAAGTCCGACGCCACCTTCGTCGTACGGCGCGGCCTGGCCGACCCGACCTGCTATTCGCTGGAGTCGCGCAACTACCCGGGCCGCTACCTGCGGCATGCGAATTTCCGGGTCCGGCTGGACGCCCCGGACGGCAGTGATCTGTTCCGCCGCGACGCCACCTTCTGCGCGCAGCCGGGGAACACCCCGGGGAGCGTGCGCCTGGCGTCGCTCAACGAGCTGGGCGGGAGCGTCCGGCACTACGCCGAGGAGGTCTGGGTCGCCTCCGACGGCGGCGCGCATCCGTACGACAACCCGGCCTCGTACGCCGAGGACGTGAGCTGGGCCGTCACCGCCGCCTGGGCTCCGTGAGGCGGCAGGAGCCGTCGTGCGGGGCCCCCGCACGACGGCTCCGGAGGTGCCACGCCGCGCGGCCCTCCAGTCCGGCGATCGCGATATGCCGGCGTCCGCTTCCGCCGCGGACGCGACGAGCCGCTGGGAGACTACGGACATGAGCCACAGCCATGACGAGGACCCCGCGTGCGCGGCGGCCCACGGCGAAGTGCGTCCGGAGGAGACGAGGCGGACGCTGGTCGCGGTGTTCGCCTCCCCGGTGGCGAACCACCTGGTGCGGTTCGGCGTGGAGCTGGGCTTCCGGCCGATCCTGCTGGAGCCCGATCCGGATCGCCGGCTCCCCGGCCTCCCGGCGGGCCCGGTCCCGGTGGTCAGGGAGGTGGGCGACCACCTGGACGGCACGGCCGACGTGGTCGTCACCGATCATCACCGCCCGGAGATCGGGCCGATACTGCGTGACGTCCTGCGCGGCCCCGCGCGCTGGGTCGGCATCATGGGCAGTCCCCGCCACCCTGGCCCGCACGTGCGGGCGCTGACGGAGCTGGGCCTGCCGCCCGAGGAGATCGCCCGCGTGCACCGCCCGATCGGGCTCAACATCGGCTCCCGCACGCCCGCGGAGATCGCGGTGGCGACGCTCGCCGGCCTGATCGCCGACAGGAACGGCAGGCCCGGCGGCTTCGCGCACTGACTTCCGCCACGCGAACGGGCACCCCCGCGGGTGGCGGGGGTGCCCTTGGCGCTCCTCCTGGTCAGGAGCGCGTCATCGCGGTTTCGCCGGTCAGGAGGCGCTGCACGTCAGGGTGGGCGTGGCGGCGCTGCCGTTGGCGGTGAAACCGAAGGTGGTGGTGCCGTTGGCGGACAACGTGCCGTTCCACGACTCGTTGCGCACGGTGACCGCGGCGCCGGAGCCGGACTTGACGCCGCCCCACAGCTGGGTGATGGACTGCGAGCCGGACCAGCTCCAGTTCACCGTCCAGCCCCTGACCGACGAGTTGCCGGCCCTGACGGTGACCTCGGACTGGAAGCCGCCGGGCCAGGAGTTGACCGTACGGATCGTCGCGCCGCACCCGCCGGGCTCCGGCGAGTCGCCGGGCGACGGGCTGACCGGCGGCGTGGGGCTCGGACTGACCGGCGGGGTCGGGCTCGGACTGACCGGCGGGGTGGGGCTGGGGGAAGTGTCGGGAACAGCGGCGTTGAGGGCGCTCAGCACCGCGTCGTAGGCGGGTTTCTTGTTGCCGCCGCTGAACAGTAGCGGAGTGTCGCCCGAGCGCCAGGAGTCCTGGTCGCGGACGCCCCACACGGTGATGCCGTTGCAGCGGGGAACGGCCAGGCAGTCGTTGACCACGTTGGCGTAAGTGGTCGGCGAGGCGCCCTGGATGTCCAGCTCGGTGATCTGGACGTCGACGCCGAGGGCGGCGAACTGGGAGATGGTGGTGCGGTAGTTGCTGTTGTACGGGCTACCGCTGTTGAAGTGCGACTGCAGGCCGACGCAGTCGATGGGCACGCCGCGGGCCTTGAAGTCCTTGACCATGTTGTAGACGCCCTGCGTCTTGGCCCAGGTCCAGTTGTCGATGTTGTAGTCGTTGTAGCAGAGCTTCGCGTCGGGGTCGGCGGCGCGTGCGGTGCGGAAGGCGACCTCGATCCAGTCGTTGCCGGTGCGCTGGAGGTTGGAGTCGCGGCGGCCGCCGTTGCCGTCGTCGAAGGCCTCGTTGACCACGTCCCAGGCGTAGATCTTGCCCTTGTAGTGGGACATCACGCCGTTGATGTGGTTGATCATCGCCTGGCGCAGCGCGCTGCCCGACAGTGCCTGCATCCAGCCCGGCTGCTGCTGGTGCCAGGCCAGGGTGTGGCCGCGGACCCGCTTGCCGTTCTGCACAGCCCAGTTGTAGATCCGGTCGGCGTTGGTGAAGCTGAACTGGTTCTGGTTCGGCTCGGTCGCGTCGATCTTCATCTCGTTCTCGGCCGTGACCATGTTGAACTCACGGTCGGCGATGGTGGTGTACTGCGAGTCGCCGAGCTTGCTCGCACTGATCGCCGTGCCGAAGTAACGCCCGCTGCGGGCGGCGGCGGCGCCCAGGGTCGTGGCCGGCGGGCCTCCGGTCGGGGTGGCCGAGGGGCTCACCGGCGGGGTCGGAGACGGGCTGTCCGGCGGCGTGGGCGACGGAGAGGGAGACGGCGAGGTCGGCGTGGTGCTGTTGAGGCCGAGGAAGTTGATCGCGTAGGAGATCATGCCGTTCAGCGGCAGCGAGTGGCCCTGGCCGGAGACGCTGACGCCCTCGACCGGCGGCTGCGTGCCGGTGTTGCCGTACCGGGTGCGGGTCCAGCCCGACGAGGGGCTGTCGGTGGACACCGGTGTCTGGCTGACGCCGTGGAGGTTGGTCCACTGCTTGATCTCTTCGCCGAAGTTGTTGTAGTGCAGCGTCGTGTCGGTGGTGCCGTGCCACAACTGCATGCGGGGGTAGGAGCCGCTGTAGCCGGAGTACATCGAGCGGGCCAGGTCACCCCACTGCTGGGCGGTCTTGATGCTCTGCCCGCCGGAGCACTGGCTGTTCCAGGTGGAGCCGTCGGTGGTGGCGAAGCATCCCGCCGGGACGCCCATGAACGCCGAGCCCGCCTTGAACACGTCCGGATACTCGGCCGCCAGCACGTTGGTCATCATCGCGCCGGAGGAGACGCCGCTGACGTAGACGCGGCCGGGGTCCACGTTGTAGCGCGACTTGGCGTAGTCGACCATCGACATGATGCCGACCGGGTCGCTGCCGCCGCCCCGCTTCAGCGCCTGGGGCGAGTACACGTCGAAGCACTGGCCGCTGCGCGTGGCCTCGGGGAACACGATGACGAACCCGTACTGGTCGGCCGCCGTGACGTAGTCGCGGAAGTACCCGCTGAACAGTGCCGACGCGGTGCCCGTGCAGTAGTGGACGGCGACCAGCAGCGCGGGCCGGGCGGCCACCCGGTCCGGGACGTAGATGTACATGTTCAGGTTGCTCGGGTTGTTGCCGAAGCTGGTCACCCGGGTCAGCGAGGCCGCGGCGGCCGGTCTGGTGACCAGCAACGTGGTCGCCGCGACGACGGGCATCAACACGGCGGCCAGTAAGGCCACGATGCGTCGTCTCACGTGGACTGTCCTTCCTCCGGTTGGCGCCGATCGGGACGTACGCCGGCGGCGCCTGATGTTTCCGAAGACTGCATAGAACTTTCAGGCCGCTCAAGCCGCAGGTCCGCGGTGAACCGGCCGAGCCGCGGAGCGGGAGGTCAGAGGCAGTGGGCACCGCTTCGTGATCTAGAGGTTTTGGAAAGTTTCATGCCAGCTCCGAAAAATTCCATTCGTCACTCCCACGGCGCGTGCCGTGAGAACGGCTCGCGGACGGGCATGGCCCTGGGAGTCCGGCGCGGCGGGCGGGCGGGGACCGGGCCGTGCGGATTGGGGCCGTGCCACGCGGGACGGCGGCGACGAGGAGCCTGGGCATGCTGGAGGTCATCGGCGCGGGATTCCCGCGCACCGGGACGACGTCGACGAAGGCGGCCCTGGAACGACTCGGTTTCGGGCCCTGCTACCACACCTTCGAGGTCATGCTCCGTCCGGAGCTGGCCGAGCGCTGGCAGCCCGTCTGCTCAGGCGGGCCGGCCGACTGGGATGAGGTCTTCGAGGGCTTCCGCTCGTGTGTGGACTGGCCAGCGAGCTTCTTCTGGCGGGAGCTGGCGCGGTCCTACCCGGACGCCAAGGTCGTCCTCACGGTCCGCGACCCGCACAGCTGGTATTCGAGCTTCCGGGTGCTGGGCTCGCTCAGCTCACGGGGGCCGTTGCGGGAGGACGAGGTCCCCGAGGCCGTGCGTCCCGTCGTCGCCGCGATGACGAGCCTGCGGCCGCTCTTCGAGCGCATCAGCAGGTCGCTCTTCGGTGAGGAGTGGCGGGCCGGTCACACGCCGGACGAGGAGCGGGCGGTCGCCGCCTATCACCGGCACGTCGGCGAGGTGCGGGCCGCCCTGCCCGCCGAGCGGCTTCTGGTCTTCGACGTACGCGAGGGGTGGGGACCGCTGTGCGCCTTCCTCGGGGTCGCCGCTCCCCCGGGCGACCCGTTCCCGCACCTCAACGACGCCGCGTCGATCCGCGCGATGTTCGCGCTCATGCACACCGAGGGCCGCGTACGCGTCCCCTTCGAGGGCGACGGAGGGTGACGGAGGGTGACCCGCGCCGGGGCGGCAGGGGTGGTCGCGCCGCCCGGGGGTGTGCCGCCCGGGTGGCACTCGCCCACCCGCCGTCTCGGCGCGACGGCGGATGGGCGACCGGGCGTACACCCCCGGGCGACGCGCCAAGCTCGGACACCCAGCGTGACGAGTCGATCGGGAGTGGTACGACTTCTGTCGCATCGATCACATGTTTTGCGACCGTAGATCGAACTTATGTCAGTTGTCAACGAAAGTCGGTGCTTTCACCCGCAAAACATCCGCGCGGTCGCACATCCACGGCTGACCGGGCCGTCAGCCAGGAAAGTCAAACGCGGTATTGACCGTCCGGTAGCACGGTCGTAACAATGTGGGCGTCTCGCGCTCGACCGGCGGTGGCACGCCGGCGGAGCCAGGCAGCGTTCTGTCCAGTGTTCGACCGATGATCGATCACGACGCGTTCGGCGCACGCGTCCTCACGAAGGGGACGATGCGTGCGGCCGCCCTGGCGACCACTTCCGAGTGCGACCTCCATGGCCGTGACCTCGCCGATTCCGGCGTGGGCGCATCTCCCCGGATTCGAGCGGCCGGACCGCCACGCTTCCCTGCCGTTGCCGCGGCACGGGTGGCGGCCCGGCCACCCATCTGACGCCCTCCGGCCAAGGAGAAGCATCACGTGAACGGTACCTCCAAGAGGACCAGGCTGATGGCGGCGGCAGCGGCCGCCGTCATGACGGGGCTCCTGACGACGCCGACGATTGCGGCGGCGCAGGAGACCCAGGCGCCCCCGGAGTCCGCCTTCCAGAAGGTGACCCTGAACGACACCCCCGGTGAGCCCATGGACCTCGCCGTCCTTCCGGACGGCAGGGTCCTGCACACCACCCGCGCCGGCACCGTCTGGATGCACGACCCGGCGACCGGCCTCAACACCCAGGCCGGCACCATCGACGTGTACCAGCACGACGAGGAGGGCCTGCAGAGCATCGCGCTCGACCCGAACTTCGGCAAGGGCAACAACTGGGTCTACCTGTACTACTCGCCGCCGCTGAACACCCCGGTGGACGATCCCAAGACGCCCAACGTGAACGAGGGCGACGCCCCCAACGAGGGCACGGAGGCCGACTGGGAGCGTTTCCGCGGCGTGATCCGGCTGTCCCGCTTCGAGTTCAGGAAGGGCCAGATCGACCCGGCGAGCGAGCAGCAGATCCTCGACGTCCCGGTCGACCGGGGCATCTGCTGCCATGTGGGCGGTGACATCGTCTTCGACGCCCAGGGCAACCTCTACCTGTCCACCGGCGACGACACCAACCCGTTCGCCTCCGACGGCTACGCGCCGCTGGACGACCGGCCGGGCCGCAACCCGGCGTACGACGCCCGGCGCACCTCGGGCAACACCAACGACCTGCGCGGCAAGATCCTGCGCGTCAAGCCAAAGGAGGGCGGCGGCTACACGATCCCCGAGGGCAACCTGTTCGCGCCGGGCACGCCGAAGACCCGGCCCGAGATCTACGCGATGGGGCTGCGCAACCCCTTCCGCATCGAGATCGACAAGAAGAGCGGCGACGTGTACGTCGGCGACTACTCGCCGGACGCGAACCGCGCCAACCCCAACCGCGGGCCGGCCGGCACCGGCAAGTGGACGGTCATCCGCAAGCCGGCCAACTACGGCTGGCCGTTCTGCGCGACCGCGAAGCTCCCGTACAACGACTACGACTTCGCCACCGGCGCCTCCGGCGCGCCCTTCGACTGCACGGCGCCGGTGAACGACTCGCGGCACAACACCGGCCTGCGGGAGCTGCCGCCGGTCGAGCAGCCGGACGCGTGGTACTCCTACGGCGCGTCGGCCGAGTTCCCCGAGCTCGGCACGGGCGGCATCTCCCCGATGGGCGGCCCCGTCTACCACTACGACAAGAAGGCGGCGCACGGCCGCAGCCCGGTGGCGTGGCCGGAGTACTACGACGGCATGCCGCTGCTGTACGAGTGGTCGCGTGACTGGGTGAAGGGCATGCGCCTGGGCGAGGACGGCAAGCTCTCGAAGATCGAGTCCGTCCTGCCGTCGTTCGTCTTCGACAACGCGATGGACATGGAGTTCGGCCCGGACGGCGCGCTCTACGTCCTGGAGTACGGCGACGGCTACTTCAACCAGAACCCCGACGCCCAGCTGGCCCGCATCGACTACATCGGGGAGAACGGCAACCACTCGCCGACGCCGAAGGCGTCGGCGGACAAGACCAACGGCACGGCGCCGCTCACGGTCGCGTTCTCCAGCGAGGGCACCGTGGACGCCGACGGCGACCGGCTCCAGTACGCGTGGGACTTCGACGCCGACGGCAAGGTGGACTCGCGCGAGGCCAACCCCACCTTCACTTACGAGGAGAACGGCGTCCACCGCGCGACCCTGAAGGTGACCGACGTGGGCGGCCCTCAGCGCGGGCGCTCGGCCACGGCCGAGGTCGAGATCGTGGTCGGCAACCAGGCCCCGGTCGTCGAGTTCGTCAAGCCGGCCGACGGGCAGGAGTTCCACTTCGGCGACGTCGTGCAGTTCGAGGTCAAGGTGACCGACGACCAGCCGGTCGACTGCTCGCGCGTCCAGGTGACCTACATCCTCGGCCACGACCAGCACGGGCACCCGCAGACGACCGCGAGCGGCTGCACCGGGAGCATCACGACCACGGTGCCCTCGGGACACGACCCGGCCAACGACAACCTCTCCGGTGTCTTCGCCGCCACCTACACCGACCCGGGCGCCGACGGGCTGCCGGCGCTGTCCGGCAGTGACGAGGTGGTCCTGAAGCCGGCCCGCTGATCCGGGCGGCTGATCCGGCCCGCTGATCCGGCCCGCTGATCCGGGCGCCGGGGCGGGCGCGTGCCCTCCCCGGCGCTCCGGGACGCACTGACGCGCCGGCCACGCGAGACCCGCGGGGCCGGTGTGATCCGGCCGCGCGGGGATCCGCGCGCGGCCCCCGCCGCCGGAGGCCGTCGAGGGACGGTCAGCGGCGCGGCGGCCGGCGGTCAGGGCCGAACGGCGTACACCTTGCGCAGCGTCTCGTGCACCGTCCACACGGTGCGCGCGCCGCCGGGCATCAGGACGACGTCCCCCGGGCCGACGTCGAGCACGGGGCCGTCCTCCACCTCGATCGTCGCCCTGCCGCCGAGCACGACGAAGACCTCGTCCGCCTCGGTGTCGGTGCTCACGCCGGGCCCGTGCTGCCAGACGCCCACCGCCAGGTCCGTGCCCGACGCCAGCTCCAGGTGGCGGACCTGCGGGTTCCCGGACACGACCTGGGCGGGGTCGAGCGGGTCCGGATCGAGGTCGGCGTCGGCCAGGGCCGCCGCGCGCACCACGCGCGGGGTGACGGTGAACGATTTGTCGTTTTCCACCTGCGGAAGTGTAGGACCCCGCCCCACCATGACCCGCGTGGCGGTCCGCCCCCGGCCTCGCCCCCCGCCAGAGTCCGGCGTCGCGGTCCGGAGGTGCGCCGCCGGACCGCGGGCGCAGCCGGTCACGCGTCGCGGCGCCTGAGCAGCACCGCCGCGACGACGATCGTCACCGCGGCGTAGCCGCAGAAGACCGCGAACCCGGTCCACGGCGCCAGTTCCCCGGGTGCGGGACGCACGGACATGATGACCTGACCGGCGTTCGACGGCAGGTACGGAACGACACGCCTGCCCCAGTCGGCCGGCAGCACCTCGCCGAGGGTCGGCAGCACCAGAAGCAGTCCGAACAGCGCGGCGATGGCGCCCGCGGTGTTGCGGAGGATGAAGCCGAGCCCCACCCCGAGCAGCCCCACGACCGTCAGGTACAGCCCGGCCCCGGCCACCGCGCGGACGACGCCGTCCGCCGCGAGCGTGGTGCCCCGCTCACCCAGGACGGCCTGGCCGCCCAGGAAGGCCGCGAACGACGCGGCGATCATCAGCGTGGCCGCGACGACGGTGAACACGCCCGCCTTGGCCCACAGGACCGGGAGCCTGCGCGGCACCGCGGACAGCGTGGCGCGGATCATGCCGGTGGAGTACTCCGCGGTGACCAGCAGCACGCCGAGCACGCCGATGGCGAGCTGGGCGAGGGACACTCCGCGCAGGCTGGCGCCGGCCGGGTCGAACAGCGCCTGGTGCGGCGAGCCGGGCAGCGCCGGCTGGGCCGTCATGAACGCGCAGAGCAGCACGCCCGCCCCGATCGTCGTCCCGACCGCGGCGACCAGGGTGTACACCGTCGACCGCAGCGACCACAGCTTGATCCACTCGGACCGCATGACCCGGCCCTGCGTGACCCGGTGGCGCTCGGCAGCCGGCCCGGCCGTACGGCGGACCGCGGTGACGTTCGCGGTGCTCATGCCGCGCTCCTTTCCATACCGGCCGTGCTCCGGCCGGTCACGCCGTGATACTCGACCGCGTCGCGGGTCAGCTCCATGAACGCCTCCTCCAGCGAGACGTGCACCGGGGTCAGCTCGTACAACGTCACGCCGTGCCGCGCGGCGATCCGCCCGACGGCCTCGCCGTCGAGACCCTGCACCTGCAGGACGCCGGTCCCGTCGCCGGTGACGGTCACGTCCGGGCCGGTCAGCAGGTCGCGCAGCCGCTCGGCCTGCGGAGACCGGACGCGCGTGGTCAGGCGGGAGGAGTCGCGGACGAAGTCCGCCACCGGCACGTCGGCGATCAGCCGTCCGCGGCCGACGATGATCAACTGCTCGGCGGTCAGGGCCATCTCGCTCATCAGGTGCGACGACACGAAGACCGTGCGCCCCTCGGCCGCGAGCCCCTTGAGCAGGGTGCGGATCCACAAGATGCCCTCGGGATCGAGCCCGTTGACCGGCTCGTCGAGGATGAGCGTCGCCGGGTCGCCGAGCAGCGCGGACGCGATGCCCAGCCGCTGGCCCATGCCGAGCGAGAACCCGCCGACCCTCCTGCGCGCCACCTCGCCCAGGCCGACCAGCTCGATCACCTCGTCGACGCGCCGCCGGGAGATGCCGGTGGTGGCGGCCAGGGCGAGCAGATGGTCGTAGCCCGACCTTCCGGGATGGACCGCCCGGGCCTCCAGCAGCGCGCCGACCTCGTGGAGCGGTGCGGCGTGCCGGGTGTAGCGGCGGCCGTTGACGGTGGCGTGCCCCGCGCAGGGGGCGTCCAGCCCGAGGATCATCCGCATCGTCGTCGACTTGCCGGCCCCGTTCGGGCCGAGGAAGCCGGTGACGACGCCGGGCCGGACGGTGAAACCGAGATTGTCGACGGCGACCTTGCCGCCGTAGCGCTTGGTCAGCCCATTCGCTTCGATCATGAGGAACCTTCTCGCTGACGAGTGTGCCGCGGCCCCGGCGGGCCGCCGACATGACACTCGCGGCCACGGCTGTCCTCCCGCTGCCCGTCCGCTGACAGCCTGCTGTCGGCTCAGCCAGGACGCGGACAGTCCGCGGGCAGCGGCGGACGGGAGCGTGACGCCGACGGCCGGCGAAGCCGTGGCGCCGGCCGCGTGGGCGTTCCCCGGCGCGGCGCCGCGCTTCCGGCCTCCGTCGCGTCACAGCCCGGACCACAAGGGGAGCCCCGATGACCAGCAGCACCGTCACCGTCACCACCGACGCCACCCGCCGGCGTACCGGCCTGACCGGCGTGCTCGCCCGCCACTGGCGGACGGGGGTCGCCGCTGCCGGCACCGTCGTCAGCCTGTCACTGCTGGCGCCGCTGCCCGACGAGGCGCGGACCTCTGTCAGCGCCTGGTCGGTCCTGCTCGCCGCGGTCATCTACCTCACCTGGGGAACCGCCCGCGGCGAGCTCGCCTCCCGGCGGCTGCTGAGCCTGCAGACCGCCGCCGTGCTCGGCTTCGGCGCGGTCGCGGTGGCCGCGGTCGCCGCCGGCCCGGACACGGCCCGCTACGTGCTGGCCGCCGGTTGGCTCGCCCACGCGGCGTGGGACGTCACCCATCACCGCATGGGCCGGGTGGTTCCCCGCTGGTACTCCGAGGCGTGCCTGGTGTCGGACCTGATGATCGCGGCCGCACTGCTGGCCGCCGGGTTGTGACGGTCCGCCGGGGCGGCGTCGAACGACGAGAGGGCCGGTCCCGGTGGTGAGGATCAGCGGCAGGACGAAACCACCAGGGATATGATCTTCATCGTGGCACGGCTGGTGTCGTACGCCTCGCAGACCGTCGAGCTGCCGCCGGGCGGCCCGGTGCCGGCCGGCGGGTTCGCCGGAACCGGCATGCGCCGGGGCCGGCTGCCGCGCGACGGCGTGTACGAGTTCTTCGCCGCCCCGCTCCCGGTGACGGGCACGGCCGGCTCCCCCGTCAACCCACTCGCCATCAAGTGAGGGTTCCATGCCAGCAGTAGGCAACGTCCTCATCGTCGGCGGCGGCACCGCCGGATCGGCCCTGGCGATCCTGCTCGCCCGCGCCGGGGTCGCCGTGGACATCGCGGAGATCCGGCCCGCGGTCACCGCGCTCGGCTCGGGCATCTCCCTGCAGGGCAACGCGCTGCGGGTGCTGCGCGATCTCGGCGTCTGGGATCGCGTCGCCGCCGCCGGATTCGCGTTCGACTCGGTCGGGCTGCGCGCCCCGGACGGCACGCTGCTCGCGGAGATCCCCAGCCCCCGCACCGGCGGGCCCGATCTGCCCGCCGCGCTCGGCATCGACCGCCCCCGGCTCACGGCCGTCCTCACCGACGCCGTACGCGCGGCCGGGGCGCGGACCAGGTTCGGCGTTACCGTGGAGGCGCTGGCCGACACCGGCGACGGGGTCGGCGTGCGGCTGTCCGACGGCACCACCGGCACGTACGACCTGGTCGTGGGCGCCGACGGCATCCGCTCGGCGGTGCGCGGTCTGATCGGGATCGACGCCGCCCCGCGGCCTACCGGCCTGGGCATCTGGCGCGTCCACACCCGCCGTCCCGCCGGGATCGAGCGCACCGACCTCGTCTACGGCGGTCCCTGCTTCACCGCGGGCTACTGCCCGACCGGCCCGGACACCATGTACGCCTACCTCGTCGAGAAGGCCCGCCCGCGTGAGGCGGCCGGCGACAAGGTCGCGCACATGCGCGCTCTCGCCGAGGGATACGGCGGGGCGTGGGACGAGATCCGCAAGGACATCACCGACCCCGAGCGCATCAACTACACGTGGTTCGAGTCGCTGCTGGTGGACCGTCCGTGGAACCGCGGCCGCGTCGTCCTGATCGGTGACGCCGTGCACGCCTGCCCGCCCACCCTCGCGCAGGGGGCGGCCCAGTGCCTGGAGGACGCCGCCGTCCTGGCCGAGCTGCTGCTCGCCGCCGACCGGCTCGACCGGCCGGTGTTCGACGCGTTCACAGACCGCCGACGCGATCGGGTGAAGGCCGTGGTCGAGGCGTCCCTGCGGCTCGCCGAATGGCAGCTCGACCCGGCGCCGGACGCCGACATGCCCGGTCTCATGGACCGGATCAGCGCACTGGTGACGGAACCGCCGTGATCACCGCCGGCGAGTCGTCAGATCCACCTCGTCGGGGTGACTTCGGTCTCCGTGATCCATGACTTCCGCGCGGCGGGCGGCTCAGGAATCTGTGCGCGATTTCATCCAGGCCGACTACACGACACACCGACGCCGAGGAGAACGTCGAGGGCCTGGCCCGCTTCGTCGCGTCGCTCGGCAACGTCGAGCGCGTCGACGTCCTGCCCTTCCACCGCATGGCCGTCGGCAAGTACAGCCCGGCTCGGGCTGGCCTACCCGCTGGCCGACGTCACGCCTCCGGGCCAGGATCTGCTGGAACGCGTGCACGCCCAGTTCGCGGCGCACGGAGTGGCCAGTGTGTGACCGGTCGGGCGTCCGACGCGTGCACGGAACGCGGCCGGGACCTGAAGCGACGTCCGGCGCCGGGTCCGGGGACCTTCGGCCCTCCCCGCGCCGGACCACCGGCGGCACGGTTGAGTTATGACGATCCTGAGCACCGATCCCCGTCCGATCCGCCGCCGGCAGGACGGCGAGGACAGCCGCGAACAGGCCACCGGCCCGGTCGCACGACGTACCGTGCGGGAGGCCCTGCAGGAGGCGTTCACCGAGACGGTGGACGACGTACGCCTGGCGGACATCGACGGCATGGTGCACATCTATGTGAGCATCCGCCCTGCCGCGTCCGCCGGCCCGGAACTCATCCGCGCCGCCGCCCGCGAGGCGTACCACCGCGCCGTGCACGGCGAGCCGGTGGTGGCCCATGTCGCGGCGCCCGCCGCCGGCCAGGGACGTCGCTGACGTCCGCCGCGCCCGCCCGCTGTGGCCGAACGGGCGGGTAGAGACTCAGGACCCGGCCCCACCGGTCGTTGGGCCCGCTCCGGTCGCGACGTCCGCGTCCTCCCACTCTTCGCCCCACCGCGCCACGTCGTCGAGGATCTTCCCGAGTGCGAAGCCCCGGGACGTCAGGGCGTACTCCACGCGCGGCGGCTTTTCCGGATGCACCGTGCGCGTGACGAGTCCGCGCTCCTCCAGGGCCTGCAGGCGGTCGGCCAGCGTCTTCGGGCTGATCCCGGGCAGCGCCTGCCGAAGCTCGCCGTACCGCTTGGTGCCGTCGAGCAGGTGCCAGATGACCAGCGGCGTCCACCTGCTGCCGACGAACGTCAGCGTCCGGGTGACGACGCATTCTTCGGGCGTGACCGGCCGGGCTGCCTGGGTTGTTTCCATAGCTGTAGTTACTACAGGAAAAGTGCCTACTTCAAAAGATGAAGCGATGGCTCTAGCGTCGGCCGCATGACGAGAACGATCATTGCCGTGCACGGAGCGACCGGGACCCAGGGCTCTCCCGTCGTACGGAGGCTGCGCGCGCTCGGGCACCAGGTCCGGCCGCTCAACTCCGCCTCCGCCGATCTGGCCGACGCCACCTCCCTCGCCGCGGCGTACAAGGGCGCCGACGCGGTCGTCGTGCAACTTCCGCAGGTGTTCGGCGAGATCGCCCTGCGACATGCGGCATCGGTGCTCGCCGCTCTCTGCGAGGCCGCCGTGTCGCGGGTGGTGTTCAATCCGGGAATGCCCCTGCCGCCGGACCCGGTGGGTGTCCCGTTCGTCGACGCCCGGGTCCTGTTCGCCCGGGATCTGCCCGCGCGGGTGGAGGCCGCGTCCGTGATCGGTCCCGCGGGGCCGTACCTGGAGAACCTGGTGCAGCCCTGGTCGGCCCGGCGCGTCCGCGAGCACGGCGAGCTGGTCTATCCGCTGCCGGCGGAGGCCCCCGTGCCGTGGTCGGCGCTCGACGACCTGGCGGAGGCCGTCGGTGAGGCGCTGGCCGGCGACGAGCCGCCCGCGCGGCTCGTCGTGACGGGCCCGGAGGACGTCACCGGCGACCGGCTCGCCGCCGCCGTGGCCTCCGCCGCCGGAAGGCCGGTGCGCTACCTGTGGGTCGAGCCCGCCGAGTACGCCCGGCTCATCACGCCGGTCGTGGGCCGGGAGGCGGCCGAAGGAATCGCCGGGTTCTACGCCCCGGCCGCAGCGGCCGCACCACCGCCGATCCCGGAGGGGTGGCTCCACCGGGGGACGACGACGGTGGAGCGGTGGGCCGCGCGCCAGGCGTGGCGGTGAGGCCCACCCGGTAAGCGGGCTGCAACCGTCGAGCAGGCGGCACCCCGTACGAATACGCCATGGACACGCTCATGTGGACGGGCGATCGGCGGACGGGCCGCATCCTCGTGCTGGCGGCCACGGCGGTGCCGCTGCTCGTCGCGCTGCTGGCGGTACTCGCCGTGTCGACCACTGACATGCTGCTGGACTCGCCCGCGTCCTTCGACGGCATCCGGACCCTCGACGTTCGCACCGACCACGGAGACGTCGAGGTCGTGGGCGCCGACGTGACCGAGGTGCGGGTGACCCGCCGCGCGCAGGGATCGGGGCCCCGCGTGGAGTCGTGGGGCGACGGCTCGCTGACGGTCGGGCTGGTGTGTGACGAGACCGGTTCGATCTGCGGCCCGCTCAGAGACACGGCCGGGAGCCACACCGACTACGCGTTCGTGGTGCCGAGGGACATCACGGTCACGATCCGCAGCGAGCACGGCGACGTCACCGTGCGCGGCGTGACGGGGAAGGTCGACGCGCGGACGGAGGCCGGCCGGCTCCGGCTGGACCCGCCCTCGCCGGGATGACCGGGGCGCCGGTACGCGCCAGTCGACCGGACGTACGACGAAAGTCCCTCGGCCACAGGGACTTTGGACGGCCGGAGGGTGCCGTACGGCACCTGCGGCGGGGCCGGTGATCGCGGTTCGCTTGAGGCGTCGAAAAGAGCAGCAAGACGTCGAAAGGGGCCGGTCATGGCCATCACCGAAGGGCGTAACCAGAGGAAGCACCGCCTCCACGACGCCGCTCCCGCCGCCGCGGTCACCGTCCCCGCCCCCCGCGCGCACACCGAGACGATCCCCGCCGCCGGCACCGGGCCCGCCCGCTACGCCTGGGCCGCCGCCCGCATCGCCATCGGCTGGGTGTTCCTGTGGGCCTTCCTGGACAAGACCTTCGGCCTCGGCTTCGCCACCCCCGCCGCCAAGGCCTGGACCAACGGCGGCAGCCCCACCACCGGCTTCCTCAAAGGCACCGCCGACAACACCTTCGGCACCCTGTTCAACACCCTCGCCGGACACCCCTGGGTCGACTGGCTGTTCATGACCGGCCTGGCCGGCATCGGCACCGCCCTCATCCTCGGCATCGCCATGCGCATCGCCGCCGCAGCCGGCACCCTGCTCCTGCTCCTGATGTGGGCCGCCGAACTCCCCCTGACCACCAACCCCTTCATGGACGAGCACATCATCTACGCCATCGTCCTGATCGGACTGACCCTCACCCGCGCCGGCACCACCCTCGGACTCGGCACGACCTGGACCGACACCACCCTCGTCCGCCGCCTCCCGATCCTCAAGTAACCCCCGCCAACTCCGGCGCCCACCCCCAGCCCCCTGGGGGTGGGCACCGGCACGCCCGCGATGACGTCCGCCCGCGTGCTGCCTGCGGTGCTCGCCGGTCAGTCCTGGCGACCGGCCTTGAGCCGAGCGGCGAGCGCGGCGGCCTGGGTGCGGCGCTGCATGTCGAGCTTGCTCAGCAGGTTGGACACGTAGTTCTTGACCGTCTTCTCCGCCAGGAACATCCGCTCGCCGATCTGGCGGTTGGTCAGGCCCTCCCCGATCAGCTCCAGGATCTGCCGCTCCTGGTCCGACAGCGCGGCCAGCGGGTCCTTCTTCGTGGCCTGGTCGCGCAGCCGGTGCAGCATGGCGGCGGTGGTCTGCGGGTCCAGCAGCGACTGCCCTCCGGCCACCGTGCGCACCGCCCCGACCAGGTCCGAGCCGTGGATCTGCTTGAGCACGTATCCGGCCGCTCCGGCCATGACCGCGTTGAACAACGCCTCGTCGTCGGCGTAGGAGGTCAGCATCAGGCAGGCCAGGCCGGGCACCTTGGAGCGGACCTCACGGCAGACGTCCACCCCGTCGCCGTCGGGCAGGCGCACGTCGAGCACCGCCACATCCGGCTTCAGCGCGGGAATGCGGGCCACGGCCGACTCGGCGGTCCCCGCCTCGCCCACCACCTCGATGTCGTCCTCGGCGTCCAGCAACGCCGCCACGCCACGCCGTACGACCTCATGGTCGTCCACCAGGAACACCCGAATCATGCCCCCTACGCTAAGCCCTCCGATCGGCGGGCGCATCGGGCCGGGACACTGTGCGGGACGACGCCCCACATGAACGTGGAGCCCGTGAGCAGTTGCTCCGTCAGCCTGATCCCGGTCAGGTGCTCGACCAGCAGGAAGGCCGGCCCTTCGTAGAGCCGGGGCGCCGACGGGTAGAGCCTGTCGATCTCCGCCATCGCGTCCACGAGTTCGTCCGGGGTCTCCATCAGCCATCCGTCATCGCCGCCGTAGCGGAATCTGATCTCGCCGTCCTCGCACCAGTGGAAGTAGTCCGTGTCCTCGATGCCGAGTGCGGCTTGGGAGACCAGGCGCGTGCCCTCGGAGAGTCCAATGATCACGTCTTCACGGGTGCCGAGCCAGTCGGGGTCGAAGACGAACGTCCAATCGCCGATGGCGGTGACGCCCAGAGGCTCCCCAGGGCCCGGGTAGCGGTCCGGGTCGTCGGGGAAGGGGCCCGGCGTGAAGTCCTCCCATCGACCGCCGAGACGGGCGACCACCTGTTCGGGCGTGGCGCGGACGTAGATGAAGCCGTAGCACTCCTCGCTGTATTCGCCGCGAAGCCAGGAGATGTCGGGGGGCAGCGTGATCATGTCGTCATGCTGCCCGCCGCCACCGACAAAAGGGCGCACCCCGGCACCCCCTGGTTGTCGGGGGCGCTTTGTCGCACGTTCCGGGTACGCGGCTGTGGAGCCGCTGTTCGTGGAAGAACTCGCCCTCAGCGAGGCTGAGGAGGAGCGTGCCGGCGGCCACCGTCAGCCCCTCTGTCAGTAGGGCGGGGGGCCATAGGCATCGCCTATGGCGTCTGCTGCCATTTCGTCTTTGCTTCCCGTTCTTTCCTGGACGTACCGTGAAACAGCTCGGCGAGGCGCTCACCGCGATTCATCGAATAATTCGCGCTCCGCGCACGTGAATTCTTTTCTGCCGAGCGCACCGACACGCGATCGATAGGACCGGTGGCATGACCACAATTGAGAACGGATCGGAAACGCGAGAACTCGCGGGAAAGCGGGCCTTGGTCACGGGGGGTTCTCGCGGAATCGGAGCGGCCGTCGTGCGCCAGCTCCTGGACGCGGGCGCCGAGGTGCTCACGACCGCCAGGACGGCGACGAGTTCGGTGCCGGAGGGCGCCGTTTTCGTGCAGGCCGACGTACGGACACGGGCCGGAGCGGAGGCGCTCGCCGCGGCTGCCCACGAGGCGCTCGGCGGGGTGGACATCCTGGTCCACAACGCGGGCGGGGCGCGACCGCACAAGGGAAGCTCCGCCATCCCCGACGAGGAGTGGCAGGACGCCCTGGACCTGAACTTCCTGGCGTCGGTGCGGCTGGACTCGCTGCTGACACCGGGGATGCGGGAACGGCGCTCCGGGGTGATCGTGCACGTCTCCTCGGCCGCGGTTCCCCGCCCGATAGGGCCGTTCCTGCACTACACGGCGGCGAAGGCGGCGCTGGAGAACTACAGCCGGGGATTGGCCGCCGAGCTGGCCCCGTTCGGCATCCGGGTCAACACCGTGACTCCCGGCAGAGTCGCCACCCCCGGCGGCGAGGCGACGCGGGAGCAGTGGGCGCGCCTGGGGGTGGCGCCGGACGGCGGCTCCGCCGCCGTGCCGCTGGGCCGCGACGGTCAGCCCGACGACATCGCCAACGCGGTGCTGTTCCTCGTGTCCGGCCGGGCGAGTTACCTGACCGGGAGCAGTCTCGTCGTGGACGGCGGCGAGTTTCCCCGGGGTTGACGCCGACGGCATTTCGAAAACAGCGGCTCCACCCATGGATCAAAAGAACGAAAAGGGTCCTGGCATAGATCAGCACGGAACGCCGGTTCCGGGACAGTTTCGGCGGCGCCCGCTTCCTGCCCGGCCGTCAGGCCACGGCTGAGAAGAGCGCGGAATCGTGCCACGTCTCCTCACGCAGGAGTTCGAGCAGGGCCGTCTCCGCCGGGCCCGCGCTCGGCCGGACCACGGCGATGACGGGCTGGGGCACGGCAGGAAGCACCGGGCGGACGAGGTGCTCGTACCCCTGGGGCACCGCGGAGGCCGGGACGAGCGTCACCCCCAGCCCGTGGGCGGCCCAGCGCACGGCCGTCGCCGTCTGGGAGACGCGGGCGACCGTGGTCGGGGCCAGTCCGCTGCCCCGCAGCACGTGCAGCAGCACAGCGTCGAGCGCGCTGTCGCGGTCGAACCTCACCCACGGCTCCCCCTCCAGTTCGCGCAGATCGACCCGGCCCCCGGCGAGCTGAGGGTGCCCCGCGCCCAGCACCACGACGAACTCCTCGTCCCCGAGGT
Source organism: Microbispora sp. NPDC004025 (assembly GCF_053604425.1). NCBI lineage: Bacteria > Bacillati > Actinomycetota > Actinomycetes > Streptosporangiales > Streptosporangiaceae > Microbispora > Microbispora sp. NPDC004025. Next base: position 10,389 of record NZ_JBSGHN010000014.1, on the reverse strand, counting down.
GGTGGGCGTCCTCGGGAGACTGCTCGCACGCCGCCATCAGGGCGAGGTCCAGCATGCCCCGGCGGCACAGCCGGTCCAGCTCGGCCGCGCTCGGCTCCTCGAAGACCGTGACCTCCAGCCGTGGGAAGCGGCGCCGCAGCGCCCCCAGCGCGCCCGTCAGCTCGTCGGTGTGAGCCCGCGCCATCGCCTTCGCCCGCCGCGACGCGCGCACCGCGACCTCCGCCTCACGCAGGAACGCCCGGCCGGCCACGGTGGGCACCAGACCGGTCGGCGTGCGGGCGAACAGCTGCACGCCGAGTTCCCGCTCCAGGCTGCGGATCTGCTGGGACACCGACGGCTGCGCGACGTGCAGCAGCTCCGCCGCCGCCGTCACCGAGCCCTGCTCGGCGACGGCCAGGGCGTACTCGAACTGACGAAGGCTCATCGGCTCAATCCCTTCTGCGGGGCACCTGGTCTCCTCGTTGTAATTTCGCGGCTGGCATACGGCCCCGCGGTCCCCCGCGCACCCCGCCGCCCCCCGCTGTGGAGCCGAAGGAGACCGCCGCCTGACATCCATGGGAGCACCGGGCCCGTCCCGCTGTCACTCCCATTCGGAAGCCTCATCGCTACGCCGCAGCAGGCCCAGATGACGGCGGCGGGCCTGCGTGGACGGGTGCTCCTCGCCCAGCACGCGCCGCTCGGCCTCCAGTACCGCCCGATGCTCCACCTCGGCCTCGTCCCACCGCCCCATGTCCTCCAGCAGGTCCGCCAGGTCCCGGTGCGCCGAAATCGTGTCCGCGTGGTCCTCGCCCACCGTCTCGCGGCGGAGCCGGAGCACCTCCCGCGTCTCTGACTCGGCCTCGTCCCACCGCTGTAGATCGCGCAGGACGAGCACCCGGTTGCGCCGGTTCAGCAACGTGAGCCAGTGCCCATCACCAAGAACCCGGCGCCGCCCCTCCAGCGCGGCCCGGTGCTCGGTCTCGGCCTGCTCCCACCACCCGAGGTCGCGCAGGACGAGAGCGAGGGTGTGCCGGCTGGTCAACGTCGCAGGATGCTCCTCGCCGAGCAGGCGGTGCTTGGCATCCGTGACCGCGTAGTACTCGGTCGCCGCGTCCCGCAACCGCCCGAGGCTCCGCAGGGCGAGCGCCAGGTTGTGCCGGCTGGTGAGCGTGTCCGGATGCTCCTCTCCGAGCACCCGGCACCGTGCCTCCACCACCGCCCGCTGCTCGGCCTCGGCCTCCACGAACCTGTCGAGCCCCCACCAGGCGAGCGCCAGGTTGCCCCTGACGTTCAGCGTCTCCGGATGCTCGTCACCCAGCGTCCGGCGCAGCACCTCAACCACCGCCCGGAACCCCGCTTCGGCCTCCTCCCACCGGCCAAGGTCCCACAGCACGCCGCTCAGGTTGTTCCGGCTGGTCAACGTGTCGGGATGCTCCTCGCCGAGCGTCCTGCGCCGCACCTCGAGTACGGCCCGGCTCTCCGCCTCCGCCTCGTCCAGCCGCCCAAGGTCGCACAGCGCGCCGGCCAGGTTGCCGCGAACCGTCAGCGTCTCCGGATGCTCCTCGCCCAGCGTCCCGCGCAGGATGCCGAGCACCACGCGATGCTCGGCCTCGGCCTCCGCGAACCGCCCCAGCCCCTCCAACGCCAGCGCCACCCCGCTGCGGCTGCTCAACGTGTCCGGATGTTCCTCGCCCAGCACCCGGCCGCGGGCTCGCGCCACGGCGCGGTGCTCGATCTCGGCCTCGGCGAACCGCCCCGCCTCCCGCAGCATGTCCGCCAGGCCGTCCCGGCTGCTCAGTGTGTCCTCGTGGTCCTCGCCCAGCACCCGGCGGCGGATCTCCAGCACGGCGCGGTGCTCGGCCTCCGCCTCCCGGAACCGCCCCATCTTCTCCAGCACGTCCGCCAGGCCGTCCCGGCTGATGAGCGTGTCCTCGTGCTCCTCGCCCAGCACCCGGCGGCAGATCGCCAGCTCCGCCCGGTGCTCGGCCTCGGCCTCGGCGAACCGGCCCTGGTCGCCCAGCACCCCGGCCAGCGCGTGCCGGCTCACCAGCGTGTCCTCGTGCTCCTCGCCGAGCACCTCGCGACGCTTCCGCAGCACCTTCCGGTGCTCGGTCTCGGCTTCGGCGTACCGCTTCTGATCGCGTAACACCTCGGCGAGGTCGTAGCGGGCGGCGAGGGTGTCCTCGTCCTTGCCGCCCCACACCCTGCGGCGGATCTCCACCACCGCCCGCAACTCGGCCTCGGCCTCGGCGAGCCGGCCCACCTCCTGCAGCTTGACCGCGAAGCCGTGCCAGTACGCCAGCGTGTCCGCGTCCTCCTCGCCGAGGTCGCGGCGGTGGACGTCCAGCACGGTCCGGTACTCGGCCTCGGCCTCGTCCCAGCGCCCCAGCCGTTGCAGCACGGCCGCGAGGTTCTCCCGGCTGGTGAGCGTGTCCTCGTGCTCCTCGCCCAGCACCCGCAGGCAGATCGCCAGCTCGGCCCGGTGCTCGGCCTCGGCCTCGGCGAGCCGTCCCAGATCGCGCAGCGCCAGCGCGAGGTTGTTCCGGCTGATGAGCGTGTCCTCGTGCTCCTCGCCCAGCACCCGGCGGCGAATCCCCAGCACCGCCCGATGTTCCGCCTCGGCCTCCGCCGGCCGGTCCATCTCCCACCACAGCAGCCCGAGGGCGTTACGACTCTCCAGCGTGTCCTCGTGCTCCTCACCCAGCACCCGCCGCCGCTCGTCGAGCACCGCCAGGAACTCGGCCTCGGCCTCCTCCAGCCGCCCCTCCTCCTGCAGCTCGGCCGCCCTGCGATGCCGCTCGGCCAGCCCCTCCGACGCCTCCTTCTTCGAGCGCCACCGCAACCCCCGGCCCCATCCCATGCCAGCGCCTTTCCCCGCCCCGTAACGTCCAAATTCGTCCGATCATGTTAGGGGCCGGGTGCCGGGTTTCGCCGGGGTTCGATGAGCTTTGGGAAGTGCCGTCTCGTACGGACATCCCTCAAGATCCGCGCGAATGCCACCGTTCAACGGCGTCAGCCGTGCCCGTTCCCGGGTACGGCGCGCCGACCGGCACACGGAGGCGTTGCACCACATGTCCCGCACCGACAAGACCAAGCCGTACACCATCCGGCTCTGGCACGGCGTCCTGGCCCGTCAGGCCTGCCACGACCACGGGGCGGAGCCCGGCTGTGACCTGCCCGCCACCCTCGCGGAGGATCTCGCCACTTCTCGTACGCGCTGTTTCTGGGAGTTCCGCTGGACCGGCGTCCGGTGTTGCTGCTGCGGCCTCTGCGGGACCGGAGGGGGTACCGCGGGCTCCTGCGCGGCATCGGCACCGCCGACAGGGCCCGCCTGGCGGCGGCGACCAAGGCCTGGCGCTCGGGTGACGACACGGCGTACGACGACGTCGTTCCCGTCCTCCGCCACCGCGGCTGAGCGCCGGCAGCCCCGGCAGCCCCAGGCCTGTCGCCCACCGCACGCACGCCGGGTGTGACACCCGCCGTGTGTGCACGGACATGCCGGGAGTCGGTGACGCGGCCCGGCGCTCGCGCGGGCGTCAGCGGACGAGGGCCACGCCGCCGAGCGCGCCGGCCTTGCCCTCCCGTACGTAGGGGTGGTCGGTGTCGGGCCGCCACTCGTGCAGCGGCACCACGCCGGGCTCGACCAGGTCGAGGCCGTCGAAGAACGTGAGGACCTGGTCGTACGACCGGGAGGTGGTACCGGGGGCGGAGGTCCGGCTGAAGACCTTGCGGCCCTCCTCCTCCTGGTCCTCGCTCAGCTCGCCGAGTGAGCCGTGCGACACGACCAGGTAGCCGCCCGGCACGAGCGGGTCCCGGAGCGCTGTGACGATCTTCATGGCCTCGTCGTCGTCCGGCACGAAGTGCAGGACGCCGAGCAGGAGGACGGCGAGCGGCTGGGAGAAGTCGATGTGCTCGCGGATCTCCGGATGCCGCAGCAGCGCGTGGGGATCGCGCATGTCCGCCTCGACGGCGAGCACGCGCTCGTTCTCGGCGAGGATGGCGCGCGCGTGGACGAGGACGATGGGGTCGTTGTCGACGTAGACGACCTTGGAATCCGGGGCCAGTTCCTGGGCGACCTGGTGGACGTTGCGCTGCGTCGGCAGCCCCGCGCCGACGTCGAGGAACTGCCGGATGCCCTGCCGCGCCAGATAGGTGACGGACCGGATCAGGAACTCGCGGTTCTCCCGGGCGATGTCGGGAAGGTTGGGCAGGATCTCGATGATCTTCTCGGCGGCCTCGCGATCCGCCGCGAAGTTGTCCTTGCCGCCCAGGTAGTAGTCGTACATCCGGGCGACGCTGGGCGTGAAGGGGTCGACCCCTGCCGGCGCCTTACGCTCGTCCACAACGCTCCCCTCGTCGTACATCAAGGATGGTACGGCCTTGATCACGATCGGGAGGGCATGTCACCAGATTGTCATCGAACACCACAAACCGGCATGAACGGGCTCTCGCCCCGCCGACGTGCCACACAGCACTTTTCGGATTTACGGACAGAACATTACCGATCTCTGCGCACATCTCACAGTCTTGACAGTGCGGATCGTCCCGCCTACGGTCACGACACAACACCGATGCAGTCCCACAAAAAATGTTAGCGCTAACACCATGAGGAGCCCCCCACTCATGACAGCGGCCCCCCTGTGCGCAGCCCACCCTCCGCCCCTCGACGGGAACGTTCCGCACCGGCCCATTCGCACGAACCGCGCCTCCCTCATGAACACCCGCCTCAAGGCCGCGTTGTCCGCGCCGCGGAGATGAGCGTCACGCAGCGCCACCGATAGGAATCGGCTTCCCGCACCCACGCGCTCCGGCTTCTCCTCCGCCAGGACCATCACGCCGGCCATTTGCGGGACAGTCCTCCGCGGACCGGCAGTCCGCCCACTCGCCATCGCCGACCGCTCCCTCGTAATCCACGCCCGCATCCGTCAGGCAATGCCTGACAACGCCCATCAGAGGAGTCTTCGTGCCCAGAAAGCGCCGATATGCGGCGATCGCTCCGGCGATCCCCCGGCGGTCGAGGACAGTCCCGCTCGCGACCGTCGGCGTGCTGCTCAGCGCCGCCCTCGTTCCCGCCGGCGGTGTGGCGAGCGCCGCCACGGCGTGGTCGCCGAAGCCGTCGTACACCTCGACGGACAAGGGCGACGGCACCTACACCGTGCCGATCACCAACGCCGACGTTCCCGACATCAGCGTGGAGCGCGTCCCGGCCGCCGAGAACAAGGAGCACCGGGACGTCTACTACATGATCAGCACGACGATGCACCTGAGCCCGGGCGCGCCGATCATGAAGTCGTACGATCTCGTCAACTGGCAGATCGTCAACTACGTGTTCGACCGCGCGGACATCGGAGACGCGTTCTCGCTGCGCAACGGGCAGAACTCCTACGGCCAGGGCCAGTGGGCGTCGTCCCTCCGCTACCACGACGGCAAGTTCTACGCCGTCTTCAACACCAACAACCTCGGCGGCGCCTACCTCTACAGCACCGACGACGTCGAGAACGGGAAGTGGAAGCGCACGCCGCTCGGCCGCGGCCTGCACGACCCCTCGCTGTTCTTCGACGACGACGGCACGGCGTACATCTTCTACGGCTCGGGCAACACGAGCGCCGTACGCCTCAAGTCCGATATGTCGGGCATCGACAGGGACTTCCCGAACATCTTCACCGCGGGCGACTACGCCGGCAAGCCGTTCATCGGCGGCCTGTTCGAGGGCGCCCAGGTCTTCCACATCAACGGCTACTACTACGTGGTCATCATCACCTGGCCGTCCGGACAGGGACGCCAGGTCGTCATGTTCCGGTCCAAGGACCTGCTCGGGCGCTACACCTCGGCGGACGGCACGAACACCTACGAGGCGCGCGGGGTGCTCAACTCCAACGGGTTCGCCCAGGGCAGCCTCGTGCCGATCTCGCGCGAGGGCGGCGCCACCGACTGGTACGGCATGTTCTTCCGCGACAACTTCCCGATCGGACGCACTCCGGCGCTCATCCCCGCCACCTGGCAGGACGGCTGGCCGACCTTCGGCACCAACGGGGTCGTGCCCGTGGGCGGCGCGTTCGCCAAGCCGATCACGCTGAGCCCGGCGGAGGAGACGTTCGAGCAGCAGAAGAGCATCGTCGCCTCCGACGACTTCGCCAACGACGCCCCGCACAGGCCGTACATGGACGAGCAGTGGACGATTCCGCAGCCGCCCAAGTACGACGACTCGCTCATCGGCGTCGAGCTGCTGCAGAACCCCGGGTTTGAGTCCGCCGATGTCTCGCCGTGGGGCACGCAGTACGGTGCGACGATCAGCCGCGACACGAGCGGCCCGGCCGCGGGCTCGGCGGCGCTGAAGGTGAGCAACCGCACCCTCAACGGATCCGGGCCGAACCAGAACCTGAACGGGAAGGTGCAGCGCGGTGTGACCTACACCGTGTCGGCGAAGATCAAGTACACCTCCGGCCCGAGCAGCATCCGGTTCAACCTGGTGGCCGACTGGGGTGCGGGCGTCCAGACGATGGCGTCGGGGAACGTCCCCGCCGGGCAGTGGACGACGGTCACGGGCCAGTACACGATCCCGGCGACGGCGAACGTCGACAACTTCAAGTTCGCGGTGGAGACGCCGTGGGCCAATCCGCAGCCGGCGTCGTCGAGCGTGGAGTACCTGATCGACGACGTCTCGGTCGTCGGGCAGCCGGTGACGACCGAGAGCCCGGCCGAGGAGGAGATCGCCCCCAACGGGTCTCGCCTCGACCCGGTGTGGGAGTGGAACCACGCCCCCGACAACCGCTACTGGTCGCTCACGGACCGGGAGGGATGGCTGCGGCTGACGACCGGCAAGGTGGTCACCGGCAAGTACGTCTACGGCAAGCTCTCCGGCCGGGACGAGCTGACCTGGTTCGAGGAGGCGCGGAACACGCTGTCGCAGCGTACGTTCGGGCCGCGGCAGTCCGTCGAGACCAGGATGGACATCTCCGGCATGAAGAACGGCGACGTCGCCGGCCTCGCCGCCTACAACCGCGGGTTCTCCTACGTCGCGGTCAAGCGCGTCGACGGGCAGAACACGCTCGGCGTCGTCAACCGGGGACAGCCGTTCGCGGTCGACATCGACCAGGCGGCGGTCGAGAACTTCGTGCCGGGCACGACGGTGTCGCTGGGAGACGCGACCCAGGTGTACGTGAAGGCGGACCTCGACTTCAGCTCGCCGGCCGGTCAGCTGTGGACCACGTTCTACTACAGCCTGGACGGGCTGCAGTGGACCAAGCTGGGCGACCGCGTCGGCCCGCAGACGCTGGACGGCAGCCTCTCGCACTTCATGGGGCACCGCGTCGGCCTGTTCGACTACGCGACGAAGGAGAAGGGCGGGCACGTCGACTTCGACTACTACTCGCTCAGCGACACGCTGACCGCGCAGAACAAGCCGCTCGACACGAGCGCGCTCGACGCGGCCATCGCGTACGCGGAAGCGCTCGACGAGCGCGACTACCCGGCCGAGGCCTGGACGGCGATGCGGGACGCGCTCGCCGGCGCCAAGGCGGCGCGGGCCGGGCAGTTCGGCAGCCAGAACCAGATCGACGCGCCGGAGCGCGCGCTCAGCTACCAGCTGGCCAGGCTCGGCACGCTCAAGTCCGCCGCGCCTCAGGTCCAGCTGACCGTCACCGCCACCACCCGCTGCATCGGCGCCTCGGCCTACCTGGCGGTCACCGCCGTCAACAACGGTGACGTGCCGGCCACGATCGAGCTGAACACCCCGTTCGGCAAGAAGACCGTGGCGGACGTGGCTCCGGGCAAGCAGGCCTACCAGTCCTTCAACACCCGGACCGCCCAGATCGACGCCGGCGAAGTCACCGTGACCGGCACCGCGACGATCGGCGGCAAGCAGGCCACCTCGACCTACGACGCCGCCTACCCCGCGGCCGGCTGCCGCTGAGCGGCCTACACCGCGGTCGCTGACCGCACACGGGCGGTGACCACGGTCCCCACCACGTGGACACCGCCCAGGAGCATCAGAGACGACTCAGCAGAACGGGGCCGGCCTGCCGGCCGGCCCTCCGACACGTCGCGCGGATCGCCAGGCCGGCTGTCCATCCCATCCGAGGAGAGCCGGCCCCAGGGCCGTGCGCCTGTCCCGGAAATCCGGAATCAAGGAGGATATTTCGTGTTCAAGCGCGTTAGAAAGGCGGCCCGGCGACGGGTCGCCGCCGCGGCCGTGGCCGGCGCCCTGCTGGCCGCGGCGGTCGCCGCGACGGCGGGACCGGTCCAGGCCGCCGGCCCGAACATCATCGTGAACGGCGGATTCGAGGACGGCCTCACCAGCTGGTTCGTCAACAACGGGAACACGACCGACGGTGCGACGCTGTCGCCCACGACGGACGCGTACGCCGGATCGAGCGCCGTGCTCGTCACCCAGCGCAAGACGACCGGATCCGGTCCGATGCAGGACCTGTCCGGCAAGGTGCAGGCGGGCAAGACATACGCGATCACGGCGCGGGTCAAGTACGAGAACGCCAACAGCCCGGCGACCAAGCAGTTCTTCGCCACCATGCACTACGGCGGCTCGACGTACACGAACGTCGGCACGGTGACGGTGGCGCGCGGGCAGTGGGGACTCATCCAGGGCACGTTCACGATCCCCGCTAGCCAGAGCGTCGCGACCGCCAGGCTCTTCATCGAGACGCCCTGGACGTCGAACCCGGCGAGCGACCCGAACACCCACCTGATGGACTTCAAGGTCGACGACGTGTCCGTCTCCGAGTTCGTGCCGTCGACGACCATCGAAGCGCTCGGCAAGAACCCCGGCGAGGGCAACCCGCTCATCTCGCACAAGTTCGGCGCGGACGGCAACGCCTTCGTCCACGACGGCCGCGTGTACATCTACATGACCAACGACACCCAGGAGTACAAGCCGGGTCCCACCGGTGTCTCCTCCACCAACACCTATGCCAGCATCAACACGATCACGGTCATCTCGTCCGACGACCTCGTGAACTGGGTGGACCACGGCGAGATCCCCGTCGCGGGCCCGAACGGGATCGCCCGCTACGCGAACAACTCGTGGGCCCCCGCCATGGAGAGCAAGGTCGTCGACGGCAAGGAGAAGTTCTTCCTCTACTTCGCCAACAACGGCGGCGGCTCGGGCGTCATCGTCGGCGACTCGCCGATCGGCCCCTGGCGCGACGAGCGCGGCAACCTGCTCATCACGAGCGCGACGCCGGGTGCGTCCAACGGCATCAACTGGCTGTTCGACCCGGGCGTGTTCATCGACGACGACGGCCAGGCCTACCTGTACTTCGGTGGCGGTGGCGACGACGGGTCGCGCAGCGCCGAGAACACCAACCACCCGAAGTCCACGCGTGTGATCAGGCTCGGCGACGACATGATCAGCACGAAGGGCTCGGCGGAGGTCATCGACGCGCCGCTCGTCTTCGAGGCCGGCCACGTGTTCAAGCGCGAGGGCAAGTACTACTACTCGTACTCGTCGAACTTCGGGTTCGGCGGCCCGGTCGACCCCAACGGCCCGCCCACCGGGGCGATCGCCTACCTCATGGCCGACAACCCGATGGGCCCCTGGACGCCCGAGACGTACAAGGGGATCATCTTCCGCAACCCGGGCACCTACTTCGGCGCCGGCGGCAACAACCACCAGTCGGTGTTCAAGCTCGGTGACCAGTACTACTTCACCTACCACGCCCAGACGCTCAACAGCCGCATCACGGGCGGCGCCACCCAGGGCTTCCGCAGCCCGCACCTCGCCAAGCTCGACTTCAACCCGGACGGCACGATCAAGGAGGTGAGGGGCGACTACAAGGGCGTCGACCAGATCCGCAACCTCGACCCGTACCGCGTGATCGAGGCCGAGACGATCGCCTGGCAGCAGGGCATCGCGACGAAGAAGGTCGACGGCGCCTCCGAGGAGTTCGGCGCGCAGGCTCCGAACCTCGTGGTGCACGACATCGACAACGGCGACTGGACCTCGCTCGCGAAGGTCGACTTCGGCGAGGGCGGCGCCGTCGGCGTCACCGCGAAGGTGCGCCCGCTCGCCGCCGGCGGCAAGATCGAGATTCGCCTCGACGGCCGTAACTCGCCCGTGGTCGCGACCATCCCCGTCGACGCGCCGCTCGGCGAGTGGACGAAGCTGACCGCCGCGCTCGACGGCGTCAAGGGTGTGCACGACGTGTACTTCACCTACGCCGGGCCCAGCGGCGCGGATCTCTTCGAGGTCGACTCCTGGTCCTTCGCCACCGCGCAGGAGCAGAAGGTCAAGCTGACCGTCACGGCCGCGCCGCGCTGCATCGGCAGCTCGGTGTACCTCGCCGTGACGGCGGTCAACGATGGCGACGCGCCGGCCACGATCGAGCTGAACACCCCGTTCGGCAAGAAGACCGTGGCGGACGTGGCTCCGGGCAAGCAGGCCTACCAGTCCTTCAA
>NZ_JBSGHN010000013.1:0-298926 GCF_053604425.1 Microbispora sp. NPDC004025 | reverse complement strand
GCCGTCATGACGGGGTCATGCATGATTTCATGCACTGGCTTTTAGCACACTGTTGAGTTCTCAAGAAACGGACGCGACCACCATCACCCAGAACCCGATTCACCAGGCCCTACGCTCCGGGGCGTTTCGCTTCGTTCGTTGTGTCTTAATCCTGTCCGACCCGCTGTTTCCTGTCAAATCCGCCCCACCGGGACCGACTTGACCCGAAACCCGCCAACCGACAGGAATTCGACCGCCCCGTTTCCGGGGCAACCCCTCTAACTTACCCGAACCCCCAGCCCGGCGCAAAACCACCGACCCAGACACCCAAGAAGAGAGAAGGACACCGACGACCAGCCCGCGCACAGCCAACACAACCACCGAAGTGATCGAAGAGGAGTGCGCCGAACCGCGCCGACAACAGAAGATTACCAGGGCCCGGCACTGCCATGACCCGAGTTGAAGAGAACGCCGGGAGCTCCGGGTCTATTCCCTCCCGTCGCCGCCACTTCCAGAGGCTCCTCCACCGGCCCGAACCACGTCCCGTCGCGGGTTATCCACAGGCCGCGGCGAGGAGCCTTGGCGGGACCACGCCGAACATAGACTTTGGCGGGTGAGCGACATGCCGCCTGTAGCGAAGAAGGTCTCCCTGGAGCGCACGCATCACGGTGACACCGTCATCGACGAGTACGCGTGGCTGCTCAAGAAGGACGACCCCGACACCATCGCGTACCTGGAGGCGGAGAACGCCTACACCCAGGAGAAGACCGGCCACCTGCAGGATCTCCAGGAGGCCATCTTCAAGGAGATCAAGGGCAGGACTCTGGAGACAGACCTGTCCGTGCCCACTCGCAAGGGCGCCTGGTGGTACTACTCCCGCACCGAAGAGGGCAAGCAGTACGGCTTTCAATGCCGCGTGGCCGCCGACGGCGACAGTCCGCCGCAGCTGGAGCCGGGCACGCCGCTTCCGGGTGAACAGGTGATCCTGGACGGCAACGAGCTCGCCGGCGACAGTCCGTTCTTCTCCATGGGGACGAGCGCGATCAGCCCTGACGGCACGAGGCTCGCCTATTCGACCGACTTCTCCGGTGACGAACGCTTCACCCTCCGGTTCAAGGACCTGACCACGGGCGAGCTGCTCCCGGACGAGATCCCGGGGGTCTTCTACGGCGGCGCCTGGTCGGCCGACGGCTCCACGTTCTTCTACACCACCGTGGACGAGGCTTGGCGCCCGTACCGGATCCATCGCCACACCCTCGGCTCGGCCGAGGACGTCGTCGTCTACCAGGAGGACGACGAGCGCTTCTGGGTGGGCGTCACGCTGACCCGCAGCCAGCGCTACCTGGTGCTGACCTCCGGTAGCAAGATCACCAGTGAGGTGCGGATCCTCGACGCGGACACCCCGGACGGCGAGTTCACGGTCGTGCGGCCCCGGCGGACCGGTGTGGAGTACGGGCTGGAGCACGCCGCCGACCGCTTCCTCATCCTGCACAACGACGGCGCCGTGAACTTCGAGCTCGCCGGCGCCCCCCTCGACGATCCGGGGAGCTGGACTCCCTTGATCGAGCACAGGGACGACACCAGGCTGCTCGACGTGGACGCCTTCAAGGACTACGTCAGCGTGCACTTCCGCCGTGACGGCCTCACCGGCATCAGGATCCTGCCGGGTGACGGCGGCGAGCCGTACGAGATCTCGTTCCCGGAACCGCTGTACGACGTGGCGCCGACCGGCAACGCCGAGTTCGAGACCGGCAGGCTTCGCCTCAGCTACACCTCGATGGTGACGCCGCCGTCGGTCTACGACTACGACCTGCGGTCCGGCGAGCTGATCCTGCTGAAGCAGAGGGCGGTGCTCGGCGGCTACGACCCGGCCGACTACGAGCAGTTCCGCGAGTGGGCCACCGCTCCGGACGGCACCCGGATCCCGCTCTCGATCGTGGTCCGGAAGGACACGAGCCGGCCCGCTCCCACCCTGCTCTACGGCTACGGCAGCTACGAGTCGTCCATCGACCCCTACTTCTCGGTGGCCCGGCTCTCGCTGCTCGACCGGGGGTTCGTGTTCGTGATCGCCCACGTGCGTGGGGGCGGCGAGATGGGCCGCCGGTGGTACGAGGACGGCAAGCTGACCAGGAAGAAGAACAGCTTCACGGACTTCGTGGCCTGCGCGCGGCATCTCAAGGCCGGGGGCTGGTCCGATCAGATCATCGCCAGAGGCGGCTCGGCCGGCGGCCTGCTCGTGGGCGCGGTCGCCAACCTGGCCCCGGAGGAGTTCGCGGGGATCGTCGCCGAGGTCCCGTTCGTGGACGCGCTGAACACGATCCTCGACCCGTCGCTGCCGCTCACGGTGACCGAGTGGGACGAGTGGGGTGATCCGCTGCACGACCCCGAGGTCTACGCGTACATGAAGACCTACTCGCCCTACGAGAACGTCGACGGCCGGACGTACCCGGCGATCCTCGCGACCACCAGCCTGAACGACACGCGGGTGCTCTACCACGAGCCGGCCAAGTGGATCGCCCGGCTCCGCGCCACCGCCCAGGGCGGCCCGTTCCTGCTGAAGACCGAGATGGGCGCCGGCCACGGAGGCCGCAGCGGCCGTTACGACGCCTGGCGTGAGGAGGCGTTCGCGCTCTCCTGGATCCTCGACCGAGTTGGAGTGACCGAGTGAGCTACGTGGCAGCCGAGGGCCGGTACGGGCCCATGCCGTACAACCGGACCGGACGGAGCGGGCTGAGGCTGCCCGCGGTGTCGCTGGGGTTGTGGCACAACTTCGGCGACGACAAGCCGATCGAGACCCAGCGGGCCATCCTCCGGCGGGCCTTCGACCGCGGAGTCACCCACTTCGACCTCGCCAACAACTACGGTCCGCCGTACGGCTCGGCGGAGATCAACTTTGGGCACATCTACCAGCAGGACTTCACCAGGTACCGCGACGAGCTGGTGATCTCCACAAAGGCGGGGTACGACATGTGGCCCGGCCCGTACGGCAACTGGGGGTCGCGCAAGTACCTGCTCGCGAGCCTCGACCAGTCGCTGAAGCGGATGGGCCTCGACTACGTGGACATCTTCTACAGCCACCGCTTCGATCCAGAGACGCCCCTGGAGGAGACCATGGGGGCGCTCGCCCACGCGGTCCGCTCGGGTAAGGCGCTTTACGCGGGCATCTCGTCCTACTCCCCGGAGCGGACCCAGGAGGCCGCGGCGATCCTGCGGGACATGGGTACCCCGCTGCTCATCCACCAGCCCTCCTACTCGATGCTCAACCGGTGGATCGAGAACGGACTGCTCGACGTGCTGGAGGAGGAGGGCGCGGGCTGCATCGCGTTCTCCCCGCTGGCGCAGGGCATGCTGACCGGCCGCTACCTGAACGGCATCCCGAAGGACTCCCGGGCCGCCCAGGGCAAGTCGCTCGATCCGTCTCTGCTGACCGAGGAGAGCCTGCGCCACGTCCGGCGGCTCGACGAGATCGCCCGGCAGCGTGGCCAGTCGCTGGCGCAGATGGCCCTGGCCTGGGCGCTGCGCGACTCGCGCGTGACGTCGGTGCTGATCGGCGCGAGCAGCGTCGAGCAACTCGACGACAGCCTCGACGCGATCAACCGGCTCGACTTCACCCAGGACGAGCTGGACGCGATCGACAAGGACGCGGTCGACTGCGGCATCAACCTCTGGGCCGCATCCAGCGCGCACTGAGCGTCCACGAGCCGCGGGGCACGGCGCGGGCGGCGCGTGCCCCCGGCTCGTGACCCCCGGCTCGTGACCTCCCGGCGCGCGACCTCCGGCGCGTCTCCCGCCGCTCGTCGTCCCCGCGATCCGCCGGGGGATGGCTTCAGAGGGCGTTCTGACGCTGGAGGTAGGCGAAGGAGGCCCAGCCGGGGAGGACGGGCAGCCAGAAGGTCATCAGCCGGAACAGCAGCACGGCCGAGGTGGCGATCGGCTGCGGCAGGCCGGCGAGGGTGAGGCCGACCGACAGCGACGTCTCCACCGCCCCCAGGCCGCCGGGCGTGGGGGCGGCCGAGCCGATGGCGTTCCCGGCGAGGAACACCACGGCGACGGCCGTGAAGCTCACGTCGCCGCCGAAGGCGTGGACGCAGGCCGCCAGGCAGGTGACGAAGCTGATCGTCAGCAGCACCGTGCCGAAGACCGCCTCCGCGATCTTCCTGGGTGACTGCACGACGTCGAGCAGCCGGGGGATCACGCCGGAGAACATCGCGCGCACTCGCGAGGTGACCACCCGGCGCAGCGGCCGTATGGCGAGCACGATGAGGAACAGCACCGCCAGGCTCAGCAGCACCACGAGCAGCCCCCGCGACGGGGTCAGGGACGGCGCGGCCTGGGTGCCGGTCAGGTAACCGAACAACAGCAGCAGCATGATGTGCGCGGTCAGGCCGACGAGCTGGGACGCTCCGACGCTCGCCACCGCCGCGCCCGGCGGCACTCCGCGCTTCTGCAGGAAGCGGGTGTTGATCGCCACCCCGCCGACCGCGGCGGGCGCGACCAGCTTGACGAACGACCCGGCGAGCTGGGCCAGGATCGTGCGTCCCAGCGGCAGCGGCTCGGGGACGAACCCGCGCAGCATGATCGCGGCGGCGACGTAGCTCAGCGCGGCCGTGAGCAGCGCGACCCCGCTCCACCCCCAGTTCGCCGAGGTGACGATGGAGACCAGGTTGACCCGGCTGAGCTGGGGAAGCAGCAGGTAGGCCGCGATCACGCTGAGGATGATCGTCACCAGCGTCCGGAGGCGGAACCTCTCGAGCCGCACCTCCTCCACCTCGACCCGGGGCTTGAGCGCGATGATCTGCTCGCGGATCTCGGGCAGCAGTCGCTTGTCCCGGCGGGCGGCGGTCCTGGTGTCGCGGCTCAGCGCGATCCGCTGGAGCAGCGGCATGGCCCCGGCGAGCACGTCCTCCCCCAGCACCCGGGCCGCCGACCGCACCGAGCGTTCGGCGCCAACGCGGGTGCCGAGGTAGGCGAGCAGCTGGGCGATGTCGAGACGCAGCAGCAGGTCGCCGGCGGCGATCTCGCCGCTGCGGGCCTCAACGAGGTAGACGTTCCGGTCGGCGTCGACGTGCATGCTCTCGCCGGTGAGGTGGCGGTGGGCCAGGCGGTGGGCGTGCAGCAGCCGGACCTGCTCCCACATCCTCGTCAGCAGTTCGTCGTCGAACTCCTCGTCGTTCAGCTCGCTCACGGGCCGGGTGTCGACGTGCTCATAGGCGAGCAGCGCCGCCTCGGTGCCGACCTCGCTCGTGCCCAGCAGGCGCGGCAGCCGTACGCCGGCCGCCTGCGCGGCGTACGCCATCAGGGCCTCGCGTTCGAGTTCGGCGCGCAGCGAGCGGATGGCGCGGCGCCGGGTCTCGTTGTTCAGCAGGAAGCGCCGCCACAGCCGGTAGAGGACGCCCGCCACCTGCCGGTCCCGGTCGAGCACGGTCACGTCGATCCTGCGGTCGCCGACCAGGCCGACGACGTAGCGGCGGCTGCCCGAGCTGTCGTCCTCCACCCGCCTCGCGCTGACCGGCGTGAAGCCGAGCCTGCGCAGCGCGGCCAGCACGGCGCTGCCGGGCGGCCTGGTGTTCGCGCTGCCGATGCCGTACAGCGTGCCGAACCCGACGGCGAGGCCGACGACGTAGGTGAGGATCACGCCGAGCGCGGTGACCTTGGTGGCGGTGAAGAGCGCGAACACGTCCAGGGCGAGCGCGACCCACATGAGCGCCCGCCAGTGGGGACGCCGCCCCATCCGCACCGCCGTGGCGTACGCGATGGCGGGGGTGAGCACGGTGTTGAGCGGCTCGACCTCCCTGCCTCCGGTGAGCAGCTGCACCAGATCGGCCGGGCCCGCCTGGACGAGCCACTCGTCCAGCGCGTACGACACGAGCAGGGCGAGGATCGCGGCGATCAGCCCCTGTGTGACCCGCATGCCGTCGCGGTGGAAGACCCGTTCGACGGCGAACGCGACCGGGACGATGAGCACGGCGACGCCGCCCAGCAGCCCGGCGGCGGCCGAGAGCACCTCGGGGGCGCGGCCGGTGCCGGCCTGGACGTCGGTCTCCAGGCCGTTCAACGTGCGCTGCAGGGCCAGAGCCAGCAGCACGACGGCGCCGAGGGCCAGCAGCGTGAGCAGGAACCGCAACGCGTCGGAAGGACGGCGGATCCGCTGCGGCAGCAGAGGCTCGACGACGAGGACAGCTCCTTGGCCAGGAGTGTCCAGCGCTATGTCCTGCTCCTTGATGCCTCTCACCACCAGCGATTCTGTGCGATCTTCGCACTCGGTGTCCACAATTGACGGCATGCGTATATCCCTGGCCTCGGACAGCCTCGACGGCATCGCGTCGGTGCTTGCGGCCGAGGTGGAACGGCGCGGCCATTCAGTCACACTCTATGGAGCATTGGCTCCCGGTGACCGGGCTGATTGGGCATGGTGCTGCTCCGCCGCCGCGAGAGACGTGGCGGAGGGCCGCGCCGACCAGGCCGTGGTGTGCTGCTGGACCGGCACCGGCGCGTCCATCGCGGCGAACAAGGTGGCGGGGGTGCGGGCGGCGCTGTGCGCCGACGCCGCCACCGCCGCGGGCGCCCGCGAGTGGAATGACGCCAACGTGCTCGCGCTCAGTCTCCGCCTCACCTCCCGGCAGGTTCTGACGGAGATCCTGGACGCCTGGTTCGCCGGCGCGCCGAGCACCGATCCCGAGGACGCCGCGAACATCGCGTACGTCGGGGAAATCCGGTAGAGACCGCCCGCGGCCGGCACGCTAACGTCGATGTCATGAGCACGTCGCTACCCGTCCTCGGCGCCTGTCCGCTCGACTGCCCCGACACCTGCTCCTGGGTCGTCACCGTACGCGACGGCGAGGCCGCCGGGCTGCGCGGCAACCGCGACCACCCCTACACGCGCGGAGCCCTGTGCGTGAAGGTCAACCGCTACCTGGAGCAGGTGCGGTCGCCCGACCGCGTCCTCCATCCGTTGAAGAGGGTGGGGCCGAAGGGTTCCGGCCGGTTCGAGCGGATCAGCCTGGACCAGGCGCTGTCGGAGATCGCCGCCAAGCTGGCGTCGATCGTCGAGGAACACGGCGGCGAGGCGATCTGGCCCTACCAGGGCACCGGGACGCTCGGGTACGTCCAGGGCGAGTCGGGCAATGCGGGGCGGCGGTTCTGGAACGCCCTCGGCGCGTCCCGGCACGACCTCAACATCTGCGCGCGGGCCGGCAACGACGGGCTGCGGTACGTCAACGGGACCCCCGGCGGCATGGACCCCGAGACGTTCGCCCTGTCGCGGCTGATCCTGCTGTGGGGCACCAACACGCTGACCAGCGGCCACCACCTGTGGAAGTTCGTCCAGGACGCCCGCGCCGCCGGGGCGTACGTCGTGGCGATCGACCCCATCCGCACGCGTACGGCCGACCAGGCGGACGAGCACCTGCCGATCCGGCCGGGCACGGACGCCGCGCTCGCCCTCGGCCTGCTGCACGTCGTGCTTGAGGAGGGCGCCGAGGACCGCGCGTACATCGAGGAGCACACGACCGGCTGGGACGAGTTCGAGGCCGAGATCCGCAGGCATCCCCCGAAGCTGGTGGCGGAGATCACCGGCCTGCCGGAGGAACGCATCCGCGCCCTCGGCGTACGGCTCGCGCACACCCGCCCGACCGGTATCCGGGCCACGATGGGCATCCAGCGGCACGCCGGCGGCGGGGCGGCGATGCGGACGATCGCCTGCATTCCCGGCGTCACCGGCGACTGGCGGCACCCCGGCGGCGGGGTGGCCTACTCCACCTCGGGATACGCTCCCGCGGGCCCTGACACCCGCGACGACCTGCTGCCGCACCCCGTGCGCACGCTCACGATGACCCGGCTGGCCGACGGTCTGGACGAGTCGGTCAAGTGCCTGTGGGTCTACGCGGCCAACCCTCTCGGCTCCACCTCGGACCAGAACCGGATCAGGGCGGCGCTGGCGCGGGAGGACCTGTTCACGGTGGTGATGGAGCAGTTCCCGACCGACACCGTCGACTACGCCGACTACGTGCTGCCCGCCACCATGCAGATCGAGCACCTGGACGTGCACCACGGCTACGGGCACATGTACATGGTGTGGAACGAGCCCGCCGTCGAGCCCCCGGGCGAGTGCCTGTCCACGACCGAGACGTTCCGCCGGCTCGCCCGGAAGATGGGGCTGACCGAGCCGTCCCTGTACGACACGGACCTCGAACTGGCCGAGCAGACGCTCTCCCAGGTGGGCATCACCGTGGAGGAGATCCGCAAGCAGGGCTGGGCCCGCCTGCGGGTGGCCGACCCGTTCGTGCCGTTCACCGAGGGCTTCCCGACGCCGAGCGGGCGGCTGGAGTTCGCCTCCGCGAAGGCGGAGGCCGACGGGCTGCCGCGGGTCGCCGGTTACGTGCCCTCGCTCACGGCCCGTACGGCTCCCGCCGACCGGCCGCACCCGCTCGTCATGATCACCCCGGCCGCGCACACGTTCCTCAACACGCAGTTCGCCAACAACCCTGAGCTGCGCAAGCGGTCGAAGGGCCCCACCGTGCTGGTCAACCCGGCCGACGCCGACGCACGCGGCCTCGTGGACGGGCAGGCCGCGCGGGTCTTCAACGGCAACGGCGAGTTCAGGGCGTACGTGGAGGTCAGCGATCGGGTGGCGCCGGGGGTGGTGGCGGCGCCGAAGGGCCACTGGCCCAAGCTGTCGGCCGGCGCGAACCCCAACGCGCTCGTGGACGAGCGGGACGCCGACATGGGCCGGGGCCCGGTCTACCACGACAACTTCGTCGACGTCGCCCCGCTGTCACAAAGCGAGCTTGAACCCCTCGTGTGAGGCGGTGAAGCCGAGCGAGCCGTAGAAGCGGTGGGCCTCGGTGCGGGCCTTGTCGGACGTCAGCTGCACCAGCGCGCAGCCGCGTTCCCTGGCCCGCCCGACCGCCCACCGCAGCATCTCCCGGCCGATCCCCCGGTTGCGGTGGGGCACGGCGACCCTGACCCCCTCGATCTGCGCGCGCTCGCCGCCCCGGCGCGACAGCCCGGGGATGTAGGTGAGCTGCATGGTCCCGACGATCTCACCGCCCGACTCCACGACGATCAGCTCGTTGCGCGGGTCGGCGTCCACCGCCTCGAAGGCGGCGTGGTAGTCCGGGTCCACCGGGGAGGACGGGCGGGATGCCGTGATCGGGTCATCGTTGATCATCGCCACGATGACGGGGACGTCCTCACGCCGGGCCGTACGGAATTCGAGATCCATGCCGGGAGACTAACCGGGGCGCGTCAGGGGAGGCTCAGGGACTTCCCCGATGCCGCGGAAACGCCCAAAAGGGCACTCTGAAGCCATGAACGAACTGACCCGAATGGACGAGATGTCCTTGGCCGGCGCGGCCCTGCGCGGCGCGCCCTGGCGGGCCGCGGCGACGTCCGGCGGGGCGGTCGCGGCCACGAGCTTCCTCCTGGGCGTCATCCTGCCCGGCCCGGCCGACCTGACCTGGGCCCTGTGTGCGGGCATCACGGTGTTCGCCCTCGTCGCGGCGATCGGCTCGATCTCCAAGCCGGACGCCGGCGACCGGGTGACCCGGCAGGCCCGTCTCTGGGCGCTGCGCCACCCCTGGCGCTTCTCGCTCTATCCGGGCCTCGGCGCCGCGGCGCTGATGTACCCGGTGCAGCTCGTGATCGACCGCGAGGGCGTCTTCGGCGCGGCCTGGGACGCGTTGTGGGGCGGCGCGCTCGTGCTGCTGATCACCGCCGTTCTCACGGTCTCGATGCGCGGCCGCGCCAAGGGCGCCTGAGCCTCAGGCCTCCCGCTCCGCCGCGCCGCGGCAGACGCAGAACTCGTTGCCCTCGGGGTCGAGGAGAGTGACCCATCCGGCGCCGTCCGGGGTGCGGTGGTCCTCGTACGGCTTGGCCCCGAGCGCGAGCAGCCGCTCCACCTCCTGGTCGCGGGTGCCGTTCCCGGTCGGCCTCAGGTCGAGGTGCAGCCGGTTCTTGACCGTCTTGCCCTCCGGCACCTGGATGAAGAGCAGGTGCGGAGGGCCGTCCGGACGGTCCAGCATGACCTCGTCGTCCTCCGGCTCGGAGTCGACGAGCGGCCAGCCCAGGGCCTGACTCCACCACTGGGCCAGCTCGTACGGCCGGGCGCAGTCGATCGTCGTCGTCTGGATCTCAATCATGCGCCCACCCAATCCCGACACCGGCAAAGGTGTCAAACGGGTTACGTGGCCGCCCGCCGTGGTCGAAGCGCCCGGACGAGGCTGACCGCGGACACCACGGCCCAGACCCCCTCCAGCAGCAGGAATCCCCAGTCGTCGTCCGCGTACGCGAGCCACGCGAGCACCGCGGAGCCGACGAGGTTGAGCACGAGGTAGATCTTCGAGCTGTTGTCGAGGACGTTCATCTGGGAGAGCAGGAACGCGCCGAGAATCAGGACGGCGCCGACGATCTGCAGAACTTGGTCCATGTCCTTCCGCCCACCGTCTTCGCTGGTCCGGGTACGGCGGGCACCTCGTCCGGGAAGACCGCGGATCGCGGCCTTCTCACAACGGGACGATACCGGCTGTGAGACCTCATTCCGTGCGATATGTGGCACAGACCCTGGATAAGGGCGGTTACTCGCGGGTAGCATTCCTTTAGAGTTACCGACCAGTACGTTACCCCCGGGTTCGGTTCTAGGAGCGCACACAGATGGGTCACTACAAGAGCAACCTCCGCGACCTGGAGTTCAACCTCTTCGAGGTGTTCGGCCGCAGGGAGATCCTCGGCACCGGCCCGTTCGCCGAGGTCGACGAGGACACCGCGCGAAGCGTGCTGGACGAGGTCAACCGGCTGGCCACCGGCCCGATCGCCGAATCGTTCGAGGACGCCGACCGCCACCCGCCCGTGTTCGACCCCGCCACCCACGACGTGACCATGCCGGAGAGCTTCAAGCGCTCCTACCAGGCCTGGGTGGACGCCGAATGGTGGCGTCTCGAGCTGCAGCCGGAGCTCGGCGGCACGCCCGCCCCGCGCAGCCTCGTGTGGGCCATGGCCGAGATGGTGCTCGGCGCCAACCCCGCCGTGTGGATGTTCGCCTGCGGCCCGGCCTTCTCCCGCCTGCTGTTCGAGCTCGGCACCCCCGAGCAGAAGCGGTTCGCCGAGATGGCCGTCGAGCGGCGCTGGGGCGCGACCATGGTGCTCACCGAGCCCGACGCCGGCTCCGACGTCGGCGCGGGCCGTACGAAGGCGGTCCGGCAGCCCGACGGCACGTGGCACATCGAGGGCGTCAAGCGCTTCATCACCAGCGCCGAACACGACATGGCCGAGAACATCTTCCACCTCGTGCTGGCCCGGCCCGAGGGCGCCAAGCCCGGCACCAAGGGCCTGTCGATGTTCCTCGTGCCGAAGTACCTGGTGGACCTGGAGACCGGCGAGCTGGGCGAGCGCAACGGCGTCTACGTCACCAACGTCGAGAAGAAGATGGGCCTGAAGGTCTCCACGACCTGCGAGCTCACCCTCGGCGAGAAGCACCCCGCCATCGGTTACCTGGTCGGTGACGTGCACGACGGCATCCGGCAGATGTTCATGGTGATCGAGCACGCCCGCATGATGGTGGGCGCCAAGGCCATCGCCACGCTGTCCACCGGCTACCTCAACGCGCTGGACTTCGCCAAGAACCGCGTCCAGGGCGCCGACCTGACCCGCTCGGGCGACAAGACCGCCCCGCGCGTCACCATCACCCACCACCCGGACGTACGCCGCGAGCTCATGCTGCAGAAGTCGTACGCCGAGGCGATGCGGGCACTGGTGCTCTACACGGCGACGATCCAGGACCAGATCCAGATCGCGGAGTTCGAGGGCCGCCGCGACGAGGCCGCCGAGGCGCTCAACGACCTGCTGCTCCCGCTGGTGAAGGGCGTCGGCTCCGAGCGGTCGTACGAGCTGCTGGCCCGCTCGCTGCAGACCCTCGGCGGCTCGGGCTTCCTGCAGGACTACCCGATCGAGCAGTACATCCGCGACTCGAAGATCGACTCGCTGTACGAGGGCACGACCGCCATCCAGGGCCAGGACCTGTTCTTCCGCAAGGTCCTGAAGAACCAGGGCGCGGCGCTGGGGTCGCTGCTCGGTGAGATCAAGGCGTTCGCGGCCTCCCAGGCGGGCAACGGACGGCTGAAGGTCGAGCGCGGCCTGCTCGACGAGGCGGCCGACGAGGTCAAGGCCATGGCCGACACGATGGCCGGATGGGCGATCTCCTCCATGGAGACGCCGCAGGAGGTCTACAAGGTCGGGCTGAACACCACCCGGTTCCTCATGGCGCTGGGCGACCTGGTGCTGGGCTGGCTGCTGCTGCGTCAGGCCGAGGTCGCGCTGAACGCCCTGTCCGCCTCGGAGGAGGACAAGGCGTTCTACACGGGCAAGGTCGCCGCGGCCTCGTTCTTCGCGCAGACCGTCCTGCCCCGGCTGGCCGCCGAGCGCCGCGTGCTCGCCGCCACCGGCCAGGACCTCATGGAACTGCCCGAAGAGTCCTTCTGATCCGGTTCTGGATTGGTACGGCCGCCGCCCACGAGTTGGCGCGGCGGCCGTACCGCGTCACGCCGACGCGGGGAGGGGCCGGGCGGCGCCGTCCTCGTCGGTGTTGACGGTCCGGAGCAGTTCCTCACGCTCGGGGGTGTTCTCCGGGCGGACGAAGCCGATGATCGTGAAAAGCACGAGAGAGGTGGCCACGGGCGCGGCCGTGGACACGGCGGTCGACAGGCCGCTCACGCCGTAGTTGGTGAGCCAGAAGACGAACAGGCCCGCCGCCCACGAGATCAGCGCCGCCGTCGGGCCGGAGCGGCGGAACAGCGGCAGCATGCCGAGCAGCAGCGGGATCGAGATCGGGCCCATCAGACCCGCCACCCACTTGATGACGACCGTGATGATGTCCTTCAGCATCGGGCTGTTGACCTGCGTGGCCACGGCCATCGACAGCGCGATGAACGCGACCGTGGTGACGCGGGCCGCGACCAGGGCGGCCCGGGTGTCCCAGCCCCGCGCGGCGCGGGACAGCACCGGGATCACGTCGCGGGTGAAGACCGAGGCGATCGCGTTGGCGTCGGAGGAGGCCATCGCCATCGTGTGGGAGAAGAAGCCGGCGATCACCAGGCCGAGCAGGCCGTGCGGGATGAGCTGGGTGGTCAGCAGCGCGTAGGAGTCGCTCGCGTCCGGCTTGGTCGCGTGGACCAGCAGCGGCGCGGCCCACATCGGGAAGAACAGCAGCAGCGGCCAGATCGCCCACAGCACGGCCGACAGCCGCGCGCCGCGGGCCGCCTGCGCCGCGTCCGGCGCGGCCATGTACCGCTGGGCCTGGTTCCACATGCCGCCGTTGTACTCGAACGTCTTGATGAACAGGAACGCGAGCAGGAACGTCACGGTGAAGGGACCGTTGAGCGGCTGCGCGTGTCCCTCCGGCAGGCGATCCCACATCCCGCCGATGGCGTCGACGCCGCCGAGCTTGGCGAGGACGGCGACCAGCATGACGACGCCGGCGAGGAGCTGGATGACGAACTGCCCGAAGTCGGTGAGCGCGTCGGCCCACAGGCCGCCGACCGTGCAGTAGACGGCGGTGACGACACCGGTGATCAGGATGCCCTGGTTGAGCGACAGGCCGGTGAACGTCGACAGCAGCGTGGCGATCGCGGCCCACTTGGCGCCGACGTCCACGATCTTCAGCAGGCCGCCGGACCAGGCGAGCGCCTGCTGCGTCGGCACGTTGTACCGCTTGGCGAGGAATTCCAGCGGGGAGCTGACCCTGAGCTTCGACCGGATCCGGTTAAGCCGCGGCGCGAACAGCACCGAGCCGATCGCGATGCCGATGGCGATCGGGAACGCCCAGGTGACGTACGACGTGGCGCCGTAGAGGTAGGCGATGCCGGCGTACCCGGTGAACATGACGGCGCTGTAGCCGGACATGTGGTGCGAGATGCCGGCCAGCCACCAGGGCATCTTGCCCCCGGCGGTGAAGAAGTCACTGATATTGCCGATACGCCGGTGCGAGTAGACGCCGATCGCCACCATGACGATGAAATAGGCGCCGAGAACGTACCAGTCCAATTGGTTCACGCGCGTCGTACCTCCGGGTGAACGGCGGCACCCGGACCGACAACCGCCTGGCCTCGTTACGATGCGCCCGCCCCCCTGCCGCCGTCAATGGCGGGTTCGCAGGTCAACGGCTCATGGAGGACGGGACGGAGACCGTGACGCAGGTCACGGCCTGTTCATATTCATGAACCAAATTCGCGTATCCGAATCGTTATCGTGTACGGCCTTGATCCCGCACAGGCCCGAGGGCGAGAGTGTGCGGCGAAATGAGATTCCAGCAAGCGGCACACGACGGACCCGTCACCGCCTGGCACCGGTGATCGTCCGGCAAGGCACGTGGATGGAAACGGGAGGACGAGGGGCGCTGTCCCGCCGCCCTCCGCGCGAGCATGCCCGGAAGCGCGAGAGGCCCGGGAGCGCGAGAGGCCCGGATGCACGGGCGAGCGGGTGCACGGGCGAGAAGGTCAGGCGGCCACGACCACGGCGGAGCGGCGTTCGAGGGCGGCCGAGACAACGGCGAGCACGAGCGCGGAGGCGGTGAGGAGGGCGCCCACCCAGTTGGGCGCGGTGTAGCCCAGGCCCGCCGCGATGACGAGGCCGCCGAGCCAGGAGCTCAGGGCGTTGCCGAGGTTGAAGGCGCCGATGTTGACCGCCGAGGCCAGCGTCGGTGCGCCGTGGGCCAGGTCGAGCACGCGCTTCTGCAGCGGCGGCACGGTGGCGAAGCCCAGCGCCCCGACCAGGGCGATGGTCACCGCGGCGAGGATCCTGCTGTGCGCGGTGAGCGTGAAGGCGGCGAGGACGACCGCGAGGGCGCCCAGCGAGACGTACAGCATCGGCATCAGCGCGCGATCGGCGAACCTTCCCCCGACGAGGTTGCCGGCGACCATGCCGAGACCGAAGAGGACCAGCAGCCAGGTCACCGCCCCTTCGGGGTAGCCCGCGACCCGGACCATCATCGGCGCGATGTACGTGATTGCCGCGAAGACGCCGCCGAACCCGAGCACGGTCATGCCCATCGCCAGCAACACCTGGACGTCGCGGAGAGCGGCCACCTCGTGACGCAGGCGTACGCCCTCGGGGCGCGGCATCTCGGGCACGAGCACGGCGATGCCGATCAGGCCGAGGACGCCGAGCCCGGCGACGCCGGCGAAGGTCGTCCGCCAGCCGGCGACCTGTCCGACCAGGGTGCCCAGGGGTACGCCGACGACGTTGGCCACGGTCAGACCGGTGAACATCAGCGCGATCGCCCCGGCTCTCCGGTGGGGGGCGACCAGTTCGGCCGCGACCACGGACCCGATGCCGAAGAACGCGCCGTGCGCGAGCGAGGCGATCACCCGGCCGGCCAGCATCACCCCGAAGCCCGGCGCGAGGGCCGAGAGCAGGTTGCCGGCGATGAACAGCGCCATCAGCAGCATCAGCACGCGCTTGCGGGACGTGATCGTCCCCAGCACGGTCATCGGCGGGGCGCCGACCACCACGCCCAGGGCGTAGCCCGTGACGAGCAGGCCGACGGTCGGGATGGAGACGCCGAGGTCGGACGCCACCTGCGGAAGCAACCCCGTGATCACGAACTCGGTGGTCCCGATCCCGAAGGCCCCGATGGCGAGGGCTACGAGTGCGAGAGGCATGGAGGTCCCCCAACGATTGCAAGAGCCAGTAGCACGCGCAGACAATAGTTGCACACGCCTAATACTTGCAAGCGCGGGCTATTGCATGGGTGGAGTATCCTCGTCTGGGTCACACGCGAACGGAGGGAGAGTCGATGACGGCCACGGATCCCGCCCTCACCGCTCTCGCGCAGGGCTGGTGCGCCCTCTCCCTGCTGCACGAGAAGATCGAGGCGCACATCGAGCGCGCCCTGCAGAGCGAGCACGGCCTGAGCGTGCGGGAATACTCCCTGCTGGAGACGCTCAGCCGGCAGCACGACGGCCCCGGCGGCCACCTGCAGATGAAGCAGGTCGCCGACGCCGTGGTGCTCAGCCAGAGCGCGACGACGCGCCTGGTGACCCGGCTCGAAGAGCGCGGGCTGCTCACCCGCTACCTGTGCCCCACCGACCGCCGTGGGATCTACACCGACGTCAGCCCCGCGGGCCTGGCGCTGCTCGCCGAGGCCCGGCCCACGAACGACGCCGCCCTGCGGGAAGCCCTCGACCAGGCGGCCCGGAACCCCCGGCTCGCTCCTCTGGTCGAAGCGGTCGAATCACTGCACGCGCAGGGGTGACCCTAGAGGACGTACTGCACGGCCGCACGGGCGGCGAGGATCGGCGTGATGCACTCGTCGATCACGGCCCGGTGGGCCGGGTGGTCCCGGTAGACGACGTAGTCCTCCGGGGAGTCGAAGTCGGCGACCACGGCGAAGGAGAAGTTGCCCTGGTTGACGCCCGCGTCCGGGCCGATCTGATAGGAACGCAACTCGGAGATGACGTCCGGCAGCCCGCCCAGCCGCCTGGCCACCTCGGCGCGCTGCTCCTCGGTGGCGTCATCGGTCCACTTCAGCAGCACGACGTGGCGGAACATGCACTCCCCCTGGGACGAGGCTCACGCGGCCCCGCGGCCGCACCGTTGACGGCGTTCATCTTCTCATCCCCCACGCCCGCGGAGCGGACCGCCGCCCCCGCGTGACGCCGGCGCCCACGACGGACGCCTCGTACGGTGCCGCTCACAGCCAGTGCCACTCGACGGAGGCCCGCCTGCGCCGTGCGGCGAGCCACTCGCGGAACGCGTCCGCGCCCGCCGCGGCCAGTGTCTCCGCGTCGTCGTCCCGCGCCACCCGGCGCTCCAGCACGATCCCGGTCAGAAAGCCGGCGCCGTACGCTGTCGGGCCGACCAGCGTGTCGTGCGCGGCGTGACGCAGGGGCGCGGGCAGGTCCCTGGCCCACCGCTCGCCCACGGTCATCACCGCCTCCCCACAGCCCACCAGGCCGGCCGGGCCACGCAACCACTCCCCGTTCACCGGCTGCGGGCCCGTCACCCACAGGGCGCGTACGCGGTCGAATTCGCAGCGGTTGGCCGCGAGATGACCCCGCGCGAGCTCGGCCTCCTTGCGCCGCCGGAAGCGCCGCCGCCGCGCGATCCCGGCGATGAACGCCTCGAACTGCTCGCCGGACAACGGCAGCTCCACCAGCCAGGCCAGCGTGGCGGCGCGGTCGCGCAGGCCGTGGCCGGCGCGGAAATCCTTGGCGGCGGCTCGCAGGTCGCTCTCGTCGAGCGGCTCGCGGTCCTCCAGCGTCTCGTTCATCAGCAGGCACTGATCGACGATCTCTTCGAGCAGGCACCGCTCGGCGCGGTCACCGTGCGGCGGCCGGCACACCAGCATGAGCGCCTCGGCGACCCGCAGGCGCACCCGGTCCACCGTGACCAGGTATCCGGCGGCAGGATGCCCGGCCGACACGGGCACGTCACCGTCAGGCGGGGCGGAGACGGCCGCGAGGACGGCCGTACGGCGGCGGAGCAGGTCACGCAGCAGTTCGACGGCTTCGGCGAGGACCACGGCGAACGCGGTCGCGGGCACGGCGGTCACCGCGAGCCGGCCGTGACGGTCACCGTCACCCGCGACGCGGCGGCGACGGCCGTCACCCGCGACCCGGCGGGACACGCACCGTGGTCCCACCGGGTCACGGAGACGCCCAGGCGCTCGATCTTCGGGAGGACGCGGCACACGGTGGTGTCCCGCCGGTCGATCGAAATGAGGATCACAGGCGAGAACGCTAGGAATCGCCGCTTGAACCTCACTGGTTCGGATCTTGCATCCGACTTGAGCGGAGCGATCAGCTCCAGGCGAGCATTCGGAGGGGGTCCTCCAGCATGGCGCCGACGTCACGCAGGACGTAGGAGCCGAGCTCGCCGTCGACCACGCGGTGGTCGAACGACAGCGCCAGGGTGGTCACCTTGCGGACCGCGAGCTGCCCGTCGACCACCCAGGGCATGTCCCTGATCTGGCCCACGGCGAGGATCGCCACCTCTCCCGGATTGAGGAGCGGCGTGCCGGCGTCGACGCCGAAGACGCCGACGTTGGTGATCGTGATCGTGCCGCCGCTCAGCTCGGCCGGCTGGCACTTCCCGGCCCGCGCCCGCTCGGTGAGCTCACCGAGCGCCCGGGCGAGGCCGGGCAGCGACATCGCGTCGGCGTCCTTGATGTTCGGCACGATCAGCCCGCGATCGGTGGCCGCGGCGATGCCGAGGTTCACGTAGTGCTTGACCACGATCTCCTCGCCGGTCCACGACGCGTTGGCCATCGGATGCCGCTTCACCGCCGTGATCAGGGCCTTCGCGACCAGGAGCAGCGGGGAGACCTTGACCTCGGCGAACTCGGGCAGCGTACGCAGCCGCCGGACCGCCTCCATCGTCTCGGTCACGTCGACCTGGAGCCACTCGGTCACGTGCGGGGCCGAGAACGCGCTGGCCACCATCGCCTGCGCGGTCGCCTTCCTGACCCCTCTGACCGGGATGCGCTCCTCCCGCGCGGTCGTGTCGCGCCCGCCGGCCGGTGCGAGGGAGGGCGCCGCCACCGCCGCCTCCACGTCGGCCCGGGTGATCGACCCCTGGGGGCCGGTGCCCGTCAGGGTGGTCAGGTCCACGCCGAGGTCCTTGGCGAGCTTGCGGACCGGCGGTTTGGCCAGGACGCGCGCCCGTACGGAGGCCCCGGCCCCGGCGCCGTTGCCCTGTGCCGCCTGTGCCGCCTGTGCCGCCTGTGCCACCGCGGCCACGGGCGCCACAGGTCCCACCGGTGCCGCGGTCGCCGCAACGGTCGCGACCGGGGCAGAGGCGGGCAGCACCGGAGCGGCGGGCGCGGACGGAGCGGGCACGGACGGAGCGGGCGACGCCGGTTTGCGGGGGCGGCGGCGGGTGGCGCTCGTCTTGACGCCGTACCCGACCAGCACCGGCTGGCGCTCCTCCTTGGCCGGCGCCTGGGCCGGATCCTGAGCAGGGGCGTGGGCCGAAGCCTGGGCCTTCCGCACGTCCGGAACCATGTCGTCGGCCAGCGCCTCCCGGCCCGGGCCGGCGCCGTCGCCGCCCGCGCCGTCCTCCACCGAGATGATCGGGGCGCCGACGTCGACGGTCTGGCCCTCATCGGCCATCAGCGCGGAGACGGTGCCCTCGTACGGACACGGCAGCTCGACGACGGCCTTGGCCGTCTCGATCTCCACGATCGTCTGGTTGATCTTCACCGAGTCGCCCGGGGCGACATGCCACTTGACGATCTCAGCCTCGGTCAGTCCCTCGCCCACGTCGGGGAGTCTGAACTCGCGCAGCATGGCAGATCCCCCCTCAGTACGTGAACAAGCGGTCCACGGCGTCGAGCACGCGGTCCAGGTCGGGCAGGTAGTGGTCCTCCAGGCGGGAGGGCGGATAGGGCGTGGAGAACCCGCCCACCCGCAGCACCGGCGCCTCCAGGCTGTAGAAGCAGCGCTCGGTGACACGCGCCGCGATCTCGGCGCCGAAGCCGGTGAAGACCGGGGCCTCGTGGACGACGACGCACCGTCCGGTCCGCGTCACGGACTCGGTCAGGACGTCCACGTCGAGGGGGTTGAGCGAGCGCAGGTCGACGACCTCGACGCTCCGCCCGTCCTCCTCCGCCGCCGCGGCGGCCTCCAGGCAGGTCTTCACCATCGGCCCGTACGCGACCAGCGTGACGTCGCGGCCCTGCCGTACGGTGCGGGCGCGGTCGAGCGGCAGGCCGGGGGCGGCGAGGTCGATGTCGGCCTTGTCCCAGTAGCGGCGCTTCGGCTCGAAGAAGATGATCGGGTCGTCGCAGCGGACGGCGTCCTGGATCATCGTGTACGCGTCCGCCGGGTTCGAGCACGCGACCACCCGCAGGCCCGCGGTGTGGGTGAAGTACGCCTCGGGCGACTCGGAGTGGTGCTCGACCGCCCCGATGCCGCCGCCGCAGGGGATGCGTACGACGACGGGCAGCTTGAGCGTGCCGAGCGACCGCAGCGGCATCTTGGCGAGCTGGGTGATGATCTGGTCGGCGGCCGGGAACACGAACCCGTCGAACTGGATCTCGCACACGGGCCGGTAGCCGCGCAGGGCCAGGCCGATCGCCGTGCCGATGATGCCCGACTCGGCGAGCGGCGTGTCGATCACGCGGTCCTCGCCGAAGTCCTTCTGCAGGCCGTCGGTGACGCGGAAGACGCCGCCGAGCTTGCCGACGTCCTCTCCCATCACGAGCACCTTGGGGTCGTCCTCCATGGAGCGGCGGAGGCCCTCGTTCAACGCCTTGGCGAGAGTCAGAGTGGTCATCGCTCGAACCCCGCCAGGTAGGTCAGGTACTGCTCGCGTTCCTCGTCGAGGAGTGCGTGGGCGCCGGCGTACACGTGATCAAAGATAGCCCCGGGCGGCGGGTCGGGCAGCGCCAGGCACCGGCTGCGCACGTCCTTGCCGAGCGCGTCCGCCTCGGCGTCGATCTTCTCGAAGAACTCCTGGTCGGCGAGCTGGTTCTTGAACAGGTACGCCTTGACCCGCTCGATGGGGTCCTTCAGCTTCCACGCCTCCAGCTCGTCAGCGAGGCGGTAGCGGGTGGGGTCGTCGGAGGTGGTGTGCGCGCCCATCCGGTAGGTGAACGCCTCGATCAGCGTGGGCCCCTGCCCCTCGCGGGCGTTCTGCAGCGCCCGGCGGGTCACGGCGAGGCAGGCGAACACGTCGTTGCCGTCGACGCGGATCCCCGGGAAGCCGAAGCCGGACGCCCTCTTGTACAGCGGGATCTTCGACTGCTTCTCCAGCGGCTCCGAGATGGCCCACTGGTTGTTCTGGCAGAAGAAGACGACGGGGGCGTTGAACACAGAGGCCCAGATGAAGGACTCGTTCACGTCGCCCTGCGAGGTCGCGCCGTCGCCGAAGTAGACGATCGTGGCCGCCTCGGCGCCGTCGCGCTGGACGCCCATGGCGTACCCGACCGCGTGCAGGGCCTGGGAGCCGATGACGATCGTGTAGAGGTGGAAGTTGTGCTCGGCCGGGTCCCATCCGCCGTTGCTCACGCCGCGGAACAGGGCGAGCAGCTTGACCGGATCGACGTCGCGGCACCAGGCCACACCGTGCTCGCGATAGGTCGGAAAGGCCATGTCGGCGTCCGTGAGCGCCCGGCCCGATCCGATCTGCGCGGCCTCCTGCCCGAGCAGGGACGCCCAGATGCCGAGCTCTCCCTGCCGCTGGAGCGCGACGGCCTCCAGGTCGACGCGGCGGACGAGGACCAGGTCACGGTAGAGAGAGCGGACCTCCTCCGCGGTCAGCTCGATGTCGTAGTCGGGATGCTCGACCCGCTCCCCCTCCGGGGTGAGCAGTTGGACGAGCTCCGGGGGTGCGTCTACACCGCGAGGGGCGTCGGCTGTCACGTGCCACTCCTGTGCGTGTCGGGCCCTCGCGGGTGGGGTCACCCCCGCAGGAAGGCCGGGTCGTCTGGCGTACGGCCGCTGGGGTGGGCGACCGGGCGCATATGTGGACATCGTGGCAGAAGTCACACCCCTTAGCGCAAGACCTCGCCCGTCTGTCCACACTTCTCCGATTCCCGGACCGTGAGACGCCACACCCGCCGGTGCCGGGGCCACAGGGGGCGCGGCGGCGGGGCGGCACTAGGCTTGACCCAGGCGGACCCCCGAAACCGGCGGGCCTATTCGAACTGGAGGAACATCGTGGCGCGCGTCATCGTCGACGTCATGCTCAAGCCGGAGATCCTCGACCCGCAGGGCCAGGCGATCGCCCGGGCGCTGCCGCGACTCGGCTTCTCCGGGGTCGCCGGGGTGCGGCAGGGCAAGCGGTTCGAGCTGGAGCTGGACGGCCCGGCCGACGAGGCCGCACTTTCGGAAGTCCGAAAGATGGCCGAAACCCTGCTCGCCAACACGGTCATCGAGGACTTCACGATCCACGTCGCGCAGTGAAGTGGCGCATTTCACACCACTATTCCCGCTGCTTATCAACCCCTAATCGGGCTTCGGTCCCTCTCGAACCCACCTATACGGCACGCCCTGATTAACAGGGACGTGATTTTGCGGTTAGCCCTGATTCATCGGGGAAACCTACCTTGGTGACCTTCGACACCGGGGAGGGGTCCGGTGGATATTGAGTTCTCACTGGCGATGCCACGGGATGCGATCGGCATCCCGATGGTCCGCCGGGTGGTGGGAGACGCGCTCCGGTCTCTCGGAGTGACCGAGGAGTGCGTGTCCGACATACTCCTGGCGACGTCCGAGGCGTGCGCCAACGCGGTACGGCACGGTGGCCCTGCCAACCGTTACGAGGTCATGGCCACCATTGGCAACGGCCGCTGCGAGTTGCGCGTCGCCGACGAAGGCGAGGGGCTGCACATGATTCCCCGGCAATATCCGCCGGCGGAGACCGAGAACGGACGGGGCATCCTGATCATGCGCGCCGTCGTGGACGATCTCTCGTTCGACATCACGCCCGGGCGCGGCACCACTGTGCGCCTGTGCAAGGAGCTCGACTGGGACGAGGACGCCATCGCCCATCACCTCACCCTCGATCGGCACCTCGCCGGGGTCTGAGGATCCCGGGCGACACCCCGCGCCGGGCGCTCGGGACCCCCGGTGTGACGGGTGATCGGGAATGGCCTCCGCGAGGGAGCCGATTTGGCGGCTCCGATACCCTGAGGTGTACCGCTACTGACCGCCGTCCGGCACATGAGACGGTGGCGTGCGCCTTGGAGGGAATACTGTCATGAGCGCTGCCCGGGTGGGCGTCGTCACCTTTCCCGGAACACTCGACGACCAGGACGCCGCGCGAGCCGTACGGCTGGCCGGAGCGGAGGCCGTGCCGCTGTGGCACGCCGACCACGACCTCAAGGGAGTCGACGCCGTCTTCCTGCCCGGCGGGTTCTCCTACGGCGACTATCTTCGCTGCGGAGCGATCTCCCGGTTCTCCCCTCTCATGACCGAGCTGATCCCGGCCGCCCAGGCCGGGCTGCCCGTGCTCGGCACCTGCAACGGCTTCCAGATCCTCTGCGAGGCGCACCTGCTGCCGGGCGCGCTCACCCGTAACGAGGGCCTCCACTACATCTGCCGCGACCAGCGCATCCGCGTGGAGAGCACGCGTACGGCATGGACGGCGGACTTCACCGACGGCCAGGAGATCGTGCTGCCGATCAAGCACGGCGAGGGCCGATACGTCGCCGACACCGACACGCTCTCGGCGCTGGAGAGCGAGGGCCGGGTGGTCTTCCGCTACGCCGGCGGCAACCCGAACGGCTCGCTCAACGACATCGCGGGCATCACCAACGAGGCCGGGAACATCGTCGGCCTCATGCCCCACCCGGAGCACGCGGTCGAGGACCTGACCGGCGCGCCCAGCGTGGACGGCCGCCACTTCTTCACTTCGATCCTGAAGAGACTGGTGAACGCATGACCGGGAGCGAACCCGCCGCAGCGAGCGGAGTGTCGGGCCGAGGAACGAGGGACGCCGCGGAGCGAACGAGAAGCGGTGAGCGACCCATGAACACCGACTCCGTGAGGCGCGCGCTGGAGACGCCGGACGAGCGCCAGCCGTACGCCGAGCTGGGCATGAAGGACGACGAGTACCAGCGCGTACGCGAGATCCTCGGGCGCCGCCCGACCAGCTCCGAGCTGGCCATCTACTCGGTGATGTGGAGCGAGCACTGCTCCTACAAGTCGTCGAAGGTGCACCTGCGGCAGTTCGGGACCAAGGCGCCCGAGTCGGAGGCCCTCCTCGTCGGCATGGGTGAGAACGCCGGCGTGGTCGACATCGGCGACGGCTGGGCCGCCACCTTCAAGATCGAGTCGCACAACCATCCGTCGTACGTCGAGCCGCACCAGGGCGCGGCGACCGGCGTCGGCGGCATCGTGCGCGACATCATGTCGATGGGCGCCCGGCCCGTCGCGGTCATGGACGCGCTGCGCTTCGGCGGGGCCGACCAGCCCGACACGCGCCGGGTGCTGCCCGGGGTCGTCGAGGGGATCAGCCACTACGGCAACTGCCTCGGCCTGCCCAACATCGGCGGCGAGGTCGCCTTCGACCCCTGCTACATCGGCAACCCGCTGGTCAACGCCCTGTGCGTCGGCCTGCTGCGCAAGGACCAGATCAAGCTCGCCACCGCCCCCGGGCCGGGCAACAAGGTCGTGCTGTTCGGCGCGCGGACCGGCGCGGACGGCATCGGCGGCGCGTCGGTGCTGGCGTCGGCCACCTTCGAGGACGAGTCGCAGGCCAAGCGGCCCGCCGTGCAGGTGGGCGACCCGTTCATGGAGAAGCTGCTGATCGAGTGCTGCCTGGAGCTGTACCAGGCGGACGTGGTCGTCGGCATCCAGGACCTCGGCGCGGCCGGGGTGTCCTGCGCCACGACCGAGCTGGCCGCCAAGGGCACCGGCGGCATGGAGGTCGACCTCAACCTCGTCCCGCTGCGCGATCCCACGCTGCGGCCCGAGGAGATCCTCATGAGCGAGTCGCAGGAGCGCATGATGGCGGTCGTCACGCCCGACGACATCCCCGCCTTCATGGCGATCTGCGACAAGTGGGACGTGCCGGCGACCGTGATCGGTGAGGTCACCGACACCGGCAGGCTCGTCATGACGTGGGACGGCGAAGTGATCGTCGACATCCCGCCGGGCACGGCCGCCGACGAGGGCCCGGTCTACGAGCGTCCGTTCCACGAGCCCGCCGGGCAGGCGGCGCTCAACGCCGACGGCCCCGAGCGCCTGCCCCGGCCCGAGGACCTGCGGGAGACGTTGCTCACCCTGCTCGGCTCGCCCAACCTCGGGTCCAAGGAATGGGTGACCTCCCAGTACGACCGGTACGTCCGGGGCAACACGGTCCTCGCCCAGCCCGCCGACGCCGGCATGCTGCGGATCTCCGAGGTCATGCCCGGCGCCCAGGAGACCACCCGGGGCATCGCGCTCGCCACCGACGGCAACGGCCGCTACGCGAAGCTCGATCCGTACACGGGAGCCCAGCTCGCGCTGGCGGAGGCGTACCGCAACGTGGCGGTGACCGGCGCGAAGCCGCTCGCCGTCACCAACTGCCTCAACTTCGGCTCGCCGGAGGACCCCGAGGTCATGTGGCAGTTCTCCGAGGCCGTACGCGGGCTCGCCGACGCCTGCCGGACCCTCGGCGTCCCGGTGACCGGCGGCAACGTGTCGTTCTACAACCAGACGGGCTCGACCGCGATCAACCCGACGCCGGTGGTCGGCGTACTCGGCGTGATCGACGACGTGGCCCAGCGGGTCAGGTCCGGCTTCACCGCCCCCGGCCTGCGCGTCCTGCTGCTGGGCGAGACCCGCGAGGAGTTCGGCGGGTCGGAGTGGGCGCACGTCGTCCACGGCCACCTGGGCGGGCTGCCGCCGCAGGCGGACCTGGAGGCCGAGCGCGGCCTTGCGGCGGTGCTGACCGAGGCGGCGGCCCGCGGGCTGATCGAGGGCTCGCACGACCTGTCCGACGGCGGTCTCGCCGTCGGCCTGGCCGAGGCGTGCCTGGCCCAGGGCGTCGGCTGCACGGTGACCCTGCCGGGCGAGGACGCCTTCGTCGAGTTGTTCAGCGAGTCGGCCGCGCGGGCGCTGGTGTGCGTGCGGCCCGAGGCGTTCGACGCTCTCGCCGACCTGTGCGCCCGCCACGAGGTGCCCTGCTCCGGGCTCGGCCTCACCGGCGGCTCCGCGCTCACGGTCGAGGGCGTCCTCGACGTCCCGGTCGAGGAGCTTCGCGAGGTCCACGCGTCCGCGCTCCCGCGCTTCTTCGGCTGAGTTCTTGTGAACGAGGGCCCTTCCGGCCGGTCCGGAAGGGCCCTTCGCCTGTCATGCGGCCGGTCTACAGACCGATGACGTGGCACCTCGCCGTCGCGGTCCTGGCGGGGTCGCTCTCCGAGGTGGCCGTGAGCGTGACGGTGGCCAGGCGGCTGCCGCCGTCGGCACGTTGCGCGTGGACGGCGACGTCGTCGTGCTCGCCGAAGCCGATCGCGGTGAGGGCGTTCGGCGTGATCACCGACCAGCCCTTTCCTTCGACCTTCGCCTGCAGGCGGTAGACGTCGCTGTTCAGGTACTCGCCGGCGTCCTCGGGGTGCTGCCCCTGCGCGGGCGCCGCCTTTCCGGTGTTGAACAGCGGGAAGCGGCAGGTCGACACGCCCTTGGCGGCCGCGGGGATCCCGGCGCCGGGAAGCAGCTTCACGCCCCGCTTCTGCGGGCCCGACCCGTCGAGCGAGCGGACCGCGACCGTGTACGACAGCGTCCCGTCGCGGCCGCGATGCGGGTCGATGACGTAGAAGTGCAGGCGGTTGGCCTGGTCCACGTACTCGTACCGGCTGCCGGAGTCGGTGCCGGCGTGGAAGAGGGCGTCGGCGAGCTGCCGGTAGTCGCCGATCGTGATCGGGACCTTGGTGCCGTCGGGCAGCACGTAGTCGGTCATGCCGATGTCCTGCGGGTTGGCGTCGATCACCCACTCGAACGGCGCCCTGTCCTGGTCCTTGGTCTTGGCCAGCAGCACCCCGGCGTCGGGGGTGAACGAGTCGCTGCCCATCCGGTCGACGACCTCGACCGTGTAGTTGTCGTAGCCGCCGCCGTCGCACAGCGGGTCGGTCGCGGTGTTACACGAACCCGTGGACCTGTCGCCGGTGCCGAAGGCGATGTTCAGGCCCGTCAGGCCGTTCTCGCCCGGCTGGACGGCGCGGGCCGTGACGTCGGCGACGACGAGGCCCGACTGCGCGAGGGCGTCACGCGACAGGCGGAGGACGTGCCGCTCGTCCACCATGTTCAGCTTGATCTTGTTGCGCAGCATGTGCTGGGCGCCCATGGACGCGCCCGCCGTGGGCGGGATCAGCCAGCGGCTGTGCGGGCCCCCCGGGCCGTTGAAGCTGCCGCGGCTGAGCATCTCCCAGATGCCGGTGTACGCCCGGCGCATCGGCGTGCCGTACGGGTTGTTGTAGTTGTCCGCGATGCCCATGATGTGGCTGAACTCGTGGGCGAACGTCCCCATGCCGGAGCTCTCGGTCTGGACCGAGTCGACGCCGAAACGCGCGTTCGGCCAGAACGTCGAGCCCGCGGCCCACGACGTCCAGTCCACGTAGCGGGTCCTGGACCAGTTGGGCAGGTTCGGGTCCGGCGGGCCGAACTCGTCGGTGACGTCCTCCTTGGTGGGGAACTTCATCATGCCGAACTCCTGCCAGGTCGACGACTCGTCCTGGCCGGCGCTCAGGTAGAAGACGAAGTCGAACCGGCCCGCCACCTCCTGGCCGACGTCGTTCAGCCAGGCCGTGTTGCCGTCCGTACGCAGGTTCCTGGTGCAGTCGTCCCCCGCCGGGCAGGCGTCCCGCTGATACTCCATGCCGTACTCGTGCGACTTGCCCGGCATCGTGTAAGGGCCGAACGCGGTGAGATCGACGCCGTAACGGCCGCCGGAGTCCTCCATCCAGTACTCGTGCAGCGTGTGGCCCTTGTTCAGCTCGTTGGGGGTGTTGAGGAAGTCCTGGTAGAACTTGGCGACCCGGTCGCGGGGGATGTCGTGGGCCTCGGCGCTGGGGTTGCCGAAGACCGTCGAGTTCCGCGGCTGGGTGACCACGAACGGCTGGTTGGGATAGTCCACCAGCACGAGTGCGCCCTTGAAGGTGCGCGCGGAGCCCTTGACCGCCGGGTTCGCCCAGTCGGTGCCCGGGATCTTCCGGTAGTCCGCCCACGTCATGTGGTCGGGGTTCTTCCAGTTCTGCGGGTCGATCGGCGCCACGACCCGGGACGGGCGGCCGCGCAGGTTCTGCGCCTCGTCCGGCTGGTCGCGCTGCCAGGGCTGGGTCTGGGGCCAGTGATCACGACGCCAGGGAAGGTCGGGGTCCTCGCCGGGGGCCGCGGACGCGGGGGCCGCCGTCAGCGCGAGCGGGGCGAGCGCGATGGCCGCCACTATGCCCGGGAACAGCGTTTTTGAGAGTTTCACGAATTATGACGCTAACGCGACTATTGACGCAGATCATCGGTCACTTGTAGGGAAGACCAGCGGGCGCTTCCCCTACAGATGTCGAAGCGTCCAGGTGGAGGCCGAGTGATGGATCTGCAGCGAATCGTGGACGAGCTCGCCCTTCGCCTGGAAAGACCCCTGCTGCTCGAGGACGGCCGCCAGCGTGTCGTCGCCTACAGCGAGCAGGACGGGCCGATGGACGACGTCCGCCGCCAGTCGATCCTGCGCCGCCACACCACTCCCGACGTGCGCGACTTCCTGCGTTCGGCGGGCATCCACGAGGCGACCGAACCGCTGCGCACCCCCGGCGCACCGGAACTGGGCCTGCTGCCGCGCGTCTGCGTTCCCGTACGGCACGACGGCCTGCCGCTCGGCTTCCTCTGGTTCATCGACGCGGCCCCGGCCATGACCGAGCCGGAGATCGCGGTCGCGGCGGAGACGGCGCCCACCCTGGCCATGACCCTGTTCCACGAGAGCCTGGCCTCCGAACTCGCCTCGCGCCGCGAACTGGAGGCCGTCACCGGCCTGCTGCTCCGCGAGCCCGACGCCGACAGGACACTGATCGAGGCGGGCGCGTTCCCGCACGGCATGCCCGTGACCGTGGCGGTCGCCCGGCCCGCCGGCGGCGAGGCCGACGAGACCCTGCGGCTGACGCTGGAGCGCGGGCTGCTGGCCCTGCGGCGGCGCCTGGTCAGGCACCATCCCCTCCACCTGGTGCGCTACGACCACGCCGTCCTGCTCACCGCGGGCACCGGCGCCTTCCCCGAGGAGATGCACGCCGCCCTCGGGACGCCCGTCCTGGTCGGGATCGGCTCGCCCCGCCCCTCGCTCTCCCTCGCGGCCGAGTCGTACGAGGAGGCCCTGCACGCCGCCGAGATCGCCGCGAAGGTGCCGGAGTTCGGGCGCTCGGCCGAGTGGGGCCGTCTCGGCGTCTACCGCATGCTGGCCGGCATGCCGCACGGCAACCTCCACCCGGGGCTGGCACGGCTGCTGGACGAGGCCCAGCACCGGCCGCTGCTGGAGACTCTGGAGATCTACCTCGACCTCGCCGGCAACGCCCAGGCCGTCTCCCGCAGGCTCCGCCTGCACCGCACGTCGCTCTACTACCGGCTGCGGCGGGTGGAGGAACTGGCGGAGACCGACCTCAGGGACGGCGGAGAACGGCTGAGCCTGCATCTCAGCCTCAAACTCGCCCGCCTCTCCGGCCGCTACCGCCCCTCTCCCCTTCTCATCGATACCGAAAGCTGACTGGGACTCGCCGGAACGAACCGCCGCCCGGGAGGCCGGCCGCGAGCAACTACGGGCCGAGTTGCGCGGGCTCAACTGGCGGAGATGCGTTCCTACGTGGTGGCACTGGGAGGAAGGTCCCGGAGAACGACGAAGGCCCTCCCGGTAACCCCTCCGGAAGGGCCTTCGCAGTCGCCGTACACCAACGCCTCGTCGCGTACGGCAAGCATGGGCGGCGCGGCGGCGGAGCCCCACGGACTCCGCCGGCACGCCCTTAGGAGATCTTGGTGCAGATGGCGTACACGATGCCGTTTTCGCCGCCACCGCCACCGTTGCCCGTCAGCTCGACCCTCCAGCCGTTGCCGCTCATGTAGCTGCCCGTGACGGTCTTGCTCGAGCCGACCTTGTAGCCGCCGCCGGTGACCGTCTCACCCGCCGCGCAGGAGACGGACCCGCCGTTCCCCGAGATGAACTGGCTCGCCATCCGCGAGCTCAGGGTGGGGGCGTCACCGCCGGAACCGCCCTGGCCCTTGAGCCACTTCAGGAAGTCGGCCTCGTCCTTGGCACCGCAGGTGCCCTTCTTCCAGATCTCGCAGGCGCTCTTGCCGTCCTCGCCGGGCAGGCCGCGAGGACCGGTGTCACCCTTGGCACCCGCGGGACCGGCCGGACCCGCGGGGCCACGATCGCCCTCGGCGCCCTTGGGACCGGCGGGACCGCGATCGCCCTCGGCGCCCTTGGGACCGGTGTCGCCCTTGTCCCCCTTGGGGCCGGTAGCGCCGGTGTCGCCCTTGGGTCCCTCCGGTCCGCGTGCACCCGCCGGACCGGCGGGGCCTTGCGGGCCGGTCTCGCCCTTGTCGCCCTTCGCGCCCGTGTCGCCCTTCGGGCCCTGCGGGCCGCGCATGCCCTGGGGACCACGCAGACCCTGCGGACCCGCCGGGCCCTGCGGACCGGTGCCACCGATGCCCACCGGACCCTGCGGACCGGTCTTGTTCCACGACACCTTGGTCTCGGTCGTCTTGCACGTGGTGGTCGCGTTCACCAGGCGCATGTACCGCGTGCTCTTGTTCACACACGCGTAGAACACGGCGTCACTCGCCGACGAAGCGGTGGCGGCGCCACCTAAAACCAGGACCGACCCCGCCAGAGCACCAGCCGTCATCAGGCCGATGGTGCGTCCGCCCGGCAACTTGATAGCCACGGAACTTCCCTTTCTGAAGCGCACCAAGTGCGCAGAGCACGCATGTTATGCATGTGGTACACGCGCCACGTGTTATGCCGGTTGTCATGCCAAACATCACGTATGCGCATCTTCGCTACCAGTGAGTCCGGGCGGTCAGGAAATCGCGCCGGGGCGCGAGCATGGTGGAGCCCCCACGGACTCCACCACCTCTCGTCGCCTCAGTTGCCGCCGGTGGGGCTGGGAGTCCTCGTCTGGAGAGCCGGCGTCTTGTCCTCGGCCTTCTCGTCATCGCCACCGGCGCTGCGCGCGGCGGCGTTGCCGCCACCGCCGACGGTGGCGCAGATCACGTACGCGGTGCCCTTGGTCGAGGTGCCGCCGACCTGCCAGCCGGTGGGCTTGTTTCCGGAGACGATCGGACCGTTGGTGGTGATCTCCCCGATGACCTTCGTGCCGGTGTAGCCGCCGCCCGTCGCGTAGCCGCCGTCGCAGTTCAGCTTCGTCGTGCCACCGGTGATACCGAAGTTGAAGTCGGCCTGCTTGACGGTGATGCCGCCCACGCCCGAGTCGCCCTTCGGGCCCTGCGGACCGGCGGGGCCCTGCGGGCCGGTCTCACCCTTCGCGCCCGTGTCGCCCTTCGCACCCTGGGGACCCTGCGGACCCGCGGGACCCTGCGGGCCGG
The DNA here is from genome assembly GCF_053604425.1 of Microbispora sp. NPDC004025. Lineage (NCBI taxonomy): Bacteria > Bacillati > Actinomycetota > Actinomycetes > Streptosporangiales > Streptosporangiaceae > Microbispora > Microbispora sp. NPDC004025. The sequence continues at coordinate 267,949 of NZ_JBSGHN010000013.1, read as the reverse complement.
TGGCTCCCTTCGCACCCTGCGGACCGCGCATGCCCTGGGGACCACGCAGACCCTGCGGACCCGCCGGGCCCTGCGGACCGGTGCCGCCGATACCCACCGGACCCTGCGGACCGGTCTTGTTCCACGACACCTTGGTCTCGGTCGTCTTGCACGTGGTGGTCGCGTTCACCAGGCGCATGTACCGCGTGCTCTTGTTCACACACGCGTAGAACACGGCGTCACTCGCCGACGAAGCGGTGGCGGCGCCACCTAAAACCAGGACCGACCCCGCCAGAGCACCAGCCGTCATCAGGCCGATGGTGCGTCCGCCCGGCAACTTGATAGCCACGAAACTTCCCTTTCTGGAGCGCACCAAGTGCGCGGAAGAACAGAAGTGATGCATGTGATACACGCGCTATTGCATATGGGGGTTGTCACGTTAAACATCACGTATATGCATCTCCGCTATCAGTAAGCACGGATGGTCAAAAGCTCCCTTCTACGGGGAGCGCAGCCATCGGCGGCACATCTGTCCGGCGAGTGGTTGCGGGGACAATTGAGACGTACGGCGTACGCCAGAATCGACGGCATGGCCGACAACCCCCCGGAACCCGGCTCCGCCGAGCATGCGAACGCCCTCCGATACGCCTGGAGGGTCTGCTCCGTCACCGGGCTCGGCCTCGTGCTCATCGGGCTCAGTTCCAGCACACTGAACGTCGCTCTCCCCTCGGTCGTACGGCATTTCGAGGCCGGGCCGCTGGCGTCGAGCTGGATCCTGCTCGCGCACCTGCTGATCAGCACCGCGACGCTGGTGTTCTTCGGCCGCGTCGCGGACCTGCTCGGCAGGCGGGAGGTCTATCTCGTCGGCTTCGCCCTCTTCACCGGCGCGTCGCTGCTCGCCGGGATCGCGCCCGACGTCGGCGTCCTCATCGTCCTGCGGGCGGTCCAGGGACTCGGTGCGGCCATGATCCTCGCCAACGGCACGGTGATCGTCACCGCCGCCTTCCCGCCCGACAGGCTCAGCCAGGGGATGGGCGTCTACATGGCCACGCTCTCGGTGGCCCAGCTCGCCGGGCCGACCCTCGGCGGTCTGATCGCGGACACGCTCGGCTGGCGGTGGATCTTCTGGATCAACGTCCCGGCGGGGGTGGTCGCGCTCGCCTGGGGCGCGGCCGTGCTGCGGAGGGTCCCGGCCGGCCCCCGCCAGTCCGTGGACGCGCTGGGCAACCTGATCGTGTTCGCCGCCCTGTCGGCCGTACTGGTCGCGATCAGCCAGGGCGAGCCGTTGCCCGGCGTGGCCGCCGCCGCGCTCGTCCCCGCGCTGTTCGCGGTGGAGCGCAGGGCACGCAACCCGGTGCTCAACCTCACGTTGTTCGGCGGGCGCATGCTGCTGTGCGCCAACCTGGCGTCGTTCGCCAACGCGCTGGCGCGCTCGTCGCTGATCCTGCTCGCCGGGCTCTACTTCCAGGCCGCGCGCGGGGCCGACGCGCTGGCCGCCGGCGTCGCCGTGCTGCCGGTCCCCGTGGGCATGACCCTCGCCTCTCCGCTGGCGGGCGCGCTGGGCCGCAGGGTGAGCCCGTACGCGCTGTCGGTGGGAGGGTGCGCGCTCTCGGCGTCGGGGCTGCTCGTCCTCACGCTCGCGGCGGGCCCGGCCACGCCGTACTGGGTGATCGGCGCCGGGCTCTTCGTGTGCGGGTGCGGCAGCGGCGCCTTCCTCACCGGCAACACGACGCAGGTCATGGGCGCGCTGCCCGAGGCGAGCCGGGGGGTGGTGAACGGCTTCCGGCTGATGGTCATGAACGTCGGCGTAGTGCTCAGCGTCGCGACGACGCTGACCGTGCTGACCGCCTCGGTCGCGCCGGCGCTGCGGAACCAGGTCTACGCCGGGACGCTGTCACGGGTGTCCCCCGACGCGCTGCGACAGCTCATGGCGGGGTTCCACACCACCTATCTGGTGTTGTTCTGCGTCGCGCTGCTCGGCGTCCTCTTCGCGGCCATGGCCTCGACCCCGGACATCAGGAGATCCAGGCCGAACGCGTAGTAGGCGTCGAGGTCGGGCTCCTCCTCCATCGTCTTGGCGTATTCGACGATCCGGGGGAACTCGCCGGCGGGGAACTGTTCCAGGCGCAGCCGCCTCTGCCGGCGCCACTCGGCCGCCTCCGCGGCACTGAACGCCCCGGGGCAACCGGGCTCGTTGTCCACCAGCGCCATCGCGCCGTGCAGCAGGTAGGTGGAGACGGCGTAGCCCTCGCTCAGCGTGAACCCCGCCTGGGACAGCAGGTCGAGCGCGGTGTCGGTCGCCCGGCTGAAATTGGGCAGTTCCTGCTTCTCGACCATCGCGAACAGCCCCGGCATGTACCGGTGCCGCCGCATCACCCCGACCAGCGCCTCGACCATCGCCCGCAGCCGCAGGTTCCACGGCGCGGCCGGGTCGAACTCGGGAGTGACCTCGGCGAGCAGATGGTCGGCGAGGCAGACGAACAACTGGTCCTTGTTCTTGACGTGCCAGTACAGGGCCATCGGGGTGACCCCGAGCTCCTGGGCGAGCCGCCGCACCGTGACCGACTCCAGGCTCTCGGCGTCGGCCAGCTCGACGGCCTTCTCGACCAGACTCCGGCGGCTCAGCCGCTCCGCGTTCGCCATGGCCCGCAGCCTCCCTACCTCATCGGCACTTGACAACTATACGCCGTACAAGGTCTCCTATGCACCGTACATGTACGCCGTACATGTACCTCGTACAAGAGGAGGACGGATGTCCGGACGGTGGTGGGCGCTGGTCGCGGTGTCGCTCGCGACTTTCATGACCTACCTGGACAACAACGTGGTCAACGTGGCCCTGCCGACGATCCAGCGGGATCTGGCGCTGACGATCTCCGGACTGGAGTGGATCGTGAGCGCGTACATCCTGGTGTTCGCGGGCCTGCTACTCGCGGGCGGACGCCTGGCGGACGTCTTCGGCCCCAGGACCGCGTTCTTCACGGGCCTGACGGTCTTCACGCTCGCGTCGGTGGCGGCGGGCCTCGCCGGGAGCCAGGAGACGCTGATCGCGGCGCGGGCGGTGCAGGGGCTCGGCGCCGCGCTGGTGACGCCGTCGACGCTGGCCCTGCTGCCGCGGATCTTCCCCGATCCGCGCGAGCGGGCGACGGCCGTCGGCATCTGGAGCGCGGTCGGCGCTCTGGCCCTCGCGATCGGCCCGCTCACCGGCGGGTTCCTCAGCGAGAACGCCGACTGGGGCTGGATCTTCCTGATCAACCTGCCGATCGGCGTGATCGCGGCGGCGATCGCTCTGCGTTCGATCAGGGTCGAGCGGGCCGCGTCCGGGCGGATGTCCCTCGACCTGCCCGGCCTGGCCACCTCCGCCGTGGCACTGTTCGCCCTCACCTACGCGCTCATCGAGGGCGAGTCGCGTGGGTGGACCTCGGCGCCGATCCTCGGGGCTTTCGCGGCCTTCGCGGTGTCCGCCGTCGCGTTCCTGGTCGTCGAGTCCCGTACGGCGCAGCCGATGATCGACCTCAGCCTGTTCCGTGAGCGGGTCTTCAGCGGCGGCCTGCTGTCGATGGGCCTGTGGTCGTTCGGCGTCTTCGGCATCTACTTCTTCACCGCGCTCTACCTGCAGAGCGCGCTCGGGTTCTCGCCGACCGAGGCGGGCGCGGGTTTCGTGCCGATGGCCCTGCTCATGGCGGTGATCGCGAGCGTCTCACCGAGGATCGCCGAGCGCTTCGGCAGCGCGGGCACGGTGGCCGTCGGCCTCGGCCTGATGGCGGTGGCCATCGGCGGGCTGTCGAGCGCGGGCGAGGGCTCCCACTACGGCGACCTGCTCCCCTGGTTCCTGCTGTACGGCGCGGGCGCCGGTCTGCTCGTCCCGCTTACCAACGTGGTGCTGAACGCGATGCCCCCCGCGCGGGCCGGCGTGGCCTCGGGCGTGCTCAACGTCTCCCGCGAGGTCTTCGGCCTGCTCGGCATCACGATCCTGGGCGCGATCCTGAGCGCCAGGCAGAGCGCGGTCGGCGGCGCCCCGCTGCACGCCTTCCTGGAGGCCTACCGGTTCACGCTGCTGATCGCGGCGGCGATCGTGCTGGTCGGCGTCCCGGTCAGCGTGTACTCCCTGCGCCGCAACCGGGCCTCGGCCGACGTCACCGGGCCCGCCGAGCGCGCCGAGCCCGCCGTGGCCGAGCCGGTCGCCTGAATCCCCGTACGGCTCCGCACCCCGCGGAGCCGTACGGGAGGTTCTATTCCTTGATCACGTTGTCGCGCGAACCGCCGTCGTAGACCGGGTTCCAGCCCAGGTGCTCCTTGGTGACGAGCAGGCGGATCAATCCGGGCTTCCGGGTGGACTCCTCCGCCTCCCAGACGGTCCAGTCCTTTCCGACGGGAATGTCCTGTTTATGCGGATCAGTGGCGTAGCCACCGAGGTTCCGGGGGTTGGGATCCATGACCAGATACGTGACCTTCAACCCGCGCTTCTCGATCTCCGGCACGACCTCGCCCACCGTCTTCCCGTCCACCCGATATCCGGCGAGCGAGCGGCCTTTCGTGGTCGCCAGACGATAGGCGAGGATCTCCGGCGTTCTCCTCATCTTCTCGGTGTCGTCGGGCACGAGCACGCACGGCTTCACCGGGTCCTCCATGAGGATCGTGCTGGTGCTGCTCATCCCGCCGGGCAGGGCCGTGAGGGTCCAGACGAAGGTCTGGCCGGGCTTGAACAGCCGGGTGTCGATCCGCATCTGCCAGCCGTACTTCGCCCCCGGCAAATTGGTGGGCGGATCGTAGATGCCCCGGGGTATGTCCTCCACACGGGTGGCCCTCGGCTCCCGGCACTTCTTCCCGGCGGGCACGTAGTCGACGACGGCGGGGACGCCCAGGTCACGCAGCTGCTTCGCCAACCCCGCGACGTCGCGGAAGTCGCGGACCCTGACCCACACGACTCCGTGGGAGTCCTTGGTGACGGCGTAGGAGGGTGTGGTGAGGGCCCCGTCGTGCAGCAGGCTCGGGCCGACGACGACACCCGCGGCGGCCACGGCGGCGGCCGCCAGGCCCAGAACCAGCCGGCGTGGGCCGCGACGCTTCGCACGCCCGGGTACGGCCGCGCCGCCGGGCGGCTCGGCCGTGATCGAGGCCAGCAACGCCCGCGCCCCCGCCCCGGACGGATGGCCGCCCGGGGCACCGGGTTCGACCCGGGCCAGCGGCCCGATCACCGCTTCGATGTCCTTCACAGCGACCTCCCCACCGGCGCCAGCCGGCTGCCTGACGTGAGATGGACGCCCGCCTCGGCGAGCGCACGGGAAAAGCGCCTCCGGGCACGGTGGAGCCGGATGCGTACGGCGTTGCGCGACAGGCCGAGCGCCATGGCGATCTCCTCGCGCCCCAGTCCCTCCCACGCGACCAGCGCCAGCAACTCGCGGTCGTCGTCGGACAGGCTCAGGAACGCCTCGCCGATCGCGGCCAGCTCGATCCCGCTCTCGGGGGAGTCGCCGTACAGGTCGGCCAGGTCGGCGTCCAACTCGGCGCTACGCGCCTGGCGGCGGACCTCCCCCCTGCGGTGGTTGGCCACCACGTTGCGGGCCACGCCGTACAGCCACAGGACGGCCTCGTCTCCCTCGGGTAAGTCGTCCAGCCGCCGCCAGGCGACGGTGTAGACCTCGGCCACCACGTCGGCCGCGTCCTGCGGCGAGTCGCAGCGGCGCGCGGCGTACGCAGTGAGCCGGCCGTACGTCTCCCGATAGACGGCCTCGAACCTGGCCGCCGGTTCGTCATCCACGGGCGGTTCCCATGATCGTCCCCTTGTCGGGTGTTCCTACGGACACTCCTTTCATGTACGGAGACCGCCCATCATTTCCCGCCAGATCGAGCGGGGGCGGGATCCGGGACAATGGGCCGGTGCCGGTACGCAGACTCGACCCGGGAAAGATCAGAGAGGCGCTCGACGCCCAGCTCGCCGATCTCGGACGGCCGCCGTTCGACGGCCCCGAGAGCGCCGCGGGGAACGCGTGCGTGCTGGCCGTGCTCGACGCCTACGAGACCGGGCGCACGCCGGTCAGGACCGCGGCACGCGCCGCCGTACGGCACCTGCTGGACGAGCTGGCCGCGCGGGCGCCGGGACGCTCGGTGGAGGTGCGGGTCCCGCCGTACGCCGCGGTGCAGTGCGTGGAAGGGCCCCGGCACACCCGGGGCACTCCGCCCAACGTCATCGAGACCGACCCCCGCACCTGGCTCGAACTGGCCACGGGCCGGCTGTCCTGGGCCGGCGCCACCGACGCCGGGAAGATCTCGGCCAGCGGCTCCCGTGCCGACCTGTCCGCGCTGCTGCCTCTCTGGTGACCTCCGCCCCGGGCTACCGTGGGCCGGTGAGCCTGTCCTCCACGCAGCGCTGCGCGTCCTCCTGCGTGGGATAGAGCCGGCGGTCGAAACACTCGCCGACATGCCTGGTCTGGAACCAGGTGTAGAAGATCACGACGATGACCAGGGCGAGCAGCAGGGTCAGCGCGCTCAGCACCAGCCCGCCGACCGCCCTGCGCCTGTTGGAGTTCCGCGCGATCGCCACGATGCCGAGGACGAGTCCGACGACCGCCACGAGCGTGCCGACGCCGCAGACCAGCAGCAGGACGAGCGAGCAGATCCCGAGCACCAGCGCGGCGGTCCCGAGCCCGCCGCCCGGCTGGGCCCCCCAGGGCGCACCGGGAGGTCCGCCCGGCGCCGGAGGCGGCGGCAGCGGCCCCCCGTACGGCGGCTGCCCGTGAGGCGGTTGTCCGGGGGGAGGTCCCGAACCGTACGGCTCCCGCGGCTGCCCGGGGTCGTGGGGTGTCGCCACGATGATCCCTCCCGTACCGATTCTGGGGCCTGCCCGAACGCTCAGACTCCCCCGAAATCCGCGTGTGAGCAGGGACGACACGGCAAAGAGCGGGTGATGCTTCCGGCGCCTCACCGGCATGCCCCGGTTTGAGCAGCGCCAATGCCCAAATAGACTCAAGTACGTGTTGAAGGGCGACGGCCGGCTGGGCCATGACCTCGACCCCCAGGACCGCGCTCCGAAGGACGCCTGTGGCGTCTTCGGCGTATGGGCGCCCGGGGAGGACGTCTCCAAACTCACCTACTACGGCCTCTACGCGTTGCAGCACCGTGGACAGGAGTCCGCGGGCATCGCGGTCAGCGAGGGCAGCCGCATCCTCGTCTACAAGGACATGGGCCTGGTGGCCCAGGTCTTCGACGAGTCGATCCTCGGCACCCTGCGCGGGCACCTGTCCATCGGGCACTGCCGTTACTCCACGACCGGATCGAGTGTCTGGGAGAACGCGCAGCCCACGCTGAGCTCGACCGACGGCGGCGGGCTCGCGCTCGCCCACAACGGCAACCTGATCAATACCGCCCACCTCGCCGAACGGCTCGCGCCGGGCTCCACGCGCGCGACGACCGACACCGAGGTGCTCACCGCGCTGCTGGCGCAGGATGCCTCGCGTCCGGTCGAGGACGTGGCGGCCGAGCTGCTTCCCGAAATCAAGGGCGCCTACTCGCTCGTCTGGATGAACGAGACGACGCTGTTCGCCGCCCGCGACCCGCAGGGCATCCGCCCGCTGGTGCTGGGCCGGCTGGAGCGCGGCTGGGTGGTCGCCTCCGAGACCGCGGCCCTCGACATCGTCGGCGCGTCGTTCATCCGCGAGATCGAGCCCGGCGAACTGCTCACCATCGACGAGCGCGGCGTCCGTTCGCGCCGCTTCGCACCGGCCGAGCCCAAGGGCTGCCTGTTCGAGTACGTCTACCTCGCCCGGCCCGACACCACGATCGCCGGGCGCGGCGTGCAGTCCACCCGGGTCGAGGTCGGCCGCGTGCTGGCCCGCGAGCACCCGGTGGAAGCCGACCTCGTCATCCCCACGCCCGAGTCCGGCACGCCCGCCGCCATCGGCTACGCCGAGCAGAGCGGCATCCCGTACGGCCAGGGCCTGGTGAAGAACTCCTACGTCGGCCGGACGTTCATCCAGCCGTCGCAGACGATCCGGCAGCTCGGCATCCGCCTCAAGCTCAACCCGCTGCGCGAGGTCATCGAGGGCAAGCGCCTGGTGGTCGTGGACGACTCGATCGTCCGCGGCAACACCCAGCGGGCCATCGTGAAGATGCTGCGCGAGGCCGGGGCGACCGAGGTCCACGTCCGGATCTCCTCACCCCCGGTCGCCTGGCCGTGCTTCTACGGCATCGACTTCGCCACCCGCGCGGAGCTGATCGCCGGGTCGCTGTCGGTCGAGGAGATCCGCGCCTCGCTCGGCGCCGACTCCCTGGGGTACATCTCCCTCGACGGGCTCACCCGGGCGACGACGCTGCCGGCCGACCGGCTCTGCCGCGCGTGCTTCACCGGTGAGTACCCCATCGCGATCGAGGACGACAGGGTGGGCAAGTTCGTGCTGGAGGCCCAGCGATGACCAGTTACGCCGCCGCCGGCGTCGACATCGAGGCCGGCGACCGCGCGGTCGAGCTGATGAAGTCGCGGGTGGCACGCTCCCGGCGGCCGGAGGTCGTGGACGACGCCAGCGGCTTCGCCGGGCTCTTCGACGCCTCGGCGTTCCTGCGCTACCGCCGGCCGCTGCTGGCCACGTCCACCGACGGCGTGGGCACCAAGGTCATGCTGGCCCAGCAGCTCGGCAAGCACGACACGATCGGCATCGACCTCGTCGGCATGGTCGTCGACGACCTCGTGGTCTGCGGGGCCGAGCCGCTGTTCATGACCGACTACATCGCGTGCGGCAAGGTCGTGCCCGAGCGGATCGCCGACATCGTGGGCGGCGTGGCCGAGGGCTGCCGGCTCGCGGGCTGTGCGCTCGTCGGGGGGGAGACCGCCGAGCACCCCGGCGCGATGGGCCCCGACGAGTACGACCTCGCGGGCGCGGGCACCGGGGTCGTGGAGGCCGACGAGCTGCTCGGTCCCGACCGGGTCGCGCCGGGGGACGTGGTGCTCGGGCTGGCCTCCAGCGGCGTCCACTCCAACGGATACTCGCTGGTCAGGCACGTGATCAAGACGGCCGGGCTGGGCCTGGAGCAGGAGCTGCCCGAGCTGGGCCGTACGCTCGGCGAGGAACTGCTCGAGCCCACCCGCATCTACTCGCTCGACTGCCTTGCGCTCATCCGCGAGACCGAGGTGCACGCCCTGGCGCACATCACCGGCGGCGGGCTGGCGGCCAACCTCGCCAGGTCCCTGCCCGGCACGGTGGACGCCCTGCTCGACCGCGGCGCCTGGACGCCGCCCGCGATCTTCGAGGTGCTGGCCGGACGCGGCGGCGTGCCCCAGGAGGAGATGGACAAGACGTTCAACCTCGGCGTGGGCATGTGCGCGATCGTCCCGGCGGCGGAGGCCGACAAGGCACTCGCGCTGCTGACCGGGCGCGGTCTGCCCGCCTGGGTGCTGGGCGAGGTCGTCCCCGGGGAGGGGCAAGCCCGTTTCCGCCGGTGAGATCTGGGGTTCCCCGGCCCCATCCGGCTCTCGGCGCGTGACGGCCGTCGCCTGTCGCCAGGCAGCGGCGGCCGTTCGGTCACGTCATCGGGAGAACGGCCCACTGGGAACCACGACGGCTGTGCCTTCGCCGGCCGGACGTCGCACGGCCGTGACAGGGCAGGGCGCGACGGCGGCGGGCACCGACGGCGGGAGCCCGACGACGAGTCGGCAAGCGCGTCGATCGGCGAGCCGGACCCGCCGGAGGTCCACCCCTGGTGCATGGGTCATCGGCCCGTGGGGACGTGGTCGCACGGACCGGCCGCCCATGGGAACGCGGAAACACGCCGACGGCATGACGACCGCGACCCCGTCGCCACAAGGCACGGCACGACCGCGACCGTGGCACCGTACGAAAACTCCCATGCGAGCGGTGAGGCTCGAGGGAGCACTACTCGCCGGACATGAGAGAGCAACCCGGCGGGAACGTCCCCGCCGGGTCACTCACCTGGCGATCAGAACCGGGTCAACGCCGCCCACGGCGGTCGTCCTCGCCGTCATCGTCGTCGACGACCCCGTAATCGGCGTAGCGATCAGCCAACTCTTCGTAAGGGTCATGCTCGTCACTGTGGCCGGAATCGTCGGCGTCCACGACTCCGAGCTCCGCGCGCAGGCGCTCAAGATCCGTCCCGCCGCTGTTGTACTTCAGCTGACGGGCGACCTTGACCTGCTTGGCCTTGGCTCGGCCGCGCCCCATTGGCTCGACCCCCTCATGCGGGGTCGTGCCCGACCCCTCGTCACTAACGCACCGCGCACCGACGCCACCTGACTTCAGGCGTCAGTCTCTCGTTCGCCTATTACCGTACCTGGTTTGTGCGCCGCTCGGTACGTCGTACGAGCGGCGGCGGTCAGCGCCGGAGCCAAATACCCCTTAGCCGACCGATTTCTGACATTCTCCGCTCTGCCAGCCTATCCGCTGCGACCGCGGGAGGAACGCCTTCCTCCTCGGCCGAGCGGAAGATCTTCAAGGTCGTGTCGAAGATCCTCGCGGCCCGGGCGCGGGCCCGATCCATGTCGAAGCCCTCGATCTCGTCGGCCACCTGGATGACCCCGCCCGAGTTCACGACGTAGTCCGGCGCGTACAGGATGCCCCGCTCGGCGAGCTGCTTCTCGACGCCGGGATGGGCGAGCTGGTTGTTGGCTCCGCCGCAGACGATCCTCGCCTTGAGCCGGGGGACGGTCTCGTCGTCCAGCGCGCCGCCGAGGGCGCAGGGCGCGTACACGTCGATGTCGGACGCCGCGAGCGTGGCGGCGTCGGGCACGGCCTCGACCGCGGGGTGGCGCCGGCGCACCCGCTCGACGGCCTGCTCGTCGACGTCGCAGATCACGACCTCGGCCCCGTCCTCGATCAGGTGGTCGACCAGGCGGTGGCCGACCTTGCCGACCCCCTCGACCCCGACCCGCCTGCCGCTCAGGGAGGAGGCGCCGTACACGTGGTCGGCGGCGGCCCGCATGCCCTGGAACACGCCGAACGCGGTGAGGATGGAGGAGTCGCCGGCGCCGCCGTGGGCCTGCGTGCGGCCGGTGACGTAGGAGCACTCGCGCGCCACCACGTCCATGTCCTCGCTGTAGGTGCCCACGTCGCAGGCGGTGTAGTAGCGCCCGCCCAGCGACTGGACGAACCTGCCGTAGGCCCGCAGCAGGGCCTCGCTCTTGTCGGTGGCGGGGTCGCCGATGATGACGGCCTTGGCGCCCCCGTGGTCGAGGCCGGCCAGCGCGTTCTTGTAGGCCATGGCCCGCGAGAGGTTGAGAACGTCGGCGAGCGCGGCCTGCTCGCTCTCGTAGGGATAGAACCGGGTGCCGCCGAGCCCCGGTCCGAGGGCGGTGCTGTAGATCGCGATAATGGCGTAGAGGCCGCTTCGCTCGTCGGAGCAGAAGACGACCTGCTCGTGTCGCACCGGCTGGACGGGGTTCGCGTCGTCGCCCGAGCCGGAGTCCTTGTGGGACAGCCCGAAAACGTCGGTCACGGTGGTGACTCCTGATCGTGTACGCCGCCTCGTTGCGGCGATCGGACTTCAGCTTATCCGATACACCCGCGAAACGATCATGAAAAGCCGGGATGGTGCTGCACATGCGTCCGCCGACGTGGCACGATTCTGGTGTGCTCCCCTACGCCGCCTATCTCCGTGTGTACGAGCCGCTGACCGCTTTCGCCCCTCAGGATCAAGCTCGGTGGGCCCGGTACGCCGAATCACGCGACCGGCCGCGCCGGGCGGGGGCGCTCGAGGTCGAACACGGCGAGGCGGTCCGCCGCCTGCTGTCGGTCCCGCCCCTGCCGGCGCCCGAGCGGGAGAGCCCCAACGCGTACCTGCGCCGGGTCGAGGAGACGCTGTACGTCTGCCCCTGGCAGAGCAGGCTGCGGTCGTGGCTGGCGTTCGCGTCGTTTCGCGGGAGCGTGCCGGTGAAGCTGGCCTCCCGGTTCGTCCCCCAGGCCATCGCGGAGCAGACCGCCGACGACTTCGACCGGTTCAAACGCGGAGAGCGGTCCCTGCGCACCCACATCCGCACGGGCGCCTGGCATGTGCCGATCTCGTGGTTCGTGCCGTTCGACTCGGCCGAGCGGTGGCTCGTGCTGGGCTCCGAGCAGCCGGCCGAGCCGGGCGCGCAGACCACCGCCGCCCCGCCCAGGAACATGCTGTACGTCACCTCGATGGCGCAGGCCCGCCGCCGGGTGGCCCGGGCGCTGGTGGTGATCCGCAGGCACGTCGGGCAGGTGGCGGCCCTCACCGAGGTCGAGGAGGTGGGCCGCTGGCTGGAGGAGTTCCATCCCCACTCGCTGGTGGAACTCGACTACGGCGGCCTCGTCCACCTGATGGACGACAGGACCCTGCAGGGCGACCAGTCCGTCGCCGAGGTGGCGACGGCCCTCGCGGGTTTGGACAACGGTCAGGAAGAACTTGCCTTCGCGATGTATCAGCGGGTGATTCTCCGCTGGAGGTCGATCCGGGCTCTCGAGTCGGCAAACTGACGGTCATGAACACGGCCCGACCTGCCGATTCTGGTCATGACATAGTCGATCTCACATCTACGAACTGAGTAGTTTGCCGTTTTCACTGCGATACCACGAAACGTGTCGCTAGAATCACCCAGCGTGACATCAACCCGTGGTCGAGACGTTGTGCCCTAAGGGCTCGCCAATCGCGCTACGTGGCTGTATGGTCACATCGGGTGATGCCGTAAATGGTCCTAGAAACCGCACGTTTTGGATCATTGAAGGACATCCGTGACAGTGCCACGACCGACAAGATTTACCCGATCGGAGCGGTCCAGAGAGGTGCACCGCACAGCGGCGGAGGAGGAGCCCGTAGCGGAGAGCTACGAGCCCGCCTCACCGCCGTCGGACGCCGCTCTGAGCGACGCGACGGGCAGAGATTGCCGGCTGGGGCACTTGCGCCAGACAAGTCGCAGGATCGCTGCCGGCGGTCCACACGGAGGAGAGGCCGCACAAATGTCAGCTCGTACACCCGAGGCCGAGCCACTGCTCACCCCGGCGGAGGTCGCCACGATGTTCCGCGTCGACCCCAAGACCGTGACGCGGTGGGCGAAGGCGGGCAAGTTGACGTCCATCCGCACCCTCGGCGGTCACCGGCGCTACCGGGAGACCGAGGTCCGGGCGCTGCTCGCGGGGATTCCGCAGCAGCGGTCCGAGTAGGACGTGACCGTCACGCCAGGGGGGAACAACGGCGCGCTCGCGTCGGGGATGTGAGCGCGTCCACCATCGGACACAACGAGGGGACCGCCGGCCGCAACCGGCACGCACTGTCCGCACCTGCCCCGCAGGGGGCGCGGGTCAGGGCCCGGTCGTCCTCGTCTGCTTCCGGCTGCCTCAGCCGGAGGCGGCAAGCCGTCCCTCGGGGACGGAGGTGTCACGCTCCCATGACCGCTACCCCGTCATGGGAGGAATCTGGGGTCGGCGCCGCCCGCCCGGCGCCTCCCCGCGTGAACGCCCGGTCCTTCCGCCTCTCCCGGCGGTTCCCCCCTTTCCCCATGCGTACGTCCTTACGCCGTACGCCGGGGCGCTCTCCGGACGTCCCCGGGGCTTTCCTTACGGTTCAGGGAACGGCCTCACGGTTCGTGGCGGGGAGCAGGGTCTCCAGCAGCGCCCGCACCCCGGGATCGTGCCCGCTCGCCGTCCGCAGGAGCGCGACCATCTGGTCCACGAGCAGACGCTCCAGCTCGGCCCGCTTCATGTCACGGTGCTCCAGCCAGTCGAGGCCGGCCGTCTCCACGGAGGCGACCCACGACCTCAGCGTGACGCGCAGCGCCGGACCGGGCGCGTCGACCCCCATCTGATGAACGATCATGCGCAGCATGCGCTGGCGCACCCCGTCGACGATCTCGCCGATCTCTCCGGCCCGGTTGGCCGGGCCTCCCCTGAGCAACGCGGCGAAGCCGGCCGCGTGCTCCTCGACGAAGTCGAAGTAGCGCGTCAGCCCCGAGCTGAGCTGCTCCAGCGGCCCGCCCTCGCCCTGCGGCTGTAACCGTGCCCGCAGTTCGGCCGCCGCGCTGCGCAGGGCCGCCACGTAGAGCTCCTGCTTGCCGCCGAAGTAGTGGTAGACGAGCGCCCGCGACGCGCCCGCGGAAGCCGCCACGTCGTCGATCGAGACGTCCTCGGCGTCGTGCCTGCTGAACAGCTCGAGCGCGGCGGCGATGAGCTCTTCCCGCCGCCGGTCGACGCTGAGCCTGCGGCGCGCCGGCCGTGCACCGTCTTCCGCTTGGCGAGTGGCACCCACACTCCGCACCCTAGCGAATCGTCCCTCAATGAGGGGGACCGGCCGAATCAAGGGTTTCCCCGCGAACCCCCTCCCGGCTCCGCCTCCCTACCCACCGTCCGGCTAACCTTCCCAACGCCCGATTAGAGGAAGGATCGTGTCTTAGCGCGATCAACCCGTACCCTCTGGGCAACTCGATCGTTTGGTGTGTCAGGTGCACGTCCACGCATCGTGGGGAGAACCATGTCAGGACCGTCCATGCAGACCACTGCCCGGAAAGACGTCGGGGTCGATATCCCTGCCGGCGGACTGTCCGATGGGTTCAGCCCACGGCCCCGCCCAACCATCCGCAACGTGGCCGAGCGCGCAGGAGTTTCCAAATCGCTCGTGTCTCTCGTGCTGCGGGGCTCCCCGCATGTGAGCGAGCACCGCAGGGAGGCCGTCCTCCAGGCCGCCCGGGAGCTCGGCTACCGCCCCAACGCGGTCGCCCGCAGTCTGGTCGAGGGGCGGACCCACCTGGTGGGCGCGCTCGTGGCCGACCTGCACAACCCCTTCTACGCGGAGTTCCTCGACGGCCTGCAGGAGAGCCTGCACGGCGACGGGCTGCGGCTGCTCATCGGCAGCGGCCGCTGGGACCCGGCGTTCGAGGACGAGGCCGTCGAGGCCTTCCTGGAACTGCGGGTGGACGGACTGGTCCTGCTCGGGGTCGCGCCGTCCAGCGACACGCTGGCCGAGGCGTCCGCCTACACGCCGACCGTGGTTGTGGGCGAGCGCGACGTCGAACTCGAGGGCGTGGACATCGTCGTCGACGACGACCAGCTCGGCGCCCGCTTCGCCGTCGACCACCTCGTGGAGCTGGGGCACCGGCGCATCGCCCACATCGAGGGCGCGCCGTCGTCGGCCGCCCGGTGCCGCTGCGAGGGCTACCTGGTGGCCATGCGCCGCCACGCGCTCGCGCCGTACATCATGGTGGAGCACGGCGACTTCAGCGAGGAGGGCGGCCGGCGCGCGGCGCTGGCGCTGCTGAAGCGCGAGCCCCGGCCGACGGCGATCTTCGCGGCGAACGACATCGTGGCCATGGGCGTGCTGACCGCGGCGAGCGAGCTGGGACTGCGGGTGCCCGAGGACCTGTCGGTCGTCGGGTACGACAACACGCACCTCGCGTCCGTCACCCACATCTCACTGACCAGCGTGGACCAGCCCCGGCGGGCCATGGGCCGCTCGGCGGCGGCGTTGCTGAGCGACCGCATCACCGAGCCGGGCAAGACCGCGCGGCTGCGGCAGGTGAGCCCGCAGCTCGTCGTACGGCGCAGCACCGGGCCGGCCCCAAGCGGTGACCAAAGCTAGGTCAATCACCGACGTGTCCCCTCGCGGCGGGTGTTGACTTCAGCCGTGGCGCCGGCCCCCCGGCGGGTCGCGGAAGGGCTGCCCGCGGGCCGGCGACCGGAAATCGGGGGGATACATGCGTGATCCTGAGTTGGTCTCGTGCGCGCAGCGGGCCGCCGGTGAGCTGGAGCGGGCCTGGGCCTACTGGAGGGAGAGCCGGGGGCTCGGCAGCGAGGACGTCGCCGAGTCGGTGGCGAGCTACGTCGCCCACTCGATCGACCACCCCTGGGGACGGCCCCGCGTGGTGCTGGGTCTCGACGCCGAGGACGCTCGTGAGCTGGCCGCTCTCCTGCACCGGCAGGAGGTCCCCGAGCCGGCGTGGGCGGGCAGGTTTCCGGCATAACGGTCTGATCACGACTCTGTTCCGGTTAGGTTGGGGAGACTGCACCTCCGGGAAGGGATTTCGACCGTGATCAGACGACCACTCGCCGCCGCAGCACTGGCCCTGTGCGGGGTCGGAGCCGTCGCCTGCGGCGGCGCTGAGGTCTCCGACACGAGGGCCTCCGCCCCCGTCGCCGTCACGCCGCAGGTCGGGCAGCCGGCCGCGACCCAGAACCGGGCGGCCGACCCGGCGGGGCAGGGAGCGTCCCAGCCCGCCGGGTCCGAGACGGACATCACGACCGTCCCCGACACCCGTACGGCCGCCGCCTCCGAGACCGCCGCCAAGCCGCTGGCCGGAAAGCGCGTGGTGATCGATCCCGGTCACAACGGCGGGAACTTCCGTCACGTCCGCGAGATCAACAAGCTCGTCGACATCTCCAACCAGAAGAAGGCCTGCGACACGACCGGCACGTCGACCAACGACGGCTACACCGAGGCGGCCTTCACCTGGGACGTGTCCAACAAGCTCGCGAAGCTCCTGAAGGCCCGGGGGGCCACGGTCACGCTCACCCGGTCGAGCAAGACCCCATGGGGGCCCTGCATCGACCAGCGGGCCGCCATCGGCAACGAGAACGACGCGGACGCGGCGATCTCCATCCACGGCGACGGCGCGGCGGCGAACCTTCGCGGGTTCCACATCATCATGCCGAAGGAGATCGGCGGGCCGGTCGACGCGGTCGTGAAGGACTCGGCGCGGCTCGGCAAGGACGTGCGAGACGCCTTCCATGACGGCACCGGCCTGCCGTACTCGAACTACATCGGCAAGGACGCGCTGAACTACCGCAGCGACCTCGGCGGACTGAACCTGTCGAAGGTGCCGAAGATCTTCATCGAGTGCGGCAACATGCGGAACGCGGCCGACGCCGCCAAGTTCAAGAACCGGGAGTTCCGCCAGCGGATGGCCGAGGCACTGGCGCAGGGCCTGGAAAAGTACCTCAGCTCCGCCCGCTGACCGCGCCCTCGCCCGGGGGGGGTGGCGCCGGGTTTCGATGGGGCGCCGGCGGCTTTCCGAAGGGCTCTCAGGGGATCCCAGGAGGGCTGTGGTCGGGGTGACGGTGCTGTCCGGTGCTGTCGTGAGATTTGGCATCATCGGCGGCATGGACCACCTGCTTCCCCGGCCGAGGCTGACCGAGACCGGCTCCGGGTCTGCCGAGATCGCACCCGGTTCCGCCGTGTCGGGCCCGGCCCCGCTCGCCGACGCCGTACGGCTCGCGCTCCCCGTGCTCGACCTGAGGCCCGGCGACGCCGCCACGGCGGCCGTACGGGTGGCTGAGGACCCCCGGCTCGGGCCGGAGGCGTACGCGTTGACGATCGCGGGCGACGGCGTGCGCATCACGGCCGGGGACCACGCGGGGGCCTTCTACGCCGGGCAGACGCTGCGGCAGCTCCTGCCGGCCGAGGCGTTCCGGTCGGCCCTCGCCCCCGGGACGTCCTGGACGGTCCCCTGTGGACGGGTGGAGGACGCGCCGGGCTTCTCCTGGCGCGGCGCCCACCTCGACGTGGCGCGCAGCTTCCTGCCCAAGCGGGAGGTGCTGCGCATGATCGACCTGATGGCGCTGCACAAGCTCAACCGGCTGCACCTCCACCTGGCCGACGACCAGGGCTGGAGGGTGGAGAGCAGGGCGTTCCCGCTGCTGCACGAGGTGGGTTCGCACCGCCCGCGGACGATCACCAGCCACAGGGGGGAGGAACCCGCCTTCGACGGCGTCCCCCACGGCGGCCACTACACGCTGGCCGACCTCGCGGAGATCGCGGCATACGCCCGGGCACGGGCGGTCACCGTCGTGCCGGAGATCGACGTGCCGGGGCACGCCTCCGCCGTGCTGGCCGCCTACCCCACGCTGGCCTCCCGGCCGCGGGAGCGCTACGAGGTGCTGGACCGGTGGGGCATCTCGTCGGCGATCCTGTCCCCGCTCCCGGCGACCGTCGACTTCCTGACCACAGTGTTCGCCGAGATCGCCGGCGCGCTGGGCGACGTGCCGTACTTCCACATCGGCGGCGACGAGTGCGTGCTGGACGACTGGGCGGCGTCGGCCGAGATCTCGGCCTACCAGGCGTCGCTCGGCCTGGAGAGCGTGGGCGACCTGCACGCGTGGTTCCTGCGGCGGCTCGCCGACGCGCTGGCCGAGCGCGGCAGCCGCACGGTGGTGTGGGACGAGGCGTTCGTCAGCGGCAGGCTGCGGCCGGACACGATCGTCATGCCGTGGCGCGGCGAGCACGTCGGGCGCCGGGCCGCGGCGGCGGGGCACGACGTGGTGGCGACGCCGGTCTTCCCGATGTACTTCGACTACGCCGAGGCGGCCTCGCCCGAGGAACCGGCCGGGCTGGGCGACGCGATCACCGTGGCCGACGTGGCGGGCTTCGCCCCCGTGCCGCCGGCGTGGCCGGAGGAGGACCGGGCCCGGGTGATCGGCGTCCAGTTCCAGCTGTGGAGCGAGCGCATCCCGGACGGGCGGACGCTCGACTACCGCGCCTGGCCCCGGGGCTGCGCGGCGGCCGAGATCGCCTGGACCGGCGGCCCGGCCGGGACCGAGGACTTCTTCCGCCGCCTCGACGCCCACCTCGCGCGGCTTGACGCGTTCGGCGTGGAATACCGCCCGCTCTCCGGCCCCCGGCCCTGGCAGCGGGGCGGCACCGGATGGCGCCGCCACCGCCCGGGCGCCGTCACTGTGCACGACGTGATGCGCCACCTGCACGAGCTCAGCCTGTCGGCCGACTCCACCCGGCCCAGCATGTGATGCCGCGCCGCTTCCAACACCGCGCCGCCTTCCAACACCGCGCCGCCTTCCAACACCGCGCCGCCTTCCAACGCCGCGGCGCCGTCAATGCCGCGCCGCCTCGGCGACCCGCCGCACACGGGGCCGGTCGCACAGCATGTCGGTGCTGTCGACGTACTGGTCCACCGCGCCCGTGAGAGGCAGCCGCCGCACCTCCGGATCGGTGATGGTCTCCAGCAGCGCCTCGGTGAAGCGCTCGGCGCGCAGCACCCGGTAGGGCCGCTCGTGGTAGGGCCTGGTGCGCGGATCGACGGGCGCAGTGAGACCGAGGGCGTTGTGCAGGGCCGCGAGTGCCTCGTAGGCGGTGGCGAGGTGGCGCTCGCGCTCCCGCCGGTCGGTGGCCGACACGGCCGCCCTGAGCACGGGCGCCAGAGCGGGGCCGCACGGCAGGGCGGCGAAGGCGCTGCCCAGCCACTTGCCGTACGGCGGGTAGCGGCGGTGCATGAGCAGGGCGAGCCGGATGAGATCCCGCACCAGACGGGCGCAGATGACGGCGGAGCCCAGTTCGTCGCCGGCCTCGCCGGCGCGGCCCACGAACGCCTCCTCCTGGGCGATCCGCCGCCACTGGCAGGCCAGGACGTAGCGCCAGACGTCGCCGGGATACCAGGCGAGACGCCGCCGGACCGGCAGGAGCAGGCCCAGGCCGTCGTGGAAGACCTCTCCCGCCGTGATCTCCGCGAGCGTCTGGGTGGGTGTCGCCAGCCAGTCGGACAGGCCGACGCCCGCGATCGGATCGAACCCGAGGTGCCCGGTGAGCCACGCGGTCAGATCGGCCACCACCACTCCGTGCCGGAGCGGTCCGTCCGTCGTCTCCATCCGGCGGGTGCCGTCGGCCCCGATCGGGCCGAAGTTCGTGGGGTAGCCGAGGAACCGCGGCGGCAGGTTCTCGGCGAGCGCGGCGTCCACCGCCTCGCCGTGGGCGGCGGCGTCCTCACCGCTCAGGAACAGCTGCAGCCGAGGGCCCCAGTCGTGGTCGGTGGACCGATCGCTGTCATACCCGAGCACCTCGGAGCCCGGGCCGAGGAGGGCCGCCGTGTGGATGAGGCAGCCAAAGCGCCGCGCCAGCAGCGGCGCCGCTGCTTCCAGGTAGAACCGCCGCGACAGCTCCAGTCCGCGCACGTGCCCGTTCCCCATGGGCGACATCCTCCGCGGGCTCCGTCGCGCAGGGCAACCGGCTTTCCCCGGTGTGACCCTCTGCCCGGCGCCGGCCGGCGCAGGCGCTCCGGCGCGCGGCGGGGACGCGGCGGGGCGGGGGGTCAGGTTCCGTCGAGGACCTCGGCAACGATGGCGGCGGCGATCTTCTCCGCGTCCAGGCCCTCGTGGGCGTCGATGACCTCGCGAATCCTCGTCGTGAGGAGCTGGTCGGCGTGCGCGGCGTCGCCGATGTGGCGGGCGGCCACCGCGACGGCGGCCGCGAGCTCGTAGGCCTCGTCCGGGCCGAGACCTTGGGGGTCGGTCTCCACGAGGACGCGTGCGCCGTTATTGGGCGAGACGCGGACCCGCCACCGGCCGGACGTGCCGGAGACCGACAGGGTGTCCTTCCGCAGGGCGGGCGGGAACAGGACGACGGCCATCCGGCCCGCCGCGGCGAGGATCCGCTCGGCGAGCCTGCGGGCGTCCTTCTTGGCGACGACGATCCTCGCGGAGCGGTTGACGATGCTCACCGAGTCACCGCTGTCCGCCACGGCGATCCGCTCGCCGTCGGCCTGGTCGTAGATGGCGCTCATGCGTGGGGGGCCGCTCGCTTGGCAGTTTGTCGGGGCGGGCTGTGATACTCCCGCCCATGCATGATCTCGTACTTTCCGAGGACATGATCGCGGCGTGTCCTCCGGGCCCGGGCCGTCACGGGCGGCGGACATGAGGATGTCCGACCGGTTCAGCCTCCGCCCGAGCGCGGAAGAGTGGCGGCAGGACTGGATCGCCCGCGGCGAGCTGCGCGACCAGCGGTTCGAGCTGCCGGCCGGAGTGTCGAGCGCGACCTTCGACGGCGCACGACTGATCGACGTGGACTTCTCCGGCATCCGGTTCGCCGGCTTCGGCTCTCATGCCGCCCGGTTCGAGGGATGCGACTTCTCCGGCGCGGCGTTCGAGCAGCTGTCGATGGGCATCGGCCTCCGGCGGACGTGGAGAGGCGAAAGGTGGCCGCAGTCGGTGTTCCGCGACTGCGTGTTCCGGCGTACGCGCTTCGCGCCGCTCACGTTCTTCGGCAACGTCCGGTTCGAGAGATGCGTGTTCGACCGGTCCCGGCTGAGGCGGCAGACGTCCACGATGGAGGCCGAGTTCGTCGACTGCGTGTTCTCCGGGCGGCTCCGCGAGATCAACTTCTGGGGCCGCCCCACGGGTGACCAGGCCGCGCTGGGCAGGGAGCGCAACGCGTTCACCGGCAACGACTTCACCACCGCCGAGCTGGACTACGTGGCCTTCAAGCACATCGACCTGCACGCGCAGCGCTGGCCCGGCCCGCCCGGCTACGCGCTCCTCGACCGCGTGAGCGCACGGGTGCGGGCGGTGCTGCCGCTCGTGGAGACCTGGCCGGACGGCAGGCTCCGGGAGGAGGCCCGCCTCAAGCTGGAGTTCCTCGCCCGCAGCGCCGTGGAGGACAACGACGACCACGCGGTGGTGAGCCCACTGCACATGGGCCGCAGGCTGCCGCCCGCCCTCCGCCAGGAGCTGTTCGAGGCGCTCAGGGGCACATCCAGCAGTACATCTCCTGGTTGAGCCGTACGGCGGTGCGGGCCAGGTCGCGCAGCTCCGTGACCCGCTCGACCTCGAACTCGTCGAGCAGCTCCTCATCGGCGTACTCGCGCAGCCGCGCGTCGTCGACGGCGGCGAACGCCTCGACGGTGCCGGCCGCCATGCGTTCCAGGGCCGGCCCTTCTTCCTCGTCCACCACGACCGTCTCGGTGTCGCCGAACTCGCTGAGGTCGCGTCCGCTGAGCTCGGCGACCAGCGTGTCGAGCTCGTCGAGCCACCCCTTGCAGTCGACGTACGGCAGGCCGGCGGCCCCAGGCCCACCGGACAGGGCACGCCGGGCGGATCGCTCGGAATCGGCGATGAAGTAGTCGACCAGAACGCCCATGCCGGACACCTTATCGATCACGACGAGAGCCGGGCCGGGGCTCAGGCGAGGGTGTAGCCGGCCTCCTCGACGGCCTTGCGCACCGCGTCGTCGGCGACGTCGCCGGAGACGTCGAGGCGGCCGCTGTCCAGGTCGACCTCGACGCCGGTGACCCCGGGGATCTCACCGACCTCCTCCTTGACCGAGCTCACGCAGTGGCCGCAGGTCATGCCCCGCACGGTGTAGGTCTTCACGCTCATGACGATCTCCATATCCGGGGTGGGGGAACTCATGCGGTCCGGCCGACGATCTCGCGGACCGAGCCGTAACCGTGCCGCCGCAGCCGGCGGGCGAGCTGCCGGTTGATCCGGGACGGCCACAGGGGGCCCTCGTAGATCAGACCGGTGTATCCCTGCACGAGGGTGGCGCCGGCCAGCAGCCGCTCCCAGACGTCGTCGACGTCCTCCACGCCGCCGACGGAGACCAGCGTGAGCCGGTCGCCGGCCTTCTGGCGCAGGCGGCGCAGCACGTCCAGAGAGCGGGCCTTGAGCGGCCGTCCGGACAGGCCGCCCGCCTCGGTGCTCGCGACGCCCTCGCGGCTGATCGTGGTGTTGGTCGCGATGACGCCCGCCAGCCCGAGCTCGGTGGCGAGCTCGGCCACGGCGTCCACGTCCTCGTCCGCCAGGTCCGGCGCGATCTTCACGAGCAGCGGGGTGCGCCCGGCCGCCTCCTTGACCGCCGCGAGCAGCGGCCGCAGGCGGTCCACGGCCTGCAGGTCGCGCAGGCCCGGGGTGTTGGGCGAGCTCACGTTGACCACGAGGTAGTCGGCGAGCGGCGCCAGCCTGCGGGCGCTGTCCACGTAGTCACGCGCGGCCTCGGACTCGGGCACGACCTTGGTCTTGCCGATGTTGACGCCGACCACGGCCGGGATGTGCCGCACCCTGCGCAGGCGCTTGGCCGCGGCCGCCGCCCCGGCGTTGTTGAAGCCCATCCGGTTGATGATCGCCCGGCTCTCCGGCAGGCGGAACAGCCGCGGCCGCGGGTTGCCGGGCTGGGCGTGCGCGGTGATCGTGCCGACCTCGACGTATCCGAAGCCGAGCGCCGAGAGCGGCTCGGCACATCCGGCGTCCTTGTCGAACCCGGCGGCGAGCCCGAACGGCGAGGCGAAGTGGACGCCGAACGCCTGCACGCGCAGCGACTCCGCCCTCGGCGCGAGCAGCCGGTGCAGCAGCCGCACGAGGGGCGGGAACATCCCGAGCAGGCGGAGCAGCCTGATCGTGACGTGGTGGACGGCCTCGGCGTCGAGGCGGCTCAGGACCTGCGTGAACACGAGTCGATACATCACGGCAAGACTATCGCCCGGTCACGGCGCACCTCGGCGCGCCGGGCCCCCGGCCGTACGTCCGGTCAGTTGTGCCGGGGCCGGGCCTCGGCCGTGGGCTGGGGCAGCGGCACGTGTGACGCCGTACGGACGGACAGCATCGCGTCGAAGCCCAGCAGCCGCAGCAGCCGCAGCACGAGCCCGGTGGGGCGGACGAAGGTCACATCGCCGCCCCACTCCCGCACGCACGCGTCGGCCCACAGGAGGCTCCGCGCGCCCGCGCAGTCGAGGAAGCCGACCCCGGCCAGGTCGACCTCGACATGCCCGGGCCGGTACGTCCCCAGCGTCTGCCGCAGGCAGGCACGGAACTCCGGCACCCCCGACACGTCGAGGTCGCCGCTCGCGGACAGGTGGATGCCGGTTTCAGACGACGTGGTCTGGATTCGCAACATTCCTCGGGTTCTGCTCGCCCAGCAGCTCCGCCGCGAGCTCGGATACCTTCCGTCTGCTGTCCCTGGCCTGCTTGCGCAGCCCGGTGAACGCCTGCGAGGCCGTCAGGTCGTGCTTGCCCATGAGATAGCCGACGGCACGCTCGATCACGACGCGGTAGTCCAGCGCGTACTGGAGCTGGTCGGCGAGCACCGCCTTCTCGTCCGCCTCCATCGACGCCACGAGGACCTGCTCGATCACGTGGGCGTACGCGTGGAGGGCCTGGGTGTCGCTCTCCTGCCACTCATGCGGCGCGTCCTGGTAGACGTTCAGGGTGCCCACGGGCACGCCGCCGAGCCGGATCGGCACTCCCGCCACCCCGCGCACCTCGGGGTGCAGCAGCTCACGCAGGGCCGGCCATCGCCGGTCGGCACGCACGTCGACGGTCGTCACCGCGGTGTCACCCACGTACGCCGCCACGCACGGGCCCTGGGCCGTCACCGCCTGAGCGCGCTCGAGGCTGCGGCCACGCTCGTCAGTGGCGAAGAGATAGCGGAGTGTGCGGTCCTCCTCGGCGAACATCAGCCCGGCCCCGGAGTATCCGAAAAGCCGGTCGACCACTTGGACGATGCGCTCAAGGTGGTGCACGATCCCGGTCGCCGCCCTGTCCTTCTGCAGACGTCTCAGGCTGGCGACTAGAGCCTCAGGATCGATATGGGTCATTCCGTATCCTCTCGTGAACCTCACCTCGCACCGCCGTGGCCTGTGGGAGAGGTGCCGATTCGGCCATCACAACTGCCCGAAGGGGGCTCGATCAGTCCTGATCTCTGCCAGGACCTGGAGAACGATGACCATCAGCTCGCCGAGACGGGAACCGGCCTGCGCCTCCGCGCGGTCCCAGACCCGCCCGTCGCGGGCGTAGAAGTCCAGGACGCCGATGAGTTCGCGATCCTCGATGAGCGGTACGGAGAGGACGGCCCGGACCGGCGGGGCGTGGACGGCCACGTGCGGGAACCCCATGGGGCTCGCGGCGTGCAGGTCGTGGATCGCGACGAGGCCGCCGCTGGCGGCGCTCTCGATGGCGGGACCGTCGCCCACGGACTCCTGGGCGGACTCCAGCAGTACGCCGTCGCCGTCGGTCGCCCCGACCGCGCGGAGGCGGTCCTGACCGTCGAGCAGCATCAGCGCGGCGCCGTCGACCCCGAACAGACCGGCCATGCCGGTGAGGACGTTCTCGAGAACGGACGACGCGTCCAATGCCATCGCGAGCCCACTTTCAAATGATGAAGCGGCCGCGGACACAGGGCGGAGTGGTGCTAAGCCTAGTGGGCTCCGGGCGGTTTTGACGCGCTCCTCGATTTGAAGAGCAGACGAATCCGCCCTCCCGTACGGCGGGTGGGGAGCCGTACGGGAGGGCGGATCGGTTCGAGAGGAAGTGGAGGTGAGGTCATTGGCCCCGGAAGGCGCCGGCCTCGTACTGGTCGCGGCGCGGCCGCGGTCCGGGACGCCCGAGGCGTCAGCGCTTGGCCTTCTTGCCCTCGGGCGTGACGGCGTACCACTCGCCGCCGAAGTCGTGCAGGTCCTGGCCGAGCACGTCCCCGGCCTTCTGGTCCTTGGCGTAGTAGTAGAGCGGGTGCTTGTTGTAGGTCACCTGCGTGCTGCCGTCCTCCCGCCGGATCGTGCCGAGCAGGTTGGCGCGCGCGCCCGTGCCGGCCTGGGGCGCGCCCGCGGTGAGCACGGGCGGCCACGCGGCGGCGCAGGCCTGGGTGCAGGTGGTGGCGCCGCCCTTGTCCTTGGTGAACAGGTACACCGTGCGGCCGTCCACGCCGACCAGCACGCTGCCGAGCGACGTGGGCGCCGCGTCGATGCGCGCGGGCCCCGTGGGGGACGCCTGGACGGGGGAGGTCGGCGACGCCGGGACGCCGGCGGACGGCGTCGTCCCCGAGGGGCTCTCGGAGGGCTCGGGCGTCTGCGACTCGTTGAGCTGGTCGTTGGCGACGCGGCTGGCGCCCTCGTCGCCGGCACCGCCGCATCCGGCGGCCAGCAGGCTGATCGCGACCGCGCCGGCATACAGCAGTTTCCTCATGTTCGGCCTCCTGGGAAGTGAGCAATGCGGCTCCCAGGAGACACGCGGTGACGCCGGCCCCGCCGCCGGACGCCAAGATCCGGGACAGGGCTTTGCCGTTTCGTGAATTCCGCCTCACCGACCTCGCCACTCCCGCACGGCACACCCGCGACGCTTTGCGGATGAACCGCCGGTCTCGGGGAAATCGGAGTAAGCCGTACGGCTGCGGCGGTGCGTGCCGACACGTGAACCGATCGCGAGGGAGGTGCCGAGATCCCCGGCGCGTGCGGTGCGATGCTGAGGCTGCGACGCCCGCCGGCGAAGCCGTCCGGTGCGTGGAAACGTCCCCGGCGAACCGCCCCCGCCCGATCTCACGACAACCCCGTTCGCACGACAGACAAGGAGCCGTCCGGATGACCGAGCACACGCAACCGCCCATCGTCGACGTGGCCGAGCTGAGGCGCCGCCTCGGTCGTACGGGAGTCTGGCTGTCCTCTCTGGCGGTGACCCCGGCGGCCCGGGTCAGGAAGGCCGCCGCGGAGATCGAGGAGCTCGGATACCTGGCCCTGTGGGTCGGCGAGACCCCCGCCGGACGGGAGGCGTTCACGCACGCCGCGCTGTTGCTGTCGGCGACCGAGCGGCTGCGGGTCGCCACGGGCATCGCCAACATCTGGGGCCGCGACGCCGTCGCCGCCGCCAACGGCGCCGCGACCCTCGCGGAGGCGTGGGACCGGCGGTTCGTGCTCGGGCTGGGCGTCAGTCACAAGCCTCTGGTGACCGGTCGCGGGCACGACTACTCCGCGCCGCTCTCGTACATGCGGGACTACCTCGACGCGATGGACCGGACGTCCTTCGGGGCGCCGCTCGCCGAGACGCCGCCCCGGCTGCTGGCGGCGCTGCGGCGCGGGATGCTCGAACTGGCGGCCGAGCGCGCGCAGGGAGCGCTCCCCTACTTCGCGCCGCCCGAGCACACCGCGAAGGCGCGCGAGATCCTGGGCCCCGCCCCGGTGCTGGCACCCGAACAGGCGGTGGTGCTCGAGACCGACGCCGGCCGCGCACGGGAGATCGCCCGCGAGCACGTCGCCGGCTATCTGGCCTTGCCCAACTACGTGAACAACCTCCGCGAGCTGGGCTTCTCCGACGACGACTTCGCGGACGGGGGAAGCGACCGGCTCGTCGACGCGATCGTGGTCCGGGGCGAGCCGGAGGCGATCGCCGAGCGGGTACGCGCCCACCACGACGCGGGGGCGGACCACGTGTGCGTCCAGCCGCTAGCGGACTCGGTCGACGTCCAGATCGAGCATCTGCGGCTGCTGGCCCCCGCCCTCCTGGGATGACGACGTGACCGCGGCGGCTCCCGGGCGGGGGCACGGGAAGGACGGCCGGCAGGACCCTCTCGCGCCGCCCGACCCGACGGGCCTGGAGACGTGGATACGCCAGGTGCTCGGCCTGGCCGGCGCCCGGGCTTCGGCGTTCGCCCCGCCTCCGCCTCCGGCCCCGGACGCCGGACGGGGATCCCAGGAGGAGACCGACGGCCCGGACGCCGCGGGGCAGGGCGAGTAGAGCGCCGGGTGGCAGGGCCGCCGGGCAGGGCGAGGCATCGCCCGGTGGTCACGCCGCCTGGCTCACCTGCCGGGCCAGCCGTTCGAGGCTCTCGTCCAGCGCGTGCTCCACCGCCTCGGCCGGGGGCGTGTGCCCCTCGTCGAAGAAGGACAGGTGGACGGTCACGTCGCTGCTGCCGTCGTCGATGCCGGCCACCTGCAGCCATCCGGCGTACCGGTCCACGTCACGCGTGCCCCACTCCATCCGCAATTGCTCCCGCTCGGCCCGCAGCAGCGCGCGCTCGTCCTGCCCCGTCTCGTCCTCGTGGACGGTGACCGCGGGCGGCTCCTCCGCGCGTACGTGCAGGTCGCGGGGCATCCAGAGATCGAGTTTGCCGACGTCGGACGCCTGGCTGAACACCTGGTCGGCCGACGCGGGCATCCTGCGCGAACGCTCGAACTCGCTCATATCCGTCACTCCTCCCTCTGGTCGGCGTACATCGCCCCTACCCGCGACGGCCCGCTCCATCCGGCGGCGGGGGGAGAACGGACCCCGCGCGGGCCGGGCCGTGGCGGCGGCGTAGGGTCCGGTGCATGACCGATCATTACGATGTCGTGGTCCTCGGCGCCGGGCCCGGCGGGTACACCGCCGCGGTCCGCTCGGCCCAGCTCGGGCTCAGCACGGCGGTCGTCGAGGAGCGCTACTGGGGCGGCGTCTGCCTCAACGTGGGCTGCATCCCCTCCAAGGCGCTGCTGCGCAACGCCGAACTCGCCCACATCCTGACGAACGAGACCAAGACGTTCGGCATCCAGGCGGACGGCCCGATCACGCTCGACTACGGCGCGGCCTTCCGCCGCAGCCGGCAGGTCGCGGACGGGCGGGTCAAGGGCGTCCACTACCTGATGAAGAAGAACGGCATCACCGAGTACGACGGCCGGGGCACTTTCACCGGTCCGGACAGCATGGAGGTGCGCGGCGCGGACGGCTCGGTGCGCACGGTGACGTTCGACCACTGCATCATCGCGGCCGGGGCGACGACCCGCCTGCTGCCGGGCACGTCCCTGTCCGAGCGCGTGGTGACGTACGAGGAGCAGATCCTCAGCGAGGCCCTGCCGGACAGTGTGATCATCGCGGGGGCCGGGGCCATCGGCGTCGAGTTCGCGTACGTGCTGCACAACTACGGCGTGAAGGTCACGATCGTCGAGTTCCTCGACCGGATGGTCCCGCTGGAGGACCAGGAGGTCTCGGCGGAGCTGGCGCGGCGCTACCGGCGGCTCGGAATCGAGGTGCTGACCTCCACCCGGGTGGAGTCGATCGACGACAGCGGCGACAAGGTGCGGGTCACGGTCTCCAGGAACGGCGAGACCTCCGTGCTGGAGGCCGGCAAGGTGCTGCAGGCCATCGGCTTCCAGCCGCGCGTCGAGGGATACGGCCTGGAGAACACCGGCGTGCGGCTGACCGAGCGGGGCGCCATCGCCGTGGACGGCCGCTGCCGCACCAGCGTGCCGCACATCTTCGCCATCGGGGACGTCACCGCGAAGCTCATGCTGGCCCACGCCGCCGAGTCGATGGGCGTCATCGCCGCCGAGACGATCGCGGGCGCGGAGACGATGGAGCTCGACTACGTCATGATCCCCCGGGCCACCTACTGTCAGCCGCAGATCGCGAGCTTCGGCTACACCGAGGCCCAGGCGCGCGAGCAGGGCTTCGACGTGAAGGTGGTCAAGTTCCCGTTCACGGCCAACGGCAAGGCGCACGGCCTGGGCGACCCGACCGGGTTCGTCAAGGTCCTCAGCGACGCGAAGTACGGCGAGATCCTCGGGGCCCACCTCATCGGGCCCGAAGTGACCGAGCTGCTGCCGGAGCTGACCCTGGCGCAGCAGTGGGACCTCACCGTGCACGAGGTGGCGCGCAACGTCCACGCCCACCCGACCCTGGGCGAGGCGGTGAAGGAGGCGATCCACGGCCTGGCCGGACACATGATCAACATGTGAGCCGGTCAGCGCCGGTGGCGGCCGGTCAGCCTCCGGTGGGCGGTCCGTCAGCGCCGGGGGCGACGCTCCTCCCATGGCCGCGACACCGCGCGGCCCCGGATAGCAGGAGCGCGACATGACGACCCCATCGGTTCTGATCTCCGGCGCGAGCATCGCCGGGCCCGCCGTCGCCTACTGGCTGCGCCGGCACGGCTTCGCCCCCACCGTGGTCGAGCGGGCCCCCGCCCTGCGCGAGGGCGGCCAGGCGGTCGACTTCCGGGGGGCGGTCCACATGAACGTGCTGCGGCGGATGGGCGTCCTGGACGAGATCCGCCGCCTGCGCACCGATCCCGGCCCGCTGCGGGTGGTCGACTGGCGCGGCGAGCAGGTCGTCGCGCTGCCCGCCGAGTTCACCGGCGGCGAGGTGGAGATCCTGCGCGGCGACCTCGCCCGCGTGCTGTACGACCGGACCAGGGACGACGTGGAGTACGTCTTCGGCGACTCGATCGAGTCCATGACCGAGACCCCGGACGGGGTGGAGGTCACTTTCGAGCGCGGGGCGCCCCGGACGTTCGACCTCGTGATCGGCGCGGACGGCCTGCACTCGAACGTGCGGCGGCTGGCCTTCGGCCCCGAGTCGCGGTTCGTGCGGCCGTCCGGCTACCACGTCGCGATCTACAGCGCGCCGGACCACCTCGGTCTCGTCCACGAGACGTTGCTCTTCAACGAGCCCGGCCGGGGCATATCGGCCGCGAGCACCCGTGACGCCGGCACGGCCGGGGTGATGTGCGTCTTCCGCGCCGACGGGCTGGAGTTCGACCACCGCGACGTGGCGCAGCAGAAGAAGATCCTCGTGGACGCGTTCGCGGGAGGGGGCTGGGAGACCGACCGCCTGCTTCAGGCCGTGCCCGACGCGTCCGACTTCTACTTCGACTCGATCAGCCTCGTCCACATGGACCACTACACCCGCGGGCGGGTCGCGCTGCTCGGCGACGCGGGCTACGGCGCCACCTGCGGCGGCATGGGTGCGGGCATGGCCGTCGTGGCGGCGTACGTGCTGGCGGGCGAGCTCGCCGCCGCCCGCGGCGACCACCGCGCCGCGTTCCCCGAGTACGAGCGGCTGATCAGAGGATTCGCCAAGGCGTGCCAGCGGGTCGCGGGCAACGCCGGCTCCTTCCTCGCCCCGCCGACACGCGGCGCGATCCGGCGGCGCAATCTGTCCTACCGGATGCTCACCGCCGGGCCGCTGGCGCGGGTGCTCGACAAGATGAGCACCAAGGCGGCCACCTCGATAACGCTCCGGGATTACGCGGCCTGAAATGCGGAAATGCCGATTACCGAACACGCATTCGGCTTTCCGTGACTATTCATTAGGGAATACTCTCCGCTCCGTCGATGAATGCTCGGCTACTCTGGCGAGAAGGCCGTGCGCGAAACGCCGTGGCCGCGTACGGGCGAACAATGCGAGGCGGCCCGATGGCGAGGGACGACGCGGAAAACACCGGCTCCCGGGTCGGCGCGAGCACGTTGATGGCACTCATGCGCGAACTGGTCTTCCCGCCGTGCGTGATCGAACGCTCCTCGGTCGTGCCGCAGGACGTCACCCGGCGCGAGAACGACGCGGAGCACTCATTCGCCCTGGGCCTGGCCGCGGTCTGCCTCGCCCCGCTGATCGACGAGACCCTGGATCCGGGGCGGATCGCCAGGTACGCGCTGGTCCACGACCTGCCGGAGGTCCACGCGGGCGACGTCTCCGTCTACGCGGGCCCGGCGGAACGGGAGAAGAAGGCCGTCCGCGAGGAGGAGGCACGGGAGATCATCACCCGCGACTTCGGCCGGACGTTTCCCTGGCTCGTCGAGGACCTGTACGGCTACAAGGCGCAGCGCGACCCGGAGAGCAGGTTCGTCTACGCGCTGGACAAGCTCCTCCCCCACGTCAACGTGCTGCTGGCCGACCATCACCCGCTGCGCCCGACCTGGGCCGCGTACAAGCGCACCGAGATCACGGCCAGGCGGAAGATACGCATGAGCTGCCCGGCACTGCTGCCGTTGTTCGACGAGCTGTGCCGGGAGTTCGCGCGGCGCCCGCACCTGTTCTCCGGTGGGGTCTCACCTGCCGTGGGAGATGACGATGTTCGCGACGGCGAGCAGGGCCGCTCCGCAGACGGCGTACAGCACCCTCCAGGGCAGGCCGGCGCCCGGCCCGAGTATGGCGGGCAGGGCGACGAGGAAGGCCCCGGCGGCGCTGGCCGACACCCGCGTGAGGAGGCGCGACCGCGAGCGGCGCACGACCACCGGAAACCCGGCGCTCGTCGTCAGTGAGTCGCCCGCCGGAGCCGGGCCCGCCCGGGTGTCGACGGCCAGGCTGATCCCCACCCGCGCGAGCGCGTCGAAGCCCAGTGTCTCGGGCCGCAGCCAGAACTCCACCGTGTCGTAGCGCGACGCCACGTCGTAGGAGTCGTCGGACGCGATCTTCAGGAAGGTGCCGTCGGTCGCGCAGACGAGGCGCTTGGCGGCCGGCGTGTAGCCCTCGGAGTAGAAGCTGACCCGCATCTTCACCGTGTCGCCGTCGCTCAGGCGCAGCCGGCCCTCGGCGTCGAGCGCGCCCGTCCTGTCCCTGCTCAGCAGCGGTTCCTCCGTACGGACGAAGTAGGAGGAGCGGAAGGTGGGATGCCGCGCGAGCCGCCGGGCCACCCCGAGCCACGCGACGGGGTCGCCGCCCGGCCGCTCGTGCAGGTGGAGGTCGGGGAATCGGGTGGTGGCCGGATACCAGCGCCCGCCGTTGGCCTCCGCGAGCCTGTCCACGAACCAGCCGCCCTTGGCCCTGATCTCCGCCTCGGCCAGCGGGAACTCCTCCAGGTTCGCGTAGTCGTCCACCCTGAGCCGGAACACGGCCATGTCGGCGACGCAGGCGGTCGTCACGACCGTGGCGAAGCGTACGGGCACGACGAAGGGCTTCGCTTCGGACGACTCCCGGTCCGTCAGGAAGGCCACGAGGCAGCGCCGCCCGACGGCCGAGCCGTCCGCGATCGCCTGTTGCAGCACGCCCGCCACGTAGTCGGTCTCGTACCGGAACTGTATGATCGCCCCTCTGGGCAGGGCCAGCGCCGTCAGGACGTCCTCCGCGTACCTCCTCCTGCTGTCGGACGACAGCAGCAGCACCGAGGGCCTGACCCCGGTCATGTCGGGCGCCGTCTCCGCTGCCCGTGCCCTCATCGCGGCACCTCCCGCAGGCGGTCCTCCATCGCGAGGAAACGCGGCCACACCCGGTCCTTCGGCAGCTCGTCGAGGCGCAGGCGCGCCGCGGTCTCGTAGCGCAGCCCCCGGTCCGCGAGCACCCGGTGCTCACCCAGGACGATCGGCTCGCGGACGCCCTCCGACTGGTCGCCGGTGAGGTCGATGACGAACCGCCGCGGGTCGTCCGGCGGCCCGATCTCGACCCAGCAGTGGTGGCTCACGTCCTCGGCGTCGTCGCGGCCGACCCGCAGCCGCCCGTAGCAGTACACCGGTTCGAGCAGCAGGTCGGCGCGGAGCCTGCGGGCGAGCCAGACGGAGGTGACGCCGCACTGCCCCCGGGGGTCGCCCGCCGTGCCCGGCGGCTCCTGATACCGCGGATGGGCCGTGCGCTCCGACCAGCAGGGCTCCAGCATGCGGCGGTATCCGAGCAGGCGGTCCGTCCACTCCGGCGCGGTGAAGTCCGCCTTGACGGGTCTCACGTGGTCGCCGCCGGAGTGAGTCCGGTGCGACACCCTGATCAGGTCCCCGATCCCGGCGACGGACCGCTTCGCCGCCGCGGTGATGCCGAGGACCATGAGCACGTTGTCCGGGGTGTCCAGGAGTTGCGGCACCGAATCACCAGATATCCGGCGCGTCTGGAAAAGACCTTTGTCGTCGTAGCGATAAGCCACGGGTGACAAAGCGATCGGCGTGAATCCCGACGCGAGGAACGCGGTTCCGTCGAATCCGAGCATGGGGTTGTATGCGGTGATGACATAATCCCCGGCGTTTTCCGCCCTGATCTGCCGGACCGCGCGGGCGATCGTCAGGCTCATCAGGTTCGCCGGAATTCCCGCCAGCCCGTGCATTCGCGTCAGCACCGTTATCC
The DNA here is from genome assembly GCF_053604425.1 of Microbispora sp. NPDC004025. Lineage (NCBI taxonomy): Bacteria > Bacillati > Actinomycetota > Actinomycetes > Streptosporangiales > Streptosporangiaceae > Microbispora > Microbispora sp. NPDC004025. Next base: position 234,749 of record NZ_JBSGHN010000013.1, on the reverse strand, counting down.
GGTCCGGGTTCACCTCCAGCCCGTGCCCGGTGAGCGCGTCCAGGACGTACTGGCGGTCGCAGCGCGAGAAGGCGACGTACGTGAGCGGCATCGTCGCGCCCGGCAGGAAGAGCCCGGACTGCGCGACGGTGTCGGCCCTCTCACTGTGCAGGTAGTGCAGCCTCGACTGCACGAGATGGCCCACGCTGGGCCTGACGTCGGCGAAGCGCAGGCAGGTGCGGTAGCCGTCGGTGAACGACAGGCTCAGGTCCCGGTGCGCCTTGTCCACGTTGAGGAGGACGGAGGCATGCGCCTGGTACGCCGCGTCCTCCGCGGACTGGCGCACCTGGGCCGCCCGGACGACGGCCTGCAGCCGTATCTCCTCGTACACCTTGTCCGGAGACCAGCCGGCGATGGCCGGCCTGCTCAACCGGGGCAGGTGCAGTCTTACCTGGATCTCCAGGGTCCGGAGGTCGACTCCGACCGTCTCGGCGTCCGCGCGGATGCGCGTCCCCATCACGCCGACGAAGGTCTCGACATCCGGATCACGAAGCCCGTCCACTCGCGCGCCCTCGCTTCGCGCTTTCTCCCTTCGCGGCGTACGCGTGGTTCTGGGCACTTTTTCTCCCGCAATCCGCGAGAAGTCTGTCAGTGACGCCGTCAAGGATAGAACTCGAACCCACCCCTGTCAGGGCGCTCGCCGAGTTGGTATCAGCTTTTATCGGGGCCCACCTCGATTTAAGTGCGCTTTTCACCATCAAAGCCGCGAAGGCGGCAGATAGAGGCCCGCGAGCGCGTGTGCGGTCGCCGTCATCTCGCGCCGCAGCTCGACCGGTTCCAGGACCTCCACCTCGGCCCCGAGCTTGAGGAACTCCGTCCGCGCGTGCGTCACCGACTCGATGGGCACGGTGGCGGTGATCCAGCCCCGCTCGTCCGGCGGGCCCGCCGTCTCGGCCACGGCGCCGGCGACGGCCGAGCTCATGACCTCCCCGAGCCGCTCCCGGCCCCGCGCGGACAGCCGGATCACCGCGTGTCCGCGGACCAGCCGCGACCGGAAGCCGGTCAGGTGCTCGCGCCAGTGTCCCGCCAGGTCGAAGCCCTCCGGGCGCTCGAACGTCTCGCCGGTCACCGTGAGCGCGAGGATCTGGCCGACGCGGTAGGTGCGCAACGCGCCGTCGCACCGCGCCACGAGATACCACTTCCCCGCCTTCAGGACCAGCCCGTACGGCTCCAGCCTCCGCTCGACCTCGCGGGGCTCCGTCCAGCGGCGGTAGCGGACGCGGACGACCCGGGCGTTCCAGACGGCCTCGGCGACCTCCGGCAGGTGGGGCGGCCGGTCGCCGTCGTAGTACCAGCCGGGCGCGTCGAGGTGGAAGTGCTCCCGCACGCGCCGTGTCTCCTCCCGCAGACCGGCCGGGAGCGCGGCCTCGATCTTCAGCTCGGCCGCGGCCAGCAGAGCGCCGAGGCCGAGATCCGCGGCCGGTCCCCGGAGCCCGGCCAGGAACAGCGCGCCCGCCTCCCCCTCGGTCAGGCCGGTGAGCCGGGTGCGGAAGCCGTCCATCAGGCGATAGCCGCCCTCGTGCCCGGCCTCGCCGTACAGGGGGATGCCGGCGGCGTGCAGCGACTCGACGTCCCGGTAGATCGTGCGGACGCTGACCTCCAGCTCGGCGGCGAGCTGCCGGGCAGTCAGCCGGCCGCGCGACTGCAGCAACAGGAGGATCGACAGCAACCGGGACGCGCGCACGGCGCCACGATTCCACTGACGCAAGGTGTCAGTGAAGCGGCCCTACCGTCCCCGCATGGCTTTCGCGGAGAAACTGCTGTTCGTGCCGCCCCCGATTCAGGTGAGCGGCTACCACGTCAAGCGCTACCACGTCACCGCCGACCCGGCCGGCATCGCCCCCGAGGTCGAGAAGGCGGCGTACGCCGTCCTGCCCGAGCTGCTGCCCGAACCGGACGGCACGCCCCCGGCCGCCTTCGTCGTCCTCCACAGGGGTGGGGACGACGGGGCCTACATCAACGCCTACACCTGGGCGTGGGACAACGCCCTGCACTACGGCAACGCGGTGGCCGGTCAGCCCGCGCTCGGCTGCCCCGATCGGGATCCCACCCACTTCATCCGGCCGGACCGCCCGCTCATCGGCTGTGTCTGGGAGCTGCCGCCGATCCTGCACGAACGCGACGCGTGGGTGCGGCACGTGCTCGCCCCCGGCCGTCCCGACCTCGGCGCCTATCTCGCCGACACACTGACCGAGGGCACGACGGGAGACCGCCGATGAAAGAACCATGCGCGCTGATCAGGGGTGATGCGCCGCGCACTTGACCCGGGAGATCGTCACGGGTGATCGTCGGGACCTGACTTCACGAACCGGTCCCCCTTCGACCCCGGAGCGATCGATGCGAAGAGCACTGGCCGTCCCGCTCGCCGCGGTCCTGGCCGCCTCCCTGCTCGCGGCGGCGGACCCCGCCCAGAGTCCGCCGCCCTCGCCGGGAGACGTCGTCGAGGTCTCGGTCGACGCGCACGCCGGGCTCGGCACCGTCCACGAGGCGGCGTACGGCGCGAACGCCGCCGTCTGGGACTCCCACATGAACGACCCGGAGGTGGCGCGGCTGTACAAACGGGCGCGCATCGCCGCGGTGCGGTACCCCGGCGGGTCGTACGGCGACCTCTACCACTGGGAGACCCACACGGTGCCGGGCGGGACCGTGGCGCCGAACACGGAATTCGACGCGTTCATGGGCACGGTCAGGAAGGCCGGCGCGCAGGCCATCGTGATCGCCAACTACGGCACCGGCACCCCGGAGGAGGCGGCCGGGTGGGTCCGGTACGCCAACGTCACCAAGAAGTACGGCGTGAAGTACTGGGAGATCGGCAACGAGCTCTACGGCAACGGCCACTACGGCGCCACCTGGGAGGCCGACGACCACGCGGACAAGAGCCCCGCGGCGTACGCCCGCAACACCCTGGAGTTCGTCCGCGCGATGAAGGCCGTCGATCCCACGATCAAGATCGGGGCGGTGCTCACGATCCCCGGGAGCTGGCCGGACGGCGTGGTCGCCGCCGGCGACTCGGCGAACTGGAACCACACGGTCATCCCCGTGGTGGCACCCGAGGTCGACTTCTTCACCGTCCACTGGTATCCGGGCACGAGCATCCCGGACACCACCGGCGACGTCGTCAAGCTGCTGGCCTCTCCGCCGGGGCTCGCCGAGATGCTGGCCCAGGTGCGGGCCGACGTCGCCGCCCTGGGCGGGCGCGACGTCCCGCTCGCGCTGACCGAGGTCGCCTCCAACATCGGGCGCAACACCCACGCGGCCGGGCTGTTCGCCGCCGACACCTACCTGACCGCGCTGGAGAACGGCGTCTTCACCGTGGACTGGTTCGACACCCACAACACACTGGAGAAGGTCAGCACGATCGACGGCGAGACCGACTACCAGGACATCGGCTTCCTGTCGCTCGGCCAGTGCGCCGACGGCGTCTGCGAGCCGCCGCTCAACACGCCGTTCCCCGCCTACCACGGCATCGAGATCCTCCAGACGGCCGCCGAACCGGGAGACAGCCTGGTCAGGGCCGGCTCCAGCCGGCCGAAGGTGGCCGTGCACGCCGTACGGCAGGCCGACGGCGACCTGGCCGTCGTGATGATCAACAAGGATCCGGGCACCGCCTATCCCGTACGGCTCCGCTACACCGGGTTCACCCCCTCCGGCCGGAGCCCGGTGACGCACACCTTTACCCGGGGGGCCACCGCGCTCGTCCGGGCCGAGCAGGGCGACGCGTACACCCGGACGCTTCCGCCGTACTCGATCACGACGATGACGGTGCGGGCGGCGAAGGGCCCCAAGCCCGCGCCGGCCCCGGGAACGCCGACGGCGCGCGCCGTTCCCGGCGGCGTCACGGTGAGCTGGCCTCCGGCCGGTCCCGCCGCGGACAGGTACGAGGTGTACCGGCAGACGGGCACGGACAGCGTCCCGCTGGGCACGACCCGGGGCACCTCGCTGACGCTGCGCGGCCTGGAGCCCGGCGCCTCCTACACGCTCAACGTGCTGGCCAGGGACCGGGCCGGACGGCTGTCGCGGCCGTCCGCGCCGGTGACCTTCACCGCACCCACGCCGCAGGACAGCGCCTGCGCGGTCCGCTACCGGGTGACGCAGGGATGGGGACGGGGCTTCACCGCCACGGTCACCGTCACCAACCGCGGCGCGGACGACGTGTCCGACTGGACGCTGGCGTTCCGCTTCCCGGCCGCCGGGGAACGCGTCAGCAGCGGGCAGGGCGGCACGTGGACATCAGAGGGTCAGGACGTGCGGGTCGTGCCCAACGAGCAGACCAGGACGATTCCGGCGGGCGGATCCGTCACCCTCGGATTCGTCGGCGCCAACGAGGGGGCCTACCCCTCCCCCACGGTCTTCCGCCTGAACGGCACGGTCTGCTCGACGCTGTAGCCACCGGTCTCAGCGTGTGACGCGTAGTTTGGACTGCTTGTGCCGGGTCCGCTCCCAGTCGTCCATGAACCTCGCCGTGAGGCCGTACCGCTCGGCGAGGTTCACGAGCGTCTCCGTCCGGTAGTAGAAGTCCTCACGCAGCACGTGGTGCTCGGCCTTCTCCGTGCGGTCGAAGGTGAAGTCGAAGAACCCGTCCGGGTGCAGGATGCGGCCGACGTGCCGGAGGCACTCGTCGATCACCTCGATCGGGCTGTGGGAGAACACGCTGTGCGCGTGGATCACGGTGAAGTGCTCGTCGGGGAGGAAGGCGAAGGTGAGGTCGTCCACCACGGTCAGGTGCGGCAGCCGTGACTGCAGCCCGCGCCGGGCGACCGTGTCCGCGGCGGCGAGCAGGATCTCGGGCGAGATGTCGACGCCGTAGTAGTGGCCCGGTTCCAGATACTCGATCAGCCGCCAGCCGAGGCGCAGGTTGCCGCAGCCGATGTCGAGGACGCGGTCGCGCGGCGCGAGGCCGTGTGCGCGCAGGTAGTCGAACTGCATCTTGCCGATCCGCAGCCAGCTCTCCCTGCCGTGGCTGCCGATCGCACCGTCGGCGCTCATCTCCGCGATGTCGGCGCGCATGACCTCGCGGTAGTAGGACACGTGGTCGGCGGTCGTCGCCCTCAGCCGCGCGTCGCGGGTCATCCGCCGCAGGTGCGGCCAGACCTTGCCGGGGTGACGTAGAGCGTAGGTCAGCTGGTAGGAGAGGCGTGACCGCCGCCGTTTCACGTAGGGCTGTCGCTGCATGGCCCCAACCGTAGGGCGGCGTACGCGAGGTCATTCGCATTCACGCGGAGCCTCAAGAAGAATTTGCCCAAACGCGTTTCACCGGAACGGGAGTCCGGCGGTGACGCATGCGGCCTTTGTGTGATCAGGGCGGTTTGTTGCACCGGGCCGCATCGAGCGTTTGACCTCGGTATGAAAGGCTTCGTGGCAAGCGCCTGCCATGTCAGGCGCAACCCCGCGGCTCATCGCCAGAAAAGCCGCCCGGTGTGGTTACGGCGAAAAACCGCTCGAAGCCCGCCCTCCTCGTCCGTCACGGCGAGGAGGGCGGTGCCCTTTCCGGATACCACTTCGTTCGGTGACTTCCCCTGGGTCACCAGTGGGCGAATAAACCGATGAGCATCACCACACGCCGGACTTATCATCAGATGCCGCTTTCCGGAGCCATCCGGACAGGGCGCGGCGGAAAGGTGGTTCCGGGTGGTGGGCGTAGACGGCGGCGAGTGCGCCGGGAGACAGGCGAGGACATCCGGCGGGTCCGGACGATGAGCCGCGACCACTCCGGCGGGCAAAAGTCCGGCCCGCGCGGCATCGGGATCCTCGTCACCGGCAACCTGCTCGGCGGGGTCGCGGTCGCCTCCGGCTTCGCGGTCGGGGGGCTGCTCGTGGAGCGGATCGGCGGCACGGCAGTCGCGGGTCTGGGCCAGGCCGCGGGCGTGCTCGGCGCGGCGGTCGCCGCGGTGCCGCTGGCCGGCGTCGCGGCCCGGCACGGGCGGCGCCGCTCGCTCACCCTGGGGTACGCGATCGCCGTGCTCGGCGGCATGCTGATCGTCACGGCCGCCGTCGTCTCCCAGCTCGTCGTACTGCTGGCCGGGCTGGCCATGTTCGGCGTCGGCCAGGCGGTGAACCTGCAGTCCCGGTACGCCGCCGCGGACGGCGCGGCCCCCGGCGCCCGGGCCAGGACGATGTCGATCGTCATCTGGGCCACCACGATCGGGTCCGTGGCCGGCCCCAACCTCAGCGAGGTGGCCGACCGGCTCGGCAGACGGCTCGGACTGCCCGGCCTCGCCGGGCCCTACCTGGTCTCGGTCGTGTCCTTCGCCCTGGCGGGCGCGGTGGTCGCGCTGTTCCTCCGGCCCGCCGTACGGCCGTCCGCGCCGGCCACCGGCCCGGCCACCGACAGCTCCCGCACGGCGGGGGCGGCGACGGCGCTGCGGTGGGCGGCGGCCCATCCCGTGGCGCGGTTCGCGGTCGTGCTCGTCGCGGTCGCGCACGCGACCATGGTCATGGTCATGGTGATGACGCCGCTCCACATGCAGCATCACGGCATGTCGCTGCGGCTGGTCGGCGTCGTGATCAGCCTGCACGTGCTCGGCATGTACGCCTTCAGCCCGGTCTTCGGATGGCTGGCCGACCGGCTCGGCGCGGTCCGGACCGCGTGCGCGGGAATGCTGATGCTCGTGGCGGCCGTCGTTCTCGGCTTCGTGGCCGCGTCGGCCCCCGAGGGCAGCGCACTCACCGCGCTCGCGCTGACCGTCCTCGGCATGGGCTGGTCGGCGTCGATGATCTCCGGGTCGGCGCTGCTCACCGGGGCAGCGCCGGACCACGTACGGGTGCCGCTGCAGGGGGCCACCGACGCCGGCATGAACTACGCGGGCGCCGCGGCGGCCGCGCTGGCCGGGCCGATCCTCGCCGCCGGCGGCTTCCACGCGGTCAACGCCGCGGCGGCGGTCATCCTGGTGCCCGCCGTCGCGACGGCCGCCGTCCTCCGCCGAAGCGGCTCCCCCGCCGCCGGCACCGGGACCGGGGCCGGAGAACGGCCCGAGCAGGCCGTGGGTCGCGGCGCCCACCCCGCCGACACCGGCTCCGGCTGACCGGGCCGTCCCGCCCGCCGGGTCAGGCCTCCCGCTTCGGGATGATCCGCTTGACCGCCACGGCGGCCGAAACCAGTGTGAACAGGCCCAGGGCGATCCAGAGCGCGTTCCAGCCCATGAACGGGGCGGTCAGCGCCGCGCCGCCGAAGCCCGCTGCGACGCCTCCGATGGGTGGGTTGTTGTACATGTTCACCATTTCCTTTCCCGACGCCATGCGGCGTCCCAGAAGGCTTTCGCCTGTGCTAACTGCAGGAAGACATCGAAGATCATTTCTACGAACAGCAGGGCGGCGACAGCCATCTGCCTGGCGCCCCTGCTGCGGACGGTCACGATCCGCTCGACCATGAAGACGCCCGTGACCGCCAGCCAGAGCGGATGGAAGGTGAGCGTGCCCGTGACCGCGATCGACCAGGCGGTGGCGCCCAGGTACGCGAAGATCACAACGATCCCGACCAGCGACAGGAGCTGACGGCCCCAGTAGGGCAACGTGACCCGCGTCCAGCCGTAGTCGGTGAGGTTCTCCAGCGCCCCCCGCTTCCACCGCAGCCGCTGCTTGAACAGGTCCTTCCAGGTCTCCATGACCTCGGTGGTGAGCGTGCACTCCGCGGGACACAGGATGCGGAACCTCAGGTGCAGCAGCGCCAGGGTGAGCTCGTTGTCCTCGGTCAGGACACGTACGTCGTACACCTGGTCGCGGCCGGGGAGGCGACCGCCCCGGCGGGCCCTGACGACCTCCTTGAGCGCGATCGCGCGGAAAAGCGTCGCCGTCCCGGTGAGCACCAGCGCCTTCCCGTGCAGCCGCCGCACGTCCCTGGCGTAGCGCGCGTACTCGTTGCGCTGGAACATGCCCACCAGGCCGCCGCCCGGCTTGCCGGTGAAGGTGCCTCCCACCGCGGCCAGTGCGCCGGTGGCCATCCTGAGGACGGCATGGTGGATGAAACCGGGATCGAGCGCCGAGTCCGCGTCCATGACCAGTACGGCGTGCCGGGACCCCAGCTGGGGCAGCAGGACTTCGAGCACCTGATTGAGAGCGCCCGCCTTCTTGTGGCGGTTGCCGATCGTCCTGATCACCTCGGCGCCGTGCGCGCGGGCGATGTCCTCGGTCCTGTCGGTGCAGTTGTCCGCGATCACGATGACGCGGTTGGGCCTGCGCCGCTGTGCGTGCAGCGACGTCATCGTCTCGGCGATCTGGGCCTCTTCGTCGTGAGCCGGGACCAGCACGGTGACGTGCATGCGCGCGGGATCGACCTCCGGGAGGTCACGCTTGCCGTCCGCGCCCTTCACGGCGCGATGGCGGCCCGTACGGATCTGCGCGAGGTCCACCGGATGGACCGGCGTCACGGCGTGTCCGCGGCCTCCGGCATCGGTCGCGTGGCCGCACGCGGTCTCTGACGGCCTGGGCAGAATTTCTGACTGAACCACTTAAAACCGTCCAGCTCCCAGCAAACCGCCGCATATCGGTGACTACATCCAAGAGGTTACACGCGTGACGGGAGTGACTGGTTTACATCAAGGCGACGTAGGATGTGTTCCGAAGTTTTTGGCGCAGGAACGGTGATTAATTGGGCAGGGTTACGGTCGCCGTCCTCCTGGTCCTGTCCGCGGCCGCCGTCGCCGTCATGGTCGCCGTCGCGGTCGCCGCCGGGCGCTCCGGCGACCGTCAGGCGGCGCCGCCCGCGCCTCCCGTGAGCGTCTCGACCCCGCGGGCGCAGCCGAAGGCCACGGCGCGCGCGCTGCCGTCGTCACCGCCGGTCATGCTGGAGATCCCGAAGATCGGCGTGCGGACCACGCTGATGACGCTGGGCAAGAACCCGGACGGGACACTGGAGGTCCCGCCCCTCGACAGGGTCGACGAGGCAGGCTGGTACCGGCTCGGCCCGTCGCCGGGCTCCCGCGGTCCCGCCGTCATCGCCGGCCACGTCGACTCGAAAGAGGGGCCCGGTGTCTTCTTCCGCCTCGGCGACCTGCGTCCGGGCGACACGGTGAGGATCTCCAGGAAAGACCGCTCCCAGGTGGTCTTCGAGGTGGACTCCCTGGAGCGCGTGCCGAAGGACCGCTTTCCCACCCGCAAGGTCTACGGGATGGTCGGGTTCCCCGGACTACGCCTGATCACGTGCGGCGGGGACTTCGACACCGCCCGTGGGCACTACCGCGACAACGTCATCGTCTACGCCCATCTCGTCGCCGGGAACCGCCCGCAGGACGGCGCCCTCTCCCGTCGGTCGACCGCGAAGGGATGACGCGACACCGGCCACGAGCGACCCGAGGGCGTGGCGATCGCGTCCAGCACCAGCTTGGTCAGTCAGGCCGTCACCACCGGCGCCGGCGCGGTCGGCAGCGTGAGCGTGACGCACGCGGCGGTGAACAGCGGGCCGGCCTCCCAGCCGACAGCCGCGCGAGCTTCTCGGCGACGCCGTCGGTGCCGACCACCAGGGCCGGCACCCGCTCCCGGCCTCCCGGGAAGGTCTCGGCGAACCGGACGAACTCCGGCAGGCGCTCCTCGCACGCCCCGCACCCCACGGAGAAGGCGGAGGCACGCAGCCGCCGGGCCGTCCCCACGGTGAAGACGAGGTTCAGCACGCACACCGGACCGATGGCGCAGACGAGCGCCACCACGATATTCGACACGACAACCCCTGACTACGACGGTGACGGCGCCGCACCCGAGGACCTAGCAGTTCGGCAGGAACGGCGGGCAGTTGGGCGGCGGGCGCTTCCCGGATCACATTGCGAAGTGGGACACATGTGCGATTACGTGGTCGCCGTGCCGATCAACCCCGGCGCCCACGTCGACCACCGGCACCGCGCGGGAGATCCCCCGGCGGGCGAAGGAGTGATAGCTGACATGCGGTTCGAGACGGGCGTCGACATCGACGCCTCCGCGGAGCGGGTTTGGCGGGTCATGGCGGACGTCGTCAGATGGCCCGAGTTCACGCCCACCATGACCACGGTGGAGCATCTCGGGGACGGCCCGCTGCACCTCGGCGGCCGCGTACGGATCAAGCAGCCGGGGCTTCCCTCGATGGTCTGGCAGGTGACGGAGTTCACCGAAGGCCGGTCCTTCGCCTGGCAGGCGGCCGGCGGGGGCGTGACCACGCTCGGGACGCACGTGCTCACGCCCCGGGACGGCGGGGTGTCGGTCGTGCTCGGGATCGTCCAGTCCGGACCGCTGGCGCCGCTGATGGGCCTGCTGGTCGGCGGCCGCACCCGCAGGTACGTACGCACGGAGGCGGAGGGCCTCAAGCGGCGCTGCGAGTCCGGCGACGACCGGTGAAAGGGATGGGCCGGAGTCGCGGGGACTCCGGCCCACCGGCTACTTGGCGGGGTAGTCCGCGATGTACTGCGGCACGCCGACCTTGGTCGTGTCGGCCGCGTCGCCGACGCCGTTGACGACGTGGTCGATCGTCCCGGCGTTGAGGTTGACCGTCATGATGTGGTGCAGCCGCACGCCCGGGGTCTGCGGGACCTCGAAGCCGTTCTCGGTGTGGATCTGCGGGTTGTTCTGGTTGAAGACGTAGACGCCCGCGCCATAGAGGTTGTGCCTCTTCACCCGGTCGCCGACCTTGTAGCCGGCGTAGCCCTCGACCTTGCCGTTCATCCAGTCGGCCTGGGTGGGCGGGTCGTACGGCAGCTCGTTCTGGTAGAGGATCGTCGTGCCGTCCTCGCCGTTCCAGACCGTGTTGTAGCGCTGGAAGTGCTCCACGAACAGGCCGGTCGCCGTCACGCGGTCGCCGTTGATGACGGCGCCGTAGCGGCCGATGTTGGTGTTCCAGCGCTGCGTGTCGGTGAAGCCCTCGACGCCGTGGTCGGCGCGCCACACCCAGGTGTGGTCGATGAGCACGTTGTCGCTGTTGACCTCGAGAGCGGTCTCGGTCTTGCCGACGTGCGGGCCGCCGACCCGGAAGTACACGTCGGACAGGGTCGTCGGGTCGTCCGCCGGCGCCCGGTGGCCGCCGTGCTCGCCGTGTTCCTTGCCCACCCGCAGCAGGACCGGCGACTTCTGCGTGCCCGCGTCGACGGTGACCCCCGCGACGATCACGCCGGGGACGTCGGCGACGTCGATCGGGACCGCACCGCGTACGGCGGTGAGCGTGGCGTGCCCGATGCCGAGGACCACCGTGCCGGGCCGCTTGACCTCGATGCTCCGCGCGATGTCGTACACGCCCGGCGTGAGCAGCAGGTTCTTGCCACGCGCGAGCTGGCTGTTGATGGCCTGCACCGAGTCGGACGGCTTCGCGACGAAGAAGTCGGACAGCGGCACCGTACGGCCCGGCGTCATGCCGTCGGCCCAGGAGACGCCGCGCGTGTTCTTCCTGGCGTCCGGCACACGGACACCGAGCCTGCCCTGCGCGTCGGTGAACAGGTAGGGCTTCTCCCGGCTGAGGGGGGTGTTCTCGATCGTGGTGTAGGGCGGGTCCGGGAAGCCGGACTCGTCCGGCGCGCCGACGACGCCCGAGAAGACCTGGTTCCACACGCCGTTGGACCACCCGGCGACCTCGGTGTTGCGGGTCAGCCACTGCTGCTGGGAGCCGTTCGTGACGGACGGCAGCCGGGAGTCGGCGATGAAGCCGCCGCTGGCGTACTGCGGGCCGGCCGTGCAGTAGTCCATCAGCGACAGGGTGCCGCCGGTGACGTTGAGACGGCGCATGGAGACCGCCTGGGAGACGGCCCAGAAGTTCGCCGACTGGCGGCAGCCGTCCTGGCCCGCCGCGTTGACGTTGATCGAGAGGTTCGACAGCGTGCGCCAGAAGTTGACGAGCGCGAGGCAGTTGCCGGTGCCGTTGTTCTCCAGGCAGCGGTTGTAGACCTCGATCTTGCCGTTGACGACGACGTCGGTGGGCGAGGCGCCCAGACCGGCGATCTCGGTGTAGTAGCCGACCTTGATCTGAAGCGGGCGCTCGGCGGTGCCGTACGTGCCGGGCTTGAAGAGGTAGGCGTGGCGCTCGGTGCCCATCTCGTTGTCGACCTGGGCGGCGTGCGCCGCGTCCAGGGTCGCCTGGATCTGGTCGACGGGCATGCTCGGGTCGAAGACGGTGACGTTCGGCCCGAGGTCGACGGCCCCCGGGTTTCCGTGGTTGCCGTGGTTGCCGTGGTCTCCATGGACCGGTGCGGCGGTGGCGGCCGTCGCTCCCGCCGTCACGACGGCGGTCGTCAGCACGAGACCGGCCGTGAACGCCCGGCCGATCAGCCGGCGGCCGGGGCGCCGCCCGGTGGGACTCCCGGTTCCAGGAGTCTGGGTCGTCATACGGGTCGTCCTTTCCGCTGCGTCACGCAGCGAGAGAGCGCTCTCTCCGCGAGCCTGACTTACATCAAGCCCTGAAAAATGTGTGGGACGTTTCTATCGCGCGAACCGGCTCCGGCGCTATGCCCCGAGCGCCATTGATTTCCGGTTCGTGCGGCCCCGGCACAGCGGACCGCCCCGGAGCCTTCGGGGCTCCGGGGCGGTCTGCGGCGGATCAGTCGGTCTCCCGCAGGTACCGCGCGTGGGCCGCGGCCAGCCGGCCGCCGACCTCGGCCGTGCTGACGAGCACGGACATGTTCGCCCTGGACGACCTGCCCTCGGTGGCCGCGTCCACGGCGCGCATGAGGTACTTCGTGATCGCGTTGCCGCGGACGCCGTCCCGGTCGGCCGCGGCCATCGCGCCGGCGATGGCGGCGTCCACCTCGGACGCGTCGATCGCGTCCTCCTCCCGCACCGGCGTGGTGATCAGGAAAGAGCTGCGGTTGCCCAGCGCCCAGTGGTTCTCCACCGCCCGCGCGATCACCTGCTCGTCGTCCAGCCGCTGCGGGCTGCGGAAGCCGCTGGACACGCAGTAGAACGCGGGGAAGTCGTCCGACCGGTACGACACCACCGGCACGCAGTGGGTCTCCAGGAACTCCAGCGTCAGGCCCAGGTCGAGGATGCTCTTGGCCCCGGCGCAGACGACCGCCACCTTCGACCGGGTGAACTGGATCAGGTCGGAGGAGACGTCCATCGTCTTCTCCGCGCCCCGGTGCACGCCGCCGATGCCGGCCGACGAGAAGAACGGGATGCCGGCCAACTCGGCCGCCACCACCGAGCTGGCCACCGTCAGCGCGCCGAGCCCGCCCTGGGCGAGGATCACCGGCAGGTCCCGGCTGCTGACCTTGGGGATGCCGGGGGTCGAGGCGAACCGCTCGACGTCCTCGTCCGTCATGCCGACCCTGAACCGGCCGCCCTCGACGCAGATCGTGGCCGGGACCGCACCCCCGGCGCGCACCGCGTCCTCGACCTTCCGCGCGGTGGCGGCGTTGTCCGGATAGGGCAGGCCGTGCGTGATGACGTTCGACTCCAGCGCCACCACCGGCCGGCCCTCGGCGAGGGCGTCCGCGACCTCCTCGCTGTAGACCAGCGGGATGCGTCCGTGCTCCCTGGTCATCGCCGGCCCCTCAGTTCGCCGCGGCCGGGCCGTAGTTCGGCAGCTTGTTCAGTTTGTGCTTCTGGTTGAGGATCTCCGGGATGTAGACCTTCTCGTCCCACTGCTCCTGCGCGACCGGCTCCAGGATGATCGACACCGAGCCCTCCTCGCAGCCGAAGGCGCTCGTCATCGCCTTGGTCACGGCCGCGACCAGGTCGGAGTGCTGCTGCTCGGTGAGGGGGACGGGAAAGTGCTTGATGCTGACGTGCGGCATGATGATCTCCTTACGGTGGGTCCCGAGACGATCCCCGATGGCTCCGGCCAGCTCGTCGATGTCCGGCTCCTTGAGCAGGCCGTAGTGATCGGCTTCCAGGTCGACGACGACCGGGGGCGTCGCCGAGTAGCCGCTGCTGTTCTCCAGGAACGAGTAGTCGTCGCCCCTGGCCTTGAAGATGGTGATCGGCGCGTCGATCCGGCGCCGGGCCAGCTCGCGGAAGGTGTAGCTGAACTCGAAGGTCTCAGCCACCACGCGCATGATCCGGCGCACCAGGTCGATGTCCAGGTCGGGGAAGCTGCGGTGGACGAAGGCCGCGAAGCTCTCCTCGTCCACGGCCTCGGCCAGGCACCGCTCCAGCAGCGGCCCGGTGATCGTGCCCGCGAAGACCGAGAAGAGGATCGTCACGTACGCCTCGTTGCCGAAGCCGGCCTCGCGCTCGTGCCCGGGCGCGGCGGCGGAGCGGACCTTCGGCGAGCCCGGCGCGATCAGGAACAGGTGCTCCACCCGCTCGCCGGCCTGCTCCAGCTGGTAGGCGGCTTCGAACGCGACGCGCGCGCCGAAGGAGTAGCCCCACAACGTGTACGGCCCGGACGGCTGCACCCGCCGGATCGCCTTGACGTCCTCGGCCGCCATCTCACTGATGGTCGCGTACGGAATCTCCTCGGGGTTGATCCCGTACGCCTGGACGCCGTAGAAGGGCCGGGCGGCGCCCATCCTGGCGGCCAGCGTGCGCAGGTTCATCGTGTAGCCGCCGAGGCCGGGCCAGCAGTAGACGGGCCGGCCCGCGCCCTCCCGCTGCAGCGGCACCAGCCGGGAGCACGCCTCGGAGCCGCGTCCGTCGAGCCTGCGGGCGAGCTTCTCGATCGTGGGGCACTCGAACAGCACCTGGAGGGGCAGCGAGCCGCAGAACTCCCGGTTGATCTTGTTGATCAGCCCGACGGCGATGAGCGAGTTCCCGCCGGAGGCGAAGAAGTCGTCCTCCACCGAGACGGTCTCCCGCTTCATCGCCTTCTTCCACAGGTCGGCGATCCGGCGTTCCGTCATGGTCCGCGGTGCGACGTACGGCCGGTCGTCGTTGTCCACGTTCGTCGCCTCGGACCCGGCCAGCGCCTTGATGTCGATCTTGCCGTTCGCCGTGAACGGGAGCCGGTCCAGCACGACGACCTTGTTCGGGATCATGTAGTCCGGCAGGAAGTTGATCAGGTCGTCCCTGATCATCTCCGCCGGCCCCTTCATGTGGACCAGGTCCTCCTTCATCCCCTCGCTCAACCGCTGCTCGTCGCTCACGCGGCCGCCGATGAAGAAGTAGGACGGCCCGGTGGGCCGGCCGACCGAGCGCAGGATGCCGTCGATCCGGCGCGCCGAGGGCAGGGCGTCGCCGGACTTCGAGCTGTATCCGGACGACATGAACCCGATGTTGACGTCGTTCATCGACAGGTGCTGCAGCGTGCGGCCCAGGTCGATGTAGCGCAGCCAGTCCTCGTCGTTCCTGCTGACCACCGAGACGCCGATCGAGGCCCGGTCGTAGACCTGCTGGTTGATCGCGATGACCTGCTTCTTGAGGATGAGCTCGTCGGAGATCAGGCGCAGCCGCCCGTTCTCGTAGGCGTACTGGCCCGCCCGCAGGTCGGGGACCCTGCCGGGATGCGCCTGGACGTAGAGGTCGACGTCGTCCGGGCGCGGCCCCGCGTACGGGACCAGCTCGAACGTGCCGAGGTAGTGGTCCTCGTCGGCGCAGTCCAGGTGGTCCTTCGTGGCCGGCGCGTACTCCAGGGCCCTGATGTCCAGGCCGTGCCCGGGCAGCACCTCCTCGAACAGGCCGACCATGTGGCCGGTCTCGATCTCCAGGACCTCGCGGATGTTGTTCTTGTAGACCGGTTCTATCGCCCGCTTCTTGCCGACGAAGTGCACCTTCACCCGCGGCTGCGGCCCTTCCTCGGCCGGCCCGATCAGCACGAGCCGGTGGAGCACCGGGTGGTGGTAGTAGTAGCCCGGCCGCAGGCCGTCCAACCCGGTGATCTCGAGGTACAGCTGGGTCGCGTACAACGCCCCGGGCGAGGCGTAGGCGTACTTCGGCAGCAGGCGCTCCTCGCTGATGTGCTGCCCGAAGTGCCGCAGGATCTCGCCGAGCTCCGCCAGGCCGAGGGTGTCCAGGCCGCGGGAGTCCGCGCCCTCGGCCCGCCTGGCCAGCAGCTTCAGGATGTCGCCCCGGCCGACCTCCCCGCCCTCGTAGAACCGGTAGGTCTTGCGGGCGAAGGCCAGTGCGCGTTGCCGCGCGGTCGCCTGCCTGCCCGGCAGGTCGACGACCGGCCTGCCGTCGAGCTCCGCGGCGTCCCGGACCCCGGGGTTGGACAGCTGCGCCCTGACCTGGAGCCTGCTCGCCTTGGACTGGTGGTGGGCTCCGTGGTTGCCCTGGTCCATCAGCGCCGCTTCCTTGGGATTCAGCTCGACGCAGGCGATCAGGTTCTGGAATCCGGTGCGCGGGTCGTCCTTGACGATGACCGCGGCGTGCTTGACCCAGTCGTGGGTCTCGATCGCCAGCTTGATCTCGTCCAGCTCGACCCGGAACCCGCGCAGCTTGATCTGGTTGTCCGCGCGGCCGACGAACTGGACGGTGCCGTCGGTGTTCCAGTACGCGAGGTCGCCGGTCCTGAACAACCTGCCCTCGCCGAACGGGTTGTCCACGAACCGCTCCGCGGTCAGCTCGGGCCGGTGCAGGTAGCCGCGGGCGACTTGGACGCCGCCGATGAACAACTCGCCGATCTCGCCGACGGCCACCGGCGACCCGCCCAGGTCGAGGATGTGGTAGTCGGTGCGGTCGACCGGCGCGCCGATCGAGATCGCGTGCGGGCCCTCGCCGACGCTCGCCCGGTCCACCGTGTACGCCGAGGAGTTGATCGTGCATTCGGTGGGGCCGTACAGGTTGACCAGCTCGCACCCCGGCAGGGTGTCGAAGAAGCTCGTCGCCAGCGTCTTGGACAGGACCTCTCCGCCGGTGAAGACCTGCGTCAGCGACGTGCAGCCGTGCAGCTCCTCGGTGTCCACGAGCGCGGTCAGCAGCGTCGGGACGCACTGCAGCGTGGTGACGTCGTGCGTCCTGATGACCTCGATCAGCCGCTCGGCGTCCCGGTAGACCCCCGGCGGGCCCACGACGACCACCGAGCCGCAGACCGGCGCGAGGATCTCCCACTGCGCCGCGTCGAAGCTCATCGGCGTCTTCTGCAGGACGGTCTTGTCGTGGCCGATCCCGTAGCCGGCCCGCAGCCACCGCATCTGGCTGACGATGCTGCGGTGCTCGATCATCACCCCTTTCGGCTTGCCGGTGCTGCCGGAGGTGTAGATGACGTACGCGAGGTTGCCCGGCCGGAGGCCCGGGTGACGGTCGCCCCCGGGCGAGCCCGCGGGCCGCGCCGCGTCCTTCAGGGTGACGATCCTCGTCCCGGCGGGCGCCAGCTCGGTCAGCCTGGCCACGAGCTCGTCCTGCGTGACGACGACCCGCACGCCGGCGTCCTCGATCATGTAGCGGAGGCGCTCTTCCGGATATTCGGGGGACAGCGGGAGGTAGGCGCCGCCGGCCCGCAGGATGCCCCACACCCCGACCATCAGGTCGATCGACGGTTCGACGAACAGCCCCACACATTCGTCGAGGTCCACGCCGAGCTCCCGCAGGTGCCCGCCGAGGGCCGCGCCGCCCTCCGCGAGCTCGCGGAAGCTCAGCCGCCGGTCCCCGCAGACGACCGCCGTGTCGTCCGGGCGCGTCCGGGCCTGTGCGTCGAGCAGATCGGGAAGACAGACGTCCTCGGGTGATTCCCGCCTCGCCTCAGTGACTGGAGTGGTGGTCATTTCCTCCCCCTGCGATGAGCGGACAAGAGTTGGTGGGAAGCCGCGGCCCTCGGCGCCGTGGCGGCCACGGCCGCGCCCGGCGCGGCCGTGGGCCGGATGACCGGCGGCGAGACGCCGGCCGCGCCGATCACGCGGCGCCGGCGTTCATCGTGTGATGTCGGTGCCGAAGTACCGGTCGCCGAAGTCGCCGATGCCGGGGATCATGTAGGCGTTCTCGTTCAGCCGTTCCTCGATGGCCGAGGTCACGATCCGCAGGTTCGGGTGACGCGCGTGGACCGCGTCGATGCCCTCCGGCGCCGACAGCAGGGTGACGAAGACGATGTCGTCCACGGCGACCCCGTGGCCGAGCAGCACCTCGACGGCGGCCAGCGCGGTCCCGCCGGTGGCCAGCATCGGGTCCAGCAGCAGCACGCTCCGCCGGTCGATGTCCGCGGGCAGCGCGGAGTAGTACAACCGCGGCAGCTTCGTCACCTTGTCGCGCTGGATCAGGATCTTGCCGATCCGCACTCCCGGCGACATCGCCCGCAGCTCGTGCTCCATGCTCTCCCCGGCGCGCAGGACGGACACCCCGCAGATCCCGGTGGCCGGCCGCAGGCCGTGGTAGGTGCGCCCCACCGGGGTCTGCACGTCGAACGGCTCGTACGGCAGGAGGTCCAGGGCCGTCTCGATGAGCTGGCGGATGATCCGGCCCGACGTGGTGACGAAGCGCTCCGGGTCGGCGTGCCGGTCCCGGATGATCGTGTGCAGCGCCCGGAGCTGCCTGGTCTGCGGCAGCAGGTGCACGGTGTCGAGCGCCGGCCCGGTCGTGGTCGCTGTCGTGATCGTCATGCCTTCTCACCCGCCTGCAGCTCGGCGAAGGCCCTGCGGGCCTCGTCGACGAACTTGCGCACCTTCAGCCGGTCCTTCCGGCGGGTGACCGGGTCCTCCAGTCCGGTGTGCGCGTCGACGGCGGCCGGGCGGACCTCCGCGATCGCGGCGGCGACGTTGTCCGGGTTCAGCCCGCCGGCGAGCATCAGCGGCTTGGGCGAGATCCGGACCAGTTCCGCGCTGATCGACCAGTCGTGCAGCAGACCGGTGGCGCCCTTGGCACCGGTGGCCGGGTTGAAGGTGTCGGTGATGAACATGTCGACCCACTCGGCCGCCTCGTCCACGATCGTGGCCAGCTCGTCGAGGTTGTCCTGCTTGACCACGAGGCTCTTGAGCACGTACAGGTCGGGGGCGATGCGCCGCAGCTTCCGCAGTTCCTCGCCCGTCACGTCGCCGTGCAGCTGGATCGCGGTGACGCCGAGCTCCGCGCAGAAGGTCTTGATCTCCTCGGCGTCGGTCAGGTAGGTGATCACGACACCCCTGTGCTCCGGCTGGATCTCCTTGACGATCGCCGCGGCGTCCTCCTCGGACAGGTCCTCGTTCTTCGCCGGCAGCCGCAGGGCGAAGCCGAGCCAGTCCGCGCCCTCCTCGCGGATGAGGTCCGCCTCGGCCTGGTCGATGACACCGGCCACCTGAATAAGTCCCTGCATGTTGACCCGCCTTTCGAACCGGCCTTAGCGGCCTCGGTCGGAAACGAATTGCAATCGGCCACGAACGATGGCATTGAGCTGCCCGCGACAGTTCGGCCTTTCGCGCCGGATCAGCTGCGGCGCGAATACTCTGGCCTGGCGAGGCGTATTCAGAATTGGCCGCGGCGCACTTTTCTCACAACCCCTAGCAGCCCCATAAGCATGTCAGGACAATCCTGGACACCTGCGGACTTTTCGGGTGCCCCAGAGCCGGGCGGGGAAATACGGCGGCCAACCCCACTCGACCCCTACCGGAAAACGGCTCGCCCCGCATCGTGGACGACTTTCGTTGACCCGGCGGAAAACGCGGAACTAGCCTCCGTTTCGGAGTGCCCAGAGCACGCGCGAGAAACGGCGGTGGTGACAATGCGCCACGGACAATCGCTCTCCCCGGATCATCCGCCGGCGCGGCTCCCCGCCCTCCGGCGCGCGATCGCCGGATCGCGCGCCCGCCCGTACCGCCACATGCCGCCGGGTGCCGTCACCGGCCCCTCTGGTCAATCGCTTAGCACTAAGCTAAAGTCACTTAGTGCTAAGCGAAGTTGCCCAGCCGACGCACGAACGTCCGCTCTCCCCTGCCCGGACCGGGCCACGCGCACAGGAGGAACCAGATGACCGTCATCGAGTCCGTCTCCGCCGAAGCCGGCAGACCGGATCGCGTGCCCATCAAGAACTGGCTCGCGGTGATCGCCGTCGCGCTGGGGACCTTCCTGGTGGTGACCGTCGAGAACC
Organism: Microbispora sp. NPDC004025; assembly: GCF_053604425.1. NCBI lineage: Bacteria > Bacillati > Actinomycetota > Actinomycetes > Streptosporangiales > Streptosporangiaceae > Microbispora > Microbispora sp. NPDC004025. The sequence goes on along the minus strand of NZ_JBSGHN010000013.1, from coordinate 214,903 downwards.
TGCCCATGGGCCTGCTCACGGCCATCGGCGGCGGCCTGAACGTCACCGACGGCGAAGTCGGTCTCATGGTGACCGTGTCCGGTCTGGTCGCCGCCGTCACCGCCCCGCTGCTGCCCGTGGCGATCCGGGGGCTGGACCGGCGGGTGGTCCTGCTCGGCCTGATCCTGCTGGCGCTGGTGGCCAACGTCGTGTCCGCGCTGACCCCCACGTACGCCGTGCTCATGGTGGCGCGGCTGTTCGTGGGCGTCAGCATCGGCGGGTTCTGGGCGCTCGCCGCGGGCCTCGGCGTCCGCCTGGTCCCCGAGGCGCACGTCGCCAGGGCCACCTCGCTGATCTTCTTCGGCGCCATGGCCGCCAACGTCCTCGGCGTCCCCGCCGGCACGCTCGTCGGCGAGCTCACCGGCTGGCGCGTCGCCTTCGGCGTGGTCGCCGCGATCGCGCTCCTGCTGGTGATCGCGCTGGCCGTGCTGCTGCCGCGGATGCCGGCGACCGAGCCCGTCCGGCTGCGCACGCTGGGCGAGCAGTTGCGCACGCCCGCCGTCCGGATCGGCGTCATCGCCACGTTCCTGCTGGTGTCCGGGCACTACGGCGCCTTCACGTTCGTGAGCCCGATCCTGCAGGACGTCTCCGGTGTGGACGCGACGTTCGTCGGCCCGCTGCTGCTGGCGTACGGCGTGGCCGGGATGGCCGGCAACCTCATCGCCGGCTCGTGGGCGGGCCGCAACGTGCGCGGCACGATCGTCGTGGTCAGCGTCGCGCTCGCGGTCGTCCTGGCGGCGTTCCCGTTCCTCGGCGGCAACGCGGTCACCGGGTCGATCCTGTTGATCGCGTGGGGTTTCGCGTTCGGCGGCCTGCCCGTGAGCGTGCAGACCTGGATCATCAAGGCGGCGCCGCAGGGCGTCGAGGCCGCCACCGGGCTCAACACCTGCATGTTCAACCTGGCGATCGCCCTGGGAGCGCTGTTCGCCAGCCTCATCGTGGGCGCGGTCGCCGTGACCGGCGTGCTGTGGGTCGCCGCGGGGCTCGTGGTCCTGACGTCGCTCGTGGTGTCCGGCGCCAAGCGGGTCTAGGACGCCCGCTCGTCGCCCAGCGAGACCAGCAGTTGCCTGAGAGTCTCGGCCAGGTTCTCCCGCTGGGCGGGGGTGAGCCCGGCGAGCAGGCGCCGTTCGGTGTCCACGTGGTCGGGCAGGGCGCGGTCGATGAGCTCGCGGCCCGCCTCGGTCAGATCGACGTGGACACCGCGGCCGTCGACGTCGCTCGGCGTCCGGGTCACCAGGCCCCGCGCCTCCAGCCGGTCGAGGCGCTGGGTGACCGCCCCGGAAGTGATCATGGCTGAGCGCATCAGCTCGGCCGGGGCCTGCCGGCCGCCACGGCGGAGGGTGGCCAGGACGTCGAACGACGAGGGGTCCAGGTCGTGCTCGGCGAACGTGCGGCGCAGCTCGTTGTTGACGAGCTGGGTCAGCCGCGACAGCCGGCCGAAGACCGCCATCGGAGACACGTCCAGGTCGGGGCGGGCATGGGCCCACTGCTGCAGAACGTGGTCCACATGATCGGGCACACCGCAAGGTTACCGCCACGGCAACCACCCGGATCGAGAGGGAGTAACAGCATGCGCATCACGGTGTTCGGCGCGACGGGGAACGTGGGCAGGCGTGTGGTCGCCGAGGCCGTGTCCCGCGGACACGAGGTGACTGCCGTGGCCAGGACCGCGGTGCGGCTCGCCGGGCTGCCCGGCGGGGTCGACGGTGGGGTGCGCGTGCGTACCGGGGACGCGACCGACATGGACGACGTCGTCGCGTCGATCGCCGGGCAGGACCTGGCGATCACGGCGACCTGCCCGGCCCCCGGCGCCGAGGGCGAGCTGGTCGCGGTCGCCACCACGCTGCTCGCGGCATGCGCCAAGACCGGCGTGCGCCTGCTGCTCGTCGGCGGCGCGGGCAGCCTGACCGTCGAGGGCGGCGGCCCGCTGATGGACCGGCCGGGCTACCCGTCCTTCCTGCTGCCCATCGCGTCGGCGTGCGTCGCCCAGCTGGCGGCCTGCCGGGCCGACACCACCGCGGACTGGGCCTACCTGAGCCCGGCCGACGTGCTCGTCCCCGGCGCCCGGACCGGCCGGTATCGCGTGGGCGCCGACGAACTCGTCGTCGACGCCGACGGCGAGTCCCGCATCTCGATGGAGGACCTCGCGGTGGCGCTGCTGGACGAGGCCGAACGGCCGCGCCACCACCGGACCCGCTTCACCGTGGCGTACTGATCCGCCTCCCACCGGCGGCGCAGTGTCGCGGAGGCGCCGGATGAGAGCTCAGGTGGCCGGCGACCGGCGCTCCCTCAGGCTCGCCCGTCGTCCCCGCGGCGGCGGAGCGCCCGCTCGGCGATCCCGCTGGAGAGCCTGCCCGTCACCGATCTGGCCCGGTCGAGGGTCTCGTTACCGAGCTGCCTGGCGACATCGACGCCCTCCGCTCCCGTCTCGAGCACCTTGTCCCGCACCTCCGCCCCCGTCTCGAGCACCTTGTCCCGCACCTCCGCGGCCGCGTCCACCCATCGTCTCGCTTCCAACGACCGCCGGTCGCGCTCGATCCCGAGCCGCCCGTGGAAGTCGACGACGGCGATCGCGACCTGGTCGCTCGACTGCACCACGGCCCGGGACGCGGTCGGATGCAGCAACACCTTCGCGTTGGCCGTGCCGGCGGCCGCTTCCATGCGGGCCATCAGACGCCCGGTGCTCCGTGAGATGAGATCCAGCCGGTTCCGCCGTGCGGCCCGAAGCCCGAGGCGATGCCGGTCCAGCTCCTCCGGAGAGGTGTCCAGCACCCGGTCGAGTTCGAGCACGGCGATCGCGTCCTGCAGTTGGAAGCAGCGAGCCAGGACGGCGAGCCACTCCTGAACCTTCGGCTCGGCCTCCTTGGACGTCTTGGCGAGATCGCCGATTCTGGTGCTGTGCTCCGTCTTCTCCGCGAGCGCGTCGAGCTGACGCAACGCGTACGCCTGGGTCCGTGCGATCGTCACCGACGTGGCCTGCACCTTCGACCACGTGACCTCGGAGACCCGGCCCACCTGCTCCCGGATGGTCATGGCCTCCTCGATCACGAGGTCCACTCCGATCATGTCCGCCAGCACGGCGTCCTTCTGGGCGCGGAGCACGTCGTCGACCTTCTCGTCGATGGCGGCGAGATAGTCGGTGATCTCGTCCATGGTCTGTCGCATCGCGAGCTGAGCCATGATCCCCGCGGCTCCGGCCAGAACCGCCGGGTTGCTCAGAACCGATCGGGGCCCTTTCGCGAATTCGACGAATCCCTTGATCTGGCCGCTGTTCCCCTCCAGCACACCGGTACTGAGACCCGACTTCGAGCTTGTCCTCAGCCCGTACTTGTCGACAAGCTGCGCGGACTCCTTGGTCAGCTTCACCCAGCGGCTCTCCGCACATTTCACCCGGCGCACCGGGTGTGCCGCACGCCGGGAATCGAAGCCCTGCCGATATCGAGATCGATTCGTGATTCGAAGCCGACAGGATTTCGAGCGTGCTTTCAGCCCAGGGGGAGAAATGAAACGTCTCACGGTCGCCGGCGTCGTGTTCGGTATGCTCACGGCGCTGTTCTCCGGCGCCGCGCACGCCGATTCGCCCACTCAGCCGGTCAAGGCGCTCGGGCAGCAGTTCGCGCCCGGACGTGGAGTGCTGGTCTCGGAAACGGCCCGGGTGACTTCCAGCAGTTCCAGGCAGACCTACGTCAGCCACACCACCGGCTCGATGGGATTCGGGAAATCCGGAGTATCCGGCTACGACCTCACCTCCAGGCTGGAAATCACCCCCGCGCTCCAAGCCAGCACTCCTCGCGAGCACCTGGACGACCTGCGCGACCCGCTCCGCGTGGTCAACGTGGGGCCCGACACCTATGTCCAGGGTTTCGGCTGGGGTCCGATGCCCGCGGGGAAGACCTGGACCAGATTCGGCAGGAATACCGCGACCTGGGGAGATTACGGCCAGCGCGGGGACCAGGTCGTCGACGTGCTGAGCCCCGCGAGGCTCAAATTCGTGATCTCGAAGGCGGTGGTCCACCGCCCGGGCGAATATCGCGGCACCCTCAGGACGCAGGATCTGTACGCGGAGCAGGGTCCCAGTAATCCGGACAAGCACAAGGTCTCGTTCAGGCTGTTCGTCGGTGAGAACGGATTGCCGGTTCGCCTGGTCACGCGGTGGGAGGAAAAGGATTACGAGTTCACCCGCGACGACGAATGGGTCAGCACCGTTTACACCAACGTCGTGGACACGCGGTATCACCACTGGGGTGCGAAGGTGAGGATCACGGCCCCTCCGGCATCCCGCGTCGTCGTCTTCGACGGCCTTCTCGAGAACGTGTTGAATCGCAACGTCGTCACCATTCGGTGAAACCATCCGCGAGGTCGCCCGTTGGGTAGGGTCGATTCATGCGGGCCACCACGGATGACGACGTACGCCGTGTGTTCGACCGGCTGGCGGATCGATACGACGGCCAGATGCTGACCTGGGAGCGCCGTCTTCTCCCGGGCAGCCGCGAATGGGCCGTCGGGCAGGCGCGCGGTCACGTCGTGGAGATCGCGGTCGGCACCGGGCTCAACCTCCCGCTGTACGACGCCGGCACCACGGTCGTCGGGATCGAGCTGTCCGAGCGCATGCTGGAGCTCGCGCGACGGCGGGCGGCGCGGGCCGGCCTCGGTGAGCGGGTGGAGCTGCGGCAGGGCGACGTGCAGCGCCTCGACCTGGCCGACGGCGTCGCGGACACCGTGGTGTCCACGTTCACGATGTGCACGATCCCGGATCCGGCGGCCGCGGCGCGCGAGGCCCACCGGGTGCTCCGGCCCGGCGGGCGGTTCGTGCTGGCCGAGCACGGGCCGTCGAGCAACCCGGTGATCCGGGCCGGGATGCGGCTGGCCGAACCGCTGTTCGTGCGGTCCGCGGCCGACTACCTCACCCGCGATCCCCGGCCGTTCCTGGAACAGGCCGGTTTCGAGCTCGAGTCGGTGACGCGGACGACACGTGGGATCGGCTTCCGGGTGCTGGCCGTCCGGCCGTGACCCGCACGTCTCCGTGACCCGCACGTCTCCGTGACCCGCACGTCTCCGTGACCCGCACGTCTCCGTGACCCGCACGTCTCCAGGCCCCGTGCGGCTCCGGGCCCCGTCCGCGTACGGTCCACCGACCGGCGGACGCGGGGCCCGGATCGCGCGCTCAGCGGGTGAGGTTGTCCCGCACGCGGGGCACGACGTCCTCGGCGAAGCGCTTGACCTGGTCGGCCGACTGCTCCTCGGGCCAGAAGACGAAGGCGCCGAAGGGCTGCTCCGTGCCGAGGCGGGTCAGCTCGGCCACCCACGTGTCGGCGTCGGCGCGCAGCGGGTCGGCGCCGGTGCGCAGGAGCGGCGTCGTGCCCGGCCGCCCGCCCGCCGTGACCACTCCCGGGATCTGGGCGATGCGCAGGATCGAGCGGGGGTCGCGTCCGTGCTCCACCGCCTCCCGGTCGACGATCTCGTTGCACGACGGCCAGCGCTCGTACGGCAGGTAGGAGGGGATCGGCGCCGCCCAGCCGTCGGCGATCCGCGCGGTCTGGGCGAGGCTGCGCGGCCCCTGGGCCCCGAGCCAGATCCGTACGGGGGACGGCCCGGGGTCGGCGCCCTGGATGCCGGAGACGTCGTAGTACTTGCCGTGGAAGGTCACGCTCCGGCCCGGGCGCCACAGGCCCCGCATGATCGTGACCGCCTCCTCCAGCGCGTGCAGCGCCTCGGCCGGAGAGCGCCGCGGCACGCCCATCGCCGCGATGGCGTCCCAGTAGCCGCCGGCGCCGAGGCCGAGCTCGAACCGGCCGCCCGAGAGCAGGTTGAGCGCGGCGGCGGTGCGGGCCATCACGGCCGGCGGGCGCAGCGGCAGGTTCGCGACGTCCGGGAAGATCCGGATCCGCTCGGTGTGCGCGAGCAGGTCACCGATCACCGCGAAGGCGTCCAGCAGCTGCGCCGCGTACGGGTGGTCCTGCACACCGGCGAGGTCGAGGCCGTGGCGCTCGGCGGTGACCGTGAGCTCCCGGACGAGTGCCACGTCGGGCGTGGGCGTCACGGAGACGCCGAACATCGGCTGAGGCGGCTGAGTCGTCTGCGACAAGGTCTACTCCCGATCGAAACGGCCCGGCGCGCGTGGTCTGCGCGGGGCGGGGGCTGGTCCGTGGTGCGGGTGACGCTGGTGCTCGGCGATGTCGAACGCGGCCGGGGGCGGTCGGCCGCCACCGGTCATGATCGGATGCTAATCGCTGGGCCGCCGCCCGTCCCGCCGCCGGCCCCCGAGCGGCCCTAATCGAGCAAGATGACGATGCCGGTCATGCCGGTGAGGACGGCCGCGACGCCCGCCCGTACGGCACGTCCGGCCCGCTCGGGCGTGAAGCTGGCCGGGTCGTACGTCGAGGACATGCCGAGGCCCTCGCCGCGGAACGACGCACCGGCCCAGTCGGCGGCGGTGACGTTCGCGGTGGGCTCGGCCAGCTCCGCGCCGACCACGAGGAACTGCCGGTCGAGGTGGTTGGGGGTGACCAGGGCCAGGGGGTCGACGAGGTCGTCGCCGGCGCTCACGATGAGATCGGGCTTCATCTCCATCGCCCTGCTGATGCTCGCGACGAACTGGTCCGGCCGCGTGGCCGTGACGGTTCTGAGGCTGACGCGCGTCTCCTCGGCCCACGCCGTCACCGCGTTCACCAGCGTCCTGGTCTGGCGGTCCTCCCCCGCGGTGAGCAGCACCACGCGGTAGCCCTCCGGCGGGCGGACCCCGTTCCAGGAGCCGGGCCCGGGTGTGATCGTCGCCTCCGGCGCGGGTGACGTGGCCGGGAAGAACCCGGGGCCGGGGGTGCCGACGGCGGTGGGCTTCGCGTGCGGCCGGGACCAGTCGTCGCCGGAGCCGCATCCGGCGGCCAGCAGGGCGGTCGCGACTGCCGCGGCCAGGGTGCAGGCAGGCAGAAGCCGAGAGCGCATGGGGATCGTCCTTCGAAGGGCGGCGGGGGACTGCGCCTATTTCCTACCTCATGTCCGATGCGAAGACCGCGTCCGCCGAACGTGATTCGCCGTCGGTTCGTGCCCGAGATACCGCTCGTTCACCTCAATCGACCAGATTTCGTACGCCAAAGCCAAAAGGAGTCATATGTCCCCCGCCGCTCGGCGTCGTGTCTGTGCTGTCATCGCCGCCGCAGCCGTGGCCGTCCTGTTCAGCGCCCTCTCCGCCGCGCTGGGCGCCCTGCCCGCTCTCGCCCACGGGTTCACCTCGACGGTTTACGTCAACCTCGTCTCGCCCGCGACCGGGCACGTCCGCGCCGAACTCCAGCTGGAGTACGACCTGCTCGTCGTCTCCGCCGCCGACTACGAGAAGGACGACCCGCTCTTCCGGGCGGGCACCGCGGCGTTCGAGGCCGGTGACGCCGCGCGGCAGGCCGCCGCGCTCGACGCCCACGCCGGGACGGTCGCCGCGTACGTGACCGAGCGCTTCGGCGTCACCGCGGGCGGCACGGCGTGCGCCCCGGTCAAGGACGGCGGTTTCACGATCGGGCGGCGCGAAGGCGTCCCGTACGCGCGCCTGGTCCTCGACTACCGGTGCCCGGAGTCCGCGGAGGCGCACGAGGTGCGCAGCGGGCTGTTCGCCGGCTCCGAGGGGTACGTGCGCGACAGCAAGACGATCGTCACCTACGACCTCGACCTGAGATCCGGAAGCACGGCCCTCGACGCCCAGCATCCGTCGTTCTCCACCCAGCAGTCCCGGTTCGAGCGGTTCTGGGAGTTCTTCCGGCTCGGGGCCGAGCACCTGCTCGGCGGGCTCGACCACATCCTGTTCCTGCTGGCGCTCATCGCCGGGTCACGCCGCCTGCGCGAGATCGTGCTGGCGGCGACGACCTTCACGCTGGCCCACTCGGTGACCTTCGTCCTCGCCGCCCTCGGCCTCGTGGAGGTGCCCGCGACGTTCGTCGAGCCCGTCATCGCCCTGTCGATCGCGATCGTCGCCGGCTGGCACCTGTGGCGGATCCGGCGCCGCCGTTCACACGCCACGGATCTCGAGACGGCCGGTCACGGCCGCCTCGGACTGGACCGCGCGGGCCGGACGCGGCTCGCGGTGGTCTTCTGCTTCGGCCTCGTGCACGGCCTCGGCTTCGCCTCGGCACTGGGCATCGACCAGGCCTGGTCGTGGACGCTCCTGTGGTCGCTGCTCGTCTTCAACGTGGGCATCGAGGCCGTCCAGCTGTCGATCATCGTCGCCGTCTTCCCGCTGCTCGCCCTGCTGCGTCACCGGCGGCCGATCGCGGGGCTGTGGACGACCGGAGCGATCGCGGCGGGTGTGGCCGCGATGGGCCTGGTGTGGTTCGTGCAGCGAGTGCCCGGAACCTGAGATCACAACTTCCGGCAAGCGCAACGGTCCGCCTGCCCCACGTTCATCTCCGCGACATCAACTGCCGAAATCGTGCAAATCGCTCTAATTCCCCCACATGGATGGAAAAGCATGAAGCTCGACAAGGGGACACATAATCCCGGGCTCGTCCTGCGCCGGGTGGCCCTCGGCGCCACCGCGGCGGCTCTCACCGCCGGCGCCGTGTTCGGCGGCGGCCTGGCGACCGCGGCCCACGCCGACAGCGTGACGCTCACCGGTGTCGTCCTCGGCGTGGGCGCCGACGAGACGCAGCGCGTCGTGTCGTGGTACTCCTCGGCCGGCACCGCGCAGGTGGTCCAGGTCGCGCCGGCGTCCAAGGTCGTCGACGGCCGGTTCCCCGCGAACGCCGTCACGTTTCCGGCCACGGTCGCCGCGAACGTCGTCAACGGCGGTTACAACGCCCACGCCACGATCGACAGCCTGAAGCAGAACACCGCGTACGCCTACCGGGTCGGCGCCGAGGGCAGCTGGTCCCCGACGTACTCCTTCACGACCCAGGACTTCAACGGCAACAACCTCGACTTCCTGTTCTTCGGCGACCCGCAGATCGGCTCGTCCGGCAACGTGGCGAAGGACGGCGCCGGGTGGGAGGACACTCTGAACGTCGCCCTCGCCGCCAACCCGAAGGCCGAGCTGCTGGTCTCCGGCGGCGACCAGGTCGAGACCGCCAACACCGAGACACAGTGGGACGCGTTCCTCGCGCCCGACAAGCTGCGGCAGCACCCGTGGGCCGCCACCATCGGCAACCACGACGTCGGCGGCAAGGCGTACGAGCAGCACTTCTGGACGCCGAACACCGACCGTTCCGCGCCGTACTACAACGGCGCCTCGACCACCCGGTCGGGCGGCAATTACTGGTTCATGTACAAGAACGTGCTGTTCATCGACATCAACAGCAACGCCTACTCCAACGGCTCCGACGCCGCGCACGTCGGCTACATCACCGACGTCGTCAAGGCCCACGGCGCCAAGGCCAAGCACACGGTGCTCATCTACCACCACGCGATCTACTCGCCGGCCGCTCACGCGAACGACAGCGACAACAAGGTGCGCCGTCAGGACTTCCCGACGGCCTTCTCGAAGCTCGGCGTCGACCTGGTCCTGCAGGGTCACGACCACAGCTACTCCCGCAGCTACGTGCTCAAGAACGGTCAGAAGGCGAACCAGGACGAGCAGCCGGGCGCCACCGAGGTGTCCAAGGGCCCGGGCGGCGTCATCTACGTGACGGCGAACTCCGCGTCGGGTTCGAAGTACTACGACCTGACCGCTCCGGTCGTGGGCTCGGACTTCGGCCCCGACCCGCTGAACCCCAAGAGCCACTGGGCCAACTCGGTCGAGAACCAGGAGCACGTCCGCACGTACGTGCGGGTCCAGGTGCGCGGCAACAAGCTCGTGGTCGAGAACATCCGCAGCGGCACCTGCGCCGCCCCCAACGCCGCGGTGGAGCTTGGCAAGGTGAAGTGGTGCGGCCCGGACAACGGCGCCACCGCCGCTCCCGAAGTCGGCTCCCTCGTCGACAAGGTCGTGATCCACACGAACGAGGGCAAGGCCGGCGAGGACACACCGGCCGCCGCCGAGTCGGACTGGCTCCAGTAGACGACCGAGGGTGATGGGGGCCTCTCGCCCCGATCGGCTGTGGGGTGGGCGTCGCCATGACGCCCGCCCCACGGCACGTCGCCCGTCCCCGCCCAAGAGACCACCGAGGACCAATCAGATGCACCCGCTAAGACCGCCCGCGACAACCGCGGCCGGCTTCCTCGCCCGGGCCGTCGCCGTGGTGCTGCTCGCCACGCTCGGCCTCCTCGACGTGGGGGCGGCCCCCGCGGCGGCGGCGGACGGCGAGACCCCCTGGACGGTCACCACCGCCTCCGGCGACTTCGGATCCGGCCGGCGGAACTACAGCTACACCCTGAACCCGGGCGGGCGGCTCCGGGACGGCATCGTGATCGCCAACCACGGCACCACCCCTCTCCACCTGGCCGTGTACGCCGCGGACGGGTTCACCACCGAGCAGGGCCGGCTCGACCTGCGCGGCAGGGACGCGAAGCCGGCCGGGGTGGGTGCGTGGGTCCGCACGGACCGCCCCGACGTGACGGTCCCGCCCGGCGAGTCGGCCGAGGTGCCGTTCACGGTCGCTCTTCCGCGGGACGCCGAGCCCGGCGAGTACATGGGCGGCGTCGTCACCTCACCGGCCGCGGCCGGCGCGGCGGACGGGCGCCGCCTCGGCATCCGGATCCGTCTGCGCGTGGGCGGAGAGCTGAAGCCGAGCCTGTCGGTCGAGAACCTGCACGTCGGCTATTCGGGCACGCCCAATCCGCTGGGGAAGGGCGACGCCACCGTCACGTACACGATCCGCAACACCGGCAACGCCGTCCTCGCCGCCCGGCAGACGGTGTCCCTCTCCGGGCCCTTCGGGCGCTGGGGCGGCCGAGCGACGCACGTCGACGATTCGCCCCAGTTGCTCCCGGGCGACACCTGGAAGGTCTCCGTACCGGTCCACGAGGTGACTCCCGCGCTGAGACTGACGGGGACGGTCACCCTCGTCCCGCTGCTCACCGACGCGGCCGGCTCGGTCGCCCCGCTCGCCGCCGTCGAGAGCACCACGCACACGTGGACCCCGCCGTGGGCGCTGCTGCTCGTCCTTCTCGTCGTCTGCGGGCTCGTCGTCGCGGCTGTCGCCGCCCGGCGCCGCCGTAAGGCCGGCAGCCGCCCGGAGCGGGTTCCTCACCGTTCCGCGGCCGTCTCGTGAAGACGTACGGCCGCCCATGCCGGTGACAGGCCGGTGTGCTCACCGGCGAAGGCCAGGATGTCCGCGGTCAGGGCGCGCTCCTTGCTCGCGGGCGAGGCGGCGTGGGCGGTGTCGGGTTCCCTGCGCATGAGAATCGGCCGGCCACCGCTGGTGGCATGCTGGAGGGCCGCGCACATCTTGGTGACATGGGCCTCTCCGGTCTGCAGATCGGTCACCGCGCCGGTGAGCAGGAACGCGGGATAGCGGACGCCGGGCGTGACGTGGTGGTAGGGCGAGTACCCGAGCAGCCACTGGAGCTGTTCGGGCCGGGAGGCGCTGCCGAACTCGTCGGTCCAGGTGCATCCCAGGCCGAACCGCTCGTAGCGCACCATGTCGCACAGCGGGCCTTCGGCGACGACCGCGGCGTACAGGTCCGGCCGCCGCATGGCGGCGGCGGTGACCAGGAGACCCCCGGCTGACTGGCCGTATATCGCCAGCTGGCCGGCGGTGGTCGCGCCGGTCTCGATGAGCCAGGCCGCGGCGTCGACGAAGTCGCCGACCGCGCGGTGTTTGTGCGGCCCGCGACCGGCGTCGTGCCAGCGCTGGCCTTCCTCGCCGCCGCCGCGCACGCAGGCGACCGCGTACGTCCCGCCGGCGCCGACCCATGCGGCCGCCAGAGGGAAGAACCACGGGCGCATCGGCATGCCGAAGCTGCCGTAGCCGTACAGGAGGGTGGGACGGGGGCCCCGGTCCTCCTCGTCCGCGGTGAACAGGAAGAGCGTTATCGCGGTGCCGTCACCGGCCCGGTAGCGGACCCGGCGGCTGTGGATCGCCGACGTCTGCCCGGCCGTCGCCGCACCGGCTTCCCGTTCCGTCCTCCCCCGGACGGCGTCGTACCGGTAGATGGTCGGGGGCGTGCCTGCGTCGCAGTAGCTGAACCACGCGCGGTGCCCGTGCGGGACGCTCGTCCGCAGGGACGACACGATGCCCGCGCCGGGAAGGGGCAGATCGGCGAGCGGCCGGCCGTCGGCCAGGTCGTGCAGTGTCAGCGTGGAGGTGCCGTGACGGGCGCGCGCCACCAGCAGGAGCGGCCGCGCGAGCGCCGGGCCGTCCAGGACCACGCACTCGTCCAGGGGAGCCTCGGGATCTTCGGGCACCAGCGTGCGCCAGGCGGCCGGGCCGGCATCATGCCGGTCCGCCAGGCAGACGCGGCCGCACGGAGCCTGGTAGTCGGTGACAAGCAGCAGGCGGCCGTCCGCGAGGAAGCGCGGGAGGACCCGCGCGTGTACGGCGTCTCCGTCCACGACCCTGACGAAGCGCGGAGCTTCCGGATCGGCGAGTTCGGCCACGTACACGTCGTTGCGCGGGGCGGGCCCGGCCGCCGCGGTGACGGCCAGACGACGGCCGTCGGGGCTGACCGTGAGCCCGTAGTAGTGGTCGGGCGCGTCCTCGCCGCCGAACACCACCGTGTCGGCCTGCCAGGGTGTGCCGATCCGGTGCAACCGCACGCGCCGGTGCAGCCGCAGGTCGCCGGAGGCCAGCTCCTCGTCGGGAACACGGCTGACGTAGTAGAACGCGTCCCCTCCCGGCAGCCAGGCGACCGAGGTGTTGCGGGCGCGCGGCAAGGGGCCGTCCACGATCTCACCGGTGCGCACGTCCAGCACGATGAGGTCGCTGCCGGGCTGCTCGGCGACCTCCATCTGCACGGCCACCCGTTCGCCCTCACGGGACGGCCACCAGGCGTACAGCCCGGTGTGGCCGGACGGATCGGCCTCCATCGGGTCGACCAGCACCCGCCTGCCTCCGGCGTCGACGACGAGCAGGCGCCGCTGTTCGTCCCCGCGCCGCTGCTCGGCGAGGAACATGACCGGACCCCGCACCATCGGGGGCTCCGACACGCCGAAGGAGGACACCTCGTCCACCAGGGACGCCCAGGATTCCTTGTCACGCCATTGCTCGCGGTGGGCGCGGAAGAGACGATCCTGGGCCGCGACCCACTCCCGCACGCGCGCGTCATCGCCGTCTTCCAGCCAGCGATAGGGATCGGGCACGGGATTTCCGAACAGATTCTCCACCACGTCGTCGCGCCGGGCGGCAGGGTAGAACAATCGCGCCATGGACGTCCCCCGATACGTCGTGTGATATGTCGAGGCACTGCGGCCCATACGCGCCGCAGTACCTCGATTCACTCAGCTACGACTCGCCGCGGAGAATGTCCGCCTGCCAGCCGCGTACGCCCCCGATACGGGCGGCGGGAGTGGAATCGCGATACGGCAGGTATCCAGTCATGTCAGCCTCCTGGATCCGTCGATTTCGCCCGAATTGGGCGATTACGACGCCGACCATCCCCGCGCCCGGGATCGATAAACACCGGCCTCACCTCCGGCCCCACGACTCACGGGAAGCGACAAGCGGTCAATCACCCTCCCGTCAAATCCACCGAAAAAACGAAGGCGTACGAGAATGCCCGTGGAGATCGATCCATACGACGGCGATTCCGAGAAGGATCGGCCCCGATCGCCGATCCCCCGCCGAAGCCTCCGGACGGGCAGGTGGAAAGCTGTAGAGGTCCGTCCGCCGGAGGAACGGGGCCATGACCATGGTGGATGTCGGTGCGGGGAGCCATCGCAGCGGGACCGAAGACCTCGACCAGGCGGCGGCCGCCTTCGAGAGCGTGCGGCCACGCCTGTTCGGAATCGCGTACCGGATCCTCGGCAGTTCCACCGAGGCGGAAGACCTGTTGCAGGACGTCTGGCTGCGCTGGCAGGCGTACGACCGCGGCATCGTGGCCGACCCGGCGGCGTTCCTGGCGACGGTGACCACGCGCCTCGCCATCAACACCCTGCAGTCCGCTCGGGTGCGCCGCGAGACGTACGTCGGACCGTGGCTGCCCGAACCCGTCGACACCGGTGACGACCCTCACCTCGGCGCCGAGCGGGGCGAAGCCCTCGGCTTCGCGGTCCTGCTCCTGCTGGAGAAACTCTCGCCCACCGAACGCGCGGCCTACGTGCTGCGAGAAGCGTTCGACTATCCCTACCGGCAGATCGCCGAGATCATCGAGACGAGTGAGGTCGCGGTGCGGCAACTCGTCAGCAGGGCGCGCAAACACATCGTCTCCGAGCGCCGGGCGCCGGTGACCCGGGCCGAGCAGCGCAGGCTGCTCACCGCCTTCGTGACCGCCGCCCGCTCCGGCGACCTGGCCGCGCTGGAGGACCTCCTCGCGACGGATGCCATCAGTTACTCCGACGGCGGTGGCGCCGTCCGGGCCTCGCGCATCCCCGTGATCGGCGCGTTCCGGGTCGCGAAGTACGTCAGAGCGTTCGCGGACCGGTTCTGGGCCGGGGTCGAGGTGGAATGGGCCGACGTGAACGGGCAGTCCGCCGCTCTGCTGCGCCGCGACGGCGAGTTGTTCACGGTCCTCACCGTCAACGCCTCCGACGAGGGCATCGACCAGGTGCTGTGGCTGATGAACCCCGCCAAGATCGCCGCACTGTCGGCCGCGAGCTGACCCGTCCCCTCGCGCCGCGTCCGCGGCGGTGCCGTCGTCACTCCACCAGTGCGCCGAAGACGTAGGTCCCGGGAGCGTCCGGGTCGTCCCCCGCCCAGAACTCCGTCCAGTGGGTGCGGAACTCGTCGCGGGTGAGGTGGCCGTCGCCGTCCAGGTCCAGGCGGGGGAAGACCTCGTCGATCGCCGTCGGCGTCCCGTTCCACGTCTCGATGAGCGCGCCGTACTCCGAACGGGAGATCAGCCCGTCCCCGTCGATGTCGACGGCCTCGAACATCGCGTCGGCGGTGGCGGAGACGGCGTCCGCCCGGTCGCCGAGGCCTTCCACGACGAGGAGCACCTCGTCGATGGTGACGGCGTCGCCGCCGTCCCGGCCGGAGGCGGCCCGGAGCACCGGCCACCAGCCGGTCATGACGGAGGCGAGCCGCTCCGGATCGGCGGATCCGGCGACGGCCGTCCAGCGGCAGGCGAGCGCCTGGAAGTCGGACTCGGTCAGCCGGCCGTCGCCGTCCACGTCCATCGCCCGGAAAACTCCGCTGACCTTCTTCCGCTGGAACTCACTGGCCACATCCGTCTCCGTTCTTCGGGGGACTCCATGCTGCCGAGAGGTCACTTTGGGTGACAGTAGACAATGAGTGACTGTTCCGTTACAGCGATGGCGCCCGAGGCCGGGGCCGCGGGCGCCATGCGTTCGGATCACCGGAGCGTCTGGCACGTCTCCGGCCGGTACGTCACGGAGTGACGGTCACCCGGACCGCCGGGGCCGCGCCGATCCGTACGTCCAGGGTGACCGGCCTGCCGGCGAGGAGGGCGGCTCGGGCCTCGTCCCGGAGGCCGAGCTTCAGATCCCTGGTCCTGCCGGGCTGGAGCGTGACCTTCTTGGTGTCGAGCACCTGGCCGTCATGGGAGACGGCGACCTGCTCCCGGCACTTGTCCGCACCCGCGCAGACCAGGGTGATCGTCACCTGGGCGGGGGCGTTCCCCTTCGTCTTGACCGTGGCGGTGACGGTGTCGTCGAGCACCCTCATCGCCGGGGTTCCGGGCGTGCCCGGGAGGAGCGAGGCGACGTGGCGCGGCGTGTCGCCCGAGGTGTTGAGCGCGAGGGTCGTCCCGTCCGCCCGGTCCGGGAGCACGGTCAGCGTCGCGTCGCCCTGCTCGTCGAGAGCTGCCTCTCCGAGGTAGGCGATGTCGCCCTCGGCCGGAGCCGACGTCGAGGCGCCGGCCTCCAGCAGGAGGAACGACAGCTGCTCGGCCGCCGCCGCGGTCCCGGCGGACACCGTCACGGTGACGGTGCCGTCGTCGTTCACGACCGCCTCATGGCGGATGCCGCCGGTCTCGACGACCTGGGCCGCCGCCGGAACCGCGGCAGTGGACGCCGTGGTGGGTGCGCCGGCGGGCGCGACGGTCCGCGCCGCCCCGGCCTCGGCGCTGGTCTCCGGTGCGACCCCCGATCCGGCCGCCGCCTCGGCGGTGGGCGTCGCCGGCGCCCCGGGTGCGGCCATGCCGCGCAGCACCGGCCGGCCCAGGCCGGCGTCCCACTGCCAGACGCGCTCGAAGTCGAAGCCGAGCTTGCCCGTCCAGAACGCCTGGGTGGCGACCTCGTCCCGGGTCGCGGTGGCGCCGTTCAGCGTGACCGGACCGATCGCGGTCTCGGTCTGTGACTTCGCCTCGACGGTCTCGGCCGCCCAGTTGTTGCTCAGCATGGCGACGTTGTTCGCCAGCACCCGGCCCAGGAAGCGATGCGCCCAGGACGGCGCCGTCACCGCCGGGTTGAGCGCGATCGAGTCGCGGATGGTCGTGCCGGTGTAGCCGTAGCCGGCCACGCCGCCGTCGTTGCGGCTGTCCGCGGTGACGGAGCCGGTGGCGAAGACTCGCTCCGTGGTGGAGCCGGCCAGGGCCACGCCGATCACACCGCCCGCCTCGGTGCCGCGTACGTGCACGTTCGCGGCGGAATAGGCGTCGCGCACGATGCCCTGCGAATCGCCGACGAGACCACCCGCGCGCGAGCCCGCGGTCACGGACCCGGACACCTGCACGCGCTCGACGGTGCCGGTGCTGCTGCCGGCCAGGATGCCGGCGCGAGCGATGGTGGTGTCCACCGTGGCGTCGAGGACCGCGAGGTCGTGGACGTGCCCGGAGATCTGGGTGAACAGACCACCGGTGGTGGAGGTCAGGCCCTTGATCGTGTGGCCCGCGCCGTCGAGTTCGCCCGTGAACGGCCCCGGCAGGCTGGTGAACGGCGTGCCGGTCAGGTCGATGTCGGCGGCGAGCACGTAGTCGTAGGACGGGTGCTTGCCCATCAAGGCCAGGTCCTCGGCGCTGCCGACCTTGTAGAAGCCGCGCTCGTCGGCCGGCAGCCCGGGGGCCGGGACCGGTTCGAGCGTCTCGGGCGCCATCCGCAGGGTCGGGCGTCTGGCGACGTCGTTCCACTGCCAGACGGTCGCGAAGTCCCAGCCACGCTCCTCGTAGAAGGCCTGCCTCTGGATCTCCGCGGGCGCGACCACGTTGCCCTTCTGGTTGTCGGCCGCGGGCGGACCGGTCAGCGACTGCCCGCTGACCGGCACGGACCGGCTGACGTGGTTGTCCTCGAGCGTCGCGGTCTGCCCGGTGTAGACGCGGCCGACGATGGCGTGCGCGTAGCTCGACGCGGAGACGTTCGCGTTCAGCGCGACCGTGTGGCGCACCCGGGTGTCGGTGTAGCCGTAGGCGGCCACACCGCCCGCGGACGCGCCGTTCGCGACGACGGCCCCGGTGGCCAGCACGTTCTCGGTGACCGACCCGCCGACCGAGACGCCGACGACCCCGCCGGCGTACTGGGTCGTGGCGCGCACGTCCACCGTGGAGACACTGTCGCGTACGGTGCCGAAGTGGTGGCCGGTGATGCCTCCGACGTAGCTGTTCGCGGTCAGCGAGCCCTCGACGCGGACGCGCTCAATCGTGCCGTGGTTGGCGTCGGCGACCAGGCCGGCGGTGGAACGGTCGGTGGTGACGTCGCCCTGGACCACCAGGTCCTCGATGGTGCCCTGGTTGTCGGCGAACAGGCCCGGCCCCTGATCGGGCAGGGCGGCCAGCCCGGAGATCCGGTGCCCGTCGCCGTCGAAGACGCCCGTGAAGGTGGTCGTGCGGCCCATCTGGGCGCGGGCCAGGCCGGTCAGGTTCAGGTCGGCGGTCAGCCGGTAGTGCCCGGCCGGGTCGTTGTCGACCTTGGCCAGGTCGTCGGGCGAGTCGATCAGGTACGGCGACTGCTCGCTGCCCTCACCTGCCAGGCCCTCGCGCAGGGTCACGGCAGGCCGGAGCGGCTTCCCCGACCCTAGTGAGTCCCATGTGAAGAGCTTGACCGTGGAGCTCGGGGCCACCGGCAGCGGCGTGCCGAACCGCACGTACTGCTCGCGCCCGCGGTGGTCGAGCGTGACGTCGACGCTGCGCACGTCGAGCATCCGCTGCTGCGCGTTGTCGTACGTCGCGGCCATGACGGCGACCTTGTCCAGGCTGCCCGGGGAGGACAGCAGACCCACGCCCTTCAGCTCACGGTCCTCGATCTCGGCAGAGGAGACCTTCCAGGAGCCGTGCGGTTTGGCGACCGTCACCTCGTCGACCAGGCGCCCGTCGATCGTGTACGTCGACAGCCGCAGTCCGGCGTCGGTCACCGTCAGGACGCCGCCCATCTGGACGTTCTCGTCGAAGACCTTGTCGTCCCACCAGAACTTCTGGTTGTCGTAGAACTTCGGGCCGGACGACCCCATGGTCACGAACGTGGTGCCCGCGGCCTCCTCCACGCGGGTGGTGGCCAGGCGCCCGTCGTAGATCGTGGACCGCTTGTAGACGTGGTCGTGCCCGCCGACGTACAGGTCGACGCCGAGCCGGTCTAGCACGCGCGTGACCTTGTCGCGGTCGATGTCCATGCCGCCGTCGTCGGCGTGCTGGCCGCCGTAGTAGGAGAAGTGCCCCACGACGACGTTCCACGTCGCGTCCGAGGCGCGCACGTCGTCGACCAGCCAGTCGAGCTGCTCGTCGAGGCGCGCGTTGGAGTTCAGCACGGAGAAGTGGACGTCGCCGCGGTCGAAGGAGTAGTTGCTCTCGCCGATCACGCCGTTGCCCGGCAGCGCGAACGTGTTGGTGAAGATCGCACCCGGCTGCCCGCCGACCGCGTCGTAGTCGAGGTCCTCGTAGGTCTCGTGGTTGCCGGCCAGGCCCGCGTACTGCAGGTCGAGCCTGGACAGGAAGGCGTTGTGGATCTCGGCCCACTTCTCGCCCCGGCCGCCGCGGTCCACGAGGTCGCCGACCTGGAGCACCGTGCCGCCGCCCGGCACCTGGCTCTTCAGCCGGTCGAGCACCCGCCCCGGCAGGGTGAGCTCGTCGGCGTCGCCGTCGGGCACCTGCACGTCGCCCAAGATGTAGACCGGCTCGCCCTTGGCGCCGCCGGCGCGGAACCCGCCGCGTACGCCGGTCCAGGCCGGCGTGTCGCCGGCGGCGGGCGCGCGGCCGTCGCGGGCCACGCCGAACCGGAACCGGTAGGTCGTGCCGACCTTCAGCCCGGTCAGCCGGAACTCGTGCGAGCGCAGGGTCTGGCCCGTGATGGAGTGCTGGTAGACCGGCTCGTCGTTGCCGACCGTGTTCACCTCGTACGGCCGGTCGTTCGTGGACGTGAGCACCTCGGCCGTGGACCAGTCGTCCGAGCCCTCGGGCAGGACCTGCGCGTAGACCCGCTCGACGGCGCGGTCGGTGGTGACCGCGACACCGGCGGAGCCGGGCTTGTCGCCCACGGTCGCGTTACTGCCGAAGCGGAAGACGCCCGCGGGGTCCGGCTCCGTCTGGGAGACCCGGACGCGCAGCAGCTCGGCGTTGGTGTTGCCGAGGTCGTCCGTCGCCTTGACGACCACGAACGCGTCGTCGTACGAGCGGATGCGGAAGGCGCCGCCGGAGACCGGCACCTCGCCCGCGGAGTCGAACACCTCGTAGGTCACCGCCGGTCGGGTCCCGGAGTCGTCGGTGGCCGTCGCCAGGGGCAGCGTGACCGTGTCGCCGTACCGCGCCGTGGCGGGGAAGTCGCCCGGGACGGTGATCTTCGGGGCGTAGTTCGCGCCGCGGGTGGTCTTCCCGATCCAGATCGGCGCGGAGACCAGGAAGTTGCCGTCGGCCTGGTCGGCGCGGACGTAGTAGAAGTCGCCGTCCCGGACGTTCAGCTTCGTCTTCAGCGTGAGGTCGTTGCCGCTGATCGCGCCGAAGTCGTGGGCGACGGCGCCGCCGTTCGTGATGAGGCGCGCGGAGGTGAAGGAGTCCCCGGCGTCCGGGTCGGCGAGGCGGAGCTCGACGTCCAGGCCGGTGGTGTCGCCCGGCAGGATCGAGCCCATGAGTTTTCCATTGCCGCCGAACCCGAGGACCGCGTTGGTGTCGCCAGTGGAGTAGAGGCTGCGGTCCCGCATCGCCGCGTACAACGCGTCGAGGGAGTGCTCCTTGGCCCATACTCCGGTGATCGACGGGTTCCCCGACACCCAGGTCGCGGAGTGCTCGTCGCCGTTCCACGTCGGGGCCAGGTGCCAGCCGGCGTCCAGCGCCTTCTGGAACTCGCCCACCGCGTCGGCGGACTTCACCTCGATGAGGTCCATCCGGTCGTCGGCGACGGGGTCGAGGCCCTTGAAGCCGAAGAAGTCGCCCTTGTCCTTGGTGGACGGATGGTTGAACTGGCCGATCGCGTCCGGGTCCTGCTTCAGACGGGCCAGGAACGTGAAGTAGTCGTACTTCATGTCGCCGGTGCCGAACGCGTTGCCGTAGCCGTCGACGCTGCCATTCTCGGTCGCCCGCGCCGTCACGTGCCAGTCGGTGCCGAACACGTTGATGTGGCCGGTGCCGTCGTACCAGGTGTTCTCGATCGACGGAACGGCGATCAGGTCGTCCTGTCCCGCGTTGAATCGGGCGGCGCTCTCGTGGAGGTAACGCCACTCGGCGGAGTCGGCGTCCCGCCAGTCCTCGACGAAGTCGTCGCCGTTGCGGATGTCCCACATGACGTCGTGCTCGGTGACCGCGAAGAAGTCCGCGTCGGTCTCGTCGTGGACATGGTCGTAGGCGTCGGACGGCAGCCGGACGCCGTCGCTCACGGAGGTGTGCGCGTGGAACTCGCCGGTGTACAGGGTCCTGCCGAGGAAGGCCGGCCGATCCTCGCCGGCCGCCGAGGCCGGGGAGGCCGGGGCGCCGATGACCGCGCCGGCCGCGAGTGCGACGGCGGTGATGGCGCCGGGCCAGGTGGATGTGCGTGGTGCGCTGCTGCGCGTCATGTTTCTACCGTTTCAATGGTTCAAGCGTGCCGATCATAGAAATCAGGGCAGGTGAAACGGTCCGCCTCGCACGTGTGTCGTGAACGTGAACGAGCGAATAAACCTGACAAATGTCGCATTTCTGGATTCATTGGGACGGTCGCCGGCGCGGTGGCCACCACCGCCACCGGCGGATCATCAGGCCCGGCGCACCCCATGACACACCGCAGGCGCCCCGGGTGCGGGGAACCGTCCTTTCGGCGCCGCGCCGGGACGGCCCGTCACTGTTCGCCGGGCAGCAGGTACCGCCAGGACAGCACGAAGACGGTCCCCGATCCGGTCCTGAAGAGCGACCGGCCATACTCCTGCCCGGCGGGAACCGCCTTGGTGACGGCACTCGCCGTCTCCCCCTCGACGTCCTTCTGCCAGACCGGGTCCACCACGCCCGAAGGCTCCGGAACGCCCTCGGGCCACGGCGACGGCTCGCCCTCCGCCGACGGGGCCTCGTCGGCGACCAGCCGGACACGGCCGGCGACATAGTCGGCGCCCTCCGCGGCGGCCCGGGTTCCCAGGTCGTCCATCAGCTTCTTCGCGTCCAGCAGCTGCTTCGGGTAGAAGTCCGCGAGCTGTTCCAGAGCCGGGACCCGGACCTCCAGCATCTTCCCGTCCTCCCCCCGTACGGCGAGGACGGTGTCCGGCACGTCCGTCACCGACGGCGCACCCGGCTTCGGCGCGGCAGTCGGCGGCTGCCCACCCAGGTACTCCCGCATCCGCGCGACCACCTCGCCCGTCTCGGCATCGGGGAGCGTCAGCTGCTTGCTCGCGTCGGCGATCACCAGGCCGTCGCCGTACAGCACCACCCTCGGCGGACGCAGCACGTTCATGGTCGCGGTCACGAATCCGCCTTCCGCGCCCCACGAGGCGACCGGCTTCGCCGGCCCGTCGTCAGCCGCGGCCGCCGACGTGTCAGGTTCCACTCCTCCACAGGCCGCGGTCAGCGCCGTCACCGCCATAAGCAGGATCATTCGTAGTCTCATGCCTCACACCACGTAATCACCCTCGCCTCGGTTCAACCCGCGAATCGCCCGGTCGTAGGGCGGGGGTTGCCTGTTTCTTGATCTAAGCGCGACAGACCTCCTGGTAGCCCGGGTCCGTTCCCACGTGCTCGCGCCACTCCTCCCGGGCGAGCGGACGCCCCGCCCGCGCGCACACGGCAGGGACGGCTTTCGCGGGGTCGACCGGCAGCTCCTGGAACGCGCCGTCCTGCCCGACCACGCGGAGGAGTGCGCCGTCGGCCGTGAAAGCGAGCGCGGGCATGGGACCGGCCATCGCATTCGGATCGAACGTGCCGGTGCTCACGGTCCAGCCGGCGCCGAGCTGGCGGCCCGCGACCGCGTCGAACAGCGTCACCCTGGTGTCGTGCGCGACGGCCAGGATCCGTCCGTCGGGCGAGAACTCGGCCCCCACCACGTCTCCCGGCACCCGGAGCACCCGGCCCGTCGTACGCCAGGTGCGGGTGTCCCACAGGGCCACTGCCCTGCTCCCGTACGGCGAGGCGCCCAGCCGGCCTTTCGGCGCCAGCGTCATCCACCTTTTCGCGAGCGTCCCGGGACCTTCCTGTGGCGGAAGCACCCTACGGGCGACGAGGTCGATGACGTCGACGCCCCCTTGATCAGCCGTCACGAGGAACCTGCTGTCGGAGCTGAAGGACAGGGCGCCTCCCGCGACGGCGCCGAACCGCATCACCCGCTCACGCCGCGCGAGGTCGACGATGACGACGCTGCCCTGGCCGTAGTAGTCGCCGGGCAGGGCGTGACTGATGGCGAGCAGGCGGCCGTCGGGGCTCACCTGCATGTCCGCCCTCTCGTGCTCCGAGGTCACGGGCACCTCGCCCAGTTCGCGCCCGGACTTCGCGTCCCAGAGTCGTACGGGGCCCAGGAGGTCGTGTGCGGGGATGGTGACCACGGTGCGTCCGTCGGGGCCGACCCGCAGGATCAGCCCTTTTCCGGCGACGTCGAGCCGCCCGGCCTGTGTGAAGCCGGGGACCGACCATGCGCGCACCGTGTCGCCCGTCAGGGCGAACAGCGCGTCTCCCGAGGCGGTGAACCGCGGGTGCGAAGCATCGGGAGACAGGACACGCCGGGGACCGGTCAGCCGGCTGACGTCGTAGACGGTCACCCGGCCGGCGTCGTCCAGGATGCTCAGCCTGCGATTCCCGGCATCGAGCCGCGGGGATCCGACGATCCCGGAGGCGGCGGTGAGCCGGAGGATCGGGACCGCGTCGTCCAGCCGCCACAGCGTGAGGCGCCCACCCGCGGCGTCCACGAAGGTGATCAGGAAGCGGCCGTCGGGGCTGAAGACGGCGCCGGTGGAGAGCCCGGGGAGGACCCGCCGGTCCCACGTGCCGGTGGACAGGTTCCACAGCCGCGTTCTGGTCCCCTGCACGACGGCCAGCTCACCGTCGGGGCTGAAGGCGAGGACCGGCCCCGCCAGGGCGCGGGGAAGACGCTTGCCCGCCGGAGTTCCCCCGTCGGGGAACTCCCGCAGTGCTCCGTTGACGATGCCGAAGCGGTCGTCCGGTGCGAGCCGCGCGTCGCCCGCCCCGCCCTCGTTCTCCAGCGCCCCCCGTGCCACGTTCCACAGCGCGACGTACGGCCCGCCGAGGTTGTCCCGTAGGACGATGTAGCCCCCGCCGGGGCTGAATTCCATGCTTTCCGGGCGGCCGTCGTCGCCTTTCATCTCCTCCGGCCCCCACCGGCCCCCGCCCAGCCGCTTGCCGGTCCGCAGGCTCCACAGTTCCAGCTGTCTGCCCCGCGCGAGCGCCAGCGTGTCACCGTCAGGGCCCATCGCGGCGGTGACGGGCGCCTCGCCGATCCCGCCGAAGGTCCTGACCTGCCGTCCCGTCACCACGTCGTAGGCCGTCACCCGCCCGGCGCCGGCGCTGACCAGCGTCCGTCCGTCGGGGCTCAGCGCCCGTCCCTCGTTGGCCGGGGCGGGATCCGTGAAGACCGACTGCTCCCGCTGGGCGAGCGAGCTCAGCACCGCGGACGCGCTCTCGGGGACCGGCGCGATGCGGTAGGCGGCCACGCTGAGCAGCATCGCCTTCACCGGGTCGATCCCGCGCAGTGCGTCCGCCTGCAGGGCCACCCGCCGGGCCGTGGCCTGTGCCCGCGCGTCGGCCAGGTGCCTGCCGGCCTCGTCGCTCCTGACCGACTCCCGCCAGGCGAGGGCGCCGGCGGTGAGCGAGGCGACGAGCAGGACCACCAGACCGATGGTGCTCAGGCGGCGCCGTCTGGTCTGCCGCACCGAGGCGGTCCTGCTCACCTCGACGAACGTCTGCTCGGTGGTGTTCAGCGTCAAGTGCGTGGCGGCCGTCCATTCCAGCGCCTGGCGCAGTGCGGTGCCGCGGAGGAGGTCCTCCGGGCGGCGGCCGTTCCGCGCCCATCGCCGGGCGGACTCGCCCAGCTCGCGGTGCCGGCCGAGCGCCTCGCGGTCGACCGTCACCCATTCGTGGAGCCTGGGCCAGGCGTACAGCAGAGCGGCGTTCCCGATGGCGACCGCGTCTCCCTGGCGGCGGACCACCTTGGCCTGCTCGAACGCGGCGAGCACCCGCTCGGCGTGCCGCACCTCGACCAGCTCGTCGAGGGCGGCGGCGCGCGGCGCCTCGTCGCTGTCGCGGACGTCCACCAGGCGCAGCAGCAGGTCGCGCGCCACCTGGCGCTCGGACGGCGGCAGCCCGGCGTAGCACTGCTCGGCCACCGCGCCGAGCGTCGGCTCGTCGCCCGGCGCGCCGGGCGGCCGTACGTCGGCGGCGGCCTTGGCGCCCTCGGCCAGCGTCGCGCGACCGCCGCCGTCTCCACCACCGCCGTCTCCACCACCGCCGCCGTCGTCACCACCACCGGCGAGCAGCGCCAGCAGCAGGCGCTCCGCGGACGGCCGCGCCGCCGGGTCCTTCGTCAGAGCGGCGCGAACCAGCTCCCGCAGCCTTTCCGGCAGGACATCGACGTCGGGGTCGTAATTGAGCAGCCGGTTGATGACCGCGAACGTCGTCGGGGCGGTGAACGCGTCGCGTCCGGTCGCGGCGAACAGGACCACCGCGCCCCAGGCGAACACGTCGGCCGCCGGCTCGGCGCGTCCTCCGGAGAACAGCTCCGGCGCCATGTACGTCGGGGTGCCCGCCAGCTCCCCCATCGAGGTCAACGACAAACCCGCGGCCCGGGCGACGCCGAAGTCGATCACGCGTGGCCCGTCGGGCCCCAGCAGGACGTTCTCCGGCTTGAGATCGCGGTGCACCACGTCCGCCTGGTGGATGGCGGCCAGCGCGGTGGCGATGCCCACCGCCAGCCGGTGCAGCGGGTCACCCGAGAGCGGTGCCTCCTCCCGCACCGCGGCGCGCAGGCTCGGACCGGGGACGAACTCGGTGACGATGTAGGGGCGTTCGCCATCGAGGTCGTGATCCAGGATCCGGGCCGTGCAGAACGACGCCACCTGCCGTGCCGCCGTGACCTCCCGGGTGAAGCGGCGGCGCAGCGGGGAGTCGCCGGACAGGTAGGCGTGCAGGACCTTGACCGCCACGCGGTTGGCCACCTCGTCGTAGCCCTCGTAGACGACGCCCTGGCCGCCCGAGCCGAGTCTGCCGGCCAGCCGATAGCGGCCCAGCATCACCGGGTCCCCCGGGCGCAGCGCGTCTGCCGTCATGGTTCCTTAGATGGCCGCTGACCGGACCTGGTTCGGCGGCGGGCCTCGACCCCTCTTCCGCGCGGGCGGTCGCCCAGCGCGGTGGAGATCGCGACCGTAGTAGCCGCCCGGCCCGCTGATCACCTCAGGGGATCGCCCGCTTCTCAGTCGGGGGCCGGCAGCGTACGGCCGGCCAGAGCGCAGAGCTCGTCGGCTATGGCGGGCCAGAGCTCGCGCGGAAGGTTGTGGCCCATGCCCGGATAGAGGACGAGGCGGGCGCCGGGAACGGCGGCCGCGATCTCCTTGGCCGCGCGCGGCCGGATCATGGGATCGTCCTCGCCGTGGATGACCAGGGTGGGCACGTCTATCGTGGCCAGCCGAGGCAGCAGATCACCGGTCGCCCCGGCCGCGGCGGACTGGCGCATCTCCCCGCCCGCGGCGCCGGAGTCGCGCTCGTAGGACACTCCCGCGGCGTGCCGCCACCATGCCTCGTCGAGCGGATAGCCGGGCGATCCGAGGATGCGCATCGCGTCGACGACGCGCTGGACGGCCCCCTCCCGCCCGGCGGGGTACCTCCTGAGACCCTGGCTGAGCATCAGCCTGAGCACGGTGGACATGTTCACCCTGCCGCGCCTGTAGCCGGCGTAGCTGGAGGAGACCGTGAGGGTGCGCACCCTCTCGGGGTGCCGGAGCGCGGTGAGCTGGGCGATGGCGCCGCCCAGCGACGCCCCGAAGAGGTGCGCGCTGCTCCAGCCGAGCGCGTCCATCACCGCGACGGCGTCGTCGGACATGTCCTCCAGCCGGTACGCCGCCGCTCTGCCGGCCCTGAACCAGTCCTTGGCCAGGCCCGGCCGCCCGGACTCGGAGAAGTGGGTCGACAGGCCGGCGTCGCGGTTGTCGAACCTGGCCACGGCGAATCCGCGATCGGCCAGCATGGCGCACAGGTCGTCGGGCCACATCACCATCTGCAGGGCCGTACCCATGATCAGCAGTAGCGGTTCGCCATCCGGCGATCCGAACGTCTCGTAAGCGATCTCCACCGCACCGTGGCGCGTCGTCCGGATGGGCATGGTCCTCCTCGAGCAGGATTACAATGCACTCGCATCGTAAAAGCGGCACAGGCAGATTGCAATGCGACTGCATTGAGAAATTGGACCGGCATGCCCAAACAGGTGGATCACCAGGCTCGGCGCAGGCAGATAGCGGACGCGCTGCTGCGGATCATCGATCGCGAGGGAATGGAAGGCGTCAGCCTGCGACACGTGGCGGCGGAGGCCGGTGTCTCCATGGGCAGGATCCAGCACTACTTCGCCACCAAGGATCAGATGATGATTTTCGCGCTGATCCACGTACACGAGCGCATCTACCAGCGGGTCAACGCCTGCCTCGACCCCCGCTCACCCCGTGATCTCGTCCGTAGCGCGATCATCGAGATGCTGCCCCTCGACGACGAGCGGCGCACCGAGGCCCGGATCGCGCTGGCGTTCCTCGCCCGGTCGGCGGTCGAGCCGGTGTACGCCGCGACCCTGCGCGAGGGATACCCCTACCACGCCGTTTTCTTCGCGGAGCAGATCCGGCGCGCTCAGCAGAACGGCGAGGCTCCGGCCGATCTGGTCCCCGAGCGAGAGGCCGTGATCCTTTTCGCCATCACCCAGGGGCTGGTCAATCCGACCCTGATCGGCCACTACACCGAGGAGACCGTCGTCGACGCCGTCGACCGCCACCTGGACCGCATCTTCCCCGGCACAGGACGCCCCGGAGCGTGACCGCCCGTCACGTTCGGGCTGCTGGAACCACCTCCGGAGTCGACGCCCGAGCGCGCAGGCACCGCTTCACACGGCGCCTGCGCCTACGGCTCCTACACCGACCATGCGGAACCGGACGTCACGCCCGGCTCGCGGCCGTCTCCCGTATGCCTGTCGTCCCGCCGGCTCAGCGGTTGGTCCACAGGTGCCAGAACCAGTCGCCCTCGGAGCACGTGTAGTGCTCCCAGTGGCCTCGATCGATCCCTCCCTGGCCCGCCGCCACGCACTTGGAGTGGCTCGTGTACCAGGTGCGGTACACATCGTCTCCGGCGGGCAGCCGGGGAGCGCCGTTCTGCGCGGCTACACCGTGCGGCGGTTGCGCCGGCAGGGTGGCCGCCGTGGCCGGCAGGCCGACGGCGCCGACCGTCAGGACCAGGGCGGCGGTACCAGCCAGGCGGCGGGCGAGAGCGGGAACGCTGGACAGCGTCAAGAAAGCCTCCTCGGCAGTTGTGGTGGTCACCCCAGATCCTGGTACTACTTTCCGTGTCGCCACAACTACCCGGAGTGACACAGTCAACTGTCGGCCGGACCGGGCCGGTGCGCGCCCGGGACGGGCGCAGGCGCCGGTTATCGCCTTGGCGGCAGGCGTCGCGCGCCCGGACCTTCGCGTCCCAGCACGTCGCGTGGATTGGTCAGATGGCAGGACCGCAGCGACAGGCAGCCGCATCCGATGCACTCGGTGAGGTCGTCGCGGAGCGCCCGCAGGTGCGCGATGCGTGCGTCGAGCTCGGTTCGCCAGCTCGCGGACAGGCGAGCCCAGTCGTCGGGGGTCGGAGTGCGCTCACTCGGGAGTTGACCCAGGGCCTCCCGGATCGCCGCGAGCGAGATCCCGACGTGTTGGGATGCCCGGATGAAGGCGACCCGGCGCAGCGTGTCGCGGCTGTATCGCCGCTGGTTGCTCGACGTCCGGGTACTACGGATGAGGCCTTGGCGTTCGTAGAAGTGCAGCGCGGAGATCGCGACGCCGCTGCGGTCCGCGACTTGTCCGACGGTGAGTTCATGGAACGTGGTGCGGGCCCGAGACACGGGCCGACCCTAACACTTGACCTCAACCAAGGTTGAGGCCAAAGGATCGGCGCTGTCCACGAGTCGCCGCGAAGGAGCTTTTTCATGGCCACTGTTCTCGTCATCGGCGCCACCGGGAAGCAAGGCGGCGCCGTCGCCGAGCTGCTGCTCGGCCACGGCCACGAGGTCATCGCCTACGTCCGGTCGCCCGAGGCGCCGTCCGCGCGGGCATTGTCCGCTGCCGGAGTCCGGCTCGTCCCCGGCGACCTGGCCGATCCGGAGGCCCTCGCCGGCGCCGCCCGGGGCGTCGATGCGATCTTCGGCCTCTCGGTGCCGTTCGGATCCGGCGGGAAGGACGAGGAGGTTGCCCAGGGCCGCCTCCTGGTCGATGTCGCGATGCGCGCCGGCGCGCACCTGGTGTACTCCTCGGTCCGCGGCGCCGACCGGCTCACGGCGACCGACATCGACCATGCCGACAGCAAGCAGCTTGTCGAGGCGTATCTGCGAGAGCAGGAGGTACGGGCGACCGTCCTGGGGCCCGTGTACTTCATGGAGAACGTCTTCAACGTCGGCTTCAGCCGCCTCGGTGACGGCGTCCTGGCCAACCCGCTGTCCGCGGCCAAGCCGCTGGACCAGGTGACCGTCCGAGACATCGCCGGCCTCGCCGTACACGCCATCGAGCACCCGGACCGGTTCGTCGGCGAGCGGATCGACGTCGTTTCCGACCGGGTGACCGGCGAGGAGGCGGCCCGAATTCTCAGCGATGTCCTCGGCCGCGAGATCCCGTACTACCGACTGCCGTTGGACCAGGTCCGCCAGTGGGCCGGCGACGAGATCGCCGACATGTTCCAACGGTTCGAGGAGAACACCGACTTCCTCGACGTCGACGGGCTGCACGCCACGTACCCGGACGTGGCCTGGCACAGCTACGCCCAGTGGGCCCGGACGGTCGACTGGGACGCCGTCCTGGCAGGCCGGACGATGGCGCGATAACCCGCGCTCAGACGGGGTCGGTGGCCAGATGACGAGGGGTCGTCGCCGTCCGAGTCGCCTGCTCGGCGAAGGCTTCAGGCCGCCTACCGGACTCGATCGCGTCGGCGAGAGCCCGAGTCCAGGACGTCCCACCGCCACTCCGGCGGGGTGAACCGCGTCGAGTACCCGTCGTCCTCGTGCACCGCTGCCTCGGTGTTGGCGGCCAGGGCAGGCGGGAGGATCTTGACGTCGTCCAGGTAGAAGAGATGAAAGGCCGCGCTGTACAGCCGCTCGCCTGGACACGCCGCTGCAAGGTCCCTCAGGATGCGGCATCCGTTGTCATGCCATGCCCTCTCGAAGGCGCCCCAGTCGAGCTGATCAGGCCAGCCCATACGCACAGGCAACCGGCGACACAGCCAAGGCAGGGTGGCACCCGGCCAGGTCTTCGCAGAGATTCTGCCGCTGAGAACTCTCATCGGCCAGCGTCTACTGATATACTAATCTGGATTTATATATACGAGCGTGGCGGTGCCCATGACCAAGACCCTGATCGACCTCGATGACGAGGCCCTGGCCGAGGCCGCGAAGCTGCTCGGCACTTCTTCCAAGAAAGACACGGTCAACGCCGCTCTACGAGAGATCGTCGACCGACGCAGACGTGCAGCCGCCATAGCTCGTATGCGCGAAATGGTGGCTGAGGGAGAGATCGATTTCTCGGTCGTCGAGAAGGGTGACAGCGCACAACAGGCTGTGACGTGACAGAGCTCTACCTCATCGACACCAGTGCCTTAGTCCGCTTCTACCGCGGTCAGGTGGGTGCGGAATGGGATATCACGGTTTCCGCCGGGCTTGTCGGCATCTGCGAGCCGATCAGGCAGGAGTACCTCAGAGCAGTCGGCGGCCGGCCGGCCTTCTACGAAGCCGACAGCCTGCTTCGGGAGACCTTTCCGTACTACTTCATTCCCGAATCGGCTTGGGACGAGACAAGTCGGCTGCAGCGCGAACTCGCTGACAGGGGATGGCACCAGTGTGCCTCTCCCGTCGATCTCCTCATGGCGGTAACGGCTCGCCATCACAAGCTCACCGTGTTGCATGCAGACGCCGATTTTGACGCCATCGCCCGCCTAACCGGGCAACCGGTGCGCTGGATCAGCTGACTGAACCGGAAGTAAGACACCCGGGCCCGCTCGCCAGATCACCTCAACACCACGGCCACATCGTGGTCCTGAAGGATGGAAAGGATGACGTCGTAATAGGTGGAGGGCTCGTCCGGACCATCAAAGGGAGTCACCAGCGACTCCCGAGCGACCTGTAATTCGTGCCAGATCAATGTGAACGGCGTCTGCGCCCCGAACCTCCCGCGCAGGCAGTCGTTCAGCGCATCGAGGTTGCAGCCGAAGTAGCCGCCCGGCCCGTTGATCGCCTCTCCGACCGCGAGGTAGAAGCCGGCCTTATCAGTGACATGTGATCCACTGAGATCATACGTACGGCCTGACAGACGATCAGGCTGTCTTGTCCGCCACCGGTCCTGAAGACGGACGATGGTCAGCCATTCCTCTCTGTCCGCTCCTGTGTAGCCGGCCCAAAGATCGGGTCTGTCTGGCCTGGCGGCAAGCCAGTGCTCCCATACATGACGTGAACTGGCATGTGGACTGTCCCACCCCCAGTCGGCGACCACGTCTACCCGCCGAGGATCGATCGTCGAGGGTCGCCAGTCAAAGAGCTCGCCCACCCAGAAATCTGCGAGTGGCTCCCCAGCGAGGTCGAGCATCCGCAGCCCTCCCACATCCAGCGGATTCCGCTGGCGATAGCGCTTGGATCCACTCAGGTAGTCGCGCATCGGCTGGGACGGAAGGCAACCCAGAAGCTCGATCGTCACGTCCTGGTCATCGTGCGGCGTCTCCACGAAGACACCTTCGGCGTCAAGGCAGTGGCCCAGGACGCGGTCGTCCTGGTCGAGCAGCAGGAACTTCGGCAGGACAGCAGCCTCCATAGGCATCACACTGTCCCGGCTGTCGAGCGACGTCGCAATGCCTGGACATCGAAAACGCCCCGGAGCGTGATCGCTCGGGGCGTTTGGGCTGTTCAAGGGTGGTGGTCAGGGGCAGGGTCGAACTGCCGACCTTCCGCTTTTCAGGCGGACGCTCGTACCAACTGAGCTACCTGACCTCGGCTACTGCCGCTGTACGCGGTCCTGACGGGACTTGAACCCGCGACCTCCACCTTGACAGGGTGGCGAGCACTCCAAACTGCTCTACAGGACCTTTATGTCCGGGGGAGCTTTCGCTTCCCCGTGTTGTTCGGCTCGCCTAGCTTACCAGCTTCCGGGAGGTCTTCGACCTTCCGTCATCCGGTGCGCTCGACGCGCTCCACGTGCCCCCAACGGGATTCGAACCCGTGCCGCCGCCTTGAAAGGGCGGTGTCCTAGGCCGCTAGACGATGGGGGCTCAAGGCTTCCGCCCTGTTCCGTGACGCCTTCCGTCGGAGACCTCTGAAGCATAGGGGACGTTTGCCCCTGATGCCAAAGCGACCGGCGACGGCGAGCCGCTGCCGGTTGCCGTCGGCGACGGCGCCTGCGGCGACTCGGGAAAAATTGTACGACCAGGGTCCGGCTCGATATGACGCTCGCACTGGATCCACTGCTCGCCGAGGCCTCCGACGGTGATGTCGTCCCAGGCCTCCAGGCGGTGGCTGCTCTTGCCGAAGTAGAGCACCGAGGCGGTCAGCGGGGTCGGCTCGTCGTGCTCCAGGCCGCGCAGACCGGCGCCTCCCGTCGACCCCTGGATCATCAGCCGGGTGCCCGAGGGCATCAGCTCGGTGGACCGCGCGTGGACGTGTCCGCTGAGCACGAGCGGCACGTACCCGGACAGACCCCGGCCCACGGTCGGGTCGTGCACCGCCACGATGTCGGCGGCGATCTTGTCCGGGGCCGAGGTGGAGGCGGACCTGGGCCAGTCACGCGGCGCCAGCTTGCCCGCGTTGGCCCGGCCGAGGTCGAGGAGGCTCTTGCTCTCGTCACCCGCCGCCTGGACGGACTTGTCGGGGGTGAACCTCGGGTCGCCGATGCCGTAGACGCTGAGCCCCTCGACCGTGGCGGCGGCTCCGTCCAGCACGATCGCGTTCTTCTGCTTCGCGACCGCCCGCTGGGTCGTCATGGAGTCGTGGTTGCCGCGCACGTAGACGTACGGGACGCCGAGGGAGTCGATCTCCTTGACGTACTCGTTCTCGGCCTTGGTCCCGTGGTCGGCGATGTCGCCGGTGTCGATGATCAGGTCGACCTTGAACTGCTCCTTCAGCGACTTGATCATGTTCCAGGCCAGCGGGTTGATGTGCAGGTCGGAGACGTGCAGGACGCGGATGGTGTCCGGGTCGGGGTCGAAGATCGGCAGATTCGACCCCGCCTCGTACAACTGGGACACGTTGGTCACCAGCTTGGCGAGCTGGCCGCGGTATTCGGAGAACTTGGTCACGATCGACTGGGCGCTGCCGACCAGGGACGGCACGCCCGTGAGCAGCCCGGTGTACCGGGGCTCGGCGATCGAGCGCGGGTTGAACGTCAGCGCGGCGACGCCGCCGAGGGCGACGACCATCGCCAGCGAGCCGGCCGCGGTCCAGGCCGCCCGGGACAGCCGGCGGAAGGCGACCAGGCCGGTGAGGAACCCGGCGGCGACGGCGAACAGCACCGCCCGCACGACGAGGCTCCGCAGCCCCGAGATGACGTCTGCCTCGATCGTCGTCGGGAGGCGGTCGGCCCACCGGGGGTTCTTGAGGATCTCCTCCGCGACCTCCGGATGCACCGCCTCGATCGACAGGTCGAGCCGCAACGGGCCGCTGTGGCTGTCGAAGCTGAGCGTGCCGAGAGGCCGTACGTCGATGACGGTCTCCCCGCTCCAGGACGGGGTCAGGGACATGCCGATGTCCGCGGGCCCGACCGGTGTGTCCACCTTGGCGCCGAAGGCCATGCCGAGCCATCCGCCGACCACCGCCGCCAGCACGACCGCGAGCACGCGAACGAGCACACGGGCGAACCGGCCGCCGACCGTTCTCCGGGCGAGCGCCCGCAACCGCGAAATCTCCATCCCTTCCTGACTACCCGAAGATGCGGCCTTTTTGGTTACCAGAACACGGTGTTCCGGTTACCGACCGTCCGCCTGAGCCTCCAGACGCGCCCGCATGCCGGACAGAATCAGCGCCATGCCGTGCTCGAAGGACGCGTCCGTCTGCGGGCCGCCGGTCTCGGCCATGACGGCGCGCACGTTCGGGTAGGGCGCGAGGCTCTCCAGCGCTCCCTCGAACAGGGCGGGGTCGTTCGTTCCCCGCTCCTGGTCGGATTGCTCCTCCAGCACGAATCCGCCGAGGAAGCTCGCGAGCGTGCCCAGACCCCACATCGCGTCCGTACGGGTGAACCCGGCCCGCAGCAGCGACTCCAGGATGGTCTCGACCGTCCGCAACGTGGCCGTGCCGGGGTGCGTGCCGGCGGTCAGGCGCGCGGTGTCGCGGTGCGACTTGAACGCGCGGCGCTGGCCTCGCAACCACTCCGCGAGCCACTCCTCCCACGACTCCCCCTCGGCGAGCGGAGCCAGCGGTTCCTGTACGGAGATCGCCTCGGCCATCTCGTCCAGGAGCTCCTGCTTGTTCCTGAAGTGCCAGTAGAGGGCGGGCGCCTGCACGCCCAGCTCGGTCGCCAGCCTGCGCAGGGTCAGCTTCTCCAGCCCCACCTCGTCGAGGAGCCGGATCGCGGTCCTGACGATCGTGTCGCGTTCGAGTGCCACGGTTGACAGCTTAACGGCGTTCAATGCATCCTTAACGTTGTTAAATTTAACTGCGTTAAGGAGATGCCGTGATCCTTGCGGAGGGAGTGCGCAAGCGCTTCGGCACGACCGAGGCGTTGCGGGGCGTCGACCTCGACGTGCCGGGCGGTTCGGTGTGCGGCCTGCTCGGGCCCAACGGCGCGGGCAAGACCACGATGGTGCGCATCCTCACCACGCTGCTGCGCCCCGACGGCGGCCGGGCCCGGGTCGCCGGGTGCGACGTGGTGCGGGACGCCGAACGGCTCCGCTACCGCATCGGCCTCGCCGGCCAGCACGCGGCCGTGGACGAGCTGCTGACCGGACGCCGCAATCTGGAGTTGTTCGCCCGGCTCTACCACCTGCCCCGCCGTACGGCCCGCGGCAGGGCCGAGGAGTTGCTGGAGCGGTTCGGCCTCACCGAGGCGGCGAACCGGCCGGTGCGGACCTACTCGGGCGGCATGCGCCGCAGGCTCGACCTGGCCGCCAGCCTGATCGTCGCCCCGTCGGTGCTCTTCCTGGACGAGCCGACCACCGGCCTCGATCCCCGCAGCCGCCTCGCGCTGTGGGACGTGCTGCGCGGACTCGTCGCCGAGGGGACCACCCTGCTGCTCACCACGCAGTACCTCGACGAGGCCGACCACCTGGCCGGCCAGATCGCGGTCGTCGACGCGGGCCGGGTGGTCGCGTCAGGGTCGCCGGCCGCGCTCAAGGCCACGGTGGGCGGCGACCGGGTGAGCGTCGCCTTCCGCGAGGCCGGCGACGTGGCGCCGGGCGTCGAGGCGGTCCGCCGCGTGCTGCCCGGCGAGCCCGAGATCGACCTCGCCGGGCGCAGGCTCGTCATGCCCGTCCCGGACGGCGCCGCCTCCCTGGTCAGGGTCGCCGCGGCCCTCGACGCCGCCGGGGTCGGCGTGGAGGACCTGGGGCTGCGCCGGCCGACGCTGGACGAGGTGTTCCTGGCCCTCACGGACGCGCCCGCCCGAGAGAAGGAGGCGGCGTGATCACCGTGGAACCTCCCGCGACGGGGACGCAAAGGCTGCTCCGGGCCCTGAGCGACACGTTCGTCATCGCGGGCCGCAGCTTCGCCCAGCTGCGCGCCCAGCCCGGCCAGATCGCCGCCGAACTGGTCGCGCCGGTCATCATGACCATCCTGTTCGGGTACGTCTTCGGCAGCGCGATCAGCCTGCCCGGCGGGGGCGACTACCGGAGCTACCTCATGCCCGGCATCTTCATGCAGGTCATGGCGTTGTCGGCGGTCGCCTCCGCCACATCGGTCGCCGAGGACATGGCCCGTGGCATCATCGACCGTTTCCGCGTCCAGCCCATCGCCCGCGGCGCCGTACTGGCCGGGCGCAGCCTCGCGGACCTGTCCAAGGACTGGCTGTCGCTCGCCACGATGACCGCGTGCGGCCTACTGATCGCGGGCTGGCGCCCGCGCGGCACGCCGCTGGAGACGCTCGCCGGTTTCGCGCTGCTCGCCCTGTTCGGGTACGCGATGATCTGGCTGGGCACGTACATCGGGCTGTTCGTGAAGAGCGGTGCGCAGGCGGACGCCGCGACGTTCGGCTGGCTGTTCCCGATGACGTTCCTGGCCAACGCGTTCGTGCCGCTGGAGGGGCTGCCCGGATGGCTGCGGGCCATCGCGGACTGGAACCCGATGAGCGCGGTCGTCTCGGCCGCCCGCGAGCTGTTCGGCAACCCCGGCTCGGCCGCCGCCTCCTGGCCTCTCCGGCATCCCGTGACGGCCTCGCTGTGCTGGTCGCTGCTGATCATCGCGGTGTTCGGGCCACTCGCCGTACGGCGCTACCGCACCGCCACCTCGCGATGACACGATGAGCACGTGATCGACGTCCCGCTGAAGAGGTTCGAGGAGCTCGTGGCCGAGGCGCTGGACACGATTCCCCCGGATCTGGCCAAGGTCATGGACAACGTCGTGGTCGTGGTGGTGGACGACCCGCCCGAGCCCGGCCTGCTCGGGCTCTACACCGGCATTCCGCTGACCGAGCGGGGCGACTGGTACTCGGGGGTGCTCCCGGACCGGATCGAGATCTACCGGAACCCGACGCTGGAGATCTGCGAGACCGAGGACGACGTGGTCGAGGAGGTTCGCATCACCGTCGTCCACGAGATCGCCCACCACTTCGGCATCGACGACGAGCGGCTGCACGAACTCGGCTGGTAGGGCCCTTTCCCCTCGTCAGGCGACGGTTCGCGTTCGCGTTCCGCGAAAGCGGATCGTCAGCGGCTTGCAAAAGTCGCATCCGACCGGCACTGTAAGTGACATGTTGACCACGGGCTGTCATATCCAGTCGTCGCGACGGACACCGGCGGACACGGCCGGCGGAGCGACCTCTGCGGAGTGAGATGGCGGCCCCCAAGCCCGGCAGGCTGTCCGGCCGCCATCGTCGTCCTCCCGAGGTGCGGACCACCTACCGGGAGGTCGCCGCGATCCCCGAGTTCCGGGCCCTGTGGCTCGGGCAGGGCATGTCGCTGCTCGGCGACCAGCTCGCCCAGGTGGCGCTCGCCGTGCTCGTCTACAGCCGGACCGCGTCACCGCTGGCCACGGCCGCCGTCTACGCGCTGACCTACCTGCCGCCCATCCTCGGCGGGCCCCTGCTGGCCGGGCTCGCCGACCGGTACCCGCGCAGGCGGGTCATGCTCTGGTGCGACGTGCTGCGCGCCCTGATGCTCGCCGTGATGGCCCTGCCCTCGACACCGTTCCCGGTGCTGTGCGCGCTGGTCTTCTGCGTGGTCCTGCTCGGGGCGCCGTTCTCCGCCGCCCGCGCGGCGCTGCTGCCCGAGGTGCTCGACGGCGACCGGTACGTCGTGGGGTCGGCCCTGCAGAACGTGACCAACCAGGCGGTGCAGATGCTGGGGTTCGCCGCCGGGGGCGCGGCGATCGCCGTGCTCGGGCCGTACCGGGCACTGGCGCTGGACTGCGCGACGTTCCTCGGCTCCGCCCTGGTCATCGTGGCGGGAGTGCGGCACCGCCCGGCGCCGGTGCGGGAGGACGGCCGGCCGTCCATGTGGCGGATGACGCTGTCCGGCGCGCGTCTGGTGTTCGGCGAACGGCGGCTGCGCACGCTTGTGCTGTTCGCCTGGCTGTGCGGCTTCTACGTGATCCCCGAGGGCATCGCGGCGCCGTACGCGGCGGCGCTCGCCGACGGGAGGCTGCCCGTCCCAGTGATCACGGGGTTGCTGATGGCGGCGATGCCGACGGGCACGGTCATCGGCGCGTTCTTCTTCGGGCGGTTCGTCACGCCCTCGGGGCGGCTGCGGGGCATGGGCTGGCTGGCCATGCTGACCTGCGCGCCGCTCGTGCTGTGCGTGATCCGGCCCCCGCTGGAGGGCGTGCTCGCCCTGTGGGTGCTGTCCGGAGTCGGCGGGGCCTACCAGCTCGCGGCGAACGCGGCGTTCGTCCAATGCGTCCCGGCGTCAGGGCGGGCCGCGGCGTTCGGGCTGGTGCAGTCGGGGCTGCTGGCCGCACAGGGCGCCGGCATCCTCGCCGGGGGCGCCGCCGCCCAGAGGCTCGGCCCAGAGCCGGTGGTGACGCTGGCGGGCGTGGCCGGGCTGTGCGCCGCGGCCGTGCTCACCATGCTCTGGACCGAGTCGCGTAGGGAGATCATCGCCAAGGTCCGGGCTGCCGCTACCTGAGTCAGGCCTGCGGACCCTGGTTCTGCGAGTCGCCGGTGGAGGACCGGCCGTACGGGTGCTGCTCGTAGCCGGGGGCCTGGGGAGCCTGCGGGGGGTAGGGGGTGCCGGTGGGGCGGCCGCCCTGGTTCCAGCCCTGCTGGACGTTGTCCCACTTGGCCTTGGCGTCCTGCCAGACGTGGCCGTCCTTGTTCTTGTTGATGAGGTCCTGGACGATGGAGGTGTTCTTGCCCTCCTCGGGGAGGAGGAGCCAGGCGACGGCGTAGACGCCGACGCCGAGGCCGCCGAAGAAGCTCGCGACGGCGAGCCCGAGGCGCAGGATGTTGGCGTCGATGCCGGTGTACTCGGAGACGCCCGAGCACACCCCGGCGACGATCCTGCCGTTCCGAGTGCGGTGGAGCTGCTTGACCGAACCGTTGGTGTTCATCTCGTTCATACCTCCACAGTGCCTGTCCGGGGGGTGGGCGCACATCGGGATTCCCCCTGGCCCTACCCCGAGGGGGCCCGGATACCCTGACGGACATGGACGACCTCCTCGAACTCGACGACCAGCTCGACCCCGAGCACCGCATGATCAGGGACTCCGTCAGGGAACTCGTCTCCGACAAGGTCCTGCCCCATGTCGGCGAGTGGTTCGAGCAGGGCACCTTCCCCGCCCGCGAGCTCGCCCCGGTCCTGGGCTCGCTCGGCCTGCTCGGCATGCACCTGGAGGGGTACGGCTGCGCCGGGCTGGACGCCGTCTCGTACGGCGTGGCCTGCCGGGAGCTCGAGGCGGGCGACTCGGGGTTGCGGTCGTTCGTGTCCGTCCAGGGGTCGCTGGCGATGTTCCCCATCTGGAAGTACGGCTCGGACGAGCAGAAGGAGGAATGGCTGCCCCGGCTGGCCTCAGGGGAGGCCATCGGCTGCTTCGGCCTGACCGAGCCCGACCACGGGTCCGACCCCGCGGGCATGCGCACCACCGCCAAGCAGGACCCGTCCGGCGACTGGATCCTGAACGGCGCCAAGATGTGGATCACCAACGGCTCGATCGCCGACGTGGCGGTCGTGTGGGCGCAGACCGACGAGGGCATCCGGGGGTTCGTCGTCCCCACCTCGACGCCGGGCTTCTCCGCCCCTGAGATCCACCGGAAGCTGTCCCTGAGGGCCTCGGTCACCTCCTCTCTGTACTTCGACGACGTACGGCTGCCCGCCTCCGCGGTCCTGCCGGGCGTCGTGGGCCTGAAGGGCCCGCTGTCGTGTCTCACGGAGGCGCGATTCGGCATCCTGTGGGGCGTCGTCGGCGCGGGCCGGGCCTGCCTGGAGGCGGCCGTGGACTACGCCACCACGCGGGTGCAGTTCGGCAAGCCGATCGGCGGGTTCCAGCTCACGCAGGAGAAGCTGGCCTGGATGGCGGTCGCACTCGGCCAGGCCGGGCTCACCGCCCTCCACCTCGGCCGGCTCAAGGACGCCGGGAAGCTGAAGCCCACCCAGGTCAGCTTCGGCAAACTCGCCAACGTCCGGGCCGCGCTGGACATCGCCCGCCAGGCGCGTACTGTGCTGGGAGCCAACGGCGTCACGCTGGAGTACCCCGTCATCAGGCACATGACCAACCTGGAGTCCGTGCTCACGTACGAGGGCACCCAGGAAGTGCACCTGCTCACGCTGGGCAAGGCGCTCACGGGTCTCGACGCCTTCCGCTGACGCCTCCGGTCGCCCCGGCGGGGCGATCAGGGACAATGGCGTCGCCGAAGACGCGGTACTCTCTGTACCCTGCATTGTGGGGAGTGTTCCGCGGATCACACCGCGACGCGGCGGGTCCGAGGAGCATGACCACGGGGTGCTAGCTCAATGGCAGAGCTGCGGACTTTTAATCCGTCGGTTCAGGGTTCGAGTCCCTGGCGCCCCACCCTCAATGAGCTGGGCAGACTCCCGAATCGTGATCGTTCGGAAGCCTGCCCGGTTGCATTTCCGGTTGCAGTTGTGCAGTCGCCGGTTCACTCGTCCCACAGCGCCCGGCCCATCCGCGCCATGGCGTCGCCGGCCAGGTTCTCGGTGACGTGGGTGTAGCGCTTCGTCGTGGTGAGCTGGGAGTGGCCGAGGATCACCTGAACGACTCGCATGTCTATCCCCTGCTCCAGGAGCAGCGTCGCCGCCGTGTGCCGGGCGTCGTGGACCCTGGCGTCCTTCTCGACCTCGGCCAGGCGGAGCAGTTCCTTCCATTCCTCCCAGTCCTGCCGAGAGTCGATCGGGCTGCCGTCCGGCTCGCACCAGACGAGATCTCGGTCCTGCCACTTCTCCCCCGCCGCCGCCCGTTCGGGTTCCTGGGCTTCACGGTGCAGCTTGAGGAGCGGGATCAACGGCGGAGGAAGCGGAACCACGCGCCTGCTCTTGCCCTTGGGCTTCACGAAGGTCCATCCGCCGACGCGCTGAGGGCATGAGGGGGCGTGCTTGGTGCAGCCGGGTTCGCAGAAGTTCGGGCACCTGCCGCCGTGCCGGTCGCAGGAGGCCGGGCACCGCTGCTTGACGCAGGTGTGCCGCCGCCCGGACGTCCGCTTCGCCTCGGGGCAGTCGGCCGGGCACGGGTACCGGTGGAGGGCGGCCCCGCAGGCGTGCGGATCTGCGCAGCCGTGCCGGTAACGCTCGTGCTTGATCTGCCAGAAGATCCGGAGCTGTCCCCGCTTGAGGTCCACGTACTTCCACCGCAGACCGAGCGCGAGCGCCACAACCAGCGGCGTAGTGAGAGGAGCGCGTACCGGCAACGGACCACTACCAGCTGCAGGTCGCCGAATTCGCCCGTGCCGTGCTCGACGGCGGGCCGGCTCCCGCGACTGTCTCCCACTCGCGGCGTGTGGCGCATCGGCGAAGCCCTGGTCGCCTCGGCAGCCATGGAAGGCGCCGTCGTGTCCACGCGGACGGTGAAGACAGCACGGTGACACCGGATGCCGGCACCAGACAGGGGACGCCGTGATGGAGACCGAACGGTGAGCATCGTCACGACGCTCCGTTCCGGGCGTCTCGTCCTCGCGGCGCTCCTCGCCTCGGTGTGCGGGCTGCTGTTCGGGTACGGCACCGGAGTGATCGCCGGCGCGCTGCCTCTGACCGCAGCGGAACACAACCTGCCCCCGGGTCCAGGGGATGGCGGTGTCGCTCGTCGCGGGGAGGTTCCTCGTCTGGCTCGATCTGGGGGCGACGTATATCCGCGATCGGTACGCGCGACCTTGATGAGCCTGGCCACCGCGGTGCACTGGGCGGCGGACTTCCTGGCGGCGACCACGTTCCTTCCGATGGCCCAACGGCTCTCCCTCGCCGGTGCCTTCACCGTGTACGCGGCCATCACCGCCGTCTCCGTCGCCGTCCTGTGTGGAGGACGATGCCGGAGACACGAGGCCGTACGTTCTCGGAGGCCGGAGCCGGACCTGTGCGGAGCGGGGGCCAGCGCCGTGACCATTGATCGTCAAGACGCCCACGGTGCGAGGATGAGAGCCGATCACCCTCGCGGGAAGGCGGACGACGTGTTGCCTGAACTCCATCCGGGAGACGCCGGCGCCCTGCTCTTCGACTGGGACGGAACGCTGGTAGACACCCAGCGGGCGAACTATCTCGCGATGGCCAGAGCGCTGAAGGAGGAGGGCGTGCGGCTGGACCAGAAGTGGTTCGACGCGCGCACCGGCCTATCCTCCGCCGAGATGATCTGTCTGCTGGCACGCGAGGGCGGCCTCCGGCTCCGACGGACCGTGGAGGAGATCGTGGCGGACCGTGACGAACGGTTCCTGCGGACGGCGCACGAGATCCGCGTCCACCCGGAGATCGAGGCGGTGGTCTCCTCCTTTCACGGCAGGCTGCCCATGGCGGTAGCCTCCGGCGGCGCCCGGAAAGTGATCGAGACGACGCTCCGCCACCTGCCGATCCGCCACCGGTTCGCCACCCTGGTCACCCGCGACGACGTCGAACGGGGCAAGCCCGCGCCGGACATCTTCCTGCACGCGGCGAAGCTGCTGAGGGTCCCTCCACATCGCTGCACCGTGTACGAGGACAGCGACGAAGGCATCGCCGCTGCCCACGCGGCTGACATGGCGGTCATCGACGTCCGGCCGATCATCCGCCGGCCGGGCGACTCGAGCGCCTGAGCCTGCCCTCGGCATCCCCTCCGGAATTCATACGATCACGTCATGACCCTTGACCTGTTTGCGGGAATCCCGGTGGCCGACTACACGGTGGCACTGGGGTGGTATGAACAGCTGCTGGGTTCGCCGCCGGCGTTCTTCCCGAACGACACGGAGGCCGTGTGGGAGCTGGCGGAGCATCGATACGTGTTCATCGAGCGACGGCCCGAGCATGCCGGCCACGCCATGCACACGATCTTCGTCGATGACCTCGATGCGATCGTCGCGCAAATCGCCGATCGAGGACTGGACCCGGTGGAGCAGGAGACCTACTCGAACGGCGTGCGCAAGACCACGTACCGCGATCCCGACGGGAACGAGATCGGATTCGGCGGCGCTCCGTCATGACGGGCCCGGCGCGCCACTCGCTCAGCCGGTCTTCAGGTTCTTCTTGTGCTCCTCGATGAGCTTGACGAACTCGGAGTGGGTGTCGGCGAACTTCATGACGCCCTTCTTCGGGTCGGTCACCACGAACCACAACCAGCGACCGGAGGCCGGGTTCAGGGCAGCCTCGATGGCGTCCGCGCCCGGGTTGCAGATGGGACCGGGCGGCAGGCCGAGGCGTGCGTAGGTGTTGTACGGCGACCGGCTCTTGAGGTCCTCGTTCGAGGCCCTGCTGCCGAACTTGTTCAGGCCGTACAGAACCGTGCTGTCCATCTGCAGCCTCATCTCGGGCGTGCGGTTCAGCCGGTTGTAGACAACTCGCGCAACCTTGGGCATGTCGCGCTTGTCGCGCGACTCGGCCTGCACGATGCTGGCGATGGTCATGATCTCCGAGGGCGTACGGCCGAGACGCCTGGCGCCTTCCACCAGGCCGGTGTCCTCGGCGACGCTCCTGAAGCGTGTCACCATCGCGGCGAGGACCTTCTCCGGGCTCGACGTGGACGAGACGTCGTAGGTCCCGGGGAAGGCGAATCCTTCCAGGGCACCCTTGGCGTACGCGGGAAGGCCGAGCGCCGCACCGTCCTCGGCGGCCCGCTCGAACTCCTCCAACGGCTTGCCGGTGGCGGCCGACAGATCCGTCAACACCCTGGAGAGCCGCAGTCCTTCGTGCACCGTGATCCGGTTAGCCGTGCGCGTCTCGCCGGGGCCCTGCCCGGTGAGAACCTCGGGGGCCGCCGTACGCGAGGACAGGCCCTGGACCGCGAGCGTGGATCCGACCGCCAGCACGGTGACGGTCGCCGCCGACGCCAGCGCGAGGCCGCGGCGACGGGATCGGCCCCCGTCGACGCGGAGGAACCGGCCCGGCGGGGGTGGCTGCTCCTCGTGGGCCATCTCGGAGAGGGTCTCGCGCAGCAGATCCTCGATGTTCATCCGAACTCCCTCACGGTGCTCAGTTCGGGCGCCGCCTTCTTCAGACGCTCCAACGACCGGTAGATCTGGCTACGGACCGACCCCACCCCGACGCCGAGCAATCGGGCGATCTCGGTCTCCGACAGGTCCTCGAAATAACGGAGCACGAGCATGGTCCGCTGCCGGGGCGTGAGCCGGGCGAGAGCCGTACGCATCACCAGGCGAAGGTCCACCATCTCGGCGTGCTCACCGCCGATCCGGTCGGGCAGCCATGCGGTGGGCACTTCCGCGACGCGGGAACGGCGCCGCCACCGGCTCACCTGCTCGTGGTACATGACGCGGCGGACGTAACCCTCGATCGACGCGGGATCGCGCAGGCCGCGCCACTTCGCGGCCGTCTTCGCCAACGCCGACTGCACCAGGTCCTCGGCGGCGTGCCGGTCACCGGTCAGCAGGTACGCGGTGCGGAACAGCGCCCCTGATCGATCGATGACGAAGGCCCGGAAGTCCTCCTCGAATCCTGGATCCACCTGTCCTCCTCGCGGTGTCACCAGCCAAGGACGCGGACACGGCGCCGATCTATGCCGGCCCGGCTGAATCGATCCGCAGCAAGGGCCGCATCCCTGACCTGCATGAGCATCGGTTCGCTCCGGCGCTCGCCGAACTACGTACCGGCGTCCGGCTGGAACCCGGCCACCTCCGGCCTGGCGGCTTACCTCATCGCGCCTCCATCGCCCATTACTACGAAAGCCCTGAAGGCACATCCCCGAGGCTCGCGCGGCGCGTGAGAGAGTGACCATGTGGTCGCCCACCCGCCTGAATCCGTCAACCGCTGGCTCTCGGTGTGGGATGTGAACAGTTTCTACGCCCGTCAGCCCGAGCAAGGCGAAGGGCGGTGGCTGTGGGCGCAGACGGCCATGTACGCGCTCGCGAGAGCCGAGGCCGCGGGTTTGGACGCCATTTCTGCCAACGCGCGCAGATTCCACCTGCGCGCGTTTCTTATCGAGAACGTCGGCTCCACAGACGAACCGCTTTTCAACCCGGCTGCCCTCGCCGTGGACATCCTTGCGGCTCTCCCCCTGCGACTGGAGGACGCCGCAGAGTGGGTCACCACCTGGCGGCAGCGGCCACACGCGGAGATCCTGGCCCTCCGCCAGTGCAAGAACCTGTTGGCCCCGGCCCAGGCCATCCGTGGCCATCTGTCAGTGACGCCCACAGCAGAAGCGCTCGATCAGTGGCTGGCTCTCCGCGAGCGACTTCCCTGAACGCCCCAAGCCTCCGGGAAAGCGGATCGAAAATCTGTCGCTCCTGCTGCATGATCGGCCTACTCTGACCGTATGGCCTCTGGAAAGACGTCTTTCGTCTGTTTGCCGTGCCGTGCCTCGTACAAGCAGCCATATCCAGGCCCGGACCTCGACGATCGGCGCTGCCCCCGGTGTGCCCAGCCGCTCATCCATGTCGGCTCCGCCTTCGCGGCTCCACGTCGTAGGGACAGCGCAGGCTGGCGGACCCTTTCGGTGCTGCTGCACGCGGGTGTCCGCTTCAACAAGAGTTGTTGCGGGGGCCCTGGGTTCCGCCCGCGCTCGCTCAGCGAGGTGCGCGCACGTATGACGTTCGCCCGGAGAACCGGAGAACCTTTCTCCAAAGCTCTGGTGCGCCGCGAACTGCCCTGAACGAAAACATTCGTATGGCAGCGCCGCGCGCCGC
This sequence comes from Microbispora sp. NPDC004025, assembly GCF_053604425.1. Classification (NCBI taxonomy): domain Bacteria; kingdom Bacillati; phylum Actinomycetota; class Actinomycetes; order Streptosporangiales; family Streptosporangiaceae; genus Microbispora; species Microbispora sp. NPDC004025. The sequence continues at coordinate 169,961 of NZ_JBSGHN010000013.1, read as the reverse complement.
CGCACCGCGTGAGAAGACCCGGCAATGCGGCCGAATCAGTCTGCCCGGGCATACACAGCGATCGCACGCCGCCTCTGCCGGTCATGCGACTCCTCTCGGACAGGAGGATCATCCGATCATGCGTGTGCCGGTGAGACAACTGTTATGGGGCCTAGCCGGTGTGGTCGCAGCTTTCGCCACCTATGTCGTCGTGGCGTTCTTTCTCTTCATTGCGACGTTGAGCCTTTATACGATCCCGATTCTCGTCGTTTATACGCCGCTTGTCTTCCTGGTGATCGGCGTCCTGGGGGCCGCCCTATCCGTGAAGGCGCTGAGGCGGACACAGTCGCCGAGGGTGGCGAACCTCTCGCGTCTGTCGTTCTGGTGCGGTTGGGCGATATGCCCAGCCGGATATCTCGTCCTTCTCATCTACGGAAGCTGACGACGCCTTTTCGGGTGGCTGCGGGGCACCTACCCGGCCCGTCCGCCGGTCACCCCGGGGGTGATCGGCGGACAGGCCTGCTCAGGTGACGGTCTGGGTGGGCTGACGGTCGAGCGATTCGGGGGTGTCGTCGTCGATGAGGAAGCCCCCGGACTGGTGGTGCCAGAGCCGGGCATAGGGGCCGTCGGCCTGGAGCAGTTCGCCGTGGGTGCCCTGCTCCACGATGCGTCCCCGGTTGAGCACGACGAGCCGGTCCATACGGACGACGGTGCTCAGGCGGTGCGCGACCACGAGCGCGGTCCGGTCCTGCATCAACTGCCACAGGGCCTCCTGGACGAGGATCTCGCTCTCGGAGTCCAGGGCGCTGGTCGCCTCGTCCAGCAGGAGGATGGGGGCGTCGCGCAGGATGGCGCGCGCGAGTGCGATGCGTTGCCGCTGGCCGCCGGAGAGCTTGACGCCGCGCTCGCCGACCAGGGTGTCGAAGCCGTCCGGCAGGGCCTCGACGAACTCCGTGACGTGCGCCGCCCGGGCGGCCCGGAGGATCTCGGCCTCGGTGGCGCCCGGCCGCGCGAACAGGAGGTTGTCGCGTACGGACCGGTGGAACATGGCGGGTTCCTGGGGGACGTAGGCGATGAGGCTACGCAGGTCCGCCTGACGCAGCCGGGCGATGTCCTGGCCGCCGATCAGGATCCTGCCTCCGTCTATGTCCATGAGACGCAGCAACAGGCGGGTGAGGGTGGTCTTGCCGCCGCCGGACTGGCCGACCAGCCCGATCTTGGCACCGCTCGGAATGTCCAGGTCCAGGTCCTCGAACAGGAGGGGGCCGCGGCCGTGCGCGAACCTCACCCGGTCGAAGCGGACGCTCGCGTCGGCCGGGCGCAGCGGTTGCGGATCGACCGGATCCACCACGGTCGGCGGCTCGAGGAGCAGTTCGGTGAACTGGGCCGCCTCGGTGAGCACGCTCTCCACGCGCCGGTATATCTGGTTGAACTCGAACATGATGCTGATCGCGTTCGAGTAGTAGGTGAACGTCACCACGATGGCCTCGACGCCGAGCCCGCCGCGCAGCGCCACGGCGAGGAGCAGGCCCACGGAGCTGGTGAGCACCGACAGCGGGGCGACGACGGTGTCCACCTTGAGATTGCCGTAATCCCAGGAGCGGAGCGTCGACCTGCGCTGCTCGGCGATCCTCGCCCGGTATTCCGCGGCTTCGCGTTCCTCGGCGGCGAACGCCCGGACCGTCTCCATGTTGGCCAGCACGTCGGAGACGTGGCCCGACACCAGCACCCTGGCGGCCTCGCGTTCGTCCACCAGGGCCTGACGGCGGCGGATGAGCGGGGCGACGAGGAATCCGGTGACGATGATGAGGCCCACGAGGACGAGAACCAGCAGCGGGTGATAGCGCCACAGCACCACCGAGGCGAAGACGAGGGGCACCAGCTTGGCCATGATCGAGAAGGTGAGCGTGTCGACGAACTCCTCGAACCTGGAGGAGAACCCGATGACCCGCTTGGTCAGCGAGCCGGCGAAGTTGTCGTGGAAGAACGCGGCGTCCTTGGCCAGCAACGCGTCCATGCCCACCACGCCGAGCCGCTCGATGCCCCGGGCGTCGGTGCGGTTCAGGAAGTGCAGCCCCACCCGCCACAGCGCCTCACCCGCCAGCAGCACCGCGCCGAAGCCGAGCACGTACGGCAGGAGCGCACCGACGGAGCCGTCCCCGCCTCCGGACAGGTGCCCCACGAGCCCGGCCACCGCCAGGGGCGCCAGGTAGAACAGGCAGATGTTCCCCATCGCCGGCAACGTCAGCGTGGGCACCGCGACCCGCCACTGACGCCTCAGCTCGGCGCCGTAGTAGCGCAGCACCAGCAGAACCGCCGATTTCCGCGCAGATGGGCCGTCTCCGACCTCCTCACCTGATCCGAGCACAGCCATCAGCCCCTCCCGAATGCCGGCGTCGCCGTGGCCATGCTGCCGCAGGGCCCGACGGAAGGGCGAACGATTTTCCTGTCACTCCACTACCAAGAGTGACCGTCCTCGGGGATCCGAAGCGCGGGCGCGGTTCCCGGACCGGCCCGGAGGCGGGACAATGGGCACGGTCCCAGGCGGGACAATGGGCACGGTCCCGGAGGGGACAATGGGCATGTCCGGCGCGTGTATGGGCGCGGGCCGGCAGACGATCGCGGGTGCAGGGAGTGTCGATGGGCAGGCGGACGCCCCACGCCACGCTCCAGATGATCGCCGATGAGACGGGCGTCACCCCCTCGACGGTCTCCCGGGTGCTGAACTCGGCCTCCGAGGCGTCGGCGCGCCGCTGGGCGTCCGCGGAGACGATCATCCGGATCCGGGCCGCGGCGGTCTCGCACGGGTACACGCCCAATCCGCAGGCCGTCGGGCTGCGGACGCAGCGCTCCCGGCTGATCGGCGTGATCGTGCCCCGGCTCCAGGACTACGTGCTCGCCACCATCTACGAGGGGATCGACGAGGCGGCCACGGAGAAGGGCTTCGCCACCTTCGTCACCAACTCCCTCGACGACCCGCAGAAGCGGGCACGCGCGACCGAGACGCTGCTGTCCCGCCGGGTCGAGGGCATGATCTTCGGTGACGCGCAGTTCGACGGCGAGTTCCTGCAGGGGGTCGCCGAGCGCGGGATGAAGTTCGTCCTCGTCTCCCGGCGCGCCCGCGACTTCCCGTCCGTGACCTGCGACGACCACCTCGGCGGCAGGCTGGTGGGCGAGCACCTCGTCTCCATCGGACGCCGCGACGTCGCGATCCTGGCGGGTGAGCCGTACGCCTCCACCGGCCTCGACCGGACGCGGGGCGTCATCGACGCGCTCCGCGAGGCGGGTGTGGACGTCCCGCCGCACCGCGTCGTCCACGGCCACTTCGACGCGCAGGGCGGGCGCGAGGCGGCGGAGCGGATCCTCGACAGCCGCCCGCTGCCGGACGCGATCTTCGCCGCCAACGACTTCGCGGCGATCGGCGTCATGGGTGCGCTGCGCGACAGGAAGCTGTCGATCCCCGACGACGTCGCGCTGGTCGGATACAACGACACCGCGCTGACGGCGGAGCTGCCCACGCCGCTGACCACCGTACGGTCGCCGATGCACGAGATCGGACGGCGCGGGCTGGAGATGCTGCTCGACCTGCTCCAGGGCATCGAGGTCGAGCCGCTGCGCCTGCCGCCCACGCTCGTCGTCCGCGAGTCGACGGTGTCGGCGGTGTCGGCGGTGCCGGCGGAGGCCTCCCGGTTTGCCGGCACGGACGGGTCCGGCCCGTCCATGTGACCCTTGACATGGGCGGATGCCACATTTAACCTGCCTGCAGGTTACACAAAGGTTTGGGTAGTGACCCGGGACGCACCGGTCCCCAGGTGCGGCCCACCCGGCCAGGCGCGTGGGGTAGACCATTCCACCGTCGGCCGGCGTGACGCCGATGTACGCATACGTGACGGGCGCGCGACAAGCGGGCGGCCACGTCTCATCGCACGCGAAAAGGTCAGGGTTTCGTCTTCGCTCCTCACACAAACCTTTGTGCAACGTTACACAAACCTTTGTGTGCCTTCTTGGGCCCAACTAGGAGGAGTCCCCCACATGGGAGCTGTCCCATCCCAGGGAGCGCCGGGCGCGTCCCTGCGAGCGCCGGCGAACGAACCCTGGAACCGGCCGGTGACGAAGCGGGCGGTCGCCTACGTCAGCGTCATCGCCTTCCTCGCCTGGGTCGCCTCCGTGTACGACTACACCCTCTTCGGCACACTCCTGCCCAAGATCGGTGAGCATTTCGGCTGGTCCACGAGCCAGTCGACGATGGTCAACACCTTCGCCACGGTCGGCGTGTTCGTCGTCTCCCTCGTCGTCGGCCCGGTCCTGGACAAGATGGGCCGGAAGAAGGCCCTGGTCCTGCTGATGACCGGCGGCGCGCTCGCCTCGGGGCTCACCGGACTCGCGGTCGGGGCCGCGAGCGTGATCGTCATCCGGGCGTTCACCGGCCTGTCCCTCTCCGAAGAGGTGGTCAACGCCGTCTACCTCAACGAGATGTTCAAGAAGGTGAAGAACCGGGGCTTCGTCTTCAGCCTGGTGCAGGCGGGGTGGCCGGTGGGCGCTCTGCTGTCGGCGGGCATCACGGCGGTCCTCCTGCCGCTCGCCGGGTGGCGGTGGTCCTTCTTCTTCGCCCTCGCCTTCTCCATCCCGATCATCCTGCTCGCGCTCAAGCTGCCCGAGTCTCCGACGTTCCTCGCGATGAAGGAGGTCAAGCGCCGGCAGGAGCAGGGTGATCACGACGGGGCGCGCCTGCTCGCCGGGGAACACGACGTCACCGAACTGGTGGACGGCAGGACGAGCGGCGCGCTCAAGGACGTCCTCGCTCCCGGGCTGCGGCGGCACACCATCAGCCTGGCGCTCGCGTGGCTCACCAACTGGATGGGCATCCAGGTGTTCTCCGTCCTCGGCACCACGGTGCTGGTGGAGGCGAAGGGCGTCACGTTCGAGAGCGCGCTCATCGTCCTCGTACTGTCCAACATCGCCGGATTCGCCGGATACCTCTTCCACGGCTGGATCGGCGACCGGATCGGGCGGAAGCTGACGATCACACTCGGCTGGCTCATCGGCGGCTCCGTCAGCCTTCTCATGCTCCTGCTGCCCACCGGGCAGGGGCTCACCGTCGCGCTCTACGCGCTGACGCTTTTCTTCCTCAACGGCCCCTACGCCGCGATGTTGTTCTACATGGGCGAGTCGTTCCCCGCGCACGTGCGGGGAACGGGAGCCAACGTGGCGCACGTCATGGCGCCGCTGGGCGGCATCGCCGGATCGGCGCTGCTCAGCGTGCTCCTCGCGGCCGGGCTGTCCATGACCGTCGCCGCGATCAGCGCCGGCTCCGTGTTCATGCTCATCTCGGGCTTCCTGATGCTCGGCACGAACACCACCAACCGGTTCGGCGACCACGCGGCACAGCAGAAGGAGGTTCTCGCATGACCAGGGACGACGGGCTCGAGGGCAAGGTCGCGGTCATCTCGGGAGGGGCCAGCGGCATCGGCCGGGCCCTGGCCGTCGCCTACGCCAGGGCCGGGGCGCACTCGGTCGTCGGCTACTACCCCGGCGACCCGCACGACGCGGGCGACACCGTCGCCGCCGTCGAGGCCGCGGGCGGGCGCTGCGTGGCCGTGGAGCTCGACGTCCGGTCGCATGAGCAGACCGAGCGCTTCGCCCAGGCGGCGGTCGACGCCTTCGGCCGCCTCGACATCGCCGTGGCCGCCGCGGGCGTGCTGCGCCGCCAGGCGCTGGCGGAGATGACCGACGGCGCGTGGGACGACATGCTCGCGGTCGACCTCGGCGGCGTCCTTCGGATCTTCCGCTCCTGTGCGGCCCATATGGCGCAGGGCGGCGCGATGGCCGCCACCTCCTCCATCGCCGGTGGCGTGTACGGATGGGAGGAGCACAGCCACTACGCGGCGGCGAAGGCCGGCGTGCTCGGGCTGTGCCGTTCCCTGGCCGTCGAGCTGGCGCCGCGCGGGATCCGCGTGAACGCGGTGATCCCCGGGCTGATCGAGAGCCCCCAGTCGCTCGACGAGGTCAACTCGCTCGGCCCGCAGGGCCTGCGGGAGGCAGGGAACATCATCCCGGCCGGACGGGTGGGCACGGTCGACGAGGCGGCCCGAGTGATCCGGTTCCTCACCTCCGACGACGCCGCGTACGTGACCGGGCAGAGCGTGATCGTGGACGGCGGGCTCACCGTCCGCTGGCCGAGCTGAGGGGAACGGACCATGGGAGCTCTCGACGGCCAGGTCGCCGTCATCACCGGCGCGTCGAGCGGGATCGGGGCCGCGACGGCCCGGCTGTTCGCCGCGGAAGGCGCCCGTCTCGCCCTGCTCGACGTCAAGCCCGTCACCGGGGAACTGCTCGGCCTCGGCACGGACGCAGGCCGTGCGAAGGGCCAGGCCACGGGCCATATCGTCGACATCACCGACTCCGCCGCCGTCGAGCGTGCCATGGCCGAGGTGGTCGAACGGCACGGCCGGATCGACGTGCTGGTCAGCGCGGCCGGCATCCTCGACGAGGTCCCCTTCCTGGAGATGACCCCGGAGCGCTTCGACCGGACCATCGCCGTTGACCTGCGCGGGGTCTTCCTCGCCGCCCGCTACGCCGCGCCGTACATGGTGGAGGCGGGCCGGGGCCGCATCGTCAACATCGCCTCCCAGCTCGGGATCAAGGGCGGCACGGGCCTCGCCCACTACGTCGCCGCCAAGGCGGGCGTGATCGGCCTGACGAAGGCCCTCGCCCTCGAACTCGCGCCGAAGGGCGTGCTCGTCAACGCGATCGCGCCCGGCCCGATCGTGACGCCGCTCATCGACGGGCTGTCGGAGGAGTGGAAGCGGAGCAAGGCCGCGGAGCTGCCGCTCGGCAGGTTCGGCCGGCCCGAGGAGGTCGCGCCGACCGCGCTGCTCCTGGCGAGCTCGCCCGGCGGGGACATCTACGTCGGCCAGACGCTCGGTCCCAACTCCGGCGACGTGATGCCGTGAGCACTCACGCGGAAGACGGCTCGCGGAAGGCGCGCGTCGTCGTCATCGCGACCGGCGGGACCATCGCGTCGAGCAGCGAACCCGGCGGCCCGGCGGTGGCGCGCAGGACCGCCGCGCAACTCCTCGGCTCCACCGGCTACGGGGACGTCGAGGTCGAGGGCCGCGACCTGTTCAGCCTCGGCTCCTACCTGCTCGGCCACCGTGAGCTCCGCCTCGTCGCGGAGGCCGTCGCGGCGGAGATCGCCAGGGACGACGTGACCGGCGTCGTGGTGACCCACGGCACCGACACCATGGAGGAGACGGCGTTCCTCCTGGACCTCGTCCACCGCGGCGACAAGCCCGTCGTCCTCACGGGCGCCCAGCGGGCGGCCGACCAGCCCGACAGCGACGGGCCGCGCAATCTCCGGGAGGCCGTCGCCGTCGCCGCCTCTCCCGATGCGCGCGGGTGCGGTGCGCTCATCTCCTTCGCCGGGCGGATCTTCGCCGCCCGGGGCACCCGCAAGCACCACACCGTCGCCGCCCAGCCGTTCAGGACCCTGGACGGCGGTCACATCGGCCGCGTCGACTCGACGGGGGTACACATCACGGCGAGGCCGGTGCGGCCGGCGCCGCTGGACCCGCCCGGCCCCCGCTTCGACGACACCCGGGTGGACGTCGTGACGGTCCATCCCGGCGCCGACGCCGCGCTCGCCCGGGCCGCCGTACGCGCCGGGGCGCGGGCGGTCGTGCTCGCCGGGACCGGCGTCGGCAACGCCAACCACGCTCTGCTGGACTGGATTACCGAGGCCGTGGCCGCGGGAACGGTCGTGGCGCTGTCCACGCGGGTGGCCGAGGGGCCCGTCGTGCCCACGTACGGCAACGGCGGCGGGGTGGACCTCGTACGCGCCGGGGCGCTGAGCATGGGCGGGCTGCCCGTCTACCAGGCGAGGCTGCTGCTGGCGCTGCTGCTCTCCCAGGGGGTCTCCGTCACACGGCAGGCCCTCGCCGCCCATGTCTGATCCATCGATACCAAGAGAAGAGGATGCGCTGTGGCCAAGGAAATCTTCGTAGCGTTCGGGATCGACGTCGACGCCGTCGGCGGCTGGCTCGGCTCCTACGGCGGTGAGGACTCCCCGGACGACATCTCGCGTGGCCTGTTCGCCGGGGAGGTGGGCGTCCCGCGGCTCAACGCCCTGATGAAGAAGTACGACCTGCCGTCGACCTGGTTCTGGCCTGGGCACTCCATCGAGACCTTCCCCGAGCAGTTCGAGCAGGTCGTGGCCGCCGGACACGAGATCGGCCTGCACGGCTACAGCCACGAGAACCCGATCGCGATGAGCCGCGAGCAGGAGTCGACGATCCTCGACTACTGCATCGACCTCATTCAGACGCGCACCGGCCGGCGCCCCACGGGGTACGTCGCGCCGTGGTGGGAGTTCTCGCCGGTCACCAACGAGCTGCTGCTCGAACGCGGCATCAAGTACGACCACTCGCTCATGCACCGCGACTTCGAGCCGTACTACGTGCGCGTCGGCGACACCTGGTCGAAGATCGACTATGACAAGGACGCCCGCGAGTGGATGAAGCCGCTCGTGCGCGGGCAGGAGACCGACCTCGTCGAGATCCCGGCGAGCTGGTACCTCGACGACCTGCCGCCCATGATGTTCATCAAGACCAGCCCGAACAGCCACGGCTTCGTCAACCCGCGCCACATCGAGGAGATGTGGCGGGACCAGTTCGACTGGGTCTACCGGGAGTCGGACTACGCCGTCTTCACCTTCACGATCCACCCGGACGTCTCGGGCCGTCCGCAGGTTTTGCTCATGCTGGAGCGCCTCATCGAGCACATCAACAAGCACGAGGGCGTGCGGTGGTCCACGTTCGACGCCATCGCGGACGACTTCAAGGCCCGCCGCCCCCGGGCGTAACCGTCTCGGAGAGGGAGCGCGAACAGGATGTGCGGTGCGTGCGGAGGTCCGCCCGCGGACTGGGCCGGGCCCCTCGTCTCCGGGCACCGGCGCCGGGCGGCGATCGCCCGGTTCGTCGGCGCCGTGTGCAAGGGAGTGACGGTCCGTCCCGTCCCGCAGGGGTGGCTGGCGTCCGGCAGCACCGGCGGGGCGCGCGTCGCGCCGACCCTCGACCGGCTGCTGGACGGCGTGGCCCGTCTCCTGGTCCCGTCGGGATGGGACGAGCTCGAAGCGTCGCTGCGCGGCCACGAGCGCGGGACCGGCCATGAGGACGACGTCTACCCCGGCTACCGTCCGCCGTCGGCGGCGCATCCGCCACAGGCCGTCACGGTCATGAGGGTGCCGCCCGGCGGCGCCCTGCACCTGCGGCTCGCCGCGTTCGGGCTGGGCGTCCGCGTGTTCGAACGCCGCGCGGTCGCCCTCGACGCCCCCGACCGGGCGGCGCCGTTCCGGCTGCTCGCGGCGGAGGGAAGGATCGTCGGCGCCGGTCCGGGGTGAACGGCGGCCCGGGATGGGCGGCGATGCCGGCGCGGGGTGAACGGTGGCACCGGCCTGAGGCGAACGGCGACGCGGGCCGTTATCGATGTCCGGCGAGGTGCGCGCCGGTGGCGGCGGCGATCACCCGGGTGAGCGCCTGGTGCAGGTGCTGCAGTTCGGTCAGCTCCATGCCCAGTCGCTCGACGATCGTCGCGGGCACCTTCTCGGCCTGCCGGCGCAGCGCGCGTCCCTCGTCGGTCAGCACCACCGCGAGCGCTCGCTCGTCGTCGCTGGCGCGGCGGCGCTCGACGAGACCGGCGGACTCCAGTCGCTTGAGCAGCGGCGACAGCGTGGCAGGCTCCAACTGCAGCAGCCGGCTGAGGTCCTTGACGGACAGCGGCGCGTGCTGCCACAGGGCCAGCATCACCAGGTATTGCGGATGGGTCAGCCCCATCGGTTCGAGCACGGGCCGATAGAGGCCGATGACCGACCGCGAGGCGACCGCCAGGGCGAAGCAGACCTGGTTCTCCAGGGCCAGCGGGTCGACGGTGTCGCCAATCTCACTCACTACGCACCTCCACTGCCATGGTACCGGGTTAGTACACTAACGATTAGTGGACTAAGCGCCAGCGCCGAGAACACAGGAAGTGCCATGGCCCGTAGGAAGAGTCTCGAAGAGCGCATCGCCGATCGCGTCGCCAAGCGCCCGCCGATGAAGGAGAGCAAGCACTTCGAGCACGGCCCCGCCAAGTGGATCTTCGCCAGCGTGCTGGTGTTCGCGGTGCTCGTTCACTTCGTCATCGTCGGCATCGTCATGCTGCTGGGCGGCTGACCGAGACGGCGCCCCGCCGCGGATGTCAGCCCACTCCCGCGTCGTCGATCCGCCAGGGCTCATCCTCGCCCGCCCGGACCAGGACGTATCCCCAGACCGTTGGGCTGTCCGGCATCGAGACGTCGTCACTGTGGCGGAGCGTGAACGACACCGGAACGTACACCGCCTCCCGGTGGCGCCCGCCGTTCCGCGAACCGTAGCCGGGTTCGGGCCGCGGTACCTCGATCTTCACGTCGGACAGCTCGGCATCGTCGAACAGGCTGCCCGTGACGTTCTCCTCCCGCTCCGCGAAGCGCCGTGTCGACAATCGCCGCCCCGCCTCCACGTCGTGCGCGTTGATCGCGTCGAGGTACGCGGCCACCACCTGCCGAGGTGAGGCGCTGTCGGGAAGAGACGTTTTCGTCTCGCCGTTCCGGCAGCCCGCGACCAGCGTGAGGCCCACAACGGCGAGGACGAGCCCGCCGGCAACCCGGGCAGAAATCATGACCCAATTGTGCGTCGTGCGGAACATGTGGAGGCCCGCGGCATGGTCGCCGCGGGCCCGATCGATTCATGGTTCACCCGGTCGTGGCCGGTGCGGTCACGGGCTGGTGCAGGTGATCGCCGGAGTGGCCGAGGACCCTCCGGCGATGAAGCCGAAGGTCGTGCTCCCGTTGGCCGCGACCGAGCCGTTCCAGGCCTCGTTGCGCACCGTCACGGCCGAGCCGGAGCCCGAACGTACGCCTCCCCAGACCTGGGTGACGGTCTGCCCGCCGGGCCAGGTCCAGTTCGCGGTCCAGCCGTTGATCGAGGAGGTGCCCGCACGCACCGTGACCTCGCCCTGCCAGCCGCCGGACCAGGAGTTGACCACGCGCATCGTCGCCGAGCACGCGCCGGTCACTCCGCCGGACGGCGAGGGGCTCGGGCTCGGAGACGGGGACGGGCTTGGGCTGGTGCTGGGACTCCCGCTGGGCGAAGGAGTCGGGGAAGGGCTCGGACTCGGGCTCGGAGACGGGGACGGGCTCGGGCTGTTGTCGGTCAGGACAGGGGTGGTCCAGTCCCTCCACTGCGACAGGTTGCCGGACTTCCTGGACGAGATCCGGAACACCCCGGCGGCGTTGCCCGACTTCACCAGGAACTTCTGGATGTTCTGCTGCAGAGGCGTCCGCCATTCCGACCTCGTGGCACAGTGGGTGCCGTCCTGCACGTCGGACCAGTAGCTGATGTTGTCCCCCGCGCCGAGCGCCTTGTAGACCTCCGCACCCGCCAGGGCCGACACGCTGCCCGACTGTGCGCCCAGCCAGTCGACGTGGGGGTTCTCCATGATGAACAGCCCGCGTGGGGCGATCATCCCCACCATCTCGTGCGTGTCGACCGGCAGCTGGCTCGGGTTGCCGGTGAAGGAGCCGAACGCGTCACCCAGCCACGGCTGCTCGGAGTAGGCGCTGCTCAGCGGCTGCGCGCCGCTTTCCTGGGCGACGCCGCGCAGGATGGGAACACCGGCGCTACCGGACTCGATCGGCATGGTCAGCGCGATGCGCTGGTCGAACACTCCGGCCGTGAAGGCGCCCTTGCCGTACCGCGAGCATCCGGTGACGCCGGTCGCGTCCGCCTTGAGGATGCTCCCGCCCGACTGCTCGATGACGTCGATGATGCGGCTCACGCCCCAGGCCCAGGCGGCGAGCAGCCCGGTGCTGCTCGAAGAGCCGTAGATGCTGTAGAAAGCACCCTGTTTGTTGTTGCGCGCCGTGCCTTCCTTGCCGACCGTGAACGGGTCATAGCTGATCACCGCGGCACCGCTCGCCTTGATGGTGGCGGTGTCCGCGCCGAATCCTCCGTACACGATGACGGCCGGGAACGGCCCGGTGCCGCTCGGCAGGTCCACCGTCGCGGAGAAGCCGGCGCTCCTGCCGTTGGCGGACACGTTCACGGTTATTCCGGTCCGCGAGACCGTGCCCGTGACGCTCGCCGGCTTGCCGGGCTTCTCGCCGTAGACGTAGCGCTCGGCCAGCTTCTTGATCTCCTCGCGGCGGCACCGCCACTCCGACTTGGACGTGATGCGCTGCCCGTTGATCTTCTTGAAGGGATCGGGAAGCCGGGAACTGGACGTCGGCGACCCCAGGTCGGGCACCGGGCAGTCGGCGCCCTCGTCCTCGACGCCGGCCGCGGCCGCCGCGACGAGCGTGGCGGTGGTGGCGTCCGCCCTTGGGATCTCTGTTATCGCGAGGCCCAGCGAGAGCGCCGCGACGGCGCCGATGACGAGCGCGCGGCGTACGCCCGGGGTTCGGCTCCCGCCGTCCGAGCCGACGGTGCCGATCACCGGGCGCTCCCCGGGCAGGACCGGTCTGCACCGGTGGTGGGCATGCGTCCGGCCTGCGGCGGACTCTCCACTTGTGCAGGCGAGACCGTGAGAAGTTTCAAGGTGACTCGTCCTTCCTCCTGAGGATCCCGGACCTGCCATCAGGTGCCGTGATGACCACAGGCGAGTAGGTGGGTAGTTTCGGAGAATTGCCGAAAACTTGCGATCTTCACAAGGCCCAAATCGCGCGAGGTAATGATCGTCCCCGTCCCGACGGAACAGCGCTGTTCGGGGCTGTCGCATCGACCGTGCGCACCGAAGTTTCGTCTTCGTACACGAAAGTTTCAGAGTCGCCGGTGCCGGCATCTTCGGAAGCCGCGGATGCGGTGACGCAGCGCCCGGCAGCCGGAGCTCGCCGCGCCGTCGGGCCGTGCCCCCTCCGGCGGATACCCGGGCATATTCGGCCCTGGTTTTCGGCCGGTCTTTCAGGGCCGTTCAGATCGGCTTCTCACGCCGGCCGGCTTCGCTTTTCGACGACCCCAGTGGAACCGACGGCCCAGGGAATCCGTGGACGCGCTCGTCCCGGCTTGCCGTCCGAAACTTCTCCGGCAGTTCCGCGTCTTGACACCGTCTGTCTTTCCCGAGCCTGTATCCGCTCTCTTCCCGCGCGATGCGTCCTCCCAGGCAGAACCGCGTCACCGAAACAGACCGAAACGCCGGAACAGACATTTGATCTGCCACTTGACCATTTCTGTCAACACATTGAGAGATATCGCACAAAGATCGAAATGTTCGCCTGCCCGATGTGATCATTCTCGTGAATCGCCCCATGAGGGCGTATCCGTACCGATGGGAGTTCATCGGAATGCAGTTCAGGCGAACCCTCTCCCTGGCGGCAATGTGGGCGCTCGCGACCGCCCTGATCGTCTTACCCTCGCAGGCGTCGGCCGCCGCACCGCCGGACGACGGCCCCTCCCGCGTCGCGTCCGACGTGTTCCCCGGCGCCAAGGTCGGCCATCGGGCCGGCCCGGCCCCGCTCGCGTCCGCCTCGGCGGCCGAGGCGCAGGCGTCCCCTCAGCTGGTGGCCTGCGACGGCGACGGCACCAGTGGCAAGCGGGTGGAGGTGCTGTACGTCCGCGAGGCGTCCATGCCCGACCGGTACGCGCAACTGCTGCCCATGATCCGGGCCTGGCTGGCCGACGCGGACGACCAGTTCAACGACGCCGCGGCGACCTCCAACCGCAGCCGGCACATCCGCTACGCGACCACAGCCGTGTCCGGCGGCTGCGCCCCCGTCGTACGCAACCTCGTGGTCCCGGCCGGGTCGCTGGTCGACTTCGACTCGGGGGTCAACGCGGTGAAGGCCCTCGGCTACACCAGCACGGACCGGCACTACCTCATGCTCACCGAGGCCACCGTCATCTGCGGCATGGGTGAGATCAAGGGCGACGACCTGACGACCGGGTCCGCCAACCTCAACAACGGCCTGGCCTACGCCCGGGTGGACGCCATCCCCGGATGTTTCGGCGCCAACGCCATCGCCCACGAACTCGGGCACACGTTCGGCGCCGTACAGATGAGCGCGCCGCACTCCGACGGCAGTTGGCACTGCCTGGATCAGTGGGACCTCATGTGCTACGGCGGCACCCCGTCGTGGAACTGCCTCCAGTGGAACGACTACCGCCTGCCCGACTGCAACCGGGACGACTACTACAACGCCGCCCCGGCCGCCGGGAGTTACCTGGCCACGCACTGGAACACCGCCAACAGCGCCTACCTCATCGCCGGGAACACGGCCGACAGCGACCCCCATCCCAAGGTCGGCAACACCTATGTCATCACCAACGTGGCCACCGGCGGGGCGCTGGAGCCCATCGGCGGGTCCACCGGCGCCCTCACGGAGCTGAGCCAGCGCACCCGCGTCGACACTCCCAGCCAGAAGTGGCTGATGGGCTACACCACCGGGCTGCAGTTCATCAACGTCGGCAGCCGCCTGTGCGCCGACAGCTCCTACAGCGGCACCACGCCCGGCACGACGCTGCTGCAGTACATCTGCAACGGCCAGGACGGCATGCGCTTCGCCTACCTGCCGGTCGGCACCAACACGTACGCCATCTTCGACTGGCTGTCGGGCCTGGCGCTGACCGCGACCGGTTCCCATCCCTCGCCGGTCACCCAGCAGACCTACACCGGCGCCACCAACCAGCAGTGGGTGTTCAACCAGGTCACCGGTATCGCGCCGGTCAACAACAGCGTCTACTACCTGCAGGGCCTGGGCAGCCGCGACAACGCCGAGCCGGCCGGCGGCTCGACCGCCTCCGGCGCGCTGGTCACCCACAACGCCCCGTCGGGGGCGACCAGCCAGCGGTGGCGGCTGCAGGCCACCGGGTCGTACTGGAACCTGGTGAACGTGAACAGCTCCAAGTGCCTGGACCTGGTCTCGGCGAGCACCTCGAACGGCACGCAGATCAGACAGGTGACCTGCGGCACGGCCACCAGCCAGCAGTGGACGCTGCGACGGGTCGCCGACGGCACGTTCTACCTGGTCAACCGCTTCAGCGGGAAGGTGCTCGACAGCCCGCCGGGCGGCGGCACCACCCTGGAGCAGCAGACCATCACCGGCAACACCGACGGTAACCTCGGCATCGTCGCGGGTGACCAGATCTGGTACCTGAACCCCGCCTGACGCTCCTCGCGGGCCGCCCGGAACCGTCCGGGCGGCCCGCATCGTCGTGCCGCCCGCCGCGCAGTACCAGCGCCTCAGGTCACTGCGCCGGGAGGCCTGACGACGTCGGCGCCTCGTTCGTCGAGCAGCTCGGCCAGGCGTGCCGCGTTGCGCTGGGAGTTGTCGGCGCAGCAGTTGTTGGTCAGGACGTGTGTGGTGGTCGTACGGGCGGCCAGATCGGCGATCCTGCCGGCCCAAAGCCGGAGTTCCTCCTCCGAGTAGAGGTAGCCGAACCGCTCCTCGATCACGCGGCTCGTCCACTTCTCCGAGTGACCGTGGAGGCGGACGACGGCGAGGTCGGAGGTGGCCGCCAGCACCGGCGGGACCGACGAGGGATGTCCCTGCGGCATGTCCACTCCGACATACGGCACGTCGTTGGCGGCCAGGAAGCCGAGGGTGCCGCTCCGGGTGGCCTCGTCCATCCAGGCCGCGTTGCGGAACTCGACGCACATGCGCATTGGCAGGCAGCGGTCACGGCAGCGCAGGATGTATCGGCGGTTCGCCTCGCTCGGCGGGAACCACTGCGGGAACTGGAACAGCACCGCGCCGAGCTTCCCCGATTCGTGCAGCGGCTCCAGCGCGCCGAGAAACCGGCGCCACACCTCCTCGACGACCTCCGGGGGGAGGTCGCGCCGGTACAGCGTCCGCGTGGGCTCCCCCAGCACGGCCCGCAGGTCCTTGTACAGCGCGGCAGGCCGGGTCGGGTGCCCGGTGAGCAGGGAGAACGCCTTGACGTTGAAGGTGAAGTCCTTCGGCGTGCGGTCCCGCCACAACTCGGCCGTACGCCGGGCCGGCGGGTTGTAGTAGGTGGCGTCCACCTCGACCAGGGGGAACCGGCCGGCGTAGTAGCCGAGCCTCTTCTCGGGAGTGGAGGCCTCGGCGGGATACCAGCCCGACGCGAGCAGCGACTTGTCCGTCCAGGAGGCCGTACCGACCAAGATCTTGCCCATGTCTTGACCTCTCCCCTCCCTGAGGGAGGGGATTCCGGCCGTCGCCGACATCGGGCCGCGAACTTCTCCGCCGGGCACGGACTCCAACAGGACATGAAGCTCACGACCTCGTTCCGTGTCGTCCTCCCCGCCGCCGTGGCCACCACCGTGGCCGCCACCGTGGCCGCCACCGTGGCCGCCGCGTTGGTCTCCGCCGCGGCGCTGCCCGCCGGCGCGGCCGCCATGCCGAAGTTCGCCAAGCCCAAGGTCTTCGGGACCTCGTTCCAGACCGATCCCCGTCACGACTTCACCAGGCACATCTCGCCCCGGCATGACGGCATCCTGCGGGGCTGGGTCACGTACTACCGGTCCGGGACGGCGGAATACGAGCCGATCAAGTGGGTGAAGGACACCAGCGGCCACACGGAGGGGTATTTCACGGGTCCCGCCGAGGGTGACGCCATGGCCTACGCCTCTCCCCTGGCGAAGAACGTCGTGTTCTACAGCGCCACCGGATGCAAGGGCACCACGGTGACGGTCGAGAACGACAGCCTCGGGTCGAAGCGGTGCTCCCGGAGTGTGCTGGTCTCCCGGATGAAGGACGGCCATCGCCCGGCGCTCATCACCGTCTACCGCGGCAGGATCGTCAAGGTCCAGGAGATCTACACCCCCTGACCGGCCCCGCCGATCACGGCCGGCCTGATCCGCCTCGGGGGGCGCCGATGAGAGGCACTCACCATAATGAGGGGATGTCAACGCCGCGGCAGCGCTACCGGGACCAGGTCCGTTCGGAGATCAAGCAGATCGCGCTCGTCCAGATCGGCGAGGGCGGGGCCGCGGCGCTCAGCCTGAACGCGGTGGCGAAGCAGCTCGGCGTCACCGGCCCGGCGATCTACAAGTACTTCCGCAGCCGTGACGAGCTGCTGACCGAGCTGATCCTGCAGGGCTTCGACGAGGTCGGCGCGGCCGTACGCACCGCCGTACGCGAGGGAGCGCCGCGGGAGCGGCTGCACGCGCTTGCCCGGGCCTTCCGCGACTGGGCCGTGGCCAACCCGCACCTGTTCCAGTTGCTGGCCGGCGCCCCCTCGCCCGGCCACCAGGCGCCCCCGGAGAGCGTGCTGCGGGCCCGCGACGTGCTCGGGCCCTTCCTCCCGGTGTTCGCCGGGGGACGCTGCCGTCCGGGGGCCGAAGGGCTGCGCGACCAGATGCGGCGGTGGGTGGAGGAGACCCCGGCCGTGGCCGGATGGGTGCGGGCGTTCGCCCCGCAGGGAGACCCCGCGACAGCTCTCACCGGAACCGTGCTGGCCTGGGCCCAGCTCCAAGGCGTGGTGAGCCTGGAGGTCCAGGGGCAGTTCGCCGGGATGGGCCACGACGGTGCCACCCTGCTCGCCGCCTGCATGGACGGCCTCGCTGACATGCTGGATCTGTAGGCGGCCTGCTCCGAGCGCCCGCGACCGCTCTCCTCACAGCTTCGACCGGTTCACGGGGATTTGTGGCACTCTGCAGGGATGGGTGGAGACAGCATCGACGCGGCCACGGCGGGCACGGAGCCGTCGAGGAGGACCTGGAAGCTCGGCGACCTGACGGTCAACCGGATGGGGTTCGGCGCCATGCGCCTGACGGGCAGCGCGGCCTTCGACCTCGGCACGCCGAGCGACCGCGAGCGGTCGCTCACGGTGCTGCGACGCGCCGTCGAGCTCGGCGTGAACCACATCGACACCGCCGCGTTCTACTTCTCCCGGTTACGGTCCGCCAACGAGCTGATCAACCGGGCGCTCGCGCCGTACCCGGACGACCTGGTCATCGCCGTCAAGGTGGGCCCGGGGCGGGATCCGTCCGGCGAGTGGCTGCCGTTCGCCCGGCCGGACCAGCTGCGCGGCCAGGTCGAGGAGAACCTGCGTCAGCTCGGCCGGGACCACCTGGATTTGGTGTACCTGCGCCAGCCGGGGCTCGACTCGATCGCCGAGCACTTCGGGGCGCTCGCCGAGCTGCGTGAGGCCGGGCTCATCCGGCACCTCGGGATCTCCAACATCCGGCCCGCGCACCTCGCCCAGGCCCAGGCGATCGCCCCCGTGGTGAGCGTGCAGAACCGGTACGGCGTGGGCGCGACGCGGAGCCGCGAGCTGCTGCGCGCCTGTGGTGAGCAGGGCATCGCGTTCGTGCCGTTCTTCGCCATCGCCGGGAAGGGCCGCGAGTCGGGAGCGAGCGGCACGGATCAGGACGAGGTGCGCGCCGTGGCCGAAGCGCACGAGGCGACACCCGCGCAGGTGCGGCTGGCCTGGACACTCCGGCAGGGGCCGCACGTGCTGGCCATTCCGGGCACCGGAAACCCCGATCACCTGGCCGAGAACATGGCCGCCGCCGCGCTGCGCCTCACGGACGAGGACATGGCCCGCCTGGACGCGCTCACCGAGGCCGGCTGACCCGCTCGTACGGGCCGAAGACGCGAGCGGCGGCCCCGTCGGGCCGCCCGCGCCCGCCAGAGTTCGCGTGATTTCCCACGGCGGCCGAGTCAGCCGGTTTTTCTCACGATGCCGGGAACGACGTCCGGGGAGTCGGTCGAGAAGTAGATTCTCCGCACCGCCCTTTTCCCCGTCCCGGGAAGGTCGACGTGCACGGGAGGATCGAGTTCGACGCGGACGTTGACCGTGCTCAGCACGGAGCACGCCACCGCGTCGGGGTCTCCGGGAACAGGACGCGGTCCACGCCCCTTTATCGTCTGCAGGACCCGCGAGGCGGAACGGACGCAATCCCGCGGAACCGCGAGCTCCCCCAGGAATCCCGTTCGCAGGATCAGGTGCGACGACGACACCAGATGCGGATGGCGGGCGGTCGCCGCCGCCGCTCCCAGGGCGGTGAGCACCAGCAGCATCTCGAACACCGCGTGCGGCGGCTTGATTTCGGGCGGGAGCATGCCGGAGACGAGAAGGGCCGTGACGCTTTCCACCGCGGCCAGGACGACGATGATCAGCCGCAGTTCCGACGAATGAGGCAGCCGCACTCCGCCGGAGGTCCCGGGCACCGGCCGCCGCGTTATCCAGCCCGCGAATGATTCCAGCAGGATTCGCGCGATACGCGTTCCGGACGGTCTCGCTTTCACCTGGCCCTCGGGTGTCCCCGGCACAGTCGAATTCCTCCCGACGACGCGGACGATTCATCTTCAGGATAATTTCCCGATTCGGAACGGACCCACGTGGGGTTTCCGCGAGCCCTGAAGACGAATACCGCAAACCTGCGTGTCACGCGACGCCGGGAGACCGCTCTCGACAGGGCGGTCAAGGCCGGCGGCGTGGTGGTCACGACGGTCCGCCGACGGCGCCGTCCACGATCGGCATGGCCGCGGGCGTGCTCGACCGTGGTCATGTCACAGTGGTCAACCTGACCACGCTGAGGATGGGCGGCCCGCTCCGGTTCCGGCCGGCCGCCCGGGGATCATTGCGGGGCCGGGATTCGCCGGCGACATCGAGGGGGAGACGACGTGGCTTCGGTGGGTCGCGACAGCATGCACGCAGATCCTCGGAGAGAGAACCGGTTCGCCCGGGGGCTGACCGAGGTCTTCGCGCCCGCGCACATCGTCATGGGGCTGCCGCTGGTGATGGGCGCGGTCACCGGCGGTTGGTCGGGCGTCGCCTGGGGCGCGCTGACCGCGGCCCTGTGCGGGGGGATTCCCCTCGGGATGCTCTTGGCGGGCGTCCGGTCGGGCCGCTTCGGCGACAGGCACGTCAGGGACCGTGCCCAGCGGCCGAAACTGATCGGCCTGATCGTCGTCCTGGTGGTCACCGCGCTGACCCTGATGGTCCTGCTCGGCGCTCCGCGCCTGATGGTCGCCGGCGCGACCGCCATGCTGGCCACACTGGCCGTGACCGGCCCGGTCACGCTCTGGTGGAAGATCAGCTTCCACACGGCGGTGACGGCGGGCGGCGTGGTGATGCTCGCGTGGGTCCTGCCGCCGGTTCCGGTCTACGCGGCCGGCGCCGTGCTGGTGGCGGCGCTGGCCTGGTCCCGGGTGGTCATCCGCGATCACACCGCCGCCCAGACCGTCGCGGGAGCCGTGGCGGGCGGCGCCGCGACGTGGCTCACCCTCACCGTCCTCCTCTGACCACGGGCGCCGAGGCTCACGCGCCGTCCGGCAGGCGCCCCCGCTCACCCTGCTCACCCCGCACGGCTTCGGATCCGGCGGCGCCACGCCTGGTGTTCAGGCGGCGGCCGAGGCGCTGGCCGGGGGCCTCCACGAGCCGGTACGCCACGTGGCCGAGGACCAGCAGGGCGAGGAAGAACACCGGCAGGTTCGGGACGATCCGCAGCAGGAGCGGGTGCAGCAGATACAGAGAGAAGCTGATCACCCCGAGGTAGGCGAGCCACCGGGGGAACGACCGGCGCCGCAGCGCGAACACGAGCACGAAGAACCCCGCCGCCAGCAGGACCGCCGAGGCCCAGGCGGGCTCGCGCGCCACCAGGACGCCGCAGGCGAGGACCGTCAGCAGGGCGGCGACGGCCCACCTCCACCGGAGCATGCCCCGCTCCGCACGGTGGACGGCCGTCCCGGCGAACATCATGGCCGCGATGACCAGCCCTTGTCCCGCGCCGATCCTGCTGCCCAGGACGACCAGGGCCAGGCCGAGAAGGCCGCCGAACACCGCGGCCGCCGTCCTGAGGCGCCCGTTCGCGAGCATGGTCACGGCGATGACCAGGACCACCGCGACGCCCAGGATCGCGGCGGCCAGGTCCGCGCCGCCGTTGATCGTCGCGTACGGCATGAGCAGCCCGAGCGGCACGGCCGCCACCGCGAGGACCACGGCGATCGGCGCCGGCCTGTGGGCCTGCCGTACGGCGAACAGTCCCGCCGTCATCAGGTAGAACGCCATCTCGTACGACAGCGTCCACATGACGCCGATCACCGAGGGGACGCCGAGGAGTTCCTGCAGCATCGTGAGGTTGGCCAGCGCGACGAGCGGCGGCGGCCGGCTGTCGAGGCCCGGGGACGTCTCGAACACCCCGGCGTACGCGAGGAGCAGCGCGAGGGCCAGCGCGGCGAGCAGCAGCGGGAGGAGCCGGAAGGCCCGGCCGGTCCAGAAGGCCCGCAGGTCGCCCCGCCGCTCCAGCGAGGCCGGAATGATGTAGCCGCTGACCAGGAAGAACACGAAGACGCCCCAGGTGCCGACGTCGACCCTGCGGTCGACCTCCGCCCAGACGGCCGGGACGAAGGTCCAGGCCGAGTGGTGCAGCGCCACGGCCGGAGCGGCGACCCCCCGTAAGGCGTCCAGCCATACCAGCCGGGAGCGGTTTGATGCCATTCAGGTGACTTTAGGCGATAAGTGGGGACGTGATCCCCCGCGTCAGCCCGCCTTATGGACGCTGAAATCGTCGAACGAGACGGTGACCGCGCTGCTTCCGGCCTCGGACACGCGAGCGAGAATCCCCGACTGGTTGTGCGGGCCGGGCGACAGGGGATGGGCGTCCTCGGCGTCGAGAGCGCGCGTGCCGTCGACCCAGAACGTCAGACGGGAGCCCCGGCAGGCGGCCTGGAGGCGCACCGCGCGCCCGGCGCGCGGCGGGGCCGCCTTCACCGGCGGCACGACGTCGAGACGCGTGCCCCCGGACTGCCGCACGACGCG
This sequence comes from Microbispora sp. NPDC004025, assembly GCF_053604425.1. Lineage (NCBI taxonomy): Bacteria > Bacillati > Actinomycetota > Actinomycetes > Streptosporangiales > Streptosporangiaceae > Microbispora > Microbispora sp. NPDC004025. Next base: position 148,227 of record NZ_JBSGHN010000013.1, on the reverse strand, counting down.
GGCCGTGCCGTCCAGGCCGAGCAGGAACGCGTATCCGCTGGGGACGTCCTCGTCCCACCGGCACACGAGCCCGAAGCCGCCCTGTCCCGCCCCCTCCCGCAGCTCGGCCGTCACGCCGACCAGCACGTCGCGCCCGGCCGCGGCGTCGGTCTTGGCGGGCACGGGCGACAGCGCGGTGTTGACCGGGCCGGAGCGGTCGGCGCGGACCGTGAAGACACCGCGCTCGATCTCGTAGCCGCGCGTCGTGCGCCGGTCGCCGGCCGCGCCGGGATCGAAGGTGTACCCGTCCCAGTTGCCCCGCTCGCCGAAGTCGTCGCCGTACAGCAGGCTCCCGCCCGGGGGAACCGCCTCGTCGCCGCCGCGGGACGCGTACAGCAGGAGGATCCCGCCCGTGACGAGTACGGCCGTCACGCCCGCCGCGAGCCCCACGGCCCACCGTCGCCGCGGGCCGGTCCCGGGGACCGGCGTACGCACCGGATCGGCCGGGCGCGTGGCGGCCGTGGCGCCGTCGCCGCCGGTGAGGGCGCGCAGCAGGCCGGAGGCGGCGGGCCGGGCGGCGGGATCCTTCGCCAGGCATGCCTCCAGCAGCGGGCGAAGGTCGGCGGGCACACCGGACAGGTCGGGATCGCGGGCCGAGATGGCCATCAGGATGGCCGGGACGGTCGGCCCGGGGAAGGGCAGGCGCCCGGTCGCGGCGTACGCCATCGTCACGGCCCAGCTGAACACGTCGGAGGACGGGCCGGGCCGCTGCCCGGCGAGTTGCTCGGGGGCGATGAAGGCGGGCGTGCCCGCCATGCCGCCGCCGCTGACGGTGTGGTCGGCGGCGCTCGCGATGCCGAAGTCGATGACCACGGGCCCTTCGGGGCCGAGGATCACGTTGCCCGGCTTGAAGTCGCGGTGCACGATCCCGGCCCGGTGGATCGCGGCGAGGGACGTCAGCGTGGCGACGGCGAGGCGGTGGAGCCCGCTGCCCGTACGCGGGCCGTCCTCGGCGACCGCCGTCGCCAGCGAGGGCCCGGGGATGTACTCGGTGACGATGTACGGCCGCCCGTGATGGGACCCGGCGTCGAGCACGCGGGCCGTGCAGAAGGGGGCGAGCCTGCGGGCCGTCTCCGCCTCCCGCAGGAAGCGGCGGCGGCTCGTGGCGTCCATGGCGGCCCTGGCGTGCAGCATCTTGATCGCGACCTGGGCTCCCGAGGCGTCCCGTGCGAGGTAGACGGTGCCCTGGCCGCCCTCGCCGAGGACGCCGACGAGCCGGTGATCGCCGATGCGCTCGGGATCACCGGGGTCGAGAGGGTACGGCGGCACGACGCGGTCCGTCACGGGCGGCGGCCGCACGTGATCGGCTCCGGCCGTTCCCGCATTCGTTCCACTCCCCCACGATGCCGTCGGTATGTCGATCAACCAGGCGGATCCTGTCATATCCGGAGGCCACCCGGCAGCGAATCAGCCCCAGCCGTCGCGGAGGGCGCCGGAAAGGGCCCGGCCGCACGGTCTTGCCGGCATCCGCGCAGTTCATCGCGCATAACACGTGATTCACAAGTAGGTCACAAGCAGGCCACAAGAGTCGTCAGGAGAAATGGACCCCGTCGCAGCGGTTCCAAGGGGCAGGGAACGGCAGCGGTTCCAACGGGCAGGAACGGGGGGAACCAGATGACAACGATCGTCGGCGGGCGCCGGACCCTGCTGATCCTCAACGCCGAGGACGGGACGGGCCGCCTGGAGAGCGAACTCGCCGGCCTGGGCTGGCACACGGGCAGGGCCGACCTGGCCGCGGGAGACCTTCCCGGCCTGGTGGAACAGGTCGCGGACCTGCTGGCCGCGCCCGGCAGCCCGGACCGCACCGCGATCCTCGGATTCGGCGAGGCGGGCCTGGCGGCGCTGGAGATCGCCGACCGCCACCCGGAGCGGGTCACCGCCGTGGTCGTCGTGGGCATGGCGGATCACGACCTCGCCGGGGAGCTGTCCTGCCCGACGCTGACGCTGCCCGCCTCGGGGCGGGAGCCCGTGGCCACGGCGGTCGTCCCCTTCCTGGCCGCGCTGGACACGCAGGCGGAGGTTCCCCCGGACCTGCCCGCCACGCTCCGGCCGCTCACGCCGGCGCTGCTCAACGACGCCGAACTGCTCGGGCGGTTCCGTGAGATCGGGCCGATCCACCGGCTCAACGCGGAGGGCGCCGCGACGACCTGGATCCTGACCGGCCACGCGGCGTCCACCCGGACGCTCACCGACCCGCGCCTCGCCGGAGAGGTGGAGATCACCGCGGGGTTCCGGCTCCAGTCGGACGACCCGGCCCTCTCCCACAAGGGCGATCTGGACCTCATCACGATCGACGGCCGGGAGCACGCCCGGCTGCGCCGGCTCGTCGAGCGGCACCTCACCCCCGAGCGTGTCGAGGCGCTGCGCCCGCGGATCCAGCGCGCGGCCGACGCCTTGCTCGACGCGATCCCCGCCGGGGAGGTGGTGGACTTCCTCCACGCGTTCGCCTACCCGCTGCCGGTCCTCGTGCTGTGCGAGCTGCTCGGCGTGCCGGAGGATCGGCGGGGCCACATCCGCGAGTGGATCCTGGAGCGGCTGGTCACTCCGCCGCCGAAGGCGCACCCCGACATCGACGAGTTCCTGCGGGACCTGATCGCGGCTCGGCGCGAGAGCCCGTCGGACGACCTGCTCGGCTGGGTCGTCGCGGACGAGGGGGACGACCTGGCGGAGGACGACCTCGTGTCGGCGGCCAGGTTCCTCATGGTGAACGGCCACCGCGCCCCGACGACGGTGCTGGCGAGCGGCCTGGCCGCCCTGCTGAAGCGCCCGGAGCAGTGGGCCCGGCTCGTGGCCGAGCCCGCGCTGGTCGCCACCGCGGTCGAGGAGTTGCTGCGGCTCGTCACGCCCTTCCCGGTCACCATCGCCCGTCAGGTGACGGCCCCGATCGAGGTGGGAGGCACCCCGATCCCGAAGGGCGATCTGCTCGCCGCGTCGCTCGTGGCCGCCAACCGCGACCCGTCGTTCTTCCCCGGCCCCGATCTGCTGGACGTCGGGCGCCGGGACAACCCGCACCTCGCGTTCGGCCGCGGTCACCACCACTGTCTCGGCGCGGACCTGGCCAGGGCACAACTGCGGGTCGCCTTCGGCACGCTCGCGCGGCGCTTCCCCGACGTCGAGCTCGCCCGCGACTCGCGGAGCCTGCACTACCGGCAGAGCAGCGTGCGTTACCTCCTCGGCCTGCCGGTCGTCCTGCGGCCGGATCGCCGCGGGGAGCCCGCCGCCTGACGAGAAACGGGCGCCCGTCTCACCAGAACCGTTCCCCACGCACGCCCTCAGCAGCCAGGAGCCGATCCGATGAAAGAGACGATTCCGCAGTTAGTCGCCTACTGTCAGGCCGACCCGCTGTTCTTCGAGCCGGTCTGGCGCATCCCCGACGACGACAACCGCTTCCCGGCGGGCTCCCGGCCGCTGCCCGACGGATGGCGCCGGGGCGAGAGCGAGCTGTGGGTCGTGCTGCTCCCGCCGGACCTCGCGCTCCCGGAGCAGGGGTGGAAGATCCACGTCTCGGCGACCGACGCCGACGCCGCCGCCGTCTGCGACCTCGTGGCCGGCTTCTGCCTGGACCGCGGCATCGCCGTCAAGTTCCTGCGCAGCAGGATGGCGGTGCGGCTGATGAACAACAAGTACGCCGACCGGGGCAGCAGCGGCAAACTGGTCACCCTGTATCCGGTGGACGAGGAGCAGTTCGCCGAGGTGCTGCCCGCGCTGGCCGAGCTCCTCAGGGGATACACCGGGCCGTACATCCTCAGCGACCTGCGCTACGAGGACTCGCCGGTCTACGTCAGATACGGCGCGTTCCAGCCGATGACGTACACCAAGTCGGACGGCAGCCTCGGATACGCGATCCGCACGCCGGACGGCCGGCTGGTGCCCGACCAGCGCACTCCCGCGTTCACCGTGCCGGAGTGGGTCACCCTCCCCGAGGTGCTGCGCGGGTCGTACGAGAAGCACACGGCGGGCGACGGACAGGAGTTCCCGTACCAGATCGAGCGGGCGCTGCACTTCTCCAACGGCGGCGGCGTGTACCTCGCCCGTGACGAGGCGTCCGGCGGGTACGTGGTGCTGCTGGAGGCCCGGCCCCACGCGGGCCTGGACGCCGGGGGCGTGGACGCGGTCACCAGGCTGGCGCACGAGCGCGACATCCTGGAGCGGCTGAGCGGCCTCGACTGCGTGCCCCGGCTGCTCGGCCACATGGTGATCTGGGAGCACCACTTCCTGGTCGAGGAGTACATCGAGGGCAAGACCCTGCTGGACGAGGTGTTCGAGCGCTATCCGCTCGCCACCCCCGACCCGGCCCCCGAGACGCTGGCCGCCTACACCCGCTGGGCGATCGACATCCTGGCCAAGGTCGACCACGCCCTGATGTCGATCCACGCCAGAGGCGTGCGGATCGCCGACCTGCACCCCGAGAACATCATCGTCCGGCCCGACGGCCGCGTCGCGCTCATCGACTTCGAGATCGCCTCCGACCTCGCGGACACGCGGCCCCCCGGCCTCGCCGCGGCCGGGTTCGCCGCGCCCAAGAACCTCAGTGGCCGGGCGGCCGACAACTACGTGCTGAACTGCCTGCGGCAGTGGATGTTCCTGCCGATCAGCCCGCTGCAGGACCGGGACCCGGTCAAGCTGGGCAGCCTCACCGGCGTCATCACCGAGCACTTTTCCCTCCCGCCGGGGTTCGGGGCGCGCATGGTCCGCAACTTCGAGGCGGTGAAGGGCCCCCTCGGCGAGGACGTCGCGGCGCGGATGTTCACCGAACCGGACTGGCCGGCCATCCGCGACGCGATCGCGGCGGGGATCACGGCCGGTGCGACCCCCGACCGGAAGGACCGGCTCTTCCCCGGCGATCCGCAGCAGTTCGCGACCGGCGGGTTCACCGTGGCCAACGGCGCCGCCGGTGTGCTGTGGGCCCTGCGGCAGGCCGGCGTCCCGGTGCCGGAGGAGCACGTGGACTGGCTCGTCACGGCCGTGCGCCGGGCGCCCGATCCGCGTCCCGGCCTGCTGAACGGCCTGCACGGCGTGGCCGCGACGCTCGAGTCGCTCGGCCGCCGCGACGACGCGCTCGACGTGCTCGACCGGGCCCGCAAACTGCACGACGGCCTGGAGGTCCCCGGCCTCCACGGCGGCCTGGCCGGAGCCGGCCTCAATCTTCTGCACTTCTTCGCGATCACCGGCGACGAGGACCTGCGCGCGGAGGCCGTGCGCATCGCCGACCGGCTCGCCCGCGAGCTCGGCGACGACGCGTCGCGCGTGTTCCGCCCGGACGGCAGGGTCGGCCTGCAGCACGGCCTGACCGGAGTCGCGTCCTACTTCCTGCGGCTGCACGACGTCACCGGGGAGCCGGAGTATCTCGACCTGGCCCGTACGGCGCTGCGGCGCGAGATCGGCCGCGGCCAGACGCTGCCGGACGGCGGGTTCTGCCTCCTGGACAGCAACCGATACCTGCTCTACCTCGGCACCGGCAGCGGCGGGCTGGCCCTGGTGCTATCCCAGTATCTAGGCCGGCGTGAGGAGCCGGGCTTCGCCGACGTGATCGGCGGCGTCCGCCGTGCCCTGCGCGCGCCGTTCACCCGCCACCCGGCCCTGATGGAGGGCCGGGCGGGCACCATCGCGACCCTCCGCCTCATGGGTCTGCCGGAGGACCGGCCGCTCGTCGACGAGCACGTACGCCGGCTCTCCTGGCACGCCCTGTCCTACGAAGGCCACCTGGCCTTCCCCGGCAATCAGCTCATGCGGCTCTCCATGGACCTCGAAACGGGTTCCGCCGGTGTGCTGGCCGCCCTCAGCGTCGCGTTCGACCAGAGCGCGTCGGTAATGCCGGTTCTCGATCTGCGGACCCCCGCGTTCGAGACGACAGAAAGGAAATAGGAAATGGCTCAGGTTCTGCAGCTCCAGACCCTCAACCCGAACGAGGCCAAGGCGCACCCGTGCTCCAGCATCGTGACCTCGTACAACGGCACCGCCTGCTACATCTGCGTCTGACCGAGGCCGGTCGAGCGGGCACCCGGGTGGTCGCCGCCGGTGACCACCCGGTGAACGCTCGCGGACGGTGAGACACCCGGCCCTGGCCGGTCGCGCCCGGCGCGGCCCGGCCGGGGCCGGATTATCCCCTCTTTCCTCTCCCCACAGTCTTTGCGAGGAACCCGTGGACACGCAGCGCGACCAGTCCGGCGCGCCGACGGCGACGCCGCCCACGTGGCGGGTGCTGCTGCGCTACATGCGCCCGTCCTGGCGCTGGCTCGCCCTCGGCGGGTTGCTGAACCTCACGACCGGAGCGGTCGGGCTGACGCTCCCGCTCGTCGCGAGGCGGTTGATCGACGATCTCGGCGCCGACCGGCCGCTGACCGGCGTGCTGCTGCTGATGGGCCTGCTCGTCGTCGTGACCGCGGGCGTCGGCCCGCTGGGCGAGTGGGTGCTGCGCCGTACCGGCGAGTCGATCGTGCTCACCGCCCGCCGGCGCCTGGTCTCGCATCTGCTGCGGCTGCGGGTGCCGGCCCTCGACCGCGCCGAACCCGGCGACCTGATGTCCCGGGTCACCTCCGACACGATCCTGCTGCGCCAGGTCACCACCGATTCGGTGATCGGCATCGTCACCGGGAGCCTCACGGTCCTCGCGACCGCCACGCTGATGGGCCTGCTCGACCCCGTGCTCCTCGTGGTCACGCTCGGCGTGCTGGTGCTCGCCGGGGCGCTCATCCGGGTGGTCATGCCGCGCGTCGGCAGGATGAGCAAGGACGCGCAGAAGTCCGTCGGGGCGATGGGCGCCGCCCTCGAACGCGCGCTCGGGGCACTGCGCACGATCAAGGCGTCCGGCGCCGAGCACCGGGAGGAGACCGCCGTCCACCGCTCCGCGGAGGAGTCGTGGCGGGCCTCGGTACGCGCCGGCAAGTGGCTGGCGATCGCCGGGCACACCGCCGAACTGGCCCTCCAGGTGGCCTTCTTCGTCGTCCTGTCCGTGGGAGGAAGCCGCGTGGCCGCCGGTGCGATCGACGTGGGCACGCTGATCGCGTTCCTGATGTACGTCTTCTTCCTGGTGCCGCCGCTCCAGCAGCTCATCGGCGCGGCCGGGCAGTACCAGGTCGGCGCCGCCGCGGTCGCCCGCATCACCGAGGCGGAGCGGCTGCCCGCGGAACCGGCCGCGCCGGCCGCGACGCTCCCCGCGTCCGGCGCGGCCCCGGCGGAGCTGGAGTTCCGCGACGTGCACTTCCGCTACTCGCCGGACCTGCCGCCGGTCCATCACGGGATCAGCTTCCGCGTGCCCGCCCGGGGCATGACCGCCTTCGTCGGGCCCTCCGGCGCGGGCAAGACCACGGTGTTCTCCCTCATCGAGCGGTTCTACGAGCCGGCCTCGGGGAGCATCCTCATCGACGGCGACGACATCGCCACCTGGGACATCCCGCGCCTGCGGGCGGCCATCGGCTACGTCGAGCAGGACGCTCCCGTCCTGTCGGGCTCCCTGCGGGACAACCTCCTGCTCGGCGCGCCCGAGGCCACCGGCGAGGAGATCGAGCGCGTCCTGCGCGTCGCCCGCCTCGACGCTCTGGTGGCGCGGCTGCCCGCGGGCCTGGACACCCTGGTCGGCCATCGCGGCACCCGCCTGTCCGGTGGTGAGCGCCAGCGCGTGGCCATCGCCCGCGCGCTCCTGCGCCGCCCCCGCCTTCTGCTGCTGGACGAGGCCACCTCCCAGCTCGACGCCGTCAACGAGGCGGCGCTGCGCGACACGATCGCCGAGATCGCGCGTACGACGACGGTCCTGGTCGTGGCGCACCGGCTGTCCACGGTCACGCTGGCCGACCGGATCGTCGTGATGGACGCGGGCGTGGTGCGGGCCGTCGGCACGCACGAGGAGCTGGTCGGCGCCGACCCCCTCTACGCCGAGCTGGCCGCCACCCAGTTCCTCGCCGCTTCCCCCGTGACCGCGTGAACATCCCTCTTTGGAGCATCCATGGAAACGCCCGACCGTCCGCTTGAGATCATCTGGGACATCACGTATGCCTGCCCGCTGCGGTGCTTCCACTGCTACTCCGAGTCCGGCCGCCGTCCCTCCCGGCAGCTGGAGCGGGCCGAGATGCTGCGGGCGGCGGACGCCATCATCGCGATGCGGCCCTACGGCGTCTGCCTGGCCGGCGGCGAGCCCCTCCTGGTGCCGGGCGTGCTCGACGTCGCCGGCCGCATGACGGCCGCGGGTGTGCGGGTCTCCCTCTTCACCGGAGGCTGGACGCTGCGCCCGCCGATGGTCGGGGACCTCGTGCGGACCGCCGCCAGGGTGAGCGTGAGCCTCGACGGCGCCACGGCCGAGGTGCACGACCGCGTCCGTGGCCGCCGCGGCTCGTTCGACCGGGCGATGGACGCCCTCGCGCTGCTCGACGCCGCCGCGCGGGAGCGACGTCTAACCGGAGACACACCGCTGTCTTTCGGGATCGACTGCGTCGTCGTGCGCAGCAACTTCGACCAGATCGACCAGTTCTGCACCGACATCGCGCCGAGGTTCCCCGAGCTGGAGTACGTGTCGTTCGGCGCGGTCATCCCGGAGGGGCTGGCCAGCCGTACGGGGGTCGTGGAGCACGAGCTGCTCTCCGACGCCCAGGTCGCCCTGCTCGGCAGCCGCGAGTTCACGCGCCGCCTGCGCGCGCTGGCGCCGCCGTCCGTCCAGGTGAGCGCGACCGACAACCTCGCGTTGCAGATGCACCCGGACCGTCCGTTCCTCCCCGTGCTGCAGGTCGAGCCCGACGGAGCGGTCCGGGCCATGCCGGCGTACGAGGGCACGGTCGGCAACCTGCTGACGGACACGCCGGAACGGCTGTGGGAACGCGCGCTGGAGCGCTGGCGCGACCCCTTCGTGGTCGAGACGTTGAGGTCCGTGCACACGATGGAGCAGTGGGCGGAGGCGACCCGGAAGATCGACTACCGCTTCGGCTCGGACGCCGACCGCGCCCGCATCGACCGCCGGCCGCACTTCGCGCCCACGGCCTGACGTCCCCGGCGGGGCGCGTTCACGCTCCCGGCGTGCCGCCGGACCTCGGGCGTACGTCGCAGTCCGGCAGGCCCGCCAGGACGGCGGCGAGCTGGCGGGCGTTGATCTGCGCGTGGTCGCGGTAGCAGTTGTTCATCAGCACGTGGGTCGTGGCCGCCCGGCCGCCGAGCTCGCGCAGCCTCGGCGCCCACCGCTTCAGCTCCTCCAGCGAGTAGCGATAGCCGAAGCGCTCGTGGATGTCGTGGCTGGTCCACTTGTCGCTGTGGCCGTGGAACCGGACGACCTCCAGGTCGGACGTGGCCGCGACGACCGGCGGGATCGAGTCCGGGTAGCCCTGCGGCATGTCCACGCAGACGTACGGGATGGCGTACGAGCGGAGGAAGTCGAGGGTCTCCGCCTGGTTCTCCTCGCTCATCCACGTGTGGTTGCGGAACTCCACCGAGATCCGCAACGGCTCGCAGCGCCGCTTGCACTCCAGGATGTACTGCTTGTTCGCCCTGCCGATCGGGAACCACCGGGGGAACTGGAAGAGCACCGCCCCGAGCTTGCCCGCCTCCCGCAGCGGCAGCAGGGCGCCGACGAACCGCTCCCAGACCTGGTCCACGACCTTCGGGTCGAGATCGCGGGCGTACAGGTTCTTGCCCGCGCCGCTCGGCCGCAGGTCCTTCGGCAGCGCGGCCGGCCGGGTCGGGTGCCGCGTGAGCAGCGAGAACGCCTTGACGTCGAACGTGAAGTCCGTGGGCGTGCGCTCGGCCCACAGCCGTGCGGTGGCCTCGGCGGGCGGCGCGTAGTAGGTCGAGTCGACCTCCACCACCGGGAACACGCTCGCGTAGTGGCGCAGACGTTGCTCGGGCGTCGTGACCTCGGGCGGATACCACCCCGACTCCAGCAGCGTCTTGTCCGTCCACGACGCGGTGCCGACCAGGATCGTCCCCATATCTAACGATAGGCGCGTCCGCCGTACGCCGGTGAACACGCGGAGTCGATGTACGAAGAACGTATTCGGCCGGTATCGATATTGTTCGGCCCTTTTTTACAGTTTCGGTGACCCTGAACGGTTCTCCATTGAGAGGCGGTTCGACATGTTCACCAAAATGGCCGACCGGCTGATTTCCCGGCTGGCGCCGAAGCACTCGGCCCAGGCCGCGTGCCCCTGCTGGTATGAGGGCACCGCCTGTCTCTTCCGCAAGTGCTGCACCTACGGCGCGTCCTGCGGCACCGGCGAGTCCTGCGGCAACTGGATCCTGAACTGCTAGCCCGGACGGAGTGACGATGCTCGCGTGGACGGCCGTACTCGTCGTCGTCGCCGGCCTGGTTCTGCTGTGGCTGCGGCGCACTCTCGCCGTCGTCGTGGTGTCCGGCGTCAGCATGGAGCCGGCCTTCCACGCGAGCGACCGACTCCTCGTCCGCCGGTCCGGGCCGTCCCGGCTCAAGGTCGGAGACGTCGTCGTGTTCGCCCGGCCCAGCCGCTACGCCGGCGAAGAACTCCTGCCGGTCGAGGAGCGGTGGATGGTCAAGCGGGTGGCGGCGCTTCCGGGAGACCCGGTGCCCGGCTCGGTCCTCCCCGTGGTCGCGCAGCCACGGGTGGCCTCCGACCGGCTGGTCGTCCTGGGGGACAACCCGGGGGCCAGCTACGACTCACGCCAGTTCGGATTCCTCCCGGCGGACCTCATCCTCGGGGTCGTGCTGCGGCGGATGAGCTGACCGAAGGAGCAACGGTGGACTATCTCACTGTGGGCTGCCGCAGCCTGCTGGCGCTGCTGTTCCTGGCCTCGGCCGGGGGCAAGCTGCGCGGCGCCGGCGCCTACCGGGACTTCGTGGCGGCCACCGGCAGACTCGCCCCGCGGTTCCTCCCCACCCGCTGGGCCGCGGTCGCGGTGGTCGCCACGGAGATCGCCGTCGCGGCGCTGGTCGCCGTGCCCGCGACGGCCACGGCCGGGTTCCTCCTGGCCGCCGTCCTTCTCAGCGCGTTCACGCTCGCGATCCTGGCCGCGTTGCGGCGCGACGAACGGACGCCGTGCGCCTGCTTCGGCCGCTCCCGCCGTCGTCTGGGGGGCGGCCACGTGGTGCGCAACCTCCTCCTGCTGGTCGTCGCGGGGCTCGGTCTTCTGGGATCGGCGTTCGCGGCGGACGGATCGGCCGACACCGCGGGCGTCCTGACGGCCGTCGCGGCCGGCGCGGCGGGCGCCCTCCTCGTGTCCCTCGCCGACGACTTCATCGACCTGTTCACCCCTGTCGCCTGAGATCGGAAAGGCCGCCCGATGCCGTACCTCGTCACGCTCGTCGTCCTCGTGGGTGTGCTCTGCCTGGTGAACCTCGTCCTGATCGTCGGCGTGATCCGGCGGCTGCGCGAGCACGGCGAGGCCCTCGCCGACAGAAGCGCGCAGGAACAGAACCGGCGGGCCATCCTTCCCGAAGGGGAGGTGGCGGAGCCGTTCGAGGCCGTCTCCACCGACGGCAGCGTCGTTTCACGCGACCGGTTGGAGCAGCCCACGCTGGTCGGCTTCTTCTCCCCCGGCTGCACGGCCTGCCACGAGGCGCTGCCGGACTTCCTCGCCCTGGCCGCGCGCTTCCCCGGCGGTCCCGGGCAGGTGCTCGCCGTCATCCTGGACGAGAACGGCGAGCCGGGCGAGCAGCGCGAGTCGCTCGAACCGGTCGCCCGTGTGGTGGTCGAGAAGCTGGGCGGTCCGGTCAGCTCCGCGCTGCACGTCCGGGCCCTCCCCTCGTTCGGCCTCGTCGGTCCCGGCGGCAGGGTGATGTCCAGCGGCCTGCGCCTGGAGCAGGTCCTCACCACCGCATCCGCCTGAACGCCCGCGTCCCTGCCGATCCCGTCGAGTCCCATCCCGTCCAGCCACGGAGCAGCGCCGATGTCGGACACGCCCCCGCAGAACGGCCCCGCGGGCTCCCCCGAGCCGCCCGAGCCGCCCGTGCCGCCCAGGGCCACCCCCGCCGCCCTGGCCGCGGCGCTCGCCCTGGCCTGGCGGGCGGGCCCCTGGCACACCCTCGCGTACGGGCTGCTGGTGCTGGTGGAGGCGGCTCTGCCGGTCGCCACGGCCTGGCTGACCAAGTCCGCTCTCGACCTGCTCGTCAGCCGGGCGCCCGGCAGTGCCTTCTGGACGGTCGGGGCCGGGCTGGCCGCCACCGGCCTGGCGTCGACCGTGCTGCCGCACACCTCCGGGTATCTGCGTCAGGAGCTGGCCCGTCGCACCGGACGGCTCGCCCAGGACCGGCTGTTCGCGGCCGTGGAGCGGTTCGCCGGCCTGGGCCGCTTCGAGGACCCGGTGTTCCACGACCGCCTGAGCCTGGCCTACCAGTCGGGCGGCGTGGCGCCGAACGCGGTGGTCGGGGGCACCCTCGCGACCGCCCGAGGACTGGTCACCGTGCTGGGCTTCCTCGGCTCGCTGCTGGTGATCAACGCCGTGCTGGCGGTGGCCGTCCTGGCCGCCGCGGTGCCCGCGTTCCTCGCCGAGCTGCGGCTGTCGCGGCAGCGGGCCACCATGTTGTGGCGAATCGGACCGGTCGAGCGGCGGGAGCTGTTCTACCGTCAGCTGCTGACCAGCGTGCGGGCCGCCAAGGAGATGCGCCTGTTCGGCGCGGGACGATACTTCCGCGAACGGATGATCGCGGAACGCGCCGCCGCCGACGCCGAGCGGCGGGGGCAGGACCGCCGCGAACTCACCGCGGAGGGCGGGCTGGGCCTGCTGTCGGCGGCGATCGCCGGCGGCGGCCTGATCTGGGCGCTGTTCGCCGCCGCCGGCGGACGCATCACCGCGGGCGACGTCGCGCTGCTCACCGCCTCGATCGTGGGCGTCCAGGCCGCCGTCGCGGCGCTGGTCGGCGAGGTGACGACGGCCCACCAGCAGGTGCTGACGTTCGGCCACTACCTGGCCGTGGTCCGGGCCGGGCCGGACCTCCCCGTACGCGAGCGGGCGATCGCGCCGGGGAACCTGCGGCAGGGCATCGAGTTCCGCGATGTCTGGTTCCGCTACTCCCCCGGCCATCCGTGGACGCTGCGCGGGGTTCGTTTCACCATCCCCGCGGGCACGGCGGTCGGACTGGTGGGCCGCAACGGCGCGGGCAAGAGCACGATCGTCAAGCTGCTGTGCCGGTTCTACGACCCGGTGCGGGGCTCGATCCTGTGGGACGGCGTGGACCTGCGCGACCTCGACCCCGCCGAGCTGCGGCGGCGTGTGGGCGCGGTGTTCCAGGACTACATGGAGTACGACCTGACGGCGGCGGAGAACATCGCGGTCGGCGACCTGAGCGACGGCCGGATGGACCTCGACGACGGCCGCATCGAGGCGGCCGCGCGCCGCGCCGGCGTGCACGAGACCGTCGCCGCGCTGCCGCGCGGCTACCGGACGATGCTCACGCGCATGTTCTTCGGCCCACCCGGCGAGGGGGCGGACGCCGAGAGCGGGATCGTGCCGTCCGGCGGCCAATGGCAGCGTTTGGCGCTCGCCCGTGCGCTGCTGCGCGACCGGCAGGACCTGCTCATCCTGGACGAACCGAACTCGGGCCTGGACGCCGAGGCGGAGCACGAAATCCACACGAGGCTCCGGGCGCACCGGGCCGGGCGCACGAGCCTGCTGATCTCACACCGGCTCGGCGCGATCCGGGAGGCGGACCTGCTCGTCGTGCTCGACGAGGGGCGGGTGACCGAGCGCGGCACGCACGAGGAGCTCATGCGGCTCGGCGGCCTCTACCACCGGCTGTTCCTCCTGCAGGCACAGGGTTACCAGGAGCAGAGCGTGGAATCCCTTCCGGGCGGATGGGCGGGACCGTGAGATCCGGTCGCGGCGGTCAGCGGCGGCTCGGGCGCCGGGGGCGGGGGCAGGCCGTCTTCCTGGGCCGCCACCCGATGGCGGGCCCGGCCAGCCGAGGGTCGCGGTTCAGCATGAGATGGTGCAGCTCGGTGAGCTCGGGCCCCGGTTCGATGCCGAGGTGCAGATTCAGCGCCTCCCGCGCCTCGCCGTAGACGGTCAGCGCCCCCGCCACGTCTCCCGTCCGGTAGAGGGCGACCATGAGGTGGCCCCAGAGCCGCTCACGTGTGGGACGCAGCGCCAGGGTCTCCCGTAGCCCGCCGATGACCTCGGCGTGTCGACCGAGAGCCAGTCTCGCCCGCGCCGCCTCCTCGACCGCCAGGAATCGCTGTTCCTCAAGTGCGTCGAGCTGGGCCGCGACTCCCACCGTGCGGGGAACGTCCTCGGCCGCGCCGCCCCGCCACAGCCCGAGCGCCGCGGTGAAGTGACGCAGCCCTTCCGTGTGGTCGCTCCTCGCCATCGCCTCCCGTCCGTGGCGCAGCGACTCACGGAACTCCAGCACGTCGAGCTCTTCGTCGCAGACCCTGAGCGAGTAGCCCGGCGGCCGGGCCCGCAGACGGTGGTCGTCCAGCCGCCTGCGCAGCAGGTTGACGTAGCTGCGGACGTTGGCGAGCGCCGACTTCGGTGGCCGGTCCTCCCACAGCGCGGCGAAGAGCCGCTCGATGGAGACGGGTCTGTTCGGTTCGAGCAGCAGGCAGGTGAGGAGTAGACGCTGTTTGGCCGCACCGAGGTGGACGGGTTCTCCGCCCTGCCACACCTGAACCGGACCGAGAATGCCGAACCTGAGGCGCATCCACCCCTCCCCGACTTCGCTCCCGGATGGTGGGAGCGCTCCCAGGGACGGTATGCGCCTGTCGATCATGTGTCAACGATGTTCTGTATTCGTTTACAGGAAATGACGGACACCCGGAAACGGTCAGCCGTTTGGTCGTCGCGACGCCTGCGGCCTGCGTTGACGCAGGACGCTGACGTGCGGCGACGCATGCGTGTCACGGTCCGCACACCGTCCGTGCGCCCCGGCTGCGATTAGTTGCCGATGTACACCAAATGAAAGCTTCACCTGCCCGGTTCGCGCGCCGGCGGGCCACCCGATCCGGGCCGCCGGCTCCGTCGCGGCGGCGGGACGATGCCGGGAGATCGCGTCGCCCCGACCGGCCGGGATCGCTGCGGCAGGAGTGACCCGTGAAGCGGCGGCGGGTCTATGATGTCGGAAAATAAAGTGCCCCCGGTGTCCCGGCGGCACTCGAAGCATGCACACCGGAGGTGGCGATGCTGTCGACCTGGGCCCTGGAGACGTTCGGTCCGCGTGCCGAGCAGATCCGCCAGGGGGTGACCGAGGCGCTGGCGCTCGCGCTGGAGAACGCCCAGGACGCCCAGAAGACGGCGCGGACCGAGCTCCTCCACCCGTTCGGCTTCACGCTCATGTCGCGCAAGTTCGAGGCGCTCGCCAGCACGTTCGCGGACATGCCCGACGTCGTGACCGTCAAGCCGCCCGGCTCGCAGCACGAGCTCGTCGTGCTCGGCGGCAACCTGCTGTTCCCCTTCCGCTACGCCAAGGACCGCTCGGTGAGCGTGGTCAACGCCCGGATCGGCGACGGCAGGCCGTCCGGGCTGGTCCAGGCGTTGTTCACCCGGTTCGGCCCGCAGCCGTGGGCCGAGCAGCTCGCGCTCGGCGGCGTCGAGGCCGCCCTGCCGGAGCCCGCGACTCCGGCCGCCCGTGCGCTCACCCGGCTGCCCGAGGACACCCGCCTGGTCCTCATCGCGTACGCCTGCAACGCGCGGGCCGGTCTCCTCGACGTGTGGTGGGGCGAGGCCGAGCTGCTGGACCGCACCGGCAGCCTGCACTGGCACCACTGCGAGGAGATCCCGCTCGCCGGGGCCCTGCCCGCCGGGCTGCCCCTGGTGACCCCGGCCGGGCAGGAGGCCCCGTTCGCCGGGGGCGCGATGCCGGCTCCGGCGCTGAACCCCCGGCCACGCCACGAGCGCGCGACGGCCCTGCCCACGACCGGCGAGGCGCCGTACGCACCGGACGCCGCGGTTCATGAAGGACGGTAGGCGGCTCCGCCCGGCCGGGGACGGAGGCTTCCCGCCCGGACCGAGCCCGCAGGCCGTGGCGGACGCCTTCGACGGCACTCGGCTCACGCAGGCGCGGCGGCTGGCCGCGCTCACCAAGAAGGAGGTCGCCGAGCGCATCGGGGTGTCGCCCGCGGCGGTCGGCCAGTACGAGGCGGGGGTCACCCGGCCGCGTCCCGACCTGGTCCCGCTCCTCGCCGAGGTGCTCGCCGTCCCGGCGGCCTTCTTCCTGCCCGGCCGCCCGCACGGCAAGCTGGACGGCTCGATGGCGCACTTCCGCAGCCTTCGCTCCACCCGCGCCTATCAACGGGCCAAGGCGGCGGCCTTCGTCGAGCAGGTCTGGGAGCTGACGTACGCGCTGGAGAAGCGGGTGCGGCTCCCGCACGCCGACCTGCCGGGGTTCGCCGGTGGCGAGGTCGACTCGGGCAGCGCGCTGCCGCGCGACCCGGCGGGCGCTGCCCGCGCGCTGCGCGCGCACTGGGGGCTCGGCACCGGGCCGATCAGCCATCTGGTGCGGCACATGGAGTCCCGTGGGATCGTCGTCGTCTTCCCCGAGGCCGACGAGGACGCGGTGACGGTGGACGCGTTCTCCACCTCCAGCCTGCCGCGGCCCATCGTCGTGCTGACACCCAACCGGTTCGACGACGTCTACCGGCACCGGTTCACCGCCGCCCACGAGCTGGGACACCTGGTGTTGCACGGGGACGCCGCGGCCGGGGACAGCCAGCAGGAGCGCGAGGCGGACTCGTTCGCCGCGGAGTTCCTCACCCCGCGCGAGAGCATCCTGCCGAGGCTGCCCGCCCGGGCCGACCTGCGGCGGCTCGCGGAGCTGCGCCGCGTCTGGGGCGTGTCGGTCGACTCGCTGCTGTACCGGTGCCGCGAGGTGGGACTGCTGTCCGACTCCGCGGCCGGGCGCGCCTACCAGCGGCTCGCCGCGCTGCGCGACCAGCCGGGCTTCGCCACCGAGCCGGTGTCGGGCTACCCCGGCGAGCAGCCCGTCCTGCTCAGCCGGGCGTTCGAGATGGCGGCGGCCGAGACCGGGCTCACCGTGCCCGCGCTCGCCCGGGAGCTCGCCTGGCCGATTCCGAGGGTGCGGGAGCTGATCGGCCTGCCCGCCCACCGCCCGGAGCTGAGACTCGTCCCCTGAGCGGCGTCTCAATCAGACGAGCGGGGCGGGGTCCCCGGGCGTGAGCAGGCGCCGGGTGGTCTCCAGGCCCCACGCGTCGAGGCCGTACAGGCGGTCGCTGGAGGCGCGCAGGCCGCCGTAGCGCTCCACTGTGCGGGCCCAGTCCTCCCGGCGCTCGACCTCCGGGCGGAGCATCAGGCAGTCGGGGTCGTTGATCCAGAACCTGCCGTGCTGCCAGGCGCGGGCGACGGTGTTCCTGGTCGCGTTGGCCTGGCTGGGCTCGGTCGGATGACCTGTGGGGCTCTGCCAGTAGGCGGCGATGTCGGGGCCGACCCGCATGGCGTCGACCATGCCGACCGAGGGCAGGATCGGGGCGCCGCAGCCCAGCAGGTACGCCTCCGGCCCGATCGCCTCCCGGATGAGCCGCAGGCCGCGCCGGTAGGCCTCCACGCCCGTCACGTCCTCATGGCGGCGGCCCTCCAGCGCCCCGGCGTACACGAAGTCGATTTTGACGTAGTCGACGCCCCAGCCGCGCATGGTGCGCAGCACGTCCGTCAGGTATTCGGCCGCGCCGGGGTGCGTGAGGTCGAGCGCGGCGCAGGAGTCGCCGAGGACGTCTCCCGCGACGACGGGTTCTCCGCTCTCCGGATCGGTGACCAGCCATTCGGGGTGGGCCGAGAACAACCCGCTCTCGCGCGCCACGACCATGGGGGCGATCCAGATGCCGGCCCGCCGTCCGTGGTCGCGGATGCGGCGCAGCAGACCGGGCAGGTCGTCGAAACGGCCCGACGAGACCAGCCAGTCGCCCGGCGCCGCCTGGTAGCCGTCGTCGATCTGCACCACGTCCACGGGGAGCGCCAGGTCGTCCATGGCCGCGAGGTTCTCTTCGACGTCCCGCTGCGTGACGCCGGAGAAGTACTGGTACCAGGAGCACCAGACCGTGGGCGACGGGCGCGGCCGCACACCGCCGGCCTGCTCGGCGAAGGCGTCGCCCCAGCGGGCCAGCGCCGCCTCCAGGCCGTCGTCGGCCGTCGTATGGCGCACGGGGGCGTCCGCGGCGATCACGACCCGCCGCCCGTACGGCCGTGCCTCGACCACCGGGACGCGGGCGGCGGCGCTCTCGGCCCCGAACACGTGGACCGGCCCGCCGTCTCCGGGATCGACCGCCAGCAGCCCCTCGCCCCGGAACACGCCCTCGTCGGGGGCCGAGCAGTAGTGGCAGTCGATGACGAGCGAGTTCGGCAGCGTCACCCGGTACGGCGTCTCGGCCAGCGGGAGGGGGGCCGTCAGGCTCCAGGACTGCCAGCCCTCGGCGTACACGCGGGCCCTCGCCGGGTCCACGTCCAGTGTGGTGATGTCCTCGGTCGCGATTCTCATCACGACCAGTCCAGCCATGAACCGGTTAAGGGTCAAGATCTGTCTCACCGCGTGGACGGAGCGCCCAAGCCTCAGGCGGCGACGGCGCTCTCCACGATCTGATCTTTCAACGGAGCCAGGGCGCCGGCGATGGATCCGATCGTCTCGGCGTCGACGCCGCACGTCTCGAGCGCCCCGGCCAGATGGAGGACCACCTGGCCGAACTCCTCCGCGGTGATGCCGAGCCCGGCGTGCGCCTCGCCCATCGACTTGCCCCGATACTCCTGCGGGCCGCCGAGCGCCGCGGCGACGAAGCTGCGCTGGTGCGCCTTGAGCTTGGCCATGTCCGCGTCCGCGAAGTAGCCGCGCAGCATCGGGTCGGCGACGACCCGCGCGTAGAACACGTCGACCACGGCCGCGACCGCGTCCGAACCGCCGATCCGATCGAAAATGGACCCCATACGCTTTCCTCCCGCACCTGCGTGACCTCGTGCCCATGACGATCGCCACGGATCGTTACGGACCGATGACGGGACGGAAATACCTGCGTAGCAGGGCGCTCACCCTGTCGATACGACCGAAAGGCCACTCGCGGGTGCCGCTTCGAATGCGACTCGGGGGGCGAGCGGCAGGCGGCGTGCACCGATCGAGGGCCGGTCCCGGAGAGGGGGTTCGCCCCCGCCCTGACGAGCCCGGCCCTCATGCCGTCACGGTTCGAGGCTGTCCGGGATGGAGTCGGAACGGCCCTTCGGGCGCTCGGTGCGGCCGCGGGCGTCGTAGATCTTCACCCAGCGGATGCCGGGAAGCCGCTTGAGCGTGGGCATGATCTCGTCGGCGACGGTGAACGCCGACCCCCCGCTCGTGACGGAACCGGTGAGCCGCACGTGGGCGACCCCGTCCCGCACGACGACCGAACGGACGCCCGTGGCTCCCGACGCGACGAAACGCAGACCCTTGGCGTACTCGGCCTGCGTCGGCCCGGCGAACAGCCGCTGGAGCGCGCCGCGCGCGGTGGACGGCGGCGTCACCGGCCGCGACACCGCCACCGTGTACGGCCGCCGGCCCGCGGCGTACGCCCGGGAGTCGAGGAAGTACGTCCTCACCGGCACGGTCCGGTAGGGCGTCTTGACGTCCACGACCACCCGGCTCGGGCGGGTGAGGGTGTAGACGCGGTAGGACGACTTCCGGGCCAGGCCGATGCCGAACGTGAGCTCCGCCTCGAAGTCGCCCGCGTTGACGACCTGGATCACGCCGGGCAGCGCGAAGGTCTCGCGAGCGGGCCCATAGGTGGGGCGCCCGTTCCCGTCGTGGCCGGCCGCACCGCCGAAGCGGAGCCCGAGGATCGCGTCACCGGCCACCGGGACCGTGCGGCCCGAGCCGTCGGCGATCAGCCGGGACACGTAGTGGGCGCTCCGCCGCGCCGGGAGCGGCCCGCTGAACTCGAAGACGACCCGGTCCAGTCCGGGGTGATGCGAGGCGCGTACGTCGACCAGGGTCGCCACGCGGGGAGCCGCATGAGCGGCGGCCGGACGGACGGACGTGGCGGCGGCCGGGGTGGCCGGGACCGCCAGCAGGGTGGTCGCGCTCACCAGCGGCACGGCCAACGCCGCGAGCGAGCGCTTGGGGGGCAGAAACATGAGGGCTCCTCTGCCGGGTTCCTTTCGCGAGTTGGGGGACCCGCGAGCGGGCGCCGGACCCGTTTCCGGCACCGGCGCCCAATTGAAGTATCCCCAGGTGGACACGGATCGGGGACGGGCCTTTCGGCCCGACTTACCTTCCCCGTTGACGGCGACGTGGGCCGTATGTAACATCTGGGCAACCTGATGTAAAAAATTTGCAGTTCTAAATCGAGACTTTGCGGTTCTCCGCAAGTTCCGGCAGGAAGCACTGCGTCCGTGCGCCCCGCCACCGTCACCTTTCGTGTGTGAAAGGACCTGAGGTGATGTCGGCCACGGCAGTGGGCAACCGGTCGCCGCCGCGACCTCGTACGCCCTCGGTCTCCAAATCCCCCCACGACCGCGGATCGGATGGCCCGCGGTCGGTTCCTGCCGGACAGAGGAACGCCAATGTCGAAAACGCACGTCCCCTTATCGCGCCTGATCGCTGTGCTGATCGCGGCCTGTCTGCTCGCCGTGGCCGCGCCCCTCTCCCCCGCCTCGGCCGCCGGCGGCCCCAACCTCGCCGCCGGCAAGACCATGAAGGAAAGCGCCCACGCCGACGTGTACGGCGCGGGCAACGCCAACGACGGCAACCAGGCGACCTACTGGGAGAGCGCCAACAACGCCTTCCCGCAGTGGCTCCAGGTGGACCTCGGCTCGGCCGTCAGCATCGACCAGCTGGTGTTGAAGCTCCCCAACCTGTCGGCCTGGCAGACCCGCACGCAGACGCTGTCGGTGCTGACCGGCACCACCGACAACCCGACCACCACGACGGTCCCCTCCGCCGGCTACACCTTCAACCCGGCCGGCGGCAACACCGTCACCATCAACTTCACCGCCACCACCGCGCGGTACGTACGGCTGAACATCACCGCCAACACCGGCTGGCCCGCGGGGCAGATCTCCGAGTTCGAGGTCTACGGCCCGAGCAACCCCGGCGGTGACGATCAGAAGCCGACCGCTCCGGGCAACCTGGCCTACACCCAGCCCGCCTCCGGGCAGATCCGGCTCACCTGGAACGCCTCCACCGACAACGTGGGGGTGACCGGGTACACCGTCTACGCCAACGGCACGCAGCGCGGCACGGTGGCCGGCAACGTGCTCACCTACACCGACAACCAGCCCGACACCGCCACGGTGTCCTACTACGTGACCGCCAAGGACGCCGCCGGCAACGAGTCCGGCCCGTCCACCACCGTGACCCGCACCGGGACCGGCGGGCCGGGCGGCACCAACCTGGCACTCGGCAAGCCGATCACGGCCAACGGCTCTGTGTTCACCTTCGTGGCCGCCAACGCCAACGACAACAACACCGCCACCTATTGGGAGGGCGCGAGCGGCAGCTACCCCAACACCCTCACCGTGGCGCTCGGCGCCAACGCCGACATCTCCCAGGTGAACGTCAAGCTCAACCCCGACAGCTCCTGGGGACCGCGCACGCAGACCATCCAGGTGCTGGGCCGTGAGCAGAGCGCGGCCGGGTTCACCAACCTGACCAGCGCGACCCAGTACTCCTTCAGCCCGGCCACCGGCAACTCGGTGTCCATCCCGGTGAGCGGCCGGGTCGCGGACGTGCAGCTGAAGTTCACCGGCAACTCCGGCGCCCCGGCGGGCCAGGCGGCCGAGTTCCAGGTCGTCGGCGTCCCCGCCCCCAACCCCGACCTGACCATCAGCGCCCTCAGCGCGTCCCCGGCCTCCCCGGTGGAGACCGATCCGGTCACGCTGACCGCGACCGTCAAGAACATCGGCAACGCCGCCTCCGGCGCGACGAACGTGAACTTCTACTTCGGCACCACCAAGGTCGGCACGGCGAACGTGGGCGCGCTCGCGGCCGGCGCCTCGGCCACCGTGACGGCCGACATCGGCCGGCGCGACGCGGGCAGCTACCCGCTGAGCGCCAAGGCCGACGAGTCGAACGCGGTGATCGAGCAGAACGAGACGAACAACTCCTTCACCGCCTCGTCGCCGCTGGTCGTGCGGCCGGTGGACAGCTCCGACCTGGTGGCCTCTCCGGTGAGCTGGTCGCCGGGCAACCCGGCCGGGGGGAATCCGGTGACGTTCACCGTGGCGATCAAGAACCAGGGCACGGTCGCGTCGGCGGGCGGCGCCCACGGGATCACGCTGACGATCGTCAACGACGCCGGGACCGTGGTGAAGACGCTGACCGGCTCCTACAGCGGCGCGATCGCGGCCGGCGCCACGACGAGCCCGGTGAACCTGGGCACATGGACGGCGGTCAACGGCAGATACACGGTGAAGACGGTGCTCGCCGCCGACGCGAACGAGTTGCCGGTCAAGCAGGCCAACAACACCTCCAGCCTGCCGTTCTTCGCCGGCCGCGGCGCGAACATGCCGTATGACATGTACGAGGCCGAGGACGGCGTGACCGGCGGCGGGGCGACGGTCGTCGGCCCCAACCGGACCATCGGCGATCTGGCCGGCGAGGCGTCCGGCCGCAGGGCCGTGCGGCTCACCACGACGGGCAGCTACGTCGAGTGGACGACCAGGGCAAGCACCAACACCCTGGTCACCCGCTTCTCGATCCCGGACGCGCCGGGCGGCGGCGGCACCGACGCCACGCTGAACGTCTACGTCAACGGCAGCTTCCTCAAGGCCGTCAACCTGACCTCGAAGTACGCCTGGTTGTACGGCGCCGAGGCGAGCCCCGGCAACTCGCCGGGCGCGGGCGGCCCGCGGCACATCTACGACGAGGCCAACGTGATGCTCGGGACGACCGTCCCGGCGGGCAGCAAGATCCGGCTGCAGAAGGACGCGGCCAACACCTCCACGTACGCGATCGACTTCGTCAACCTGGAGCAGGTGTCGGCGATCCCCAACCCCGACCCCGCGGCGTACGCCGTGCCCGCCGGGTTCACCCACCAGGACGTGCAGAACGCGCTCGACAAGGTGCGGATGGACACCACGGGCAAGCTCGTGGGCGTCTACCTGCCGCCGGGCGACTACCAGACGTCGAGCAAGTTCCAGGTGTACGGCAAGGCGGTCAAGGTGGCCGGCGCCGGGCCGTGGTTCACCCGGTTCCACGCCCCGTCGACGCAGGAGAACACCGACGTCGGCTTCCGGGCGGAGTCGTCGGCCAACGGCTCGGTGTTCTCCGGGTTCGCCTACTTCGGCAACTACACCACCCGAATCGACGGGCCGGGCAAGGTGTTCGACTGGCAGAACGTCGCGAACATGACGATCGACAACATCTGGGTCGAGCACCAGGTCTGCATGTACTGGGGCGCGAACACCGACAACATCACGATCAAGAACTCGCGGATCCGCGACACCTTCGCCGACGGCGTCAACATGACCAACGGCAGCACGGACAACCTGGTCTCGAACATCGAGGCGAGGACGACCGGCGACGACAGCTTCGCACTGTTCTCGGCGATCGACGCGGGAGGCGCCGACGAGAAGAACAACGTCTACGAGAACCTGACCGCGATCCTGCCGTGGCGCGCGGCCGGGATCGCCGTCTACGGCGGGTACGCGAACACGTTCAGGAACATCTACATCGCGGACACGCTGACCTACTCCGGCATCACGATCAGCTCGCTCGACTTCGGCTACCCGATGAACGGCTTCGGCGCGAGCCCGCCCACCGTGTTCGACAACATCTCGATCGTCCGCGCGGGCGGCCACTTCTGGGGCCAGCAGACCTTCCCGGCGATCTGGCTGTTCTCCGCCTCGAAGGTGTTCCAGGGCATCCGGGTCAGCAACGTGGACATCGTCGACCCGACGTACTCGGGGATCATGTTCCAGACGCAGTACCTCGGCGGCCAGCCGGTCAACCCGATCAAGGACACCGTCTTCACCAACGTCTCGATCTCCGGAGCGCGCAAGAGCGGCGACGCGTTCGACGCGAAGTCGGGCTTCGGCCTGTGGGCGAACGAGATGCCGGAGCCGGGCCAGGGCCCGGCGGTCGGGTCGGTGACCTTCAAGAACCTGAGGCTCAGCGACAACTACCAGGACGTCAGGAACACGACGTCCACCTTCACCATCGACATCACCCCCTGATCACATGAGAAACGCCGCCGGAGAGGCTTCTCTCCGGCGGCGCCTGCTTCTCGAGAACACTCCTCAGGGACGTGTCACGAACAGCGGGTGCCGTTCAGGGTGAAGCCGGTCGGGTTGCCGTTCGAGCCGCTCCAGGTGCCCTGGAAGCCGAACGAGACGTTGCCGCCCGCCGGGATCGAGCCGTTGTACGACAGGTTCCTCGCGGTCACCGACGACCCGTTCTGGGTGACGTCGGCGCCCCAGTAGCCGGTGATCCTCTGCCCGTTCGGGAAGGAGAAGCCGACATTCCAGCCGTTCACCGCGCTGGAGGAGGTGTTGGTGACGGTCACGTTGCCGGTGAACCCGCCCTGCCACTCGTTCTTGCTGTAGCTCACCCGGCAGGCGCCGCTGCCGTTGCCGCCGGTCGGCGAGACGGCGGGGGACGGCGAGGGGTTCTGGACCACGCCGCCGATGCTGTAGGAGAAGTTGTTCACCGCGAGGCCGGCGCCGCCCACCCAGGGCTCGAATCCGGCCTGGACGCTGGTGAGATACCACGACCGCTGGCCGTAACCCCTGTTCACCATGTCGTCATAGAAGGTCCGCACGGCGAAGTTGATGGAGTTCGTCGGGGAGGTGCGGACGTAGGAGACGACGTTCCAGCCGGTGTTGCCGTACCAGACGTCCCATGTCCCGCCGGCGAGGTTGACCGTGCCGACCTTCGAGCCGACGGGCTGGACCGAGCCGGTGTGGTTCAGCCAGACCATGAGCTCGGCGCCGGTGTTCTGGCCGTCGCGGCGCGGCGTGGGATCGAACCAGATGTCGTACGCGGCGTCGTAGACCCCCGAGCCCGGGTAGCTCATGCTGACGCTGGTCTGGACCGTGTTGAACTGGCTGTTGCTGACCGCGAGGGGCAGTCCGCTGCCGCTGGAGCAGTTGTTGTAGTGGCAGCCGGCGTAGACCGCGGGATAGGACGCGGGCGCGCCGTTCTGCGCCTTGTTGTGCCCCGCCTGCGTCACCGTGAAGCCGGTGTTGGTGACGTTGATGCACTGCTGGGCGTCGCTGCCCCAGACGTTGTTGATGACGACGTACTTGCCGCCCTGGATCGTGGTCGATCCGTACTTCTCGCAGATCGTGGTGTCCGCGTGCGCCGCCTGACCGACGACGAGCGACGCGGCGACGGAGCCGAGCATGGCGAGGCCCGCCGTGATCATTCGCATCCTCATGTTCCGGACCATAGACACGGGCCGAGACGGGCGACATGGGACATTTTGATCGACATCGTGGACGAAATCCCGACCAGCGACAACATCCTTACCGTGAGTGAAAGTTTCACTTACACGTCCTGTCCGGCTGCCGGACGCCCGGCGTACGCCGTCACCCGCTGGGGAGGATGGCCGCAGGAGGTGAGGCGATGGCCGTCACGGTGCGTCGTGTGTACGAGGACCCCGCGCCCGGGGACGGGACGCGGGTGCTGGTCGACCGGGTGTGGCCGCGCGGCCTCACCAAGGAGGCCGCTCATCTGGACGAATGGGTCAAGGACGTGGCGCCGTCCGGCGAGCTGCGCTCCTGGTACGGCCACGTCCCGGAGAGGTTCGCCGAGTTCCGCAGCCGCTACCTGGCCGAGCTCGGCGACCCCGAGCGGCGCGCCGCCCTCGACCGGCTGCGCCGGCTCATGGAGAACGGTCCGCTGACCCTGCTCACCGCGACCAGGGACGCCGAGCACAGCCAGGCCGCCGTCCTCGCCGAGGTCCTGTCCGGCTGACCCGTCCTCGCAGTGGCCCATACGTCGGCGCCGGGCCAGAGCACCTTCGCCGTGACCTGCGGCACGCAGCACGACCTGTGACGGCTCCGGAGGGCGGGCACTCGAGCCGGGGGCCGCTCTCCACCCGCGGGTTCGCTCAGTGGGTCGCGCGGGTCCGGTGGCCGCCGGTGAGGTGGAGCCGGACCATCGCGGGAAGGCGGTGCAGGCCGAGCGTGGTGCGCAGGTTCGGGACGGCCTCGTCGTGCAACCGCGTGACCAGCGCCCCGAGGTCGGCCGGTTCCGCGGCGGACACACCCAGGTCGAGGCGCGGGTGCTCGGACGGGCCGCGCAGCACGGCGTGCGCCCTGCGCACGTCCGGATAGGCGCTGACCTGCTCCGCGAGGGCCTCACTCGCGGGATGCGCGTCGACCTCGGTGACCCCCGCGGTGCCCGACTCGAGGCGCAGTCTGCGCGGCCGGTCGACCCGCAGCAGCGCCAGCAGCCAGGCCAGCCCGATGAGCGCGAGCACGACGCCCACGGCGGCCAGGACCGGCCAGAACCACGGCGTCGCCGCGGCGAAGCTCCTGGTCCCGGCGTCCAGCACGGGGCGCCGCGCGGCGGCGCCGCCGAAGGCGCCGAGCGCCCGCGCGAGTGCGAGGCCGCCCGCGACCAGCGGCACCAGCCCGCACAGGGCGAGCCCGATGCGGTTGCCCTTGCCCGATCTCGTCCTCACAGCCGATCTCCTCCAGCGCTTGTCCGCCGGCGTGCGCAGCGGGCCTCCTATGCCACACGGCCTCGCGGGTCAGGACGGACCGTGGACCCGGACGTGCAGCGCGATGGGGTGGGCGGGGGCGAGCCGGGCCAGTTCGTCGCCGACGGCCGCCCGCACGCGCTCCCCGATCGCCGCCGTGTCGCGCAGGTCGGTCCGGACCGACACGTCCGCGTGCCAGCCGCGCATCCGCGCCCCGGCAGCGCGCACCCCGTCCACCGCGTTCGCCCTGGCTCTCAGCGCCCGTGCCAACGTGCGGCGCGGCAGGCCGACCATCAGGTCGGGGTCCCCGGTGCGCAGCGCGACCATCCGCCCCCGTCCGGGTACCGCCGCGATCAGCATCAGCACCAGGCCGATCAGGACCAGCGCGGCCGCCACCGCGAGGGCCCGGTCGTCGTTCCAGGCCGTGGTGCTCGCCCAGCGCGCCCACTGCTCGTACGGCACGATCCCGATGGGACGCCCCAGCAGCGCGGCGACCACATGGGCGGCGGTCAGCCCGCCGATCGCCAGCAGCGCGAGCGCGGCGACCGCGGCGGGCAGCCCCCGGCTGGGCCGGAAGGCCCGGGTGGCTCTCGCACCCTCGAAGCCCCGTGTCGGGACGAAGAGCGGGAGCCTCTCAGACGGGCCTCGTCCTTCGGTCATGCCCCCTCCTCGGCCCGGGCCCCTGCTCGGGCACCAGCTCCACGACCTCGATGTCCACGTTCTCCACGGTGATGCCGGTGAGCTCCCGCAGCCGCCGCCGCACGTGTTCGCGGATCTCGGCGGCCAGCCGCGGCACCGGCGCGGGGTAGCGCACGGCCAGGTCGCAGTGGACCGCCGCGACCGCCCCGCTCACCGACGCCGACACGTGGGGCCGGCCGGTCACGTGGTCGTCCTCGCTCGCCAGCCTCTCGGCGATCTTCCTGAAGGCGCGGTCCGAGATCGTCGTCGTCCCGCGCGCCGCCGGCTCGCTCACTGCCGTCTCGGGTGCATCTGCGGCATGTGTACGCCGCCTTCGAGCACCATGCCGACGAAGAACCCGACGATCCCGAGGACCAGGACGATGAGGAACGCGCTGAGGCCGCCGAAGGCCCCGACGATCCCCAGCACGACGCCGAACAGCAGTCCGACGAGGGCCCAGACCGGATACCCTTCCATGATCAACCATCCCTTCCACTGTCGTCAGTGACCACGTCGGCGATCGTCACGTCCACCCTGCGGCCGCCCGCCAGGCCGCCGATCGCGTCGCGGACCAGGTCGGCCACCTCCGGCAACGGCCTGCCGTACCGGGCGACGACGTCGACCTCGATCGCGTCGTCCCGTACGGCCACGCCCGGGACCTGACCACCGGGCAGGTACGTCGCGACCACCCCGAACGGCCCCCGGGACAGGCCGGCGACGTCGGGGCACGACAACACACGGTCGGCGAGCCGCCGGGCGGACACCTCGTGTTCCTCGCCCTCCGGCTCCATGTCCGCCCTCTCGGGAACGGTGTTCACTGGACTCGCGGCTCCCCTTCGGCGGGCTGCTGCGCCCCCTCCTGCCTCGGCAGGTGGACGTCGTCGACCGCGATGTTCACCTCGGTGACCTCCAGCCCGCACATGCGCTCCACCGCGCGGATCACGTGGCTCCGCACCGCCTGCGCGAGGTCGGGGATCGCGACGCCGTACTCGACGATGAGGTGGATGTCCACGGCGGCCTGCCGCTCGCCGACCTCCACCGCCATGCCCCGGGTGACACCGTCCTCGCCGCCGAACGCGCCCCTGATCGCGCCGAACGCGCGGGCCGTGCCGGTGCCGAAATCGTGGACCCCGTCGATCTCGCGGGCCGCCATGCCTGCGATCTTGGCGACCACGCCGTCGGCGATCGTGGTGCGGCCCCGCTCGGTCACCAGGCCGGAGCCGCCCTGCACCCCGAAAGACCGTCCGGACGCCTGCTCGACGGTCGCGGTCGACGTTTTGGTTTCGGTCATGTGACTCCCCCGCTTCGTACGCGCGGTTCGTGCCGCTTCCCGCCGATACATGCCCGTGATACCCAATTCGCGCACAGTAATCAGACCAGGCAGGGCGAGGTTGGGTCAGCGGAAACCCTCGAACCCCCCAAGAGGGGTGGGCCTCGGCGCAACAGAGGCCGACGGCCCTAACGCGGAGATCAAGCCCAACCAAAACTGCCCGGTATGTCCGAGATCGAGTTTTTCTGTGTCTGTCTAGGGCATTCATACCGTTCAGTCGGGTCGCAGCGCCGCGCGGCGAACCGGGAGATCGTCCGGGGGCCGGCGCTTCGGGGGCGGGCCAGTAGGAGGCGCGATCATGAAAGACGGACTGAAGGTGGCTCTGGCGGTCATCGCGGGCTACTACCTCGGCCGGCACCAGAAGCTCCGTTTCGCGCTGATGCTGGCGCTGGCCATCCTCGCCGCCCGCCTGAAGGGTGAGGGAGCGGCGGGCGCCCTGCTGGAGCAGGTTCCCAAGATCCTGGGTGGAGCCGCCCCCGACGTCGGCAAGATCACTGAGCGCGTGCGCGGCGATCTGCTGGACATCGGCAAGGCGGCGGCCATGCGCGCCACCAGCAAGCAGATCGACAACCTGAGCGACAAGCTGCACGAGCGCGCCGAGGCGCTGCGGCACCCCAAGGGCAAGGGCCGGGCCGCGGAGGAGGAAGAGGAAGAGCAGGAGCGGCCGGAGGAGAGCCGCCGCCGCGCCCCCCGCCGCCGCCCGCCGCAGCGCGAACCCGAACCCGAACCCGAGGAGGCCTACGACGAGGAAGACGAGTACGAGGAGGAGCCCTACGAGGAGGAGGCCGAGGAGCCCGAACCCGAGGAGCGGCGCCGGCCCCGGATCCGTCCCACCCGTCCCGTGCTGCGGAGGAGGTGAGACCGATGACCGAACAGACGCGGGAACGCGCCCAGGGCACGCGGGCGCCCGACGAGGGGACGCTGCCCACCCAGCGGCTCGGGCAGGAGTTCCAGAACCTCGCCACGGCTGTCGCGGAACGCGCCCTCTCCCGGGTCGCCGACAAGATCGACGGCTTGGCCGGCCGTCTCACCGACTACGTGGAACACGGCGGCTCGGGGCTGCTCAGCGCGCTCACCGGCAAGGAGGGCGGCGGACGGAACGTGCTCGGCGGGGTGCTCGGCGGCCTCACCGGCGGCCGGGACGCCCGCACGCTGCTCAAGACGGTCGCCGACCGGCTCGGCGCGACGGGCGGGGGCGGCCTGCTCAGCGCGCTCACCGAGGGCGGCGGGGGCGGTCACCCCGTACGCGCGGCCCTCATGGCGTACGGAAAAGAGAAGATCAAGGGCTTGTTCGGCGGCGGCGGCGGGGGCAAGGGCCGTAAGGGCAAGAAGCTCAAGGTCACCAACATCGTCGAGTCGCTCGACGTCGGCGCGCCCATCCGACTGGTCTACAACCAGTGGACGCAGTTCGAGGACTGGCCGAGCTTCATGAAGAAGGTCGAGACCGTCGAGCAGAAGTCCGACGAGAAGCTCGGGTGGAAGGCCCAGGTCTTCTGGTCCCACCGCACTTGGGAGTCGACCATCATCGAGCAGGTCCCCGACAGCAGGATCGTCTGGCGCTCGCAGGGGCCGAAGGGCTTCCCGGACGGCGCGGTGACCTTCCACGAGGTCACCCCCGAAATGACCCGGGTGCTCCTCGTCGTCGAGTATCACCCGCAGGGTCTCTTCGAGCGCATCGGCAACCTCTGGCGCGCCCAGGGCCGCCGGGTCCGGCTCGAGTTCAAGCACTTCAGACGGCACGTCATGACCAACGCCGTGCTGAACCCCGACGACATCGAGGGCTGGCGGGGCGAGATCCGCGACAGCCAGGTCGTCAAGGACCACGAGACGGCGCTGCGCGAGGAGCGCGAGCGGGAGGAGGGCCCCGAGGAGGCCGAGGAGTACGAGGAGCCCGAGGAGCCCGAGGAGTTCGAGGAGCAGGCCGAAGAAGAGGAGCCGTACGAGGAGGAGCCGTACGAGGAAGAGGAGGAGGAAGAGCAAGAGGAAGAGGAGCCCGGGCGGGCACGCAGGCCCGCCTACGCGGGCGCCGCGACCGGCGGACAAGGCGGGTCGGCCACCCGCGGCCGCGAGGCCGAGCGCGAGCAGCGCGGCACGCGGGCACCGGACAGGCGGCGCGAAGCGGAGGCCGGGCAGGGCCGCGGCGACGAGCCCCGCAGGGGCGAGCAGACGCGCGGGAACGAGGAAGCCGAGGAGCCGGGCGGGCAGACGCGCGGGGACGAGGAAACCGAGGAGACGGGCGAGCGGCGGAAGCCGGCGCGCCGTCCGCTGATCCGGCGCCGCCGGCCCTCGCAGTAGCGGATACGAGCGGCGGCGACGGCCAATGATCGCAGACATCACACAACCGAGGAGGGGAAACGCATGACGGTAGCCGTTCCACCAGCGGGTGGCGGCGGACTGCCGGGCCGGTCATCGGGATCGGGCCTGGCCGACGTCATTGACACGATCCTGGACAAGGGCCTCGTTATCGACGCCTACGTACGGGTCTCACTGGTCGGCATCGAGATTCTCACCATCGACGTACGCGTCGTCGTCGCGAGCGTCGACACCTACCTCCGTTTCGCCGAGGCGGTGAACCGGCTGGACCTGGCATCCCAGCAGCAGGGGCTGCCCGACCTCCTGTCGAGCGCGCCCCAGAGCATCGCTCGCGGCAAGTCCAAGGGCGTGGCCCAGGGCGTGCTGGAGGCGGCCGGCGAGAAGCTGCAGGACATGTTGGCGAGCTACGCGGAGGAGGAACCCGCCCCGCGTACCCGCCGTCGTCGACGGGAGGATGACTGAGATGTCGGGCTCCATCAAGCAGTCCGGGGCGGGCGACCGGGCCGAAGCCGCCCGGCCCAACACCGCGTGCTACGTCTACGGCATCCTCCCCGAGGACGTGGAGATCAGCGAGGACGCCGTCGGCGTGGGCGAGCCCCCCGGCCGGGTCACGATCATCCGCCACGGCGAGATCGCCGCCCTGGTGAGCGACGTGGACGTGGACCGTCCCCTCGGCCGCGCACAGGACCTGGTGGCCCATGAGCAGCTGCTCGACGAGGCCGCGGCCGAGGTCCCCGTGCTCCCCCTGCGGTTCGGCGCGGTGATGACCACGCCCGAGGCGGTCGTGGAGGAACTGCTCGCCCCGCACCACGACTCGTTCGCGGCCGCCCTCAAGCAGATCGAGGGGCGCGCCCAGTTCGTCCTCAAGGCGCGGTACGCCGAGCAGCCGGTGCTGGTCGAGGTGCTGACGGAGAACGCCGAGGCCAGACAGTTGCGCGACCGGATCAGGCAGTTGCCGGAAGAGGTGACCCGCAACGAACGGATCCGGCTCGGCGAGCTGATCACGCAGATCATCGCCGCGAAGCGCGAGGCCGACACGCAGGCCGTCGTCGAACGCTTCGAGCCCTTCACCGCCGGCGTGGTCGTCCGCGACCCCAGTCACGAGCGGGACGCCGCGCACGTCGCGTTCCTCGTCGAGAACGACCGCCAGACCGACTTCGAACGCGCCGTCGGGGAGTTGCGCTCCGAGTGGGGCGACCGGGTCGAGGTCCGCCTGCTCGGGCCGATGGCGCCGTACGACTTCGTCACCACCTGACTCATGAGGGGAGGCCGCCGTGGGACTGATCAGTGCGCTGTTCACCTGGCCGCTCGCCCCGGTCCACGGCGTGATCCGGCTGGGTGAGCTGATCCAGAAGCAGGTCGAGCATGAGCTGAGGGACCCCGCCGCGGTCCGGCGGCGGCTGGAGGCCATCGAGGAGGCCCGGCGCTCGGGCCAGATCTCCGAAGAGGAGGAGGCCCAGGCCGTGGAGGAGATCCTCAGGCTCATGAGCGGCCCGCGGAGGGGGTGATCGTCCATGCCTCCCCGGCGGAGAGCCCGCTACGACGAGGACGCCGCGCCGTACCGGCGGCGGGCCTCCTCCGGCGTGCCCGCCGGGGAGGACGGGCCGTACGACGAGTCCGCGGGCGACGACGAGGACGAGCGCAGGGGTGAGCGCGGGGCCGAGCCGCGCCGGCGCAGGGCCGCGCTGAACGCGGTGTCCGCCGGCCGGCTCGGCCTGCGGTACATCGCGGACCTGACTTCCAAGGAAACCGAGGGTGTCACGTCGGTGGAACCCGTGGAGAACGGCTGGCTGGTGGACGTCGAGGTCGTCGAGGATCGCAGGATCCCGTCCACCAGCGACATGCTCTCGATCTACGAGTGCCAGGTGGACGACGAGGGCAACCTCACGTCCTACCGGCGCACCCGGACCTACCGGCGCGGCACGGGCGCCTACGGCGGTGGGCTATGACCGATCCCCGCTCGCGTCCCGTCCTGCGTGAGTCGTACGCACCGACGCCCGTGATGGGCCGGGAGTCGACCAACCTGGGCGACATCCTGGAGCGCGTGCTCGACCGGGGCATCGTGATCGCCGGCGACATCCGGGTGAACCTGCTGGAGATCGAGCTGCTGACCATCAAGCTGCGGCTGGTCATCGCCTCGGTGGACACCGCGCGGGAGATCGGCATCGACTGGTGGGAGCGCGACCCGTGGCTCAGCGGCAAGGACCGCGAACTGGTCGAGGAGAACCGGCGGCTGCGCGAGCGCCTGAACGCGGTCGAGGAGCGCCTGCTCGCCTGGGAGGAGCGGACGGAGCTCGAAGCGGGCGGGCCTGCGGGCGAGCGTGCGGGTGAACGGGCGGGTGAACGTGGTGCGGGTGAGCGGCGGGGCGACCGCCAGGCCGAGGCCCGCGACAGGCGGCTCGGCCGTCCCCCCGGATCGGAGCCGGGTTATGAGTGAGATCCACATGGGCGCTCGCGGCCAAGGGGTCTACCTGTACGCGGTGACGCCCGGCAGGGAGCCCCCTCGTGACCTGCGTGGCGTGCTGGACGGGGTGGTCCGGCCCGTCTCCCACGGCGGGCTCGTGGCCCATGTCAGCGACGTGCCCCTTGACCGGTTCGGGGAGGAACCGCTGCGCCGCTCGCTGGAGGACCTCGACTGGGTGGAGGGAGTCGCCCGCGCCCACCACCGGGTCGTCGAGGCGCTGGCGGCGGCCGGGCCGACGGCCCCCGTGCGCCTCGTGACCGTCTACACCGGCGAGGAGCAGGTCCGCGACCTGCTCGACCGGCGGCACGACGACTTCGCCGCGATCCTGTCGCGGGTCGCGGGGCGGCGGGAGTGGGGCGTCAAGGCGTATCTGCGCAGGCAGACGCCGCAGCCCGCACCGGTGCCTCCCGCCACGACCACAGCCACGACCACGGCCACCGCCACGGCCGGCGGCGACAGCCCCGGCATGGCGTACCTGCGCCGGAAGAAGGAGAACCTGCGTGGCCGGGAGGACCTGTGGCGCGCGGCGGCCGAGCGGGCCGAGCACCTGCACGCCGAGCTGGGCCGGTTCGCGGTGGCGAGCCTCCGCCACCGCCCGCAGGACCCCCAGTTGTCCGGGCGAAGCGAGGCGATGGTGCTCAACGGCGCCTATCTGCTGGACCCTGCCCGCGAGGAGGAGTTCGCCGCCGTGCTCGACGGCTTCCGCGACCGGTTCCTGGACGTCGAACTCACCGGCCCGTGGGCGCCCTACTCCTTCACCTCGGTCGACCTCGGGGCCGGCCGGGCCGGAGGTCCGCGATGACGCCCGGCGGCACCCCGGCGTACCTGCCGGAGCGGCAGAGGGAGCCCTCCCTCACCGCCGGAGGCCGCCTGCCGCCCGAGCGCGTGGCGCTCGTCGACCTGCTCGACCGGCTGCTCGCGGGCGGCGTGGTGATCACTGGTGACATCGTGCTGTCGATCGCCGACATCGACCTCGTCCGCATCTCCCTGCGGGCGCTGCTCGGCTCCGTACGCGGCACCGAGCCGTTCGACCCGCTCGGCGAGCCGGACGCGGAGAGCGGGCGGCATCGGCCCCGCCAGGAGGGAGAGCGAGCATGACCGGCGCCGGTGGTGGGACCGGGAACGGAGCGTGGGACACCACGCGGGGGCCGTGGCGGGTGGGCGCGCCGACCGAGACGGACAGCGCGGACAGCGCGGACAGCGCGAACGGGACGGACAGCGCGGGGACCGCGAGGGCGGGCCCCTGGCGGCTGAACACCGACCCGGATGCGGTGCGGCGCGACCTGAGCCGCCTGGTGCTGACGCTCGTCGAGCTGGTGCGCCAGCTCGTGGAACGGCAGGCCATCCGGCGGATGGACCAGGGCGACCTGTCGGACGAGCAGGTCGAGACGCTGGGCGTGACGCTGATGCGCCTGGAGGAGGCCATGACCGAGCTGTGCGAGCGGTTCGACGTCTCGCCGTCCGAGCTCAACCTCGACCTGGGCCCCCTCGGCACGCTGCTGCCCACCGACAGGCCGTGACCGGCGGTGTGTACGGCCAGGTGGCAGGGGTAGGCGGAGGAAATCGATCGGAGCGGAGGAGTCGTCATGAGTGTCGTCGGCCGGGACGAGGTCCGTGCGCTGCTGGAGTCGCCGTCGCCCGACGCGACGCTGGTGCTGGTGGGCGGACGGTGCGAAATCGTGCCGGAGGAACGGGCCGAGGGCCTGGTGATCACCAGCCGGCGCGACCTGAAGAGCCTGGTGGGGGACGAACCGGTGGACGACCTGCGGCTCGGCGAGCTGGCGGACCGGCTCGACACGGTGGCCCGCGACCTGGGGGCGTGACAGGAGGCCCGGGCGGCCCCCGTGACACAGGGGGGAACATATGGGGGAGTTCGATGCGGCCGCGTACGGGCGGACCATCGCGGACATATACGACGAGATGGTGGGGCACCTGCCCACCGGACCGGCGGTCGAGCGGGTCTTCCGGCTGGCCCAGGGAGGGCCCGTCCTGGAGTTCGGGATCGGCACCGGCAGGCTGGCGCTCCCCCTCGCCGCCCGCGGCCTGACGGTGGCGGGCGTCGACGGGTCCTCCGACATGGTGGCGGTCCTGCGGGGCAAGACCGGCGGAGACCGCATCCCGGTGACCGTGGGCGACTTCTCCGAGGTGAACGTCGAGGGACGGTTCGCGCTCGTCCTGCTGGCCTTCAACACCGTCTTCGCGCTGCCCTCCCAGGACGCCCAGGTGCGATGCTTCCGCAACGCGGCCGCCCACCTGCGGCCCGGTGGACGCTTCGTGATCGAGACCTGGGTGCCGGACCCGGCGGCCTTCCGGGACCGGACGGCGCTGCGGCTGCTGTCGCTCGGCGAGGACGAGGTCGTCGTCGAGGCGGCCAGGCTGAGCCCGGCCGAGCAGTTCATGCACACCACGAAACTGCGGATGACCACGGACGGCCTGCGGCTGCTGCCGGCCGACCACCGCTACGCCTGGCCGTGCGAGCTGGATCTCATGGCCCGCCTCGCCGGGATGGAGCGGGAGCACCGCTGGGCCGACTGGTCCTGCGCTCCGTTCACCGATGACAGCCGCGCCCACGTGTCCGTCTACCGCCTGCTGGAGAGCTGATGCAGTTGCCCGCGCCCCGAGGCCCGCTGACCGAGCGGCTCTTCACGGAGCTGGCCCGGCCGCCGCACGCTTTCGCCCCGCCGCCCACCGTCCCGTACGGCGGCCCGTTCGACGACGAGGACGCCCAGCTCGCGCTGTTCGCCTGTTACGAGCTGCACTACCAGGGCTTCGACGGCGTCGACGACCGTTGGGAGTGGAACCCGTCGGTGCTGGCCCTGCGGGAGCGCCTGGAACGCTGGTTCGAGCGCTGGCTCGCCCGGCGCGTGCCCCGCCCGCCCGCTCCGCCGCCGCGGGAGGTGCCCCGCGCC
Organism: Microbispora sp. NPDC004025; assembly: GCF_053604425.1. Taxonomy (NCBI): domain Bacteria; kingdom Bacillati; phylum Actinomycetota; class Actinomycetes; order Streptosporangiales; family Streptosporangiaceae; genus Microbispora; species Microbispora sp. NPDC004025. Next base: position 111,996 of record NZ_JBSGHN010000013.1, on the reverse strand, counting down.
CTGGCGGCGCTGGTGGCGGCCGACCACGGCCCCTCGCTGTCGGCGTTCATGCGGGCCGGAGCCGACGCGGAGCAGTTCCGCGAGTTCGTGATCCACCGCTCGATCTACCAGCTCAAGGAGGCCGACCCGCACACTTGGGGGATCCCGCGCCTGCTCGGCCGGCCGAAGGCCGCGCTCGTGGAGATCCAGTCCGACGAGTACGGCGGGGGCAGGCCGGAACGCATGCACGCCGAACTGTTCCGCGCGACCATGCGGGGGCTCGGCCTCGACGACGCCTACGGCGCCTACCTGGGCAGCGTCCCGGGTGTGACGCTGGCGATCAGCAACGTCATGTCGCTGTTCGGGCTGCACCGCCACCACCGGGCCGCGCTCCTCGGGCACCTCGCGGCGTTCGAGATGACCTCGTCGATCCCCAACCGCCGCTACAGCCAGGGCCTGCGGCGGCTGGGCGGGGACGCCGGCGTACGCCGCTACTACGACGAGCACGTGCAGGCCGACGCCGTACACGAGCAGATCGCCACGCACGACATGTGCGGCGCGTTCGCCGCCGAGCATGCCGGCCTGGCCGGGGACATCCTGTACGGCGCCGCCTGCGCGCTCACCCTCGACCGGCTCTTCGCGGAGCACTTGCTGGGCCGCTGGCGGGAGGGGCGCACCTCCCTGTGGCACGCGGACGCCGAGGTGACGACCCGATGACCACGCTCGGCCGCCGAAGCGACGACCCTGCCGGCATGCCCGCCCGCCGGAGCGACGACCCGGCCGGCGCGCCCGCCCGCGTGCCCGCACCGGGCAGCCTCGTGCCGCCGTCCGTCTCCGCCACCGCAGAACCGAGCCAGGTCACGCCGGAGATCGACTACGTGCTGCCCCTGCGCTGGAACGACGACGCGGGGCTCGCGGAACTGACCGGTTATCTGCGCGGCCTTGCCCGGCATGCTCGGATCGTGGTGATCGATGGTTCACCGTCCCCGCTGTTCGAACGGCACGCGCGTGAGTGGCGCGGCATCGCCGAGCACGTGCGGCCCGACGACGACCTGACGGTCGCGAACGGCAAGGTCGCGGGGGTGCTGAGCGGCATGCGCCGCGTCCGGAACGAGCACGTCGTCATCGCCGACGACGACGTGCGCTACGACGCGGACGCACTCGCCCGGGTCCACGCCCTGCTCGGCCGCGCCGATCTCGTCCGCCCGCAGAACCACTTCCACCCGCTCCCCTGGCACGCCCGCTGGGACAGCGCCCGCACCCTGCTCAACCGCGGCCTCGGCGCGGACTACCCGGGGACCTTCGGCGTGCGCCGTTCGACGTTCGAGAAGATGGGCGGCTACGACGGCGACGTGCTGTTCGAGAACCTGGAGCTCATCCGCACCGTCCGCGCTTACGGCGGCCGCGAGGTCCGCCCGCTCGACCTCTACGTGCGGCGCCTGCCGCCCGACACCCGCCGGTTCTGGTCCCAGCGGATCCGGCAGGCATACGACGACCTCGCACAACCCGCCCGGATGACGGCCTTCCTCGCCGTCCTCCCCTGCGTGGGCGTGGCTCTGTGGCGGCGCCGGCCCGAATTGATCGCAGCGGGCGCCGCGGCGGTGGTCGGCCTGGCCGAGATCGGACGCCGCCGCGCCGGGGGCCGCCGGATCTTCCCCGCCACCTCCAGCCTGTTCGCCCCGGTCTGGGTCCTCGAACGCGCCACCTGCAGCTGGGCGGCCCTGACCGCCAGGTTCCTGCTCGGCGGCGTGCCGTACGCCGGACGCCGCCTGCGCACCGCCGCCCACTCGACCCGCCGCCTCCGCCGCCGCGCACTCAGCGCCGAACCCCCGACCGCCGCACCCGCCTAGCAAGGGCACCAACTCCGGCCTGATCGGCTTCAGGTTCCTTGGGCAGATCAACCAGGACCACAAGCACTGGGCGGGTCCACCAACGCCTTGAAACTGCGCCCCAATCACTCAGCACCACGGGCCGATCCTCATCACTGCCTGACGACTACGAGTCTTGGGTGGGCCCCGATCACTGCGCCGGAAGGAACCTCCGGTCCTCGCGAAGTCCGCTCCGCTCCACCCACGAAAATTCCTCGCAAGCTCAAAATTTCCGCGGGGCCCGGACTGGACCTTCGCTGCGGTCCTCGCTCCCTTCCGCTCCGCTCCCTCGATTCCGGCTTCCGTCAGCTGGGCGGGTCGGGCTCGCTCGTCGCCCGGAAGCCGACCACCTTGTGGGAGCCGTCGCAGAACGGCTTGGTCGAGGACCGGCCGCAGCGGCACAGCGCGACCGTGGCCCTGCCCGGGTCGATGTGCCGCCCGTCCTGCGTCGTCAGCGTGAACGGCCCGCGCACCAGCAGCGGGCCGTCCTCGCAGGGCGTCACGGTGACCGCCGTCACCGGGGCCGGGTCCTCCGCCATGTGCTCCATGCGGAGCAGCGTGCCCGGGACGGTGACGGCGTAACACCTGGTCGGCGACGGACGGTCAGTCCCATCGCGCGCAGTGCGCGGATGGGCTGAAGGCCCAGCATCCGGCCCGGGCCGCGGCCGGTTCCTGCGCCGCGAACACCGATCCGGCGAACGGCGCCCTGGTCGCGCCGGGTACGCCCGACGGGCTGGGCACGTCCGCCTTGACGCTCGGCGGGGCGAAGGCCCATCGCGGCGTCGCCGTCCCGCCCGCCTGCTCGCCGCCCGGGAGGGCGTGCGAGTGCCCCGCCGTACGGCTCCGCCAGGGCGCCAGGCTCCAGCAGTCGGCGGTGCCGTCGTCCCCGCAGCGGTGCTGCGCATGAGCGACCAGCGGCGGCAACGGCACATATCCCGGGATCACGAGGGGTGCGGCCGGCGGCTGTGCGGCCGGTGGAGGCGCCGCCACGGCACGACCGGTGAGCGACGGCACGGGGATCACCCACGTCGAATCGTCCGGAGGCGCCGGCGCGGCCGTGACATCCGTCGGCGTCACGGCCGGGAAGGCCGTCCGCGCCGATGTCGCGGTGCCGGGCGCCGCACCCGACGCCGTGGGGACTGTGGGCGGGGTGGTGGGCCGGTTGGTGGGCGGGGCGGCGGTGGGGAGCGCGGTCGAGGTGACGGCCACGCTCGCCCTGGGCTGCGGCGGCTTCTGCGGTGGCTGCTGCACCGGCCTGTGCGTCGGCTTGGCTGTGGCCGTGGTCTTCGGCTGCGGCGCGGACTTGGCCGTCGGCTTCCCCGTCGGTTTATCGGTCGGCTTCCCGGTGGGCTTCTGCGTCGGCTTGTCGCCGGGCTTCCCCGTCGGTTTGTCGGTCGGCTTCCCCGTGGGCTTGTCAGTGGGTTTGTCGGTCGGCTTGCCGGTGGCCGTGGGACTCGGCTGGGTGCTCGCCGTGGTGCCCGGCGCGGGCGAGACGCTCACCGCGACGGTCGCCGCCGGGGTGGCCTGCGATGTCGCCGCAGCGGTGGCCCCGCTGGGCGCAGGCGTGGGAGCGCCGCTCCCGGCCGGTGCGGGGGTCGCGGTCGCGGTGGGCCCGCTGCTCGCGGTCGGCGGCGGCGCCCCCTGACCGCTCTGGCCGGGAGTCGCCGTGGCCGCGCCGCCGGCCGTCGGCTGCGGAGTCGTGGCGGTTCCCGGCCCGCCGTTCGGCCCCGGCTTTCCCTGTCCGCTCGGCGTCGGCTGGGCCTTCGTCAGGGGACCGCCGCCCGGCCGGTCTCCTCTGGTGCGGTGATGGTCACGCGTGCGATCACGGGAGTCGCGGGCCGTCCGATCATTCCTGTCGCGGCTGCGGCCGCCGGCGTCCCGATCGCGCGACGCGTGGGCCGTCCGGTCCCGAGTGGAGGTGCCGTCGGAACCGGCGCTCAGGGGGACGCCTGCGGATCCGCCGGAGTCGTGCGACTTCCCCGACGGGCCGCCGGGACCACCGGCGGAGTCGTGGGCGGTGCCGGACGAGCCGGCGGAGGAATCGGGGCCGGACTTGTTCGCCGCTTGGGAGTCCGGCCCGGCGCCGTTCGGCGCGTTCGCGCCGGTGCCGTTCCCCTCGTCGTTCGAGGCCTTCGCGCCGTCGTCCGGTGCGTCTCCGGCGCTGTCGGGAGCACCGCCGGGAGTGCTGTCGGGTGTGTCGGCGGCGCCGTCCGAGGAATGGTCGTGGGCCGGACCGGACGGACCATCCGGACCACCGGACGAGTCCTGCGGCGTACCCGGCGCACCAGCGGAGTCGCCCGACGAGTGATGGGCCGTACCTGACGAACCGGGGCCTGCCTTGTTCGCCGTCTGCGTGTCGGGCGCGGCCTGGTCCGGCGCGTTCCCGGAGCCGCCCGGGGAGGAATCCGACGCGGAGTCCGACCCGGAGTCCGACGCGGAATCCGAGGAGGACGACGAGGACTCCGCGGAGTCGTCCGCGGAGTCGTTTGAGGTGGGCGCGGCCATGGGACCGGCGCCCTCTACCGGTGGAGGGGCGTCCCAGCCGGGCTCGGCCACGGCGGCCCAGGGCTGCGCGGCCACGGCGCCGCCGGTGGCGGAGACCGCGGCCAGGAGCAGGCCGGAGACCAGGGTGGCGCGCCGGGTGGACATTCGGGGGGTCATTGAGAGGCTCTTCCTCGATCTAGGGAGTGGGCCGGGGACCGATGAGGGACTTCCAGCCCGCCGCGGCGAACTCGGGCGTCCCTGGGAGAGCGGCTGCGGGCACGGACGGAGGCGTCGGGTCGGGGATGTTGACCCAGTCGCCCTTGTCCGCCCCGCGCATATCGGGTTTCCACGCCATGAGCAGGCTCATGGCGTAAGGGCTGGAGTAGACGGGGCCGGTGGCGCCGGCGCCCGTGGTCGCCGTCACCTGGACCAGGACGGAGACCTGCACCTGGTCCTCGGAGCGGACCTTCCATTGGACGCCGATCGTCTGCGTCCGCAGCGCCGCCCCGGCGGGGAGGTCGCCTTCGGCGGGCAGGCCGAGGGTCTCCCGCCAGCCGCGTACGGCATCGCGCGCACCCTCGCGTGCCTCCTTGCGCTGGTCCGGCGGGGCGTACAGCGCGGCCGCCTGTTCGGCCTGGCCGACGTCGAGCGTCCAGGCGGCTTCCAACGCGGCGGCCGCCGCGGAGGCCGCCCCGATCTCGCTGTGGGGGAAACCGACGGGATAGCCTCCGTCGCCCTCGTGCCCGGCGGGCGCCGCCAGCGCGACGGTCGGCGCCGCGACACGCACCGGCGTGGACGGCGGCGCCTCCGTCTGCCGCGTCTGCAGCACGATCACCGCGACGGCGATCACGGTGACGACCCCCGCGATGGCGACGACCAGGTGCCGGGGATCCCACCGACGCGGTGGTCCCAGGTCCCAGTCGAGCGCCGGATCGGGGATGACGGGTCCCACTACTTGCTCCGGTCCGGCCGCTGCCCGAACGCCTGCCCGGCCGCCGCGGCGAGGCGCAGGTACGCCCCGCGGGTGGTGGGCCGCAGCCGGGCGAGGTCGACCTCCGCGCCCTCTTTCAGGTGCGGGTCGAACGGCACCCGCACCACCGTGCGGCAACGCCCGGAGAAGTGTCGTTCGAGCAGGTCGACGTCGACGTGTGACTTGGGCTCGACCGCGTTCAGCACGACGATGGCGTTCTTGACGAGGTGGCCGTGGCCGTGGGCGGTGAGCCAGTCGAGGGTCGCGGCGGCCGAGCTCGCACCGTCCACCGCGACCATGGTGACCAGCACGATCTGGTCGGCGAGCTCCAGCGTGGCGCCCATGGCGCCGTGCAGGAGCCCGGTGCCGCAGTCGGTGATGCAGATGGAGTAGTAGCGCTCGATCAGATTGGCGACCGTACGGTAGTCCTCCGCGTTGAACGCCTCGCTGACGGCCGGGTCGGTGTCGGAGGCGAGCACCTCCAGCCGCGCGGACGACTGCGAGGTGAACGCGCGGGCGTCGGCGTACCGCACGATGTGCGGCGCCTCGGCCAGGAGGGTCCGGATGGTCGCCGCGGTCTCCGACTTGACCTTGATACCGAGCGTTCCCCGGTCGGGGTTGGCGTCGATGGCGATCACCCGGTCGCCGCGCAGCGAGGCGAGCGTGTTGCCCAGCGCCGCCGTCGTCGTGGTCTTCCCCACCCCGCCCTTGAGGCTCATGACCGCGATCCGGTGGTGACCGCTGGCGACGGGCGTCTGGGCCTGCGCGATGAGCGTGCGGCGCTCCATCTCCGCCGCCGACTCCGAGGGAATGATGCGGCCGCCGGAGAGCTGGTAGACGAGCCGCCGCCAGCCGCCGGTGGGCTCCACACGGCGGTTGGTCAACAGGTGTTCGGCCGTGAGAGGCACGCTCTCCGGGAACTGCTCGGCGGGAGTAGGCACCGAAGTGTGGATCTCGGTCATGTCGGGTCCTTTCACCGAGGACGGAAGGAAACGGGGGGCGTGATCAGCAGGTGCTCCATCGCACGGTGGCGGTGCCTTTCTTGCCCTTCGGGCCATGCAGTTCGAGCGGCGCCGTCACGGGCGAGGGGGCCCCGCACCAGTAGCGGACGCGCAGCGCGCGCACGGTGAGCACGTCGGTATCCCCGGGCTTGAGCGTTCCGCTGGACGGCTCGACCACCAGGCCGGGAGCCGATATCCGCCATTTCACGGGCTTTCCGGAGGTTGTCGAGAGAGTGAGGGTGCCTCTCCCGAACGCGTCGAGGGTGATGACGGACGGCGTCTGAACGCCCCAGGCCCCCATCAGGAAGACACCCGGGGTGACGGGGGCGTCCTGAGCGGCGCCCTGTCCGCCGGGCCGCGCTGCGTCCCCGGTCGCGGCGCTCCCCGCGGTGTTCTGGCCGCCGGGCTGCGCGGCACCTCCGGTCGTGCCACCCCCGGCCGAGTCCTGTCCGCCGGGCCGCGCTGCATCCCCGGGCGCGGCGCCCCCGGTCGTGCCGCCCCCTGTGGTGTTCTGGCCGCCGGGCTCCGCGGCGTCTCCGGTCGCGGCGGTCGCGGTCACCGTGGCTTGCGGCGCACCCGAGGCCGTACCCGCCGCGGCCCCGCCCGCCGCCGCGGCGCCTGTCGCGGCGCCGGCTGCCGCACCGGCTGCCGAGGGGTTCGCTGCCGCTCCTGTCCTCGCTCCTGCGGGGTCGGCGGACGTCGGCGCGATGTTCGCCTCCAGCGACCCTCGTGGGGACGGGGGCGCGGGGGCGAAGAGGTTGATCCCCGTCACGGTGCCCGCCGCCCCCGCGACGACGACGATGACGATCCGCAGGGCGGTCGCCCGTAAGAGCGAGCCGACCCGTGCCAGCACCTGAACGATCCTGATCTGCGCACCGGCCAGCGGCCTGTCGGGAAGGTCCACCTCCCCGGGCACGTCCACGACGTTGCCAACACCGGCGCGGTCGGCTGTGGCGCGGTCGGCCAAGACGCGGTCGCCGGGGGCGGGGACCGCCTCGGCCGCGTGCGCCAGGGCCTCCCTGGCCCTGATCTGCGAGAGCAGCGCGTTGTAGAGAGGCGTGTCCTGCCCCGGCTGCAGGGCGGCCGGTCCGAGAGCCGGACGCGCCTCCCCAGCCGTCCCGGGCGTCCCAGTCGCGGCAGCCGCCGGTGAGCCGGCCGAACCCGCCCGCCTGGCGGATCCGGGCGAGCCCGCTGACGTCGCCGGGCCCTGCGGTTCCGGCGGACGCGTCGATCCGGCAGGGCCGGGCGGGTTCGCGGGACCGGCGGCGCCGGAAGGGCCGGGGGACGGCGCGGGCCGTTGCGCGGCGCGCGACTTCGACGCCCTCGACGGCCACGCCAGGCCCGGCTGGGTGTCCTCCTGGGAGATGGGCCGCACCGGACGCTCCGGCAGTTCGGGGGCGGCCGGACCGCCGGAAGAGGCGCCAGAGGGAGCGCCGGAGGGAGCGTCGACGGGAGCACCGGTGGGACGTGCCGCTCCCGGCTGCGGGGGCGGGGCCAGGCGGCCGGGCCCCGTGTGCCCCGTGTGCTCCCGGTCCCCCCGGTGCTCCGTGTGCTCCCTGTCCGCCGTGGCGTCCCGGAACGGCGTGCCGGGCTCCTCCCGGGGCACGGCCGTCGACAGACCGGAGTCGGGTGGCACCAGCGGCGGCACCGGTGGCGTCGGAGTCACCGGGCCACCCGTCCGGGGCGACGGGACGGACGCCGGCGGGGATTCCCGCCGCGCGGCCGGGGCGGGGGCGGTGTTCACGGGAGCGGCGAGCGGCATGCCGAACGACGAGGGGGGCCGGTGTGCCGGCCGCTGCGCCCGGGCGGGGGCCGGCCTGTTCAGCGCGTCCAGGAGCCGCTGCCTGGTCTCGGTCGTGAGGTCGGCCACCGGGGGACGGGAGAGAATCTGCGGAACGGTGTATCGGATGTTGATGGGCCGCTTGCACACCACGCAGGTCACGATGTGCCGGAGCAGCGCCGTGCGTGCGGCCCCGAAGTCGGCCGCCTCGCCGTGCTCGTCGGGGAAGACGGCGGCGGCCAGCGGACCCAACTCCGGGCAGATCGGACGACCCCGGGCGAGGCCGTCCAGGCCGCTCACGAGGATCTCCACCACGTCCTGGGTACGCGCGATCAGCCTGCCGGTCTCCTTGGCCGGCAGGGCGAGCACGTACACGAGATCCCGCAGCGGGAGTTCGTGACGGTAGAGCAGGCGCAGCGCCTCGGCGCCCAGCGGATCCGCCAGGCTCCACGCACGCCGCACCGCCCGGGGGTCGGGCCCGCCGGAACCGGGCCCGGGCAGGAATCCCCGCCCCGGGCCGGTGGCGCACTCACGGCGCAGCGCGGACAGCAGCCAGGCCCGATCTGAAACGTTCCCGGGCAGTTCGCGGGCGGCGCACGACTCCAGCGCGGCGATCACCGCCGCGAGCATGGGGGCGGGCTCGAGGTGGCAGGAGGCGTAGTCGACGAGGTGGGCGCCGTGCTCGTCCACCCATGCCATCCCCCGGCCGGGGTCGAGCGTCACATCCCCGGCGGGCGGGTTCATGCGCACCGGAACAGGGTGAGGAGGGTGGCGACGGCGGCATGTTCGGCCAGAGCATCACTGTGACTTAGGCGTCGCACTTGCCTAACAGGAAATCTTGATGCATACCGATACATAGAACGAGATCTTAGACTGACTGCGATGTGTTGGGAAGGAAAAGAACCATAGAAATCACGAGTTGAGGATAAGCCGCAAATAACACCGATATGGTCATCCGAAAGGGACCCAGAAGAGGTGCCCGTTATCTTCTCTCCGCTTGTCTGGAGAAGTGCCGGATTCCACCTGGTTCGACCGTCTCGCCAGGCGGATGACCTGGTGTTTCATTCTGCTTTCACACCATCGGACGCGTCCAGTGGCGCACGGGTTCCCATGCCCGTCTTTCCCCGGCCACCCGATAGACACATCCGATGTGAATAGCCTTCATATACCCGGGGAATAACCAGGGTTCCGCACTTTTCCGGCATTACAGCATGCGTACGACCGGTCTCGGGGTGAAGCAGCCCCGGCCGCCCGGCGAAACGATCTCGCGATTTACCCGCGAGCCGCAACCGCGGGCGGGATCGGCCGCGAAGAGGTACGCGTGGAGACCGTCGTCGTGCTGTTCAACCGGGACCTGCGAATTCACGATCACCCGGCGCTCTTCGAGGCGTCCGCCGTGGCCCGGCACGTCGTTCCGATGTTCGTGTTCGATTCCGCGATCGCCGCCCGGCATCGCCGCGACTTCCTCCACGCGTCGCTCCACGACCTGCGGGCGTCCCTGCGCTCGCTCGGCGGCGACCTCGTCGTACGGCACGGCGATCCCGTGGCCCAGGCCGTACGCACGGCCGGAGAGACGGGCGCGTCGGCGATCTGGGCGAGTGAGGACGTCAGCCCGCTGGCGCGGCGCCGGGAGCGGCGCCTCGCGGACGAGTGCCGGGCCCACCGGCTGGAGTTCCGCCTCTTCCCCGGCGTGACCGTGGTGCCCCCCGGCGCACTGCGGCCCGGCGGCGGAAGCCACTACCGGGTCTTCTCGCCGTACTGGCGTGCCTGGTCGGGCACCGCGAAACGGCCGGTCCTCGGCGCGCCCCACCGCATGCGCCTGCCGCCCGGCATCGACCCCGGCGTCCTTCCCGAGGCGTCCCCCGAGCCGTACGGGATCGTGCGGGGCGGGGAGAGCGAGGCGCGGCGGCGGCTGCGGCAGTGGGTGAGCGGCGGTCTCGCCGCCTACGCCGAGACGCGCGACCGGATGGCGGGACGCACCTCGATGCTCAGCGCCTATCTCCACTTCGGCTGCGTGTCGCCCCTGGAGGTGGTGGACCGCTCCTGCGAACGGCCGGGCGGCGAGGAGTACGTCAGGCAGCTGTGCTGGCGCGACTTCCACTACCAGGTGGTGAACGCCTTCCCCGAGATGGGCCGGCGCGACTACCGGCCGGGAGACGTGGAGTGGCGGCGCGACGAGGAGACGGAGGCCGCCTGGCGGGAGGGCCTGACCGGGGTTCCCATCGTGGACGCGGGCATGCGCCAGCTTCTCGCCGAGGGCTGGATGCACAACCGGGTGCGCCTAGTGACCGGCTCCTACCTGACCAAGCGGCTCGGCATCGACTGGCGGGCCGGGCTCGAACACTTCGCCGAATGGCTGCTCGACGGCGACATGCCCAACAACTGCGGCAACTGGCAGTGGGTCGCCGGGACGGGCAACGACACCCGGCCCTACCGCAAACTCAACCCCCTCCGGCAGGCCAAGAAGTTCGACCCCGAGGGCGAGTACGTGCGGCGCTATGTCCCCGAGCTGGCGTCCCTTCCCGGCGACCTCGTCCACGAGCCGTGGAAGGCCCGCGGCCCGATCCCCGGCTACCCCGCCTCGCCTCTCGGCGGCGAGCTCAGGGGCTGACCCCGCCGGACCCGTCAGACGGACCGGCGGTGGACCTCGTCCACCCGCTCGGTGAGGCCCCTGCGGTCGAGGTGCTCCAGCAGCGGCACCGCGACCCTGCGGCTGGTGCCGAGCGCGCTCCTGGCCTGGCTGACCGTGAACGGCTGCGGCAGCCGGGCCAGCAGCGCCGCCGCCCGCGCGTCGGCCCCGGGCGCGAGCACGACGCCCTCGGCCACACGCAGCAGCGCCCCGGCGCGTACGGCGGCGGCGAGCTCGCGCGGCCCGAGCCCCAGCTCGGTCAGCCGCCCGGCCTCCGGCGCCTGGAACGGAGCCCCGGCCAGGTCGTCCAGCAGGGTCCGCACCGCGCGGGCGACCGGAGCGGGCAGCCCCGCGATGCCCGCGGTGACGCGGCCCGTCGTGCTGATCCGCCCGTCGGCCACCGTCAGCGGCGGCCGTACGAGCGCCGCCACGAGCCTGCGGTCGGGCAGGCCGAGCTCGTGGCGGGCGGCCTCCACCGGCATCCCGGGCTCCAGCGGGTGATCGGCGGCGTACCGCCGTACGACCTCCGGGAGCCGGGCGGACAGCGCCGACCAGTGATCGGGGTCGGCGTGCCAGCCGGCGGCCACCGGCCGTCCCCCGGGCGGGCAGCCCATCGCGACCAGCTCGCCCTCGCGCAGCAGCAGGTGCGTACGCAGCAGGGAGGCGGCGTCCGCCGACGCGTCCGCCAGCGCCCTGGCCCGCTCCCTGGCCGCCCCCCGGCGGCGCAGCTCCGGGGGCCGCACGTCCAGCACGGTCGCCCGCGCGAGCACCCGCAGCTCGCCGTGCCCGCGGCCCGGGTCCCGCAGCAGCAGCGTGTCTCCCAGGTGCAGGGGAAGCGGCCGGGCCAGGCGCAGCCGGGCCGCCACCCCCTCGGCCTCGGCGCCGAGCGAACGCACCTCGCAGGGCACCGACGCCGAGCCGATGTGGGCGGTGAGCCGCGCGGGAAGCGGCCCGCGGGCGCCCACCGCCATCGTCACGCGCACGTCGGCCAGGTCCGTCGTCGTCCACGCGCCGGGCGTGACGAGGGCGCGTCCGCGTTCCGGCGCGACCCGCCCGCGCAGGTTGAGCGCCACCCTCGCGACCCCGGTGACCGACTCGACGTGCTCCTTCAGCGACTCCAGGGCGCGCACCCGCACCGGCTCGCCGTCCAGCTCCAGCTCGTCGCCGGCCTCGACGCGCCCGGCGGGCAGCGTGCCGGTCACGACGGTCCCGCTGCCGCGAACGCTGAACGCCCGGTCGATCCACAGCCGCACGGGAGCGTGCGGATCGGGCGCGGGCAGCGCCGCCACCAGCCGGTCGAGGGCGGCGCGCAGCCCGTCCAGGCCCTCGCCGGTACGCCCGCTCACCGCCAGGGCCTCCACCGGGCCCAGCCCGGCCTCCGCCAGCCGGTCACACGCGTCATTCAGCGCGGGCGCGGGGTCGGCGAGGTCCGCGCGGGTGACGGCGAGCAGGCCGTGCCGTACGCCGAGGGTGCGCAGCGCGACCAGGTGCTCCTCCGACTGGGGCATCCACCCCTCGTCGGCGGCGACGACGAACATCACGGCGGGCACCGGGCCGACCCCGGCGAGCATCGTGCCGAGGAACCGCTCGTGCCCGGGCACGTCGACGAACGCCACCCGCTCCCCGGAGGGCAGCGCCGTCCAGGCGTAGCCCAGCTCGATCGTGAGGCCGCGCCGCCGCTCCTCCTCCAGCCGGTCGGGCTCCATCCCGGTCAGCGCACGCACCAGCGTCGACTTGCCGTGATCGACGTGCCCCGCCGTGGCCACGACGTGCATCAGCCGGCCGCCCTCAGGACGGCCTGCAGGACCTCGCCGTCCCGCTCCGGCGGCACGGCGCGCAGGTCGAGCAGCAGACGGCCGCCCTCGACCCGGCCGACGACCGGCGGCTCGCCTAGCCGCAGCGGTACGGCGAGCCGCTCCGGCAGGCTCACGGCCACGCTCGGCAGGCGCACGCCGGGGGCCCCGCCCCCGCCCACAGTGGCGTCCGCGTGCACGGCCGCCGCGTCCACGCGCGCCTGGCACATCGCCTTCGCCAGCGCCTCGGCCCGCTCGCCGAGGATGAGCGGATCGGCATGGAGAGCCTGCCGTACGGGGGGCTCCGGGCCCCGCAGCGTCGCCTCGAGCGCGGCCAGCGTCAGCTTGTCCACCCGCAGCGCCCGCGCGAGCGGGTGCCGCCTGAGCCGTTCGACGAGGTCGCGGCGGCCGAGCAGGAGGCCCGCCTGCGGGCCGCCGAGCAGCTTGTCGCCGCTCGCGGTGACCAGGTCGGCGCCGGCCCGCAGCACGCTCGTCGCGTCGGGCTCCTCGGGCAGCAGCGCGTCACGGTCGAGCAGGCCGGACCCGATGTCGACGACCACGGGCACGCCCAGCCCGGTCAGCTCGGCCACCTCGACCGAGCCGGTGAAGCCCTCGACGCGGAAGTTCGACGGGTGGACCTTGAGCACGAACCCCGTCTGCGGCCCGATCACGTCCCGGTAGTCGGCCAGGGCGGTGCGGTTGGTCGTGCCCACCTCGCGCAGGCGCGCGCCGGTGGACACGAGCAGGTCGGGAATGCGGAAACCGTCGCCGATCTCGACCAGCTCACCCCTGCTGATCACGATCTCCCGCCCGGCCGCGAGCGCGGTGGCGGCCAGCACGAGGGCGGCGGCGTTGTTGTTGACCACGTGCACGCCCTCGGCGGCGGGCACGGCCCGCGCGAGCGCCTCGACCGCGCCGCGCCCACGGCGCGCCCGTGCCCCTGTGACCAGGTCGAATTCCACGTCCGTCGCTCCCGCCGCCACCGTCACCGCCTCGACGGCGGCCGGGGACAGCGGCGCACGTCCCAGGTTCGTGTGGAGCAGCACCCCGGTCATGTTGAGCACAGGACGCAGACTCGTGGCGTGGCGCGGCAGCGCCGCCAGCGCGACGCCGGCGACGTCCTCCGGTTCGATCTCGCCCTGCCGCACCCGCTGTTGCGCCCGCGCGACCGCGTCCTTGACCGCCGGGCGGCCGAGCCGCTCGACGGCGGCGGCCAGCCTTGGATCGGCCAGCACGGCGTCGGTGCGCGGCACCCGCCTCCGTGGATCCACACTTCAAATTACAGCGACGGCGCACGGCCCGCCCCGCAGGGCGGTGCCGTGCGCCGTCGGGGCGCGCCGACCGGGGGCACGACGGCGCGCCGGCTTGTCGGCTCTGGCAGCGGACGGGAGACGTCGTCTGTACCACCGGCTCGTCGCGGTTCAGGACCTCGATCTCAGCGGGGTCCTTCCTCCTTGACGGGAGACGGCCATGCTTGCCGATCCGGCTTGGAGATCACTTGACATCGTCTTGTAACTCGGGCCACAGCACGTCATTGACACGACCGGAGGCGGATCTTACGGTGCTGGTGTTCTCATTTGAGGAATCAGTTCATATATGTGACCGATAGGAGCTCGCTATGCCGCCCCTGACCCCGTCGATAGGCCGGCGGCAGGCGCTGGCCGGCGCCGCCGGCGCAATCCTCGGACTCGTTGTCGCGTCACCCGCACGCGCCGCCCACGTTCACCCCTTCGGCCGGTACGGCTCGCCCCGCCACCGGCGGAACACCCGGACGCTGTACGTGGACGCGCAGGGCCGAGGGGACCACACCACCGTCCAGGCGGCCGTCGACGCGACCCCGGACTCGCCTGCCGAGGGCTGGACTCTCGTGATCGCGGCCGGGACCTACCGGGAGACCGTCCTCGTGCCGCAGGCCAAGACCGGCCTGTGCCTCCTGGGAGCGACCGGCGACGCGCGCGACGTCGTGATCGTCTACGGCAACGCGGCCGGCACGCCCAAGCCGGAGGGCGGCACGTACGGCACCAGCGGCAGCGCCACCACCACGATCCAGGCCGACGGCTTCGCCGCCGCCCACGTCACGTTCGCCAACGACTGGCTGCGGGCCGGCCATCCGGAGATCACGGGCACCCAGGCGGTGGCGGCGAAGGTCATGGGCGACCGGTCGTACTTCGAGAGGTGCCGGTTCCTCGGCCACCAGGACACGTTGTACGCCGACACCCGCACCCTGACGTCCTTCGCCCGGCAGTACTACCGCGAGTGCCACATCGAGGGGGACGTCGACTTCGTCTTCGGCCGCGCGACCGCCGTCTTCGAGCGATGCGAGCTGACCACCTTGGCCAGGGACGTGACGTTCCGTCCGTACGGCTTCGTGTTCGCGCCGAGCACGGCGGCCGCCAACCCCCACGGCTACCTGGCGGTGCACTGCGTGGTCAACGGGACGGCGGCCGACGCGTCCTTCGGCCTGGCCCGGCCCTGGCGGCCCAGCAGCGACCCGACCGCCCTCCCGTCACTGGTCGTACGCGAGACCTGGATGGGACCCTCGATCGACGCTGCCACGCCGTACGTGGACATGAGTTCGGGGTACCACTGGCAGGACGCGCGGTTCGCCGAGTTCCGCGACACCGGCCCGGGCGCCGCGATCCCCGTCCCCGAGAACCGCCCCCAGCTCACTCCTCAGCAGGCCGCCGAGCACACCCCCCGCGCCTACCTCGGCGACTGGCGCACCGGCCCCGCCCTGCTCCCCCGTCCGATCGGCGGGCGGTGATCCACCACCAGGACTCAGCGGATGGAATGCCCGCCCGTCGCGCCGATCAGGGCTCGTCGGCGAACAGATCGGCGGCCGAGGTCACGGTGACCGCCCGCCGTGCCCATTCGTCGAGCCGCTCCAGATCGGTGCAGGCGGTGATGCGATCACGATCGGCGTCCGAGACCGGAATATCCCGCACATCCAGAATGGTCAGCACCGCCCGCGCCTCCCCCTCGGCGCGGCCCTCCTCTCGGCCCTCCTCTCGGCCCTCCTCGCGACCTCTCCCGTAGTGTTCACGAGCGAAGGGGCTGTAGACCGGCCAGGCAGTGGACTCCATCATCTCCTCCATGACACGTCGGGCAGCCTCAGAGGCCAAGCGGTAAGCGTATTCATAATATTGCGGAGCGTGATCGTCCGGGAGGTACTCCAGCGCGGAGATGAATGCCCTGACGACGGAGATGTCGCCACCATGGCTCATCACGGACAATGCGGCCAACTCCGGATGCTCAGCCGCCTGTTCGACCTTGGTGACCACCGGGATCTCGGCCGGGCCGATCACTCCGCACCGCAACTGGAAGCCGGGCAGGCTGGTGTCGATCGGCTTCGCGGCCCACTCGGCCGTCCGCCCGTCCGGGCAGATCACCAGCACTGTGACCGGGCAGTTCACCTGCAGCCACAACGCGGCCGCATAACGGGGCAGCGCCTCCCTCTTGGCGGCGTCCTGCCGCTGCTGGATCTCCACGACGATCGCATGCACCGGATGATGCCGAGGGCCTACCGTGATCACGGTGTCCGGGTGAAGATCGATTCGATGCCTGATCCTCAGCCAATCGCCGTCACGGCGGAAACCGCGGCCGCGCGCGATGGCCGGAGGCGAGCGGAGGTGGACGGGAATCGAACCCGCCAGGCCGAGGACCTCGGCCTCGTCGGTTTTGAAGACCGCGGGGGCCACCAGGCACCCACACACCTCCAGGGAGAAACCTAGCCGGAACGGGGTAGGGACCTCCCGACGCCCCGGTGTGGCGCGGCGGACGAACGACGACCCGGAGCGGGGGCGGCATGACCGAGACGGCGGAGCGGGCCGGAGTCCGGCTGACCCAGCAGGCGCACGGAGGCGGCTGCGCCTGCAAGATCCCGCCGGGCGAGTTGGAGAGCATCGTGGCCGGGCTCGTGGCCCCCGATCCGTCGGCGTACGCGAACGAACTCGTCATCGGGCTGGACGACGGCGACGACGCGGCCGTGGTCAGGATCGAGGGCGGCCGGGCGGTCGTCGCCACGGCGGACTTCTTCACCCCCGTCGTGGACGACCCGTACGACTGGGGGCGGATCGCGGCCACCAACGCGCTCTCCGATGTGTACGCGGTGGGCGGCGAACCCGTCGTGGCGGTGAACCTGCTGGGCTGGCCCAGGGAGAAGCTGTCCATGGACCTCGCCAGAGAGGTGCTGCGCGGGGGGCTGGACGTGGCGCGGGCGGCGGGCTGCCACGTCGCGGGTGGTCACAGCGTGGACGACCCCGAGCCGAAGTACGGCATGGCGGTCACCGGCCTGGCCGACCCGGACCGGCTGCTGCGCATCGACGCCGGCCGGCCCGGTGTGCCGATCTCCCTCACCAAACCGCTCGGCGTCGGGGTGCTCAACACCAGGCACAAGGCGACCGGCGAGGTGTTCCCGCAGGCGATCGAGGTGATGACGACACTCAACCGGGACGCCTCCCGGGCGGCGCTGGCGGCCGGGGCCCGGTGCGCGACCGACGTGACCGGCTTCGGCCTGCTCGGCCACCTGTACAAGCTGGCCAGGGCGAGCGGCGTCACCGCGGTGGTCGACGTGGCGGCCGTGCCCTACCTGGAGGGGGCGCGGCAGGCGATCCACGACGGCTACGTCAGCGGCGGCACCCGCCGCAACCTGGCGTGGGTGCGGCCCCACCTCGACCCGGACGGGTACGCGGAGGAGGATCTGCTCCTGCTGGCCGACGCCCAGACCTCGGGCGGCCTGCTGGTCGCCGGCGAGGTCCCCGGCGCGCCCGTCGTCGGCGAGCTCGTCCCGGCGGAGGCCACCGCGATCCGGCTCGCCTGACGCCGGCCGTCGCCCACGCTCGCCCGTGATCCCCCGGGATGTCACGTGGTAGACCCGGGACATGCGACCTGAGCCCGGTGAGGTGCTGCATTTCTCCGAGGACCCCGAGATCACGCGGTTCGTCCCGCATGTGGCGGCCACCGCGCGGCAGCCGGAGGCGTACGTCTGGGCGGTCACGGCCGAGCGCTGCCCCGACTACTGGTTCCCCCGCCAGTGTCCGCGCGCCATGGCCTGGACGACCCCGGCGACCACGGACGACGACCGGGAACGCGTCATCGGCCCGGGCTGCGGCGAGCGGGTCCACGCCATCGAGTACGGCTGGCTGGAGGCGTTCCTGACCGTCCGCTTGTACGCCTACCGCTTCCCGGCGGAGCAGTTCGTCCCGTTCGGCGAGCCGGTGCCGAACGCGGTGGTCGCGACCGAGCCCGTCGAACCGCTCGGGCCGCCGGAACCCGTCGGCGACCTGCTGCGGCTGCACGAGGAGGCCGGCATCCAGCTCAGGCTGCTGGACAATCTGTGGCCGTTCTGGGACTCGGTGACCACCAGTTCCCTGGGCTGGAGCGGCATCCGCCTCCGCAACGCCCGCCCCCGGCGCTCACAGCCATTCGTCGATCGCGGCGACGAGAATCGCGGTTCCGTGGCGCACGGCGCGTGATCTCGCGGGAGTCAGCGGGGTCTGCCGAGTGACCACAGGGATGCCGCCATGAGGAGAGCGGTCAGCCCGCCGCAGATCATCACGGTGGAGACCGAGAAAGCGTCGACGACGCGTCCGCCGAGGAACGCGCCGAGGGCGAAGGTCCCCTGGAAGGAGGAGGTGAAGACAACCGTCGCGGCCTCGGGCGCGCGCGGGGCGGCGGCGGCGAACGATGCCTGCGAGCAGACGGGTACGCCTCCGTAGGCCAAGCCCCAGACCACGAGTGACATCACGGCGCCGATGGTCGTGCCGCCGGCCGAGGGCAGCAGCAGAGTGGTGACCGCGATCAGGAAGCCGCAGGTCACGAAGGAGGTTCGCAGCCGCGTCGCAGTGCCCTTGCCGGCCAGGAAGTTGCCGACGATTCCGGCGATGCCGTACGCCAGCAGGATGGCGCTGACGGCGGCGGGAGGCAGGCCGGTGACGTTCTGGAGGAAGGGTGTGACGTAGGTGTAGGTGCCGAAATGGGCCAAGACGATGAGGAAAGTGGCCAGCAAGGCGATGGCCGCACCCCGGGTGCGCAGCAGGTCGAGCAGGACGCGAGGGCTGGTGACCTGATGGGCGGGCAGCGGCGGCACCAGCAGTATCAGGGCCGCGAGGACCAGGAGTGCCAGCACCGCCAGGGCCAGGAAGGCGGTACGCCAGCCGGCGAGGTTGCCGATGAAGGTCCCGGTTGGTACGCCGAGCACGGAGCCCAACGGCACGGCCGAGAAGATCACAGCGGTGGCGGCGCCGACGGCGTGCGGCGGCATCAGACGGCCGGCCAGTCCGGCCCCGATGGACCAGAAGCCGCCGATAGTGAGGCCGACGAGCACCCTGGAGATCAGCATGATCCAGTAGGAGGTCGCCACTGCGGCCAGCACGTCGGCCAGGGCGAGCACCCCCATGAGGACACACAACATCACACGCCGGTCCAGGCGCGCGGTGGTCAGTGTGACGGTAGGCGCGGCGACCGCGGCGACGAGACCGGGCAGGGCCATGGTCAGCCCTGTGGTGCCGTCGGAGATGCCGAAGTCGGCACCGATGGCGGTCAGCAGGCCGATGGGCAGGATCTCGCTGGTGACGATGGTGAAGATGCCCAGCATGAGCGAGGTGACGGCGAGCCAGCCGATGAGAGGCGAGCGTGGCCGGGTGAGCGTGATGGTCGACATGGTGTCCGTTCGGCCAGGTGCGGGTGGAGGGCGTGCACCCAGCCAAGCGGTGAGCAGGCAGCGGGCACCGGCACGTTTCGGACGTGACCAGACGCCTCGCCGGCGGTGGCCGGCAAGCCGGGGCGTTCGGCGGGCATCGTCGTCACGCACTCCGCAACGCCTGGCCCCGGCCGGCCTGGGCAGGCGCCGAGCCGTCACCGGCGCAGGGTGACCGGCACTGGCCAGTGCTGTTGCCCGGCATCGGGTCGGGTGGTCGTCAGGCGCGTTCGCGACGTCGCGCGCGCACCGCGAGATCACCCAGCGGGTACGCGGCAGACCTCCCGGACAACGGGAAGACCGCACGCAGCCTCGCGCCCGGGCCGTGCGGGACCACCTGGAGGGTCCCCCCGTGAGCCCGCGCGATATCCCGGGCGATCGGCAGCCCCAACCCTGAGCCTCCCGTGTCCCGGGTGCGGGCGTGGTCCAGGCGGGTGAATCGGTCGAAGACGATGGCGTGGTGTTCCGCTGGGATACCGGGGCCGTCGTCCGCGACGTCGAGGACGGCGTGGTCGCCCCGAGCGGTGAGGGTGACGTGGACTGACGTGGAGGCGTGGCGGACCGCGTTGTCGACGAGGTTCGCGACAAGGCGGCGCAGTTGGTCGGCGGAGCCGTCGAGGAGCAGGTCGGGGGTGAGGTCGAGGTACACGTGGACGTCCGGACGAGGGCGTTTGCGGACGGCCTCCTCGGCGACGACCTGGGCCAGGTCCAGTTCCCCGGCCCGCGACAGGGGTTCGCCGGCGTCGAGCCGGGCCAGCAGGAGGAGGTCGGCGGAAAGGGACTGGAGGCGTGCGACATCGTCCAGTGCCGCAGTCGCCAGCGGCTTCTCGGCGGGAAGGGCCAGCTCCAGCCGGGTTCGCAGGATCGCCAGTGGGCTGCGGAGTTCGTGTGCGGCGTCGGCGACGAACTGTCGCTGCGCGTCGACGGAGGTCTGCAGCCGGTCGAGGGTGGCGTTGACGGTACGGGCCAGTGCCGCGATCTCGTCTCGGGTGTCCGGCACCGGCACGCGTTCGTGCAGGCCGTGCGCGGTGATGTCGGCGACCTTCGCCCTGATCGCGGAGACCGGGCGTAGCACTCGGCCGACCGCCAGCCAGGTGAACAGCGCGACCACCGCGAGGAGCGCCGGTACCCCCGGGATCAGCAGGTTCCTCAGCGTGGTCATCGCCGCCAGGGCGGGTGCCTTGGAAGCTTTACCGAGGACGGTGACCGGGCCGTCCTCGGTCTCGAACGTCCGCCTGACCACGAACACGGCCTCGTCGGGTAACGGAGGGCCGTCGTCTTCGCCGGTGGCAGCCGAGCCCGGCATCGGTCCCTTCCCGCCCGGCGGCACCGCTCCCTTTTCGAGCAGCGGCACCATTCCCTTTCCGTTCCCCGCGTTACCCGGCCCCGACTCCGCCTTCAGATGTCGCATCTGTTCCTTGGCGTCGTTCGCCGCCAACTCCTTTGTGGAGGCCGTCAGGCTCGAGTCCAGCGCGGTGAACAGCGCGATCGAGGCCAGGCAGAGGGCCGCCGCCACCGCGGCGGTGGCCGTGAGCGTCGTGCGTAGACGGACTCCCATGTCAGCCCTCCAGCCGGTAGCCCACGCCCCGCACGGTCTTCAGCGTCGTCCGTCCGAACGGTTTGTCGATCTTGCGGCGCAGCGCGCTGATGTAGACCTCGACGACGTTCGAATCGCCGTCGTACGCGAAGTCCCACGCCTGGGCGAGCAGCTCGGCCTTGGTCACCACCTCGCCCGCGTGCCGCGTCAGGCAGTGCAGGATCGCGAACTCCTTGGGCGTCAACGCGATCTGCACGTCCCCGCGACTGCACTTCAGCCCCGCCGGATCGATCCGGAGATCCCCGGCGCTCAGCACCGTCGGCCGCTCCCGCACCTTGCGCCGGGCCAGTGCCCTGAGTCGCGCCAGCAGTACGACGTACGAAAACGGCTTGGTCAGATAGTCGTCCGCGCCGGTGTCCAGCGCCTCCGCCTCGTCGTACTCTCCGTCCTTCGCGGTCAGCATGAGGATCGGCGTCCAGTTTCCGGCCTCCCGCAGCTTCGCGCAGATCCCATAGCCGTGCAGCAACGGCAGCATCACATCCAGCACGATCACGTCGTACGAATGCTCGGTCGCCATCCACAGGCCCTCGCGCCCGTCGTAGGCGAGATCGACCGCGAAGCCCTCTTTGGTCAGGCCGTCTTTGAGCAGTTCGGTCAGCCTGCGTTCGTCTTCCACCAGAAGTAAGCGCACGTCGACAGGGTGAAGGTACGCACCTAAGGCAAACATGAAGATCGTCGCTTACCTCTTCAGGATCGCTTCAGGTGTAGG
Source organism: Microbispora sp. NPDC004025 (assembly GCF_053604425.1). Taxonomy (NCBI): domain Bacteria; kingdom Bacillati; phylum Actinomycetota; class Actinomycetes; order Streptosporangiales; family Streptosporangiaceae; genus Microbispora; species Microbispora sp. NPDC004025. The sequence goes on along the minus strand of NZ_JBSGHN010000013.1, from coordinate 90,489 downwards.
AGCCCAAACTGCTGAGCGTTCCGTCAACCGATCACGCGCAGCCCCCCACGGGCAGCCGATCCAGGGAGTGACCAGAGAATGAAGAAGAGGAGCATGATCCTCGCGGGGGTCGTCATGACAGTGGGCCTCGGCATCGGCGGCGCCACGGCCGCGTCCGCGACCGCCACCGGCGCCCCGAAGCCGGGGGTCGCCTGCGCCGTGAAGGGTGGGCCGACGGCCACGGAGAAGGGCAGGACCACCGTCAGGGTCGACCAGGACGGCAAGGTCTTCGTGGACGGCAAGGAGGTCCCGAAGAGCAAGCTGCGCATCCTCTGCACGCAGCGCCCGCTGCCCGGCAAGGGGGTCACCTGCATCATGAAAGCCAAGGCCGGCAGGGCCGCCATGGACGGCGAGTTCACTGGGGACACGTTCGGAAGGGACACGCTCAGGGGCGGCAAGGTCTTCCGGGACGGCAAGGAGGCCCCGAAGGGCAAGCTGCGCACCCTGTGCAAGGAGCCCCGGCTGCCCGGCAAGGGCGTCGTCTGCGTCGTGCACGTCAAGGGCGACGAACGCGGCGAGTTCGGCACGAGCGACGAGAAGATCTACGTCGACGGCAAGCCGGCGCACGCCAAGTGCCCCCTGCCCAAGAAACTCGGTGAGGGCATGGACGACGTGCACGCCGGGGACGACGACGCCCCGGTGACCGTCACGCCGAACTGACACACGACCCGCCGCAGTTCGAGACGATCACGCGCTCGGCCGGATCGCGTGAACCCGGTGATCGTTCGCGGTCACAGCACTAGCGGCCGGGGACGGAGGCGGGGCGGCCGGCGGTCACCCGCTCACTCTGGGGGACGACGGTGTACTTGGGGTCCTCGGCCGAGGCCCGGCCCGCCTCCAGCACGCCGAAGCGGGTGCACAGGGCCCCGGCCGTGATGGCGAGCCCGGACAGGGCGGTGAGGGCACGGCTGCGCCCGGCGACCGTGGCGAGCAGCCCGCCGCCCAGCGTGAGCATGCGGGACGCCCGCATGAGCCTGCCCGCCCTGCCCTGCCGGTACGGCTCGCCGACCAGTTCGAGGCGGCGCTCCATCAGCCCGCCCGCGACGACCTCGGCCATGGCGCCGGCCGCCGCGGCCGCGCGGGCGGGCGCCGCCTGCGCCCGGGGCGTCGTCAGCATCAGGGTCGCACCCGCGGAGGCGAGCGCGCTTCCGGAGAACAGGAACGGCAGTTCGCGCATCCCCTCGTGCCAGGCGGGAACGGCGGTGTCGGCCAGCAGGACGGCCGTGTAGGTGGCCATCGCCACCCCGCTCAGGCCGCTCGCCAACGTCGCGGCGTCACCCGCGAGGGGCAGCAGGCCGGTCACCGCGGAGCCCGCCGCGATGCCGGTCAGCCCACTGTGGGCGGCCAGCGTCCAGGACCCCACGCTCATCGGCGAGGTGAGCTTGAACACCCGCAGCATGTTGAGAAAGCGCATCGGCCTGCCCAGCTCGGCCACCAGGAAGACGGTTCCGGCGCTCGCCCCGGCGAAGGCGGCCACCCGGGCGGCCAGTTCCAGCCGATCCCGGCCGGCGAGGCGGGCGGCCGCCGCCATCGCACCCGCCGCGCCGGACAGCCCGCCCAGATAGAGGTACGCCGGCATGTGCGGCTCGTGCCAGATGGGCCGTTTGATAATCGGCTGGCCGTAGTACGACCGGAACTCGGCGTCCGGCACCATCTCGTCCCGGCGCCTCGGCATCAGGCCCTCCCCAGTGTCGGCATCGCACTCGCCCGCTTCCCGGCCAACCCCGTCAGCTCCTCTTCCCGAGGAAGCAGGCGGCGACGCCCGCGGCGAGGGCGAGCGCCGCGCCCCCCGCCCAGCGCCACATCGCGGGCAGGTCGCGCGTGGTCACCACGGGATCCGGCGGCAGGCCGTACGTCTCCGGCTCGTCGAGCAGGAGGAAGAACGCGCCCGTGCCGCCCACCCCGTTGTCCCGGTTCTCGCCGTACAGCCGGGCCTCGGTGACGCCCTCGGCGTGCAGCCGCTCGACCCGCGCCTCGGCCCGCTCCCGCAGCTCGTCGAGCGGCCCGAACTGGATCGACTTCGTCGGGCACGCCTTGGCGCAGGCGGGCTCCATGCCGCCGCGCAGCCGGTCGTAGCAGAGCGTGCACTTCCAGGCCCGGCCGTCGTCCTCTCGCCGGTCGATCACGCCGTACGGGCAGGCGGGAACGCAGTAGCCGCAGCCGTTGCAGATGTCGGACTGGACGACGACGGTGTCGAACTCGGTGCGGAACAACGCGCCGGTGGGACAGACGTCGAGGCAGGCGGCGTGCGTGCAGTGCTTGCACACGTCCGACATCATCAGCCAGCGGCCGTCCTGCTCGACGAACGCGACGTGCCGCCACGTGCTCGCGCCGAGCGCGCCTGTGTTGTCGTAGGAGGTGGCCCGGAACACGAACCCGTCGTCGGGCACGTCGTTCCACTCCTTGCAGGCCACCTCGCAGGCCTTGCAGCCGATGCAGATGGTCGTGTCGGTGAAGAAGCCCATCCGCTCAGCCATCGCGATACCTCTCGATCAGGTCGAGCAGCGCCCTGCCGCGCGGGCGCCGCCCCGGCAGGACGTCGCAGGTGCCGGCCTTGCTCTCCTGGATGTAGACGTTCGGGTCGAGCACGATCGACGACAGGTCGTTGACGACGTCGCCGGTGACGACCCCGCCGCTGCTGTATCCCCAGTGGTACGGCATGACGATCTGGTGAACGACCTGCCCGTTCAGCCGCAGCGGCCGCACCCGGCCGGTCACGAGCACCCGCAGCTCGATCGCGGTGCGGGCGGTGACGATCGTCGCCCAGCCGCCGTTCTCCAGCCCGATCTCCTCGGCCATCTCCCGCGACACCTCGCAGAACGCCTCCGGCTGGAGCTCCGCGAGGTACGGCAGGGGCCTGCTCATGGCGCCCGTCGTGTGATGCTCGGTGAGCCGGCTCGTGGTGTAGACGTACGGGAACCGGGGCGACAGCGCGGGGTTGTACGGGTTCTCCGGCCGGTCGACGGTCCGCCGGGCCGGGTTGGCCCGCTGCCCGTACAACGCGTTGCGCACCGGCGACTCGTGCGGCTCGTAGTGGGTGGGCAGCGGCCCGTCGGACAGGCCGGCCGGCACGTACAGCCAGCCCTTGCCGTCCGACTGCATGATGAACGGGTCGGTGCCGGCCAGCGCGTGCTCGGCCTTGGCCCCCTCGGGCGGCCGGTAGTCCGGCGCCTTGTCCTCCTCGAAGTCCGGCACGTCGGGTCCGGTCCACCGGCCCTTCTCCGCGTCCCAGTAGACGTACTTCTTCCGCTCGCTCCACGGGCGGCCCTGCGGGTCGGCCGAGGCGCGGTTGTAGAGGATGCGCCGGTTGGCCGGCCAGGCCCAGCCCCATTCGAGGGCGACCGGCCCCTGCTCGGTGTGCGACTTGCGCCGGGCCGCCATGTTGACGCCGTCGGCGTACACCCCGCAGTAGATCCAGCAGCCGCAGCTCGTCGAGCCGTCGGGCTTCAGCTCGCGCAGCGACGCCAGCAGCCGGCCGTCGGCGGCGGTGCCGTTGATCTCGCGCAGGACGGCCTCGGCGTCGGGATCACGCTGCTCGCCGATCTCCGGGTAGTCCCAGGTCAGCTCCATCACCGGCCGGTCGATCTCGTCGTCGCCGAGACGCCGCCTGATCCGCTTGCCGAGGTGGTAGTAGAACCACAGGTCGCTGCGGCAGTCGCCCGGCGGGTCGAGGGCCTTCTCCCGCCACTGCAGCAGCCGCTGGGTGTTGGTGAACGTGCCCTCCTTCTCCACGTGGCTCGCGGCCGGCATGAAGAAGACCTCGGTGCCGATCTCCTCGGTCCGCAGCTCGCCCGTCTCGATCTCGGGCGCGTCCTGCCAGAACGTCGCGGTCTCCACCAGCATGAGGTCGCGGACCACCAGCCAGTCGAGGTTGGCCAGGCCCAGCCGCTGCGCCTTGCCGTTGGCCGAGCCGACGGCCGGGTTCTCGCCCACGACGAAGTAGCCCTTGACCGTGCCGTCGATCTGGCCCATCACCGTCGCGTAGTGGCCGTGGTCGCCGGTCAGGCGCGGCAGGTAGTCGAAGCGGTAGTCGTTGTCCTCGGTCGCCGCGTCGCCCCACCACGCCTTGAGCAGGCTCACCATGTACGCCCGCCGGTTGCCCCACCAGCCGGTGTCGGCGCCCTCCCGCTCCAGGTAGTGGTCGAGGCCGTCGTGCCGATGGGCGTGCGGCATCGCGATGTATCCCGGCAGCAGGTTGAACAGCGTCGGGATGTCCGTGGAGCCCTGGATGCTGGCGTGGCCGCGCAGCGCCATGATGCCGCCGCCCGGGCGGCCCATGTTGCCCAGCAGCAGCTGCAGGATCGCGGCGGCCCTGATGTACTGCACGCCGACCGAGTGCTGCGTCCAGCCCACCGAGTAGACCCACGCCGTGGTCCGCTCCCGGCCCGAGTTGGCCGTGATCGCCTCGGCCAGCTCGTGGAACCGCTCCGGCAGGATGCCGCACAGCTCCTCGACCATCTCCGGCGTGTAGCGGGAGTAGTGCCGCTTGAGGATCTGGTAGACGCAGCGCGGATCGGTCAGCGTCGGGTCGCTCGGCGGAGACGCGCTCGCGCCCGCGCCGCGCGCGCCGTAGGAGTCGGACCCCGCCGCCTCCGCATGGCGCTCGCCGCCCTCGACCGGCTCCTCCTCCTCGGGCACGTCGCCCTCGTACGCCCAGGTCGACGGGTCGTACCTGCCGGTCTCCTCGTCGAAGCCGGAGAACAGGCCGTCGAGGTCCTCGGTGTCGCGGAAGTCCCTGTTCACCAGGGTCGCGGCGTTCGTGTACGCGAGGACGTACTCCCGGAAGTCGAGACCGTTCGACAGCACGTAGTTGATCAGCGCGCCGAGCAGCACGATGTCGGTGCCGGCGCGGATCGCCAGGTACCTGTCCACGGTCGCGCTGGTCCGGCTGAAGCGCGGGTCGATGTGGAAGACCTTGGCGCCGCGCTCACGTGCCTCCATCACCCACTGGTACCCCACCGGATGGCACTCGGCCATGTTGGAGCCCTGGATGACGATGCAGTCAGCGTTGGCCAGGTCCTGCTGGTACTGCGTCGCACCGCCACGCCCGAAGCTGGTCCCCAGACCGGGGACGGTGGAGGAGTGTCATATGCGCGCCTGGTTCTCGACCTGGATCGCGCCGAGGGCGGTGTAGAGCTTCTTCATCAGGTAGTTCTCTTCGTTGTCGAGCGTCGCCCCGCCCAGGCTGGCGATGCCCAGAGTCCTCCTGACCTCTTGCCCCTCATGCGTCTGCTGCCAGGTCTCGCGCCGGGTCCGCACGACGCGGTCGGCGATCATGTCCATCGCGCTCTCGAGGTCGAGCGGCTCCCACTCGGTGCCGTACGGCCTGCGGTAGAGGACCTTCGTCTGCCGGCCGGGGTGGGTGACGAGCTGCTTGCTGGCCGATCCCTTGGGGCAGAGCCGTCCGCGGGAGATCGGCGAGCCGGGGTCGCCCTCGATCTGGGTGACCTTGCCGTCCTTGACGTAGACGAGCTGGCCGCAGCCCACGGCACAGTACGGGCAGACGGAACGCGCGACGGTCTCGGCGTCCTCGACCCGGGGCCGGAGGGCGTCCGTACGCGCCGAGCGCGCCGCCCGTCCCCTGCCGTCCTCTCCCTTGAGCTGCCGGATCACCGGCCAGCGGGAGAGCCATCCACCACCCACGACGCCTGTCCTGCCCCGGCCGCCGCGCCCTAATCATGGGAATTGGCCGGTTTGGCGGGAGGTGACCGCCCGCAGATAGCCGCGGGCGAGGGCACGACGTCCCGACGAACGGTGCAGCTCGCCGAGCATCCGCCGCGTCGCGGCCTCCCCGCTCCGGTCGCCGAGCTGCCGGAAGATCGCCAGCGAGCTCTCCAGCCGGGCCGAGCCGTGCCGCCAGTCGCCCCTGGCCGCCTGGAGCCCGCCCAGGCCCTGCATCGCGTACGCCGCGCAGTGCCGGTCGCCGAACCCCTCGAATATCGTCAGCGCGCGGCCCTGGGCGCGCATCGCCCGGCCGGTCTCGCCCGCGAGGTCGTGCAGACGGCCCATCTGCAGCGACACGCAGCCCTCCCGGTGGGCGTCGCCGAGCTCCCGCGCCATGCGCAGCGCGCCGCCGAGCCAGTCGGCGGCGCCGGTCAGGTCGCCCGTGCTCAGGCAGGTGCGCCCGAGCGCCTGCCGGGCGTACGCCTCGCCCGACCGGTCGTCCAGCGACACGAATATCCCGAGGGCCCTGCGGAAGTGCCGGGACGCGGCGGCCGGATCGCCCCGGAACTGGCCTACCGCGCCCAGCCCGCAGACCGACACGGCCTCGCCCCTGACGTCCCCGAGCGTACGGAAGATCACCCGGGAGCGGCGGAACATGTTCGCGGCCTGGGCGTACCTGTCCCGGTAGAGGGCCACCTGGCCGAGCCCCCGCAGCATCGCGGCCTCACCCGCACGGTCCCCGGCGGCGCGGGCGGCCTCCAGGGCGACGCGGTGGGTCTCCTCCCAGGCGCCGGGATGACAGCGCAGGTCGAAGTACGGCACGAGCGCCGCCGCCAGGCCCCAGGCGGCGCCGGACAGCCCCGCGTCCGCGGCCAGCCGTACGGCCTCGACGAGGGTCTCGTGCTCGGCGCCGAACCAGGAGACCGGGTCGGCGGCCACCCGGCGCAGGGCGTCCTCGGGCAGCCGCCAGCGCCGGGCGGCGGGCGAGGTAAGGCGGAAGACCGTGGTGGGCAGCCGGGCCGTGGCGTGCTCGGCGGCGGCCGTCCAGCCCGCGAGCACGCGCGCCAGCGCGGGCATGTCCACCTCCCCCGCCTTGTCCCTGGCATCGACGCGCAGCAGGTCGGGCAGCCGGTAGCGGGGCTGGCCGAGGGGGTCGGTCCCGACCGGGCGCAGCAGGTTCGCGTCGACCAGCTCGTCGGTCACGTCGTCGCTGCGGTGCCGGTCGAGCACGGCGTCGACCACCCAGCCGGGCAGCGGCCGGGTGCCGAGCAGGCCGAGCGCGCGGAAGGTGCGCGCGGCGTCGTCCGGCAGCAGGCGGTAGCTGCGGTCGAAGGACTCGCGCACCTCCAGGTCCCCGGCGCGCAGCTCGCCGAGCCTGGCCGTCTCGTCGTCGAGCCGCCTGCGCAGCACGGCCGGGGACCAGCCGGGGCGGGCCGCGAGCCGCGCCCCGGCCACCCGGATCGCGAGCGGCAGCCGGCCGCAGGCCCGCACGATGGCGGCGGCCTCCTCCGGCTCGCGTTCCAGCCGCTCCGCGCCGACGATGGCCGTCAGCAGCCGCAGCCCCTCGGCCTGCGGCAGGACGTCCAGGTCGATCCGGGCGGCGCCGGGCAGTTCGGTGATGCGGCGCCTGCCGGTCACGACGACGGCACTGGCGCCGCCGGGCAGCAACGGCCGCACCTGGGCGGCTCCGGCCGCGTCGTCGAGCACGACGAGCATCGGCCGTTCGGCGAGCAGCGTGCGGTAGAGCGCGGCGCGTTCGTGGACGGTGGGCGGAGGCGGCTCGGCCGCGCCCAGCGCGCGCAGCGCCTCGGCCAGCAGCTCCCCCGGCCCGGCCGGCGACCCGGCGGCGCCGTCGGGCGGCGCGGTGCCGCCCAGCGACAGGAAGAGCTGGCCGTGGGGGTACGCCTCGTGGACGGCGTGCGCGCACCGCACCGCGAGCGCGGTCTTGCCGACGCCCGGCGGTCCGGTGACGACCGCGACCCCGCCCGGGGCGAGCGCCCGGGTCAGCGCCACGACCTCGGCGGCCCGCCCGGTGAAGTCGACGAGGTCCGGCGGCAGCTGACGTGGCACGACCAGGGCCCTGCCGTCCGGCGGGGCGGGGACCGCCGGCGGCGCCGGGCCGGCGGGCGGACCGGACTCGCCGGGAGACCCCGTGGCGCCGGGAGAAGCCGAAGCGGCCGCGAGCGCGGGGGCGGCGAGGAAGCCGGGCGGCGCGGGCGGTCGAGGGGGCGGCTCCCCGGCGAGCACGGCCTCGTGGGCCCGGCGCAGCTCCGGCCCCGGCTCGATGCCGAGCTCGTCAACGAGCTGCTCGCGGATCGCCGTGAAGGCGTGCAACGCCTCGCCCTGCCGCCCCGACCAGTGCAGGGCCAGCATGAGCCGGCGCCACAGGTCCTCGCGGAACGGGTGGTCGGCGAGCAGCGCGCGCAGCTCCCCGGCCGCCTCGCCGTACTCCCCTGCGGCCATGCGCAGCTCGACCAGGTCCTCGGCGGCGCGCAGCCGGGCCTGGGCGAGCCGGTCGAGCCGCCGGTCCCACAGCGGGCTGCCGGGCAGGTCGGCCAGCGGGACGCCCTGCCACAGCGCGAGCGCCCGCGCCAGCAGTTCCGCCGCCTCGTCCGGCCGCCCTCGCGCCCGGCACTCCCGCGCCGCGGTCACCCGCTCCTCGAACAGCAGCAGGTCGAGCTCGTGCGGCGGCAGCTCGATCGCGTACCCCGCGCCGACGGCCCGGATGCGGGCCGGCGTCGCCGCGAGCTCCGCGCGCAGGGCGCTCGCGTACGTGCGGAGGTTGGCCGCCGTCGAGCGCGGCGGACGGTCCGGCCACAGCACCTCGGCGAGCTCGCCGCCGCCGACCGTGTGGCCGGCGTGGAGGAGGAGGGTGGCCAGGAGCATGCGGGGTTTCGGGCCGCCGAGCCGTGGTGACGCCCCCGGCAGGCGGACCTCCAGCGGACCGAGCACGCTGAACATGGGCTGATCGACTGTCATGACCGCGTTGCTCCTCGAAGGACCGGTTCGCCATGACTCGCCCACCCTTTGTACCGACTCTTGATGTTTTTTGTGCACCGGTTTCCGACTCTTTTGGGTCATGAGACTCAAATCGCTTGTCACGGCGGGCCTCGCGGTGGTCCTCGGCCTCGCGTTCGGCGCCGCCACCGCCCCGGCGGCCTCCGCGGCGGGTCCGCGGCCGGACTTCCAGATGCCGTTCCCCTGCGGTCAGGCGTGGACCGGCAACTCGAGCGCCAGCAGCGCCCACCAGTCGTACGAGATCGACTTCAACCGGGGCGGCACGGCCGACGCGGACCTGGGCGACACGGTCGTGGCGGCGGCGGCCGGCACGGTCGTCATCTCGGCCCACCAGGGCTCGGCCAACGGCTTCGGCAACCTCGTGAAGATCGACCACGGCGGCGGATGGTCCACCTACTACGCCCACCTGCGCGTCCGGTCGGTGAGCCAGGGGGCGCAGGTCTCCCAGGGCCAGAAGATCGGCGAGGTCGGCAACACCAGCAAGCCCGGCAACAACATCGCGCCGCACCTGCACTACGAGGTCCGCACGACCGACACGTCCTACCCCGCCAACATCCAGAAGGCGGTGTTCAACGGGGTCACCTTCGGCTACCCCGCGCAGACCGTGACCTCGCACAACTGCGGCGGCGGATCGGCCAACCCCTACACCCCGCAGGAGGTCTGCGGCAGCGGCTACTCGGTGATCGACTCGGCCGCCCTCGGCACGGCGGGCACGGTCTACCTGCTCTACAACTCCGGCAACGGCAACAACTGCGTGGTCACGATGAAGAAGACCTCCCTCGGGACCGCCACCGCGACCAGCGCGTACCTGGAAGTCCAGGGCAGAAGCCGGGTGACCGACTCCGGCAACTACGGCTACTACGCCGGACCGGTCCGCGCGTCGGCCGCCGACACCTGCGTCAAGTGGGGCGGCAAGGCGGGCTCGTCCGTCTACGACAGCCCCTTCGAGCACTGCGGCTGACCGTCATGACCGAACCCCTGGTCGTCCGCGTGTCCCGACGTACGGCCCTGACCGCCGCCGGCGTCGTGACGTTCCTGCTGTGCCTTGCCGGGTTCGTTCCTGCCGGGCTCGTCCCGGCCGGGCCCGCCTCGGCCGCCGAGGGCCCGCTCGCCACCGCCTTCACGCGGGCGGCGGCGGACCACGGCGTCCCCCGCGACCTGCTCGTCGCGCTCGCCTACGCCGAGACCCACCTCGACGGTCACGACGGCCGGCCGAGTGCGAGCGGCGGGTACGGCGTGGCGCACCTGGTCAGCAACCCCACGGCGCACACCCTGGAGGAGGCGGCGCGGCTCACCGGCGCGCCGATCGCCTCGCTCAGGACCGACGACGCGGCCAACGTCGCGGGCGCGGCGGCCGTCCTGCGCGCCAGGGCCGACGCCCTGGGCCTGGACGCCGCCGCCCGCGCCGACGCCGGACGCTGGTACACCGCCGTCGCGCGGTACGGCGGGGCGAGCACCCTCGAGGTCGCCCGGCTGTACGCGGACGCCGTCTACGACCTGCTGTCGGCCGGGTTCACCGCGCGGACCCCGGCGGGCGAGACGATCACCGTGGCCGCCCGCCCGGTCACCCCGGACCGGGGAGTTCTCGCGGGCGCCCGCGACCTGGACCGGCCCGAGAACCGCACGCTCGCCGCGGCGGCCGTCGACTATCCGGGCGCGACGTGGGTGGCGGCCAGCAGTGCCAACTACACGGCGTCCAACCGGCCGGCGAGCGACTCGATCGACCGCATCGTCATCCACGTCACCCAGGGCTCGTACGCCGGAACGATCTCCTGGTTCCAGAATCCCGCCGCCCAGGTGTCGGCGCACTACGTCGTACGGTCCTCCGACGGCGCGGTCACCCAGATGGTGCGGGAGAAGGACCGGGCCTGGCACGCGGGCAACTCCGACTACAACCACCACTCGGTCGGCGTCGAGCACGAGGGCTACGTGGACGACGCGTCCTGGTTCACCGACGCGATGTACCGCTCCTCGGCCGCCCTCGTCCGCTCCATCGCCACCCGTTACGGCATCCCCATGGACCGGTCGCACATCGTGGGGCACAACCAGGTCCCCGGGAGCGACCACACCGATCCCGGGCCGCACTGGGACTGGAACAAGTACATGCAGTACGTCACGGGCGGCGGCGGGACCGGCAACCCGTACACGCCCGAGCAGGTGTGCGGCGCGGGTTACTCGGTGATCGACTCGGCCGCCCTCGGCACGGCGGGCACGGTCTACCTGCTCTACAACTCCGGCAACGGCTACAACTGCGTGGTGACGCTGAAGAAGACGTCGCTGGGCACGGCCACCGCGACCAGCGCGTATCTGGAGGTCCAGGGCAGAACCCGGGTGACCGACTCCGGCACCTACGGCTACTACGCCGGACCGGTACGGGCGGCCGCGGCCGACAAGTGCGTGAAGTGGGGCGGCAAGGCCGGGTCGTCCGGCTACGACAGCCCCTTCGAGCACTGCGGCTGACCGCTTCCGGCATCTTCTTCGGGCCCCCGCGCGCCGCATCGCGCGGGGGCCCTCGCACGGGGTCTGAGAGATTTCTGAGAGCTTGGGCTCCGCGGGGTGTAGAGCCCGCAGGGCGGGCATTAAGGGCCTGATCCGGCACTCTTCGTGGGCGGCTCATGCCCGCGGGACCCACCCTCACACAGAGGACATCGATGAGCGACCAGCCGCCCGAGTGGGCGAGAAATCTTGAGAAAGCGGCGATCGAGGCGGCCAGGGCCGTCGAGCGCGCCGGCCGCGCCCTCAGCAAGGCGGTGGAGCAGGCACAGCGCACCGCCAAGGCCCAGGCGGCGATGGCGGCCGCCTACCAGGCGGACCTCGAGGCGCTGGAGCAGGTGCTCCGGGCCCTCCCCGCCGAGCAGGTCAGGGACATCTCGGCGGCCGCGGCGGTGGTGACGGCGACCGCCGACCAGGTGCTCACCCAGACGCCGAAGGACGACCGGTAGGGGCGCACGCGCGTACGGCCCGCAGGCGTTCTCGCGGGACCGGCACCGGCTGTCCACAGCCTGTGGACGACCATGCGGCCCTTCGGCCGGCCAGGAGGGGGTGAGCCGCCCCGGGGCAGGCCCGGCGGCGCACCTCACGCGGGTTGGCTTCCCGGCTTCTAGTGTCACTCCCATGAACACGCCAGAAATCGGAGGAATCGCCGGGTGGGCGATGGAGCTCACCGAGAGCCTGGGCGCGCCGGGCGCAGGTGTAGCGATCGCCCTGGAGAACCTGTTCCCGCCATTGCCCAGCGAGATCATCCTGCCGCTGGCGGGATTCACCGCGTCGCGCGGGGACATGAGCCTGGTCGCCGCCCTCCTGTGGACGACCGCGGGCTCCGTCGTGGGCGCGCTCGCGCTGTACTGCGTGGGCGCGCTGCTCGGCCGGGAGCGCACGCTGGCCCTCGCGCGGCGCCTGCCGCTGGTCAAGACCGCCGACATCGAGAAGGCGGAGGCGTGGTTCGCCCGGCACGGTGTGAAGGCGGTGTTCTTCGGGCGCATGGTCCCGGTTGTCCGCAGCCTGATATCGGTCCCCGCCGGCGTGGAACGCATGCCGATCGGCACCTTCCTCCTGTTCACCACGCTCGGCAGCCTGATCTGGAACACCGTGTTCGTGCTGGCGGGTTACCTCCTCGGCGAGAGCTGGCACCTCGTCGAGGAGTACATGGGCATCGTGTCCAAGGTATTCGTGGCGGCCGTCGTGCTCGTCGTCGTCCGGTTCGTGGCCGTTCGGCTGCGAGAACGGCGCGGCCAGCACCGCGACGTCGGCTGAGCGGCCGCTTCCCTTTGCGGGGGCGGGCAGGCGCGGGGCTGAGCCGGCGCGCCGGCCGGGCACGAGACCCGACCGGCGCGGCGGGAATCGTCAGGCGGCCCGCGCTAACCCAGATGCCGGGTGAAGAACCGCAACGAGCTGTCGGTCTCGAACTCGGGGATCTCCCCGTGCTTGCCTGGGTTGGCGTGCAGCGTCTTGTCGGCCGACCCCAGAGCGTCGAACAGCGCCAGGCCCCGGCCCCGGGGCACCTGGTCGTCGTCCCACTGGAGCAGAAACCGCACCGGGACGGTGACCCGGGCGGCGGCCTCGGCCAGCCCGTCCACGCCGAGCAGGCCCAGCACCGCCGCGCGGACCCGGGGCTCCGCGGCGACGAAGGGGAGGCCGACCCCGCAGCCCATCGACATGCCCCAGTAACCCACGGGGCCGGCGCCGACGACGTCGAGTTCCCGCACCGCGGTCAGCACCGCCTGCCATTCCGGGACGGCCTGACCGGCCAGGAACGTGTGCATGGCGGCGAGTCGCGGGGCGAGGTCCCCACCCTCGGCCATGCCGGCCCGCAGTTCGGCCAGGACCCGGGTGAACTCGTCGGTCTTCGGCCGGTCGCCGTGGCCCGGCGCGTCGACCGCGACGACCGCGAAACCGCCCTCGGTGACGAAGCGGTGCGCGCGAGCCACGATGCCCGGGGCCTTCTTGTGCTGCCCGCCGCCGTGACCCATCAGGATCAGGGGCCGAGCCCCGGCGGCGCCTTCCGGCGTCCACAGCACACCGGGGATCTCGCCGAGGATGAACAGCTGTTCGGTGACGCCGTCGGACGACGTCCTGGAGCTGAAGCGCAAAGCGTTCCACGCCTTTCGGGATGCCTTCTTTCGGGCGCTCCCTAGACCATGCGACGGAGGGAGCCCCGACCTGTCACAGCGTTGATCGGTCTCACCTCCTCGGATCGCAGCGGCGCACGGCGACGCCGAACGTACCACCGGGCCTCGCGGACCTCCCAGTGGTTTTCCACCGAGATCGGCCGGCCCGCGTACGGCTGGCCTCAGCGTCGCGAGGGTCAGCGTCGCGGAGGTCAGCGTCGGGCGGCGAGGTCCGCGCGCCTGGCCGCGGCGACCACCGAGACCCAGGCCATGGCGACCAGCACGCCGACGCACAGGGTGAGGGAGCCCGCCCGGCCGCCGGACATGGCCCAGGCGTTGCCGAACAGCAGAGCCAGGCCGCCGAGACGGGAGGCGACGGCGTGCCCGCCCCGCCCGGCGCGGGCGAAGTGGCGGCCGAGGACGAAGCAGGCCGCGATGAGCGCGGTGAAGGCCACCGACCCGGCCGCCATGTGCAGCATCGCGTGCCAGCTCATCCCGGCCGGGGCTCCCAGCGGGGTGCCCGTGGGGAAGCCGTCCCCCGGGTCCATGACGAAGACCCCGGCCGCCGCGAGTCCGGCGCCCTCGACGAGCAGCAGCCGGGGCGCCCAGATCCCTCCGGGGGTGCCGCGCATAGCCCTGCGCAGTCCGATCGCCCCGGCGACCGTCAGCAAGGCTGTGATCCAGAAGTTGGCGATCTGCAGCCAGCCGAGGTCGCCGGTGCTCAGCATGCTCAGCGGATGACGGAGCAGGTCGAACCCCTCCCGGGTGAACGCCTGCGCCAGCGAGACGATCCCGAAGACGGGCGTGGCGAGCACGGCGCAGGTGAGCAGCGCACGCGTCGACCTCGTCGAGGCCGCCGCGCCGGGTTCGAGCGTGGCCGGAGCGGTGGGCTGCGTGGTGGGCTGCGTGGTGGGCTGGGCGGTGCGCTGCGTGGTGGTCATGGCCGTTCCCTTCGTCGGTGTCCGGCCCTCGTGCCGGCTCGGTGTCCCGGCCGGCATGTCGTCCGGCCTTCGCTTACGCGTCGAACGGCCGCCGCGCGCTTCGACCACCTGTGACGTCCACCCCTGCTCTCCCCTGCCGACCTGCGGCGCGAGCCGGGAACGCGCATTCCCTGTCACATGCGCATTCCCTGTCACATCCTGGCGAAGGCCCTGGTCAGAGCGTGTCAGGATCGGAGTCCGTCGATCACGGCCCCTCCCCTACGACGTGTAGGTGACGGCGGGAACCGGCGACCGGCTCCCGCCGGCCACAGATCAGGAGACAAGGAGAACGACCGATGCGGTTCCTGATGACCACCAAGGGCACCGACCCGAACCCGGACGCGGCGATGATGGCCGAGATGGGCGCCTTCATCGAGGAGATGACCAGGGCCGGCGTGCTGCTGGCCACCGGCGGGCTGGAGCCGGGCGGCGTACGGATGATCTCTGCGGCAGGCGAGATCACCGTGACCGACGGCCCCTTCACCGAGGCCAAGGAGGCGATCGTCAGCTTCGCCCTTATCGAGGCGCGTTCTCGCGAGGAGGCCGTGGAGCTGGCCCGCCGCTTCTGGCGGATCGTCGGCGACGGCGAGGGCATGGTCCAGCAGGTGTTCGGCCCCGAGGACGTTCCCGGGCCCGACTCCCGCTGACGTACGCGCCGGGTTGCGCGGCGGGCGGGCCGGTGATGTCATCGACCGATGACGTCCCTGGACGCCCATCGCGTCGTGGACGCGGTCTGGAAGATGGAGTCCGCGAGGATCGTGGCCGGCCTCGTGCGGATGGTCGGCGACGTGGGCCGGGCGGAGGAACTGGCCCAGGACGCGGTCCTCGCCGCACTGGAACAGTGGCCAGAGGCGGGCGTCCCGGACAATCCGGGCGCCTGGCTCATGGCCATCGCCAAGCGGCGCGCCGTCGACCACCTGCGCCGGGAGGAGCGGCGCGACCGCGGTCAGGAGCGGCTCGCCCACGATCTCGTCACCCGCGCGGACGACGGCGCCCGCGACGTGGACGACGTGCTGGGCGCGCTCGACGGGGAGGTCGGCGACGACGTCCTCCGGCTGATGTTCGTCTCCTGTCATCCGGTGCTGTCCACCGAGGCCCGGGTGGCGCTCACGCTGCGCCTGATCGGCGGCCTGCGGACCGACGAGATCGCGCGGGCCTTCCTCGTCGCCGAGAGCGCCGTCGCCCAGCGGATCGTGCGGGCCAAGCGGGCGCTCGCCGACGCGCGGGTCCCCTTCGAGGTTCCGTCGGGGCCGGAACGGGCGGCCCGGCTGTCGTCGGTGCTCGAAGTGATCTATCTGGTGTTCAACGAGGGATACGCGGCGACGGCGGGCGACGACCTGATGCGCCCGTCCCTCTGCCTGGAGGCGCTGCGCCTGGGCCGCGTCCTGGCCGAGCTGGCCCCGGGCGAGGCCGAGGTGCACGGCCTGGTCGCGCTGATGGAGTTGCAGCAGTCGCGCTCGGCCGCACGCACCGGCCCGTCGGGAGAGCCCGTGCCGCTGCACGAGCAGAACCGCGGGCGCTGGGACCCGCTGCTCATCCGGCGTGGCGTCGCGGCGCTGCTGCGGGCCCGGGAGGCGGGCGGCCCCCTCGGCCCGTACGTGCTGCAGGCGGCCGTCGCGGCCTGCCACGCGCGGGCCGCCACGCCTGAGGAGACCGACTGGCCGCAGATCGCGGCGCTGTACGAGGCCCTCGTGAGGGTGCTGCCCACACCGGTCGTCCAGCTCAACCGCGCGGTCGCGCTCGCCATGGCTTACGGGCCGCGCGCCGGCCTCACGCTGGTGGAGACGCTGACCGGGGAACCCGCGCTGAAGGGGTATCACCTGCTGCCCGCCGTACGCGGGGACCTGCTGGCCCGGCTCGGGTGGCACGGCGAGGCCCGGGCGGAGTTCGAACGCGCGGCGTCCCTCACCCGCAACGCCGCGGAACGGGCGGTGCTGCTGCGCCGCGCCGCGACCTGCGCCGAGGATGCCGGACCCGCGAACACCGCGAACACCGCGGAGACCGTGAAGACCGGCCGGACCCGGCAGGCCGAACCCGCGGAGATAGTGCGTACCGGGGAAGCTGGGATGGCCGGGCCCGTGGAATCCGCTGGTCAGCCAAGCCCAGCGGCCGGGCCGGCGGACTCGGGGAAGCGTGTCACACCCGCCACGCCGGGCGGGCGGGCGAGCGGCAGGCGGGCGGCGGAGGCGGGAGTCACGCTCGGCGAAGCCATGCGGCTCTTCCTCGCGCGTCCCGATCTGAGCGCCGACACCGTCCGCTCCTACAACCAGACCCTGTCACGGCTGTGCCGGCACCTCGGCGAGGACGTCCCGCTGCGGGACGTGACGTCCCGCCTGGTCGCCGAGGTCTTCGCCGCCGCCTGGGGCACGGCGGCGGGCGCGACCTGGAACCGCCATCGCGCGGCGCTGCGGTCGTTCGCGTCGTGGGCGGCCGAGCGCGGCTGGGCCGCCGCCGGCCTCGCCGCCCCGCTCGACCGACGGCCCGAACCCCGCGCCCGCATCCGCCCCATCGACCGGTCGCTGCTGCGGGTCCTGTGGGAGCGGCCGGAGATTCCGCCGCGCGAGCGCACACTGTGGCTGCTGCTGTACGAGAGTGCGGCTCCGGCCGAATGGGCGCTCTCGCTCGACGTGGAGGACCTCGACCTGCCCGGCATGCGCGGTGAGGTGAGGACCAGGGGACACCGGCTGCGCTGGCAGTCCGGTACGGCGGCGCTCCTGCCCCTCCTCGTCGGGGACCGCCGCCGGGGACCGCTGTTCCTCGCCGACCGCAGACCGGGACCGGGCCGCATGCCGGCCGCGGCCGACCTCTGCCCGCACACCGGCCGGGGCCGCCTGTCGTACGAACGGGCGGAGTACCTGTTCAAACGGGCCACCAGGGACCTCGACCCGGAGGGCGGCGGCTACACGCTCCACCGCCTGCGCCACTCGCGCCTGGCGCATCTCGGTGAGGACGGCTGGTCCGCGCCGATGCTGATGTCCCTGTCCGGCCACGCCAGCGCCCGGACCCTGCACGGATTCGTCCGGGTCCCGCGACCTGCGGATACCGTTGCCTGAGTGGGGAGGAAAGCGGCATATCTCAAGGACGTCCTGCTGTGGGCCGTCCTCGGCGTACCGGTGGTGTGGGCGAGCCTCACCCACACCCTGGCCGACGCCTACACCTGGTCGGAGGTGATCGCCGGGCTGGCGGCGATCGGCGCCGCCGTCGCACTCGCCCGGCCCCGGCCGCTCGGGGCGATGCTCGTGGCGGCCGCCCTGTGGGCGGGCTCGGTGGCCGTACGGGGCGACCCCACCGTCTTCTTCCTGGCCCTGGTGGTGATGAGCTACCTGGCCGGAGTGCGCATGGCCCGCGCCCGGCCCGCCCTGCTCGGCCTGTCCGCCGCCGCCGTCATCGCCGCGGTCGTCGTCCCGCTCGTACGGTGGCTTCTCGCGGCCCAGTGGGATCCGGGCGCGTGGTTCTTCGCCGTCACGGGGATCGGGCTGTTCGGCCTCGTCCCCTGGCTCGCGGGCCACGCGCGGCACCAGAGCCTGGCCCTGACCAGGGCGGGCTGGGCACGCGCCGGGCATCTGGAGCGTGAGCGGCGCATGCTCGCCGAGCAGGCGAGGCTGCGCGAGCGGGCCGCCATCGCGAGGGACATGCACGACCTGCTCGGTCACGACCTGAGCCTGGTCGCGCTGCGGATCGGCGCTCTGGAGGTCGCCGCCGGCCTGCCCGAGACGCACCGCCGGGCGGCGGGCGAGGCCCGCGTGGCGGTCACGGCCGCGGCGGAGCGTCTGCGCGACATCGTCGACGTGCTCAGAGACGGCGACGGTCCCGGCGCCGCGCACGCGCGCATCCCCCACGAGAACGCTGCGCACGCGGACACGGCACGCGGAGACACCGCACACGAAGACACCGCACACGCGGACACGGCACACGCGGACACGGCACACGCGGACACGGCACACGCGGACACGGCACACGCGGACACGGCACAGCGGGACGCCGCGCACGCGGGTCCGGCCGTGGAGACCGTGGGCGAACTGGTCCGGCGCGCCTCGGCCGCCGGGATGCCGGTCACGCTGCAGGGCGTGCAGGAGGAGGCGCGGATCCCCGCGCCCGCGCTCGTCACCGTGCGGCGGGTCGTCCGGGAGGGGCTCACCAACGCGGCCAAGCACGCGCCCGGCGCCCCGGTCACCGTACGGCTCGCGCACACGCCGGACGAGACCGTGGTGACTCTCCTGAACGAGGCCACGGAACAGTCCGGGCCGAGCGTCTCGGGCGGATACGGGCTGCGCGCGCTCGCGGAGCGGGTCCGCCTGCAGGGCGGGTCCCTGCGGAGCGGCCGCGCCGACGGCGGATTCACTCTCACCGTCCGTCTGCCCCACGACGTGTCCTGCCGCGACGTCCCCTCGCGGGCCTGCCCTCCCGCCGCCGGGCATGCTCCCGGGCTGTCGTCATGGTCGACACCCTTCGGGAGGCGGTCGCGACGGCCGGGGCCGGAACCGACGCCGTGGTGGTCCAGGGCCCCGATGGCCGCCGTGGATCTGTCTTCCGGAGTCAGCGACACCGGGGGAACCGGCCTCGCCGTCGCCGCGGGTGGGCCCGGCAGCGCGGACCCGGGTGTGCCGGACGACCTGCCGACCGGAGCGCGGCCCGTGGAGCTGGATCTGGCGCTGGCCCGGCGGCGGGTGCGCCGTACACGGCTGGCCGCGGCGCTGGTCGCCCTGGCCGCGGCGGCCGGCGTGGCGGCGTTCGTGCTGGGGTTCACGGTCTACGACGCGGCCACCTCGGTCCTGCCGCCGGCCGAGTTCGCGAAGCTGCGAGCCGGTCAGGCCGAGTCCGAGGTCGCGGCGGTGCTGCCGGTCAGGACCCGGATCGACGACCCGTCCTGGCCCGAGCCGCCGATCCCTCCCGGCGCGCGGTGCCGCTACTACAGCACCGATTCCGACCCGTTCCGCGAGCTGGAGCTCTATCGGCTGTGCTTCGCCGGAGGCCGGCTGGTGAGCAAGGCGCACCTGCCCGCCTGAGCCCGGGCCGCGCCAGTACGCCGGACAGCGGAACCCCCCCGTCCGACGCTGCCCGGACGCCGGTCCGGACGATCCCGGTGGCAGCGGTTCCGTAGCATCGGGTCGTGCACGTCATCCGGGTGGTCCTCGCCGACGACGAACCGGTGATCCGCGCCGGGGTCCGGGCGATCCTGGCGGCGGACCCGGGCATCGACGTGGTCGCCGAGGCCGCCGACGGGCGCGAGCTGGTGGACGCCGTCCTGGCGCACCGGCCCGACGTCGCGCTGGTCGACATCCGGATGCCCGGGCTGGACGGGCTCGCCGCCGCGGCCGAGGTGCGCAGGACCGCCCCGGGCACCGCCGTACTGATCATGACGTCCTTCGGCGAGGACGCCTACGTCGCCCGGGCCCTGGGCGACGGCGCCGCGGGGTTCCTGCTCAAGACCGGGGATCCGCGCGAGTTCCCTTTCGGGGTCCGGGCGGCGGCCGAGGGCGGGGCGTACCTGTCGCCGCAGGTGGCCGCGCGGGTCGTGCGGGGGCTCGCCGGGGACCGGCTGACGCGCTCGGCCGCGGCCCGCGAGCGCGTTGCGGGACTGACGAACCGGGAGCGCGAGGTGCTCGCCCTGGTCGGCGAGGGCATGCCGAACGCGGGCATCGCCGCCCGCCTGCACCTCGCCGAGGGCAGCGTGAAGACCTACGTGAGCACGATCATGGCCAAGCTCGGCGTGCCCAACCGCGTCCGGGCGGCGATCATCGCCCACGAGGCGGGGCTGGCGGGCGAGCCGTAACGAGCAGCGCCGTCAGCGCGGGCCGCCGCCGCAGCGCGGCGACCAGGGCGGTCGCCGGGTTCCGCAGGGCCAGCAGGACCACCGGCGCCACCACCGCGCCGAGCAGCAGCCCCGCCGCCACGTCGTGGGGATAGTGGACGCCGACGAAGACCCGCGAGAACGCCTCCAGCAGCGCGAGCACGGGCGCCGCCACCGCCGTGCCGCGCCACAGCGCGACCAGCGCGACGGCGCCCGCCGCGGCGAAGGTCGCGTGGTTGCTCGGCAGCGACCAGTCGCCGTACGGCGGGCAGGTCGCCACCGTGACCACGTCGGTCAGATCCCAGCAGGGGCGCCGCAGCCGCAGCAGGCTCTTGAGGCCCTCGCTCACGAGGTACGCCACCACCACCGCGACCGGCGCGAGCAGCGCGAGCGCCATCCGGCGGTCGTCCCCGCGCCGCGCCCGCCACCAGCCGAAGACGAGGAGGGCGAAGAGGATCGCGGGAACCGCGTCCGTCGCGACCTCCGCCGCGTCGCGCACCCACCCCGGGGTCTCCCGGGCGAACGCGGTGACCTCCCGGTACCACTCGGCGCTGATGTCCGGGACGTCCTCGATCTCGGTGCCCACCGTTTCCCCTCCGTGCCGTGTTCCGCCGGTCCGTCCGGCCCCTCGACCCTAGGGACCGGACGGACCGGTGCGCACTCGCGGAAAGTCGCCGATGGCCCTTCACTTTCGTCAATGGTCCGCCGGCACGGTCTCCTTCTCTCGTATCCCGGCCGGGACGGCCGCCTCCCGGCGGGTGAACCGCGCGTACGCCAGGGCGGCGCCGCCGACCAGCAGCGGCCAGACGAGGTAGACCCCCGACGCGGCGACCAGCAGGGCGACCGCCACGAGCGCGAGCAGGGCGGCGGCCCTGGCCCGGCCGCGCGGCAGCAGCCGGATGGCGGCCGCCACGCCGATCGCGTAGACCACCACGAACGACCCGTTGGTCATCAGCACCAGGGGACGGATGCCCGTCCCCGCCACGTACACGACGGCGAGCGACAGGAAGGACAGCACGGCGACGACCCCGAGGCTGCGACGGGGCACCTCCCCGGCGACGCTGCCGCGGGAGAGCCACGGGGGCAGGGCCCCGTCGCGGCCGAGGGCCGCGCCGAGCTTCGCCGCCCCGGCCCAGTACGCGTTCATCGCGCCGAGCGTCAGCAGCAGCGCGGCCACGGCGGCGAGCAGCCGCGCGTTGCCGCCGAGGCCGAGGGCCAGCAGGTCGCCGAGGGGCGCCCGCGCGGATCCGGCGGCCGGCCCGAGGACGGCGACGGTGGCGAAGGCGACCGACAGGTACAGCACGCCGACCAGCACGACGGCGGCCGCGGCGGCCCTGGGCAGGTCCCTGGCGGGCCTGCGGAAGTCGGCGGCGAGGTGCGTGATCGCCTCCCAGCCGGCGAAGCTCCACACCAGCAGGGCCGCCGCCGGGGCGATGGCCGTCCAGCCGTGCGGGGCGAACGGCCGGAGGTTGGCCACATCGGCGTGCGGAAGCGACAGCGCGACGGCGACGACGAGCAACGCGACCAGCAGCCCGGCCAGCCCGAGCTGGACCCTGCCGGTCACCCGGAGGCCGGAGGCGTTCGACACGGTCACGACCGCCATCAGCCCCGCCGCCGTCAGTGTCGCGGTGCCGGTTCCGCCGCCCACCGCCGCCGCGACGTACTCGCCGCCGAACAGCGCCGCGGCGGCGGCGCTGGGCGGTATCGCGAAGTAGAAGCACCAGCCGACGACGACCGCGGCCCGGTCCCCGAAGGCGAGGCGGGCATAGGTCGACACGCCCCCGGAGTCGGGGTGGCGGGCGCCGAGCGCGGCGAACGCCGCGGCCAGCGGGGCGGACAGCACGACCAGGCCGAGCCAGGCCAGCAGCGACGCCGGCCCGGCCGCCTGGGCCGCGAGCGCGGGCAGGGCGATGACGCCCGTGCCGAGCACCGCGCCGACGTACATGGCGGTGCCCTGCATCGCCGTGAGGCGGCCCGCCGGGGCGGCACCCGGTGTGGCAGCAGGCGTGACGGCACGGGTGACGGCAGGGGTGACGCCGGATGTGACGCTCGTCCGAGCCATTCGCGTACACCTTCCAGTCGGGGGAGTCGTGACCGGTCAAGGGAGTCGTGACCGGTCAGGGGTACGGCCGGCCGGGGTGACCGGCCGGCCGGGGTGGTCACGCCCGTTTCAGCCGGAGGTGCTGAACTCGAGGCTGGCGGGCAGGTCGGACCGCCGGGTGACGTTGAGCTTGCGGTAGATCCTGGTCAGGTGCTGCTCGACCGTGCTGACCGTGATGTACAGCTTGTCGGCGATCTCGCGGTTGGTGTAGCCGACGGCGGCGAGCGAGGCCACGCGGCGCTCGGCCTCGCTCAGCGCCCCGGAGCCGCTCTCGGTCCTGGGCGGCTCGGCCGGCTGCCCGGGACCGCCCTGGGTGAGCGCGTTGACCAGCGGGACGGCCTCGCACTCCTCCGCGATCCGCTGCGCCTGCCTGGCGACCGTACGGGCGCGGCGCAGCTCCCCCACCGCCTGGTAGGCGTCGGCCAGGTCGACCAGGGCCCGGGCGAGCTCGTACTGGTCGCCGCTCGCCTGCAGCATGTCGGCGGCGCGGCGCAGCAGCGGGGGACGTTGCCGTGGCTCGCTCGCGGCGGCCGTCAGCCGCAGCCCGATCCCCCGGGCGCGGACCGGGCCGGGGGCGCAGCGGGTCACGTGCTCGTCCAGCAGCGGCCGGGCCCGTTCCGGGCGGCCCATGGCGATCAGCGCCTCGGCCGCGCCCGTCCGCCACGAGATGAGCCCCGGCGTGTCGAGGCTCCAGGAGCCCATCAGCTCGCCGCAGGTCTGGAAGTCGCGCAGGGCCATGCCGAGGTCGCCCGTCGCCAGGTGGTAGCGGCCCCGCGCGTTCAGGTAGTGCAGGCCGTACCTGGTCTGGAGCATGGCCTCGGGCACGGGCTGGTTGACCAGCTGCACGGCCTCGTCGAGCCGGCCCATCGCGGTCACCGACGTCAGCAGCACCGACAGCGGCCCGCCGATCGCGACCCCCCAGCTCGTGGGCGGGATGAGCCGTACGGCCATCTGGGCGAGGCCCTCGGCGCCCTCCAGGTCGCCCTGCCGGAGGCTGATCTCGGCGCGCAGCGCCGCGAGGCGGGCCTGCCTGCTGGGGGCGCGCCGGCTGGCGGCCTCCTCGAAGAACAGGTCGCACCAGGGCGCCGCGAGGTCGGGCCGCTCGCCGTAGATGAGCGCGAGCAGGGCGCACTCGACGGCGTCCATCGACATGTCGTCCAGGCGGGAGCCGCGCAGGATGCGTTCCACGTCGGCCAGCGTCTGCGGGTGCGGGCCCTTGGTCAGCACCGCCGCGAGCGCGGTGGCGGCCTCCAGCCGGCCGATGACCGGCGCGGACGGCGGCGCCTGCGTGCTCACGTCGGTGACCCGCGGGATGTGCGCCAGGAACGGCGTGTAGGAGCAGCGCAGCCACGGCCGGGCGGCGCGGATCTCGGCCACGGTCTCGGCGTCCATGATCGTGCCGATCCTGCCCAGGTGGTCGAGCACGTCGCGGGCGTCGTCGAAGCGGCCGTGCCACAGCAGCGCCTTGGCCAGCACGACCGCGTCGGAGCCGCGCAGGTGGCCGCGGTGCATGGCGTCGGTGAGCTCGTCGAGGTGGGCCGCGGGGGCGCTCGGGTTGAGCCGCCACTCCGCGCGCACCAGCGTCGTCTTGATGGTGGCCCGGCGCTGGTCGTCGGTGCACGCGCCGTCGGCCAGCCGCAGGTAGTCGACGGCGGGCTCGACGCGTCCCTCGCTGAGCGCCTGCCGGGCCGCCTCCTCCAGGATCGGCACGGCCCACGGGCCCCCGTTGTGCGAGGCGGCCAGCAGGTGCTCGGCGATCACGGCGGCCGGGGCGCCCTGGCCGTACGCCAGTTCGGCGGCCCTGCGGTGCAGGTCCGTCCGCTCGTGCCGGTCGAGGTCGGCGAGCACGGCGGCGCGCGCCTGGGGGTGGCGCAGGTGCAGGTCGGCGCCGACCAGCCCCGCGTTGTGCAGCGCGTTGAGCGCCTGGACGACGACGCCGGCGTCGAGGTCGAGCAGCCGGTCGAGGTGGCCGGGGTCGCCGGCGACCGCCAGGCCCCGCGCGACGCGGGCCGCGAGCGGGTGCCCGCGGTGCAGGCACGCCTGCACCGCCTGGCGATAGGAGTCGCCCGTGGCGACCTCGTCCGCCTCCGCCGCCGGTCCGCTCTCGGCCGGGGCGCCCGCGGTGCCGGTCGCGGCGTCGGCCTCCGCGATGTGGTCCTCGATGAGCGCGCCCACGAGCAGCGGGTTGCCGCCGCTGACCGCGTGCCAGTCCGCGGCGAACCGCCGGGCGACCTCGTCGCCCACGACGTCGGCCGCCATGATCTCGACGCCCTGGCGGGACAGGGCCGACAGCGGCAGGCGGCGGCAGTGCGGCTGGCGCAGCAGCTCGGTCTGGAACAGCGACGGGGCGTTCCACGCCTCCTCCGACTGGCTGAAAATCGCCAGGATGTGGGCGAAGCGCAGCCTGCGGGCGAGGTAGGCCAGGCAGAGCTGCGAGGCGCGGTCGGCGTACTGGATGTCGTCCACCACGATCATCAGCGGATGCCGCTCGGCGAGTTCGAGCAGCACCATGCACAGGGCGTGCACGATGTGGGCGTCCACCTGGTCGACGTAGTCGGCCAGCGGGTCGGCCGACATGGCGCAGCGGGCGCCCTCGTGCAGCAGGTTGCGGGTCCGCTCCTCCTCCTCGGGCGTGAGCGGCGCGTTGTGCAGGATCTGCGACAGCACGGCCAGCGCCAGTCCCGACTCCGCCTGCGAGCAGGTGGCGGTCAGCGGCAGGGCGCCGTGCTCCAGCGCGTCCTCGACGAGCGTGTTGAGCAGTGCGGTCTTCCCCGTCGCGACGGGTCCTCCGACGATCGCGATCTTTCCTCTGCCGGTGACGGCGTCGGCCAGCATGTCCTCAAGGGAGGCCAACACCTCTTCCCGCTCCACCAGGGCCATAATGAGCCTCCCGAATTCCGTTCGATACGCGGCCGCGCGGCCGGATTCACAATTGCCGTGACTAGTAGTAAAGATCGCGAGTTGACTGTCGTTCAGCCGACCAGCGACATTTGCGGGGAAACGGCGCCGCCGGCTCGCTCCTGCGTTCCGTCCGCACTCGTTTCGCCCGAGCGGGCCAGCGCCGATCGGACGGCCGCGAACGACGCGGTGACCACGTCGCGGTCGAGGCCCACGCCCCAGACCTGCCGCCCGTCGATCACGCACTCGGCGTAGACCGCCACCTCCCGGTCCCCCGCGCCGCCGGCGGCCTCGACGCCGGTGCGGTGGACCATCTGCACGTCCACGTTCCAGACCGCCAGGCGGGCGCCGAGGGTGCGGATGGCGTCGGCCTGCGGACCCGCGACGTCGAAGCGGGCGCCGTCGACGTACAACGTGGTCTGCAACGGCCGGCCGCCGAGCCCGAGCGGGACGGTGATCTCGGTCCGCGACAGGTACTCCTCGTCGAACAGGTCGCGGACCACGCCCGGGGTGATCTCCCCGCCGGAGCCGTCCGCGTGGGCCTGCACGACGCGGGCGAACTCCGCCTGGAGGGCCTTGGGCGGGTTCAGCCCGTGCCAGGCGCTCAGGATGTAGGCCACGCCGCCCTTGCCCGACTGGCTGTTGATGCGCACCACCGCCTCGTACGTGCGGCCGACGTCCTTGGGGTCGAGCGGCAGGTACGGCATGCGCCACGGCAGGTCGTCCACGCTGACGTCCGCCTCGGCGGCCTCCACGGCCAGTGCGTCGAAGCCCTTCTTGATGGCGTCCTGGTGGGAGCCGGAGAAGGCGGTGTAGACGAGGTCGCCGCCGTACGGGTGGCGGGGGCTGACCTGCATCTCGTTGCAGTACTCGACGGTGCGGCGGATCTCGGTGATGTCGGAGAAGTCGATGCCGGGGTCGACGCCCTGGGTGTACATGTTCAGGCCGAGCGTGACCAGGCAGACGTTGCCGGCCCGCTCGCCGTTGCCGAACAGGCAGCCTTCGATCCGCTGGGCGCCGGCCAGCAGCGCCATCTCGGAGGCGGCCACGCCGGTGCCGCGGTCGTTGTGCGGGTGGATCGACAGGCAGACGTGCTCCCGGTGGGACAGGTTGCGGTCGAGCCACTCGATCTGGTCGGCGAAGACGTGCGGGAGCGACCGCTCCACCGTGGTCGGGAAGTTGAGGATGATCTCCCGGCCCTCCTCCGGCTGCCACACGTCCATGACCGCCTCGCAGACCTCCAGCGCGAACTCGGGCTCGGTCTCGTTGAACAGCTCGGGCGAGTACTGGAACCCGAGGTCGCAGTCGCCCAGGGTCGCCTCGGCGTACTTCATCATCAGCCGGGTGCCCTCGACGGCGAGATCCCGGCACTCGTCGCGGGTCATGCCGAAGACGACCCGGCGGAAGAGCGGGGCGGTCGCGTTGTAGAGGTGGATGTTGGCCCGGGGCGCGCCGGCCAGGCTCTCCACGGTCCGCCGGATCAGCTCGTCCCGCGCCTGTACCAGAACCGAGATCCGCACGTCGTCGGGGATCCGGTCCTCCTCGATGAGCATGCGCACGAAGTCGTGGTCGTCCTGGCTCGCCACCGGGAACCCGACCTCGATCTCCTTGTAGCCCATCCGTACGAGCAGGTCGAACATCGCGAGCTTGCGCTCCGGGCTCATCGGGTTGACCAGTGACTGGTTGCCGTCGCGCAGGTCGGTGGACAGCCATCGCGGTGCGGCCTCGATCGTCCGGTCCGGCCACCGCCGGTCCGCCAGGCGGACGGGGGTGAAGGCCGAGTAACGGGAAGGAGAGCTGCTCATGAGGAATTCCTTTCTCATCGGCGACCATGTCACCGAATTCGCGACCGACCGTTTTCCGAGAAGCTGTCCGCGAATCGCGCCGACTCCCTTCCGGAGGGCCGCCGAAATTCCTGGTGATTCGCTGACCGGTACGTTGCCGAAGCTACAAGCGCGCTGGTCAAGGGGCAAGAGAGAAGCAACTAGAGTGCGGTCGGGATCACCCGGACGATCGGTAGGGGTATCGAAAGTTGTAGATCCGGTACAACCTCCCGGGCGGCCCCCTTAACGACCCCCTGAATCGGACACATACTCCGGATCATGTCGATCAATAGAGCAGTATTCCCGGCTATTTCGATTTCGCCTTTCCGAATCCTCGGAATGTGCGTGACCGAGGCGCGCCCGTCCGTTCTCGCCATCTTCTTCCTGCGGTTCGCCGCGGGAGCGGCGCTGGACGCCGGCCTCGCCCCCGCCGATCCGTTCCGCCTCCTGGCCGGGGCCCTGGTGTGGCAGTGCGCGATCTTCTTCGTCTACCTCTTCAACGGGGTGACGGACATGCGGGAGGACCGCGTGAACGGCTCACACCGGCCGATCGCCCGCGGCGACCTCGACGCCGGCCTGGCCCTGATCATCGCCTGGACCGCCGCCGCGGCCGCCCTGCTCGGCGCGCTGCTGCTGGGCGGAGCGATGATCTGGCTGGTCGCGGCGGTGCTCGTGCTGGGCTACCTCTACTCGGCGCCGCCCTTCCCGCTGAAGAGGTGGTCGAGCGCCACCGTCGTGGTCGGCGGCGTGGCCGGACTGCTCTCCTATTGCGCCGGCTACACCTCCTGCGGGACCGGCCCCACCGGGCGCGAGGCGATCGCGCTGCCCGCGTTCGCCGTCGCGGCCTCGCTGTGGATGGGCCTGGTCGGCACACCGGCGAAGGACCTGCCCGACATCGCGGGCGATCGCTCCGCCGGACGCGCCTCGTTCGCGGTGAGCCACGGAGAATGGCCGGTCAGGCTGCTGTTGTCGGCCGTCGCCGCCTCCGTCGCGATCGCTTTCTGCGCGGTCGCGCTGCTATTGCGGGTGCCGCTCGGCATGGCCCCGGCCGCGATGCTCTCCGGCGCCACGCTGCTCGCCGTCGTCACCCTTACTCCGCTTTCCCGGGGGTCGCGGGTGCGCCGCCGCCTGCCCTACCGGGCGTTCATGACGACGCAATACGCTGTGCATTTGGCTGTTCTTCTCCCGCTGGTGTCACAATTCTTATTGTCTGGGCGTGCGGCTTAGTCCAGGATGGAGGCACTCGTCCGCTTCCTCTCGGAGGGTCCATTGGCGGGAGATGGAGAACTGGGACCGGAGGTCCCGGACTTCGAGGGTTTCCTCGAAGCGCATCGCTCCGAGATTCTGGAAGCGTACGCACGGAACCTGGCGGCACTGGACAGCCCGATCAGCCGCGACCCGACCGCCCTGCGGCAGGCGCTGGCGAACGCCGAGCAGATCCTCGACGACGTCGCGGAGACGCTGCGGTCCGGCAGCATCAGGGTGGGTGACTCCCACAAGATCATCGCCTGGGAGGTGGGTGCGACCAGGGCGGCGAGCGGCGTCCACCCGGACGAGTCGCTCCGCGCGGCGTCGGTGTGGTTCCAGGCGGTCGTGACCTGCCTGCTGGAGCGCATGCCCGGCGACGCCGAGTCGATGCGGCTGCTCACGCTGGTCGTGCTGGGGCTGGAGCGCAGCATCACGACACGGATCAGGGAGGCCTCGGCCAGCTACTCGAGTTTCCTCCTCGACAAGGTCCACGAGGCCCAGATCGAGGAGCGCCGCCGGATCGCCCGCGAACTGCACGACCGCCTCGGGCACGGCCTCAGCGTCGCCCACCGGCAGCTCGAGCTGTACGACCTGCACCGGGCGAACAAGCCCGCGACGGCGACCGCCAAGGTGGAGACCGCCCAGCAGGCCATCCTGGAGACCATGCAGAACCTGCGCGCGGTCACCAGCGAGCTGCACCCGCAGGAGCCGATGAACAGCCTGGAGAAGGCCCTGCTGTACTACCTCGAGACCGTGGACATGGACGAGGTGGACATCCGGCTGCGGGTCAGCGGGGACGAGACGTGGGCCTCTCCCACCGTCCGCGACGAGTCCTTCCTCATCCTGCGTGAGGCGGCCAGGAACTCGCTCAGCCACGGCAACCCCAGCAAGGTGCTGATCCGGGTCGACTTCGCCCCGCACGAGCTGCGCGCGTCCGTGGACGACGACGGCCTGGGGTTCGCGGAGGGCTGCGGCCGGTCGGACGGCGTGGGCCTGCTGTCGATGCAGGAGCGCGCCGCCATCATCGGCGGGACGACCACCATCACGAGCAGGCCGGGCCACGGCACGCACGTCGAACTGTACGTGCCCTTCTCAGGGCTCACCGCATGACCCGATCGGGGACAACATGATCACTATCGCCGTCATCGACGACCACGCGCTGTTCCGTGAGGGCCTGCGCGAGATCCTGGAGGCCCAGGATGACTTCGAGGTCGTCGGCGAGGCGGGCGACTCCGGCGGGGCCGTGGCCCTGGTCGAGCGGGAGCGGCCCGACGTGGTCCTCCTGGACGTCGAGATCCCCGGCGACGACGCCACCCAGACGGTGGCCCGCATGCGACAGATCTCACCCGAATCGCAGATCATCATCCTCAGCATGTACGACGGCCCCCAGCTGCTCAGCCGCCTGCTGGCGGCGGGCATCCGCGGCTACCTGCTCAAGAGCGTGCACCGTCAGGAGCTGGTGTCGGCCGTCAGGAGCGTCAGGGCCGAGCCCGACCGGCTCGTGCTCGCCGTCTCGCGCGACTCGTTCGCCCAGGTGCAGGGGGGCGGGTCGAAGGTGGTGCTGACCGACAGGGAGCGGGAGATCCTCGAGCTCGCCGCGCAGGCGCTGAGCAACTACCAGATCGCCACCCGCCTCACGCTCACCGAGGCGACGATCAAGCGGCACCTGCACAACATCTTCACCAAGCTCGGCGCCGTCTCCCGGATCGACGCGGTCAACAAGGCGCTGGCCGCCTCGCTCATCACGCCGCGCCGCGACCAGCCGGCGCCCCGGCCCCGGCCCAACCCCGGCATGCGGGGGCAGCGGTCGTTCCCCTGACCCGCGGGCGCCGGGGATCCTCAGTCGTCGTCCAGGGGGAACGTCCCGGCGAGGCGGGCCTTGACCGGCTCGGGCAGCAGGATGCCGGTCGCGGTGAGGTTCATCTCGAGGTGGACCAGGTCGCGCGTGCTCGGCACCGGCACGATGTCGTCGCCCTGCGCCAGCAGCCAGGCGATCGCCAGCCGGCCCATGCCGACGTCCATCTCGGCCGCCACCCGCTGGGCGTCGCGCAGCCGCAGCAGCTCGGTCTCCAGGCTCTTCGGTGAGAAGCGCGGGTCGCGGCGGCGCACGTCTCCCGTGGCGAGCTGGACCGGCGAGGTGATCCTGCCGGTCAGGAAGCCCCGGCCGAGCGGCCTGCCGGCGATGACGCCCATTCCCAGCTCGCGCGCCACCGGCAGCAGCTCGCGCTCCGCCCGGCGTCGCCACAGGGAGTACTCCACCGCGACCGCGACGACGGGCCGCGCCGCGTGCGCGCGCCGCAACCGCTTTCCGTCCAGCCCGCGGACGCCGATGTGCGCGATCTTCCCGGCGTCCTGGAGACGGCCGGCGGCTCCCATCGTCTCCTCGATCGGCGCGTCGCCGGCGCCGGGGTCCACCACGAACAGGTCGATCCGCTCGACGCCCAGGCGGGACAGCGAGGCGTCGCAGGCCCTGCCGAGGTCCTCGGGGCCGCAGACGCGGCCGCCCGGGCCCGTACCGGGGCCGGCCGCGATCAGCGCCTCGTCCCGCCGGTGGGCGACGGCCTTGCCCACCAGGCGCTCGGCCTCGCCGCCGCCGTCGGTCAGATCGATCAGCGACACGCCGCCGTCGAGCGCGCGCCGGACGACCCGCAGCGCCTCATCGGGGTCGGCGGGGCCGTACGCGCCGGTCAGCGCGGTGCAGCCGAGCCCGAGGCTCGCGGCGACGAGGCCCTGCCCGCCGAGGCTCACGCGCCGCATGACGCCGCCCGCGACCGGCGTGGCCGTGACCGCTTGAAGGGCTTCGATATCGCTTCGTCATTCACGTGGACACCGCTGGAAGTAATGGAGGTATGAGAAACGCGAGGATGCACCCGATACCTCTCGGATTGCATGAGGCGGATTTTCCACCCCTATTTTTCCCCACCGCTACGACCGTTCGTGCTACAAATCCGGCAAATCATCGGCCAGATATGACGGAATTCCTGCCACGGAACCGCCGAACACGACGAAGCGGCTGGCGAGGTGGCCCGAGTGGGGGTTGCGGGCGCCGTGCCGGACGCCCGGCGGCGCGAAGACGCCGTCGCCCGGTCCCAGGTCCACCCACCGGTCGTGCAGGTAGAACTGTCCCTCTCCCTCGAAGACGAAGTACGCCGCCTCGTTCTCCTCGTGCGGGCGGACGCCGAGCGTCTCCCCCGGCTGCATGATGCCGCAGCGCAGGCAGAGCCCCGCACGGCCGGCCCCCGGCCGGAACAGGACGTTCGCGGCAGGCGGGGTCAGCCAGGTCTCGCCGTTCCACAATGAGCGGAACCGGGCCGGGCCGGCGCCGGGCCGGACAGTGCCGGCCGGGCCGTCCTCGGACGGCACGGCGCTCCAGACGTAGACGGTCATCTCCCGGTCGCCGGCCGACAGCGAGTACGTTCTGCCGGCGGGCGAGTACAGCGCCGAGGCGGCGCGCATCCGGCTGATCTCGTAGCCGACGGTGCCCACGCCCGCGCCGGCCAGCACGACCGCGATCTGCTCGGCCGCCGCCGCGCCGGGCGGTGACCACTGGCGGCCCGCGGGAATGCGGACCGCGTCGACGGCGGCGTGCCGCGCGCCGGCGTGCGGGCCGGTCACCGGGCTCACGAAGCAGTCGCCGTGGCGCCGATACTCCAGCTCCGCGGCCCGCAGCACCGCGCCGGTGCCATGCCTGGCGCCGGTCTCATGTCTGGTCAGGTTCATCGGGGCTCTCCCGGATCACACCCGCGCGAGTTCGGCGCGGGCGGCGGAGGGGGTGAGGATCGCGCGGTACTGCCAGATGATGACCAGGCCGAACACGCCGTACAGCGCGGCCATGCCCCACGGCGGGAGGACCGAGCCGATCGTGATGCACAGTGACGCGACGACCAGGGCCACCCGGATGTTGAGGTTGTAGACCGCCATGTAGCGGGTGCGGGACGCGGCCGGGACCATGTCGGCGAGCAGGGCCTGCCGCACCGGCACGTCCATGAGCTCACCCACGGTGAGCACCAGCGCGGCCACGAGCAGGACCCAGCCGGTGTCGCTGACGGCCAGCACCATGTATCCCGCGGTGAACAGCCCGGCCCCGGCGTACATCCGGACGCGGTCGGGCACCCGGCGCAGCACCAGGTGCGCGACGAGCGCGAGCGCCACGACGAGCACGGTGTTCTCCGCGCGGAGGATGCCGAGCATCTCGACGCCGTCCACCCGGACCGCCCAGGACCCGATCGCCAGCAGGTTCTGCTCCGGCAGGTCCCTGGCCAGCCGTACGCCGATGTAGTTGATCAGCTGCAGCTCGATGGACATGAACAGCGTGGCGGCCACCAGCAACCGGCCGAAGGCGCGGTCCTGGAGCACCAGCCGGTAGCCGGAGGCGAAGTCCCGCAGGATCGAGCCGCGTGGCTGGGCCGCCGCGCCTGTCTCCTCCTCGGTCTGCTCCGGCTTGGTCTCCGCGATCAGGAAGTACGTGGCCGCGGCGATCGCGACCGTGCCCCCGGCGGCCAGGGCGAGCAGCAGCGTGAAGTGGCCGTTGTAGAGGAAACCGCCGAGCAGCGCGCCGAAGGCCAGCGCGAGGTTGATCGACCAGTAGTTGATCGTGTAAACGAGCTTGCGGCTCTCGGGGGTCGTGACGTCGAGGATCATCGCGTCGTTGGCCGGCATCGCGAAGCTCGCGGCGAACTTGTTGACGAGGTAGCCGCAGTAGACGAGCGCCGGGCTGTGCCAGGCGGGCGAGTCGGCGACCGCCATCAGCGCGAACGTCAGGCAGACGCCGGTCTCGCCGAGCAGCAGCGTGCGCCGCCGCCCGCGGGTGTCGGACATGTGCCCGCCCGCCAGCGTGCCCACGACGCCGAGCACCATGACGGTCACGACCAGTACGCCCGCGATCGCCACGCCGTACTCGAAGGCGAGGTAGATGGCCATGAACGACATGACCATCGAGTCGAGCAGGCGCTGCAGGAACCCGACCGCGATGCGGATCCTCAGATTGGGATGGAGCGCGGACAGGTTCACGACGGCACGCCCGCCCCGGCCGCGACGGGCTCGGCCACCTCGGCGCGTACGAGCGAGTGGACGTGCCGCGCCCGGGCGACGGCCTGCTCCTCGGTCTCCCCGGTCACCACGACGAAGCCGTGCCGGGTGCGCCAGTCGACCGTCTCCGGGATCCGGTCGCCCGGCCGGAAGGGGAACTCCAGCATGTCCACGAAGTCGAGCGCCCTGGCCTCCTCCACGCCCGCCACGGCGCGGACCTCGCCGGGGGTCAGGCTGAAGTAGGAGATGTGGGCGACCGCCCGGCGCTCCACCGCGCCCGGCGGCCTGCCGCCGAGGATCCGGAAGACGGCCCGCTCGATGTCGAGCCCGGTGGCGAGCTGCACCAGGCGCGGGATCTGGTCGCCGCCGAGCCGCGCCTGCGACTCGACGATCCGGGGGCCGGCGGCGGTCCAGATGATCTCGGTGTGGGCCGGGCCGGTCTGGTATCCGGTCAGCCGCAGCATCTCGGCCGTCAGCTCGGCCATCGCCGCCGTGTCCGGCCCGGCCTGTGCGGGGTGCACGTGCCCGGCCTCGACGAACAGCGGCGGCGGGCCGAGCACCTTGCGGGTGACGCCCACGATCTGGTGGCGGCCGTGGTCGCTGAGCGACTCCACGCTGTATTCGGGGCCGCGCAGATACTCCTCGACCAGGACCGGGCCGCGGTAGCCGTAGGAGTCGAGCAGCGCGCCCCATTCGGCGACCTGGCCGGGCTCGCGCAGCAGGTACACGCCCCGGCTGCCGGCCAGCTCGGTCGGCTTGACGACCACCGGCAGCTCGAAGCCGCCGAGCAGGCCGGGCACGTCCTGCCAGCGCGCCGCGTGGGCGAACCGCACCGGGGACAGGTCGTGCTCGGCGAGCAGCCGGCGCAGCTGGAGCTTGTCGTTGAGCAGTTCGACCGACCTGGCCGGGTTGACCGCCTTGCCCAGGTCCTCCGCGATGCGGTAGGTGGCGAGCATGCTCTCCTCGGCCCCGATGTGGTAGACGAGGTCGGCGCCGAAGTCGCGCACGGCCTGCCGTACGGACCGGTCGAACGCGACGGGGTCGGCGAAGTCGGTGAGCACGAGGGCGTCGGCGAGGTCGGCGATGCCGGCCAGGTAGTCCGGCGTCTGCAGGGTGGGATCCCAGATAGCGCAGATCCGGTGCCCCTCCTCACGGGCCTTGATGACGAACGCCCGGTAGGGCATGACCATGACGAGGTCGCTCATCCGGGATCCTCCTTTCTTCTGTGGCGGCGGTCGGGGTCAGTAGGGCAGCTCGCGTCCGGACGGCGTGCGGAGATCGGGCGAGTTCGACTGGGGCTTCCTGGTCGGCTTGCTCACACGGATGCGACGTGCCATCGAAATCCCTCCAAATCCCCGTACGAGCCTGTTTCGCGGGCCCTATGACCAGCACGTTGGCACGCACCCATGGCCGCCACAACGGCCGCGCACCCTAATGACCGGGCCGGATGACGGAAGGGGCACACGGCCTACAACTTTGGTTACGCCGGAGTGCTACGAAAATTCACACCCGCGCGTAGGCGAAGCTCGGCGCGTGGCTCGGCCCGCGCCGCAGGTAGGTCCACCACGTGAGCCCGGCGAGCAGCACGTAGGAGCCGACGAAGATCCACAGGGCGGGCAGCGACCAGCCCGCGTGCTCCTGGGCGACGCGGGCCGCGGCGGCGCCGGTCGCCCCCTTCATCGCGCTCGCCGCCTCGGTGCTCGCCAGGCGGAACACCTGCTGGATCAGGAACCCGCCGAACGCGCCGATCGCCCCGGCGATGCCGATCACGGCCGCGGCCCTGCGCTTGTAGTCCGTCGCGGTCAGCGCCGGGTCGAGACCGCGTACGGCCGCCTCCCTGCGCCCCAGCTCGCCGAAGATGACCGGAATCATCCGGTACGTCGAGCCGTTGCCCACGCCGGAGCAGGCGAAGACGATTAGGTAGGCGCAGAAGAACAGGCCGAAGTCATGGCGGATCACCCCGCCCGCCGCCGCGACCGTCGCCACCACCATCCCGCCGAAGACGGCCAGCGTGACCCGGGCGCCGCCGTACCGGTCCGACAGCCGGCCCCCGAGCGGCCGGGCGACCGACCCCGCCAGCGCTCCGACGAAGCCGAGCCCGGCGAGGTAGTCGCGCACGAACGGGTGCTGGGCGAGGAACTCCGGGAACGTCGTCCTGATCACCAGCGGCAGCGCGAAGGAGAACCCGATGAACGAGCCGAACGTGCCGACGTAGAGCAGCGACACGATCCAGGTCTGCCCGTGCCGCAGCGCCGCGGCGTACGACCGGGGGTCGGCCTTGGCCTCGGCGAGGCCGTCCATGAACAGCCAGGCGCAGACCGCGGCCAGCACGATGAACGGCATCCAGACCAGCCCGGCGTACGCGAGGTGGACCCGCGTGCCCGACGCCGCCACCGGCACCCCGGCGACGACCACCAGCGGCACCAGGAGCTGGACGACCGCGACGCCGAGGTTGCCGCCCGCCGCGTTGAGGCCGAGTGCGAAGCCCTTGCGCCGCTCGGGATAGAAGAACGAGATGTTCGCCATCGAGGAGGAGAAGTTGCCGCCGCCGACGCCGGCCACGGCGGCGCAGGCGAGCAGGATCCAGAACCTCGTGTCGTGGTCCTGCGCGGCCAGCCAGCCGCTCGGCACGACGAACGCCAGCAGCGAGGACGGGATCAACAGCAGCGCCGCCGAGATCGTCGTCCACACCCGGCCGCCGAAGCGCGGCACCGCGAACGTGTACGGGATCCGGATCGCCGCGCCCACCAGGTTGGGCGCGGAGACGAGCCAGAACGACTCCGACACGCTCATCGGGAGCCCCGCGGCGGGCAGGCTCAGCACCACCACCGACCACAGCACCCAGATCGCGAAGCCCAGGTGCTCGGTGAAGACCGACAGGATCAGGTTGCGCCGGGCCACCCGGCGTCCGGTGGTCTCCCAGAACTCCTCGTCCTCCGGGTTCCAGTGCTCGATCCAGCCGCGGCCGCGCCGGGCGGCCCTGGTTCGCGCGCTCATGTGCGTCTCCTCGTCAGGCGGTTCTCGGAGTCGGGCGTTGTCGGAGTCGGGCGTTGTCGGAGGTCAGGCGTTCTCGGACTCGGCGAGCCAGCGGGCGATGCCGCACACCGCGTCGGCGCAGGTGCCGCACCCCGTGGTGGCCCGGGTGGCGGAGGCGAGCGCGGTCACGTCACGGGCCCCCGACCGCCACGCGGCGGCCAGGGCGTCCTTGCTGACCGTGTTGCAGCGGCACACCACGCTCGTCCCCGGCAGCGCCGCCGCGTTCCCCTCGCCGGGGGCGGCGCCCTCGCCGTACGGCATGGCCCGGCCGAGCAGCAACGCGAGCCGGTCGGGCGGCACGGGCAGCCCGCGGTCGTAGAACTGCGTGATCGCGGCGGCGGCGTCGGGCACGCCGATCGCGATGGCCCCCGCGACCCGCTCGTCGCGGACGACGAGCTTGGCGTAGCGGCCCCGGGCCGGTTCGCTCAGCCACAGCACCTCGGCGCGCGGGTCGTCCGGCGCGGCGTGCACGTCGCCCAGCGCGGCCAGGTCCACCCCGCTCGCCTTGAGCCGGGTGACCACCTTCGTGCCGCGGTACGGCGACCGCGTGCCGGTGAGCAGCGCGGCCAGCGCGGCGGCCTGCTCCCAGGCGGGCTGCACCAGGCCGGCCACCGTGCCGGGATGCCGCGCGCAGTCGCCGATGGCGTGGATCAGCGGGTCGCTCGTGCGCAGGTCGTCGTCGACCAGCACGCCGCCGTCGACGGTGAGCCCGGCGGCGGACGCCTGCTCGGTCTGCGGGCGCACCCCGGCCGCCACGACGAGGAGGTCGGCGGCGACCAGCCGGCCGTCGTCCAGCTTGAGCCCGTCGCCCGGCAGGTAGCGGGCCGCCCGCGAGTTCAGCAGCACCCGCACGCCGAGACCGCCGAGGACCCGGGCGAGCACCTGGCCCGCGCCGTGGTCGAGCTGGCGCTCCATGAGGTGGCCGGTGTGGTGGACGACGGTGACCGCGTTGCCGCGCGCCGCCAGGCCCCTGGCCGCCTCCAGGCCGAGCAGGCCGCCGCCGAGCACGGCCACCCGCACGCCGCCCCGCGCCCCGGCCGTGATCGCGGCGCAGTCGTCCAGCGTGCGGAACGTCGCCACGCCGGGGGCCGGGCCGCCGTCGTCGCCGAGCAGGCCCTCCACCGGCGGCAGCCACGCGCGGGCGCCGGTGGCCAGCACGAGCACGTCGTAGCCGACCCGTGTGCCGTCGTCGAGCACGACATGGCGCCCGGCGCGGTCGATCGACACGACCGTCCGGCCCCGCCGGACCTCGACGCCGTGCCCGGCGCCCCAGTCCTCCTCCTGCAGCCGCACCGACTCGGCGGACATCGCGCCCGCCAGCACGTTCGACAGCAGGACCCGGTTGTACGGCGGGTGCGGCTCCTCCCCGATCGCGACGATCGCGACGCGCTCCCCCATCGGATCCCGGCGGCGGATCTCCTCCGCCAGCCGGGCGCCGGCCATGCCGTAGCCGGCGATCACGACCTTGGTGACACCGGTCATCGCGCGGCCTCCCGTTCCGCCGCCGGCGACAGCCGTACGGCGCAGACCTTGAATTCGGGCATCCGGCTGACGGGATCGAGCGCCGGATTGGTCACGAGGTTGGCGCGCTGGGCGCCCGGAAAGTGGAACGGCAGGAAGACCACGTCGGGCCGCATCGACGGCACGCAGCGCACCCTCGCGAGGACCCGCCCGCGCCTGCCGACGACCTGCGCCGCCGCGCCGTCCCGCAGCCCGGCCCGCCGCGCGGTGTCCGGATGCACCTCGACGTACGCCTCGGGCACGGCCGCGCGGAGCTCCTCCACGCGCCGGGTCTGCGCACCCGACTGGTAGTGCTGGAGCACCCGCCCGGTGATGGCGTAGAGCGGGAACTCCTCGTCCGGCGGTTCGGCCGGCCCTCTGTGGTCCACGGAAGCGAACCTGGCCCGCCCGTCGGGATGGGCGAAGCGCTCCAGGAACAGCCGCGGCGTCCCCCGATGTCCCTGCTGCCGACGTCCCTGCCGCTCGTGTTCCTGCTCCTCGTGTCCGGGCTGCCGGGGGACCGGCACCGTCGGGACAGGCCAGTGGAGCCGCTCCCCGGCCCGCAGCCGGTCCCACGTCACACCCGAGTAGTCGGCCGGGCCGTCCTGCGAGGCCGCCCGCAGCTCGGTGAAGACCGTCTCGGGATCGGCGGGGAAGCGCCCGGGCGGCTGCCCGAGCCGTACGGCGAGGTCGTGCAGGACCTCCAGGTCGGTGCGCACCCCGGGCGGCGGGGCGAGCGCGCGGCGGCGCAGCAGCACGCGCCCTTCGAGGTTGGTCATCGTGCCGTCCTCCTCGGCCCACTGCGTTATCGGCAGCACCACGTCGGCGGCCCTGGCGGTCTCCGACAGCACGAGGTCGGCGACCACGAGGAGATCGAGCGCGGCCAGCCGGCCGGCCACCCTGCCCGCGTGCG
Source organism: Microbispora sp. NPDC004025 (assembly GCF_053604425.1). Lineage (NCBI taxonomy): Bacteria > Bacillati > Actinomycetota > Actinomycetes > Streptosporangiales > Streptosporangiaceae > Microbispora > Microbispora sp. NPDC004025. The sequence goes on along the minus strand of NZ_JBSGHN010000013.1, from coordinate 51,843 downwards.
GCGCCGACACCACGGGGTTGCTGCCGAAGACCAGCAGCGCGGACGGGCCGTCCGGCGTGCCGAGCGCGTCGAGCAGCTCGAACGCCGACCGTCCCGGGCCGGGCAGCGCGGAGGGCTCGACTCCCCACACCCGCGCCACGTGCGCGCGGGCCGCCGGGTCGTCGATTCGCCGGTAGCCGGGGAGCTGGTCGGTCTTCTGCCCGTGCTCGCGCCCGCCCTGCCCGTTGCCCTGGCCGGTCAGGCAGCCCCAGCCCGAGCCCCGGCGGCCGGGCAGGCCCAGCGCGAGCGCCAGGTTGATCCAGGCCCCGACCGTGTCCACACCCGTGGCGTGCTGCTCCGCGCCGCGCCCGGTCAGCACGTACGCGTTCGCGGCCCCGGCCAGGATCGCGGCGGCCCTGCGCTGGTCGGCGGCGGCGACGCCGGTCACCCGCTCCACCCGCTCCGGCCACCAGCCGGCGGCCACCCGCCAGGCCTCCTCGAACCCCGTCGTCCGGTCGCCGACGTACGCGTGGTCGAGGTGTCCGTCGGCCACGGCGGCGTGCAGGATGCCGAGCGCCAGCGCGAGGTCGGTGCCGGGGGCCGGCGCGAGGTGCAGCGCGGCGCGCTCGGCCGTGAGGGTGCGCCGGGGATCGACCACGATCAGCCCGCCGGCGTCCACGGCGCGGCGCAGGTGCGACAGGAACGGCGGCATCGTCTCGGCCGGGTTGGCCCCGGCGAGCAGCACCGCGTCCGCGCCGTCCAGGTCGGCCAGGGGGAACGGCAGCCCCCGGTCGAGCCCGAAGGCGCGGTGCGCCGCGGCCGCCGCCGACGACATGCAGAACCTGCCGTTGTAGTCCACCTGGGAGGTGCCGAGCGCCACCCGGGCGAACTTGCCGAGCAGATAGGCCTTCTCGTTGGTGAGCCCGCCGCCGCCGAAGACCGCCACGGCGTCCGGCCCCCGTGCCGCGACGATCTCCTTGATCCTGCGGGCCACCAGGCCGAGGGCCTCGTCCCAGCTCGCCGGGCGCAGCGTCCCGCCGTCTCGCACGAGCGGCGTGGTGAGCCGGGCCGGCGAGCCGAGCAGGGCCGCGGCGGTCCAGCCCTTCTGGCACAGGCCGCCCTCGGACGGGTCGCGGGGCCGCACCCGGACCGAGGCGCGGCCCGCCGGGCTGAGGGTCATGCCGCACTGCAACGCGCAGTACGGGCAGTGAGTGTCGACGGCACCGACAGCGGCGTCCGCCGGGCGCGTGCTCGTCGCCGCGCGCATCGCTCCACCTCCTCGACCGGCACTCGTACGCAGCCGGGCCTGGTCGTGTCCAGTGATCTTTTTCGCCTACTGCGGTCGCCCAGATGGCGCCTCGCTGCGTTCTCGTCGTCGCCCATAGCTCCGCTATGGCCTCCTCCTCGGCCTTGCGAGGCATCCACCTGGACGATCCTCGCTACGGCAAAAGATCACGGGACACTCCCTAGACGACGTCGGGAGTGAGGGCGTCGTGAATCTCGGAGTAGTCGGCGGCCGGGGCGGGGGCCATCCGGCGGCCGACGCCGAGCGCCAGCATCTCCAGCCGGTTCATCAGCCGGGCGAAGTCCTCGGGCAGCAGCGCCTGCTTGCCGTCGCACAGCGCCTGCTCGGGCTGGACGTGCACGTCGACCAGGAGGGCGTCCGCGCCCGCGGCCACGGCGGCCAGCGTGAGCGGCTCGATCAGCTCGGGGATGCCGAGCGAGTGACTGGGGTCGACCATCACCGGCAGATGGGTGCGCCGCTTGAGCAGCGCCACCGCCGACAGGTCGAGCGTGAAGCGGGTGGCCCCCTCGAACGTCCTGATCCCCCGCTCGCACAGCACGACCTGGTCGTTGCCCTCGGCCAGGAGATACTCGGCCGCGGTGAGCAGTTCGTCGACCGTGCAGCCGAAGCCGCGCTTGAGCACGACCGGCATGCCGCTGCGGCCCACCTCGATCAGCAGCTCGAAGTTCTGCATGTTGCGGGTGCCGATCTGGAAGCCGTCGACCACCTCGGCCATCCGGTCGACGTGCCGGGGATCGACGACCTCCGTGAGGATCGGCAGGCCGGTCTCCTCCCTGGCCTTCGCCAGGAGCTCCAGGCCCGCCCACTTGAGGCCCTGGAAGGAGTACGGCGTGGTGCGCGGCTTGAACGCGCCGCCGCGCAGGCCGACCGCGCCGTGCCGGGCGACGGCGGCGGCCGTGGACATCATCTGCCCGGGGTTCTCCACCGCGCAGGGCCCGGCGAAGACCGCGATGTCCCCGTCCCCGATCACGGCGGGGCCGATGGAGACGACCGTGCCCGAGGGGAACAGCTCACGCCGGCCGAGCCGGAAGCCGCCGCCCGCCCGTACGGTCTGCCGCGGCCGGGGCAGGTCGGCCGGGGCGGGCAGCAACGTGGCGGGCCCCTGGGCCACTATCACGTCCGCCCCGCCCAGCCGGTAGGTCCTGGCGGTGGTTCCGGTGGAGTCGAAGTGCCGGGCCCACCCGGCGAAGCCGGACGGATCGATCGTCGAGTCGAACACCAGCAACAGCTCGGCGTCAGTCATGGGAATCCTCTCCACATCCGTGTGGTCGGGTCTGTCATGGGGGTCGGGCCGGCGGTCGCTTCCGCGTGCACGCCGCCGGGCCGGGCCTTGGGGGGAACCTCCGGCCCGGCGGCGCGGATCAGGTGTGAATCGTGTGCGGATCGCGTGCCGATCGCGGGATCGGGCGCCGGGTGCGGGGAGATCAGACGAAGACGTCGGTGAGGATCGTGCCGAGCGTCTTGCCGCCGTTCTCGCGGATGTAGGTGGACAGCGAGCTGTACTTCTCCCGCAGCCGGCGCTTGAGGACCTTGCCGGTGACGCCGACCGGGAAGTCCTCGTCGTTGCGCGCCACCTCCAGCATGGTCAGCTCGGGGTGGCCGGCGGCCTTCAGCTTCTCGTTCGCCTCGTTGAGCAGCCGCTGCGCGTCCGGCCTGGCGGCGCTGGACGTCACGACCGCCACCGGGACCGTGCGGCCGCGATGGATGCCCGCCACCACGGCGCAGTCGAGGACCTCGGGCAGGTCGTTGAGCAGCAGCTCCTCCATGAAGACCGAGTAGCCGGTGCCGCTCGGGGTCTCGATGGCGTCCACCGCCCGGTCGACCTGGAAGTAGTTGCCCGCCTCGTCGCGGTACGCCATGTCGCCGGTCAGCCAGTAGCCCGACAGCTTGCTGCGGTAGGTGGTGTCGGAGTCGCTCCAGTATCCGGCGGTGATCGCCGGGCCCTTCGCGCCGAGCAGCCCGACCTCGTTGACGTCGGCGACCGTGCCGTCCCTGCGCAGCACGGCGACCTCGGCGACGCCGACCGGCTTGCCCACGCACCGGTCGTTGCGCTCGTCGGCCAGCGTGCGGACCTTCAGCAGCACGCCCCAGCCCAGCTCGGTGGTGCCGAGGCGGTCGAAGAACGCGGCCGGCGGCAGCGACGGGTCGCGCATGGCCAGGATGCCCTTGATGTGCTTCTCGTGGACCGCGTCGCCGATGGAGATCCAGACGTTGACCGAGTCGATCGCCCCGGCCGGCAGGTCCGCGCCCGCCAGCTCGGCGTACGCGTGGCCGAAGGCCATGACGGTCGTCGGGCGGTACTTCTCCACGGCCTTGGCCAGCTCGGGGCCGCTGGTGTCGAACCAGGGCACGAGGGGCGTGCCGCCCAGCACGGCGTACGTCGTGTAGGCGATGCAGCCGAGGTGCGACTGCGGCAGAGCGGTCATCATCACGGCGCCCGGCTGCTCGTGGTGGTCCACGAGGCGGAAGCGGGGACCGGCCACACACGAGCGGTGGGTCTGGATGACCGGCTTGGGCCGCCCGGTGGTGCCGGAGGAGTGCAGGATCGAGACCGGGTCCTCGCCGACGTGGCGGAAGCGGGCCTCCTCCGGCAGCGCGGCGTGCGGCGGCGCCGGCAGCTCCTCGGCCACCTGCGTCCACCGCAGGCCGGGCAGCAGGTGGAACTCCTCGCCGAGGATCTCCAGGTGGGCGATGTCGGTGTACATGCCGACCGGGTTGGTCTGGCGGCACAGCTCGGTGGCGATGTACCGCGACGCCTTGCTGTTGACCAGCACCGCCACCGCGCCGATCTGGGCCAGCGCGTAGAAGTGCAGGGAGTAGGCGAAGGAGTCCTCCAGGTAGATGGCCACGCGGTCGCGGGGGCGTACGCCCTGGCGCAGGTACCACACCGACCAGCTCTGGGCCAGCTCGTCCAGCTCCAGCAGGCTGAACTCGGTCTGCTGCTCACCCCGGGTGTTGGTCAGCGGCCGGCCCAGGTGGATGAACGGCAGCTCCGGGTGCGGGTTCGCCGCGATGGCCTTCGTCAGCAGGTTGCCGCCGCCGAGGTCCGGGTCGGCGGCGAACCTGGCGCGCTGCTCCGGCGTGAGGACGGTCTCGTGGGAGATGGTCATCGGTCTCACCTTTCAGTCGGTCGTGACGGGGCGTGACGTGCTCGTAGAGGGGTTGGGCTGGTACGGGCGCAGTGCGCCGAACATCTCGGCGCAGGTGTCGCGGTAGAAGCCGAGATCGGGGCCGAGGAGATCGCGCAGCCCGCCCAGGGCCGCCGCGAACTCCGCCTCCCCGTCCGACGGGCCGTCCGCCGGGCCGTCGAGGAGGCCGGCGAGTGTGCGCACGCCTTCCGCGAGCGCCGCGCGGGCGGCGGCGGCCTGCGGGTTGGCCGACTGGACGTCCCAGTACACCTCCGGGGTGCCCGAGGCGATCCGGGCCAGCAGCGCGAGCAGCGTGGCGTGCGGCGGCGGGGCGACGGCTGCCAGTTCGGCGACGCCGACGCCGAGGCGGGCCAGCGCGAAGCCGAACGACAGCACCGCCGCGTGGGTGAGCGCCTGCGTCGCCGCGGCCAGCCGGTCGTGCTCGTGCGCGCCGAGCCGTACGGCACGGCCGCCCCAGCTGTCGACCAGCCGCAGCAGCGCCCGGGTGCGGGGACCGTCGTGGATCACGACGGCGGCGACCGGCCGCCCGGCGAAGCCGAGTGAGGGAGCGAACATCGGGTTGAGACCGGCCGCCTCGACGTCCCCGGCGTGCGCCCGGATCGCCTCGGCGATCGGGCCCTTGACCGAGAGCGTGTCGGCGAGCAGCGCGCCCGGCCGCATCGCGGCGGCGACCTGCTTCACCGCCGCCAGGGCCACCGGCTCGGGCACCGCGAGCAGGACGAGGTCGGCCCGCCCGATCTCCTCGGCGAGATCGGGCCCGATGTCCGTGATGTCGCCCCGCAGGAACCTCGGTTCCCCGGCACTGTGCTGCTCGGCTCCGGGCTGCTCTGCGCTGGACTGGTCGATTCTGGGCGCGGGGTCGACGACGACCACCTCGGCGCCGGACTTCAGCAGGTGTTCGGCGAACAGGCCGCCCACCGCGCCCGCGCCGCCCACGACGACGCAGCGCCGCAGCAGGTCCGTCTCCCCGCGGGTCATGGTCAGGCCCCCACGGTCTGGGCCGCGGTGGCCAGCACCGCGGTGATCATGGCACGGGACTTGACGACGGTCTCCTCGAACTCCTCCTCGGGGTCCGACAGGGCGACGATCGCGCCGCCGACGCCGAAGCTGACCCGGTCCCGGGTGGCGACGAGGGTGCGGATGATGATGCTGAGGTCGGCGGCCCCGCCCAGGGAGAACCAGCCGAGCGCGCCGGAGTAGGCGCCGCGCGGGCCCTCCTCCAGCCGGTCGATGATCTCCATTGTGCGGATCTTGGGCGCGCCGGTCATCGACCCGCCGGGGAAGGCGGCCCGCACGCAGCTCACCACCGACTCCTCCGGGCGCAGCGTGCCGCGGATGGTGGAGACGAGCTGGTGCACCGGCGCGTACGTCTCGACGTGGAACAGCCGGGGCACGTGCACCGACCCGACCTCGCAGACTGTGTTGAGGTCGTTGCGGATCAGATCGACGATCATGAGGTTCTCCGCGCGGTCCTTCTCGCGGCTGAGCAGGTCGTGGCGGAGCGCCTCGTCCTCCTCGGGCGTCGCGCCGCGCGGCCGGGTGCCCTTGATCGGCTTGGACTCGGCGACCCGGTCGGGGCCGATCGTCATGAACCGCTCGGGCGAGGCGCTCAGCACCGCGACGTCGGGGAAGTCGAGCAGCGCGCCGTACGGCACCGGGCTGATCGTCCGCAGGTGGCTGTAGGTCCGCAGCGGGTCGATCTCGGCGCGGACGGTGACGGCGTTGGTCAGGCAGATCTCGTAGGACTCGCCGTGGTAGATCTCCTCCAGGCAGTCGCCGATCCGGCTGAGGTAGCCCTGCTTGTCGTGCCGCAGCTCCACCGCGTCCGCGATGGCCGGATCGGTCATGCCGACGCCGGCGAAGGCGGCCGGCTCGGACGGCTCACGCCTGGGCAGGGAGAACAGCCGGGCGCCCGTCTCGTCCAGCCAGGCGAGCGCGTCGCCGGCGTCCGGTCCCCCGTCCTTCGTGAGCGCGAGCAGGTAGCTGACACCCTCCACGTCGTCGAGCACGAGCATCCGGTCGGCGAAAAGCAGCGCCGCGTCGGGCTCCTCGGCCTGGTGCGCGGCCTGGCCGCCCGCCTCCGCCTTGAGCTCGTAGCCCAGGTAACCGACGTACCCGAGGTTGAAGTCGAACGGCAGGCCCTCGCCCGCGGGCACGGCGCGCTCGCGCAGCCGCTCGTCCAGGTACTCGAAGAACGGCTGCTCGACGCGCTGCGCGGGTCCGCCGGACCGCCTGACGGTGACCGCGCCCTCCGCCACCCGGTAGGTGACGTACTCGGCGAGCGGCCCGGAGCCGTCGCCCATGAACGAGAATCGCGACAGCCCCTCGATCACCGAGCTGCTGTCGAGCCAGAAGCCGTGCTCCTTGCCCGCGAACAGCTCGCGGTAGGCGGTCTCCGCGTCCGGCAGCAGCGGCAGCCTGCGCACGTGCACCCGGTACGGCGAGCGGGCGGCCGCTGCGGCCTCCCGTCTGGCGCGGCCATGGGCCAGCGCGAGGTCGCGGAAGTTCGCCAGCAGCTCGCGGCCGTGCTCGCTGCTGATCGACTCGGGGTGGAACTGCACGCCCCAGACGGGCTCGGTGCGGTGCCGGACCCCCATGACCACGCCGTCGTCGGTCCAGGCCACGGCCTCCAGCTCGTCCGGCAGGTCGGTGGCCGCCAGCGAGTGGTAGCGCACGACCGAGAACGGCGAGGGCAGGCCCGCGAAGATGTCGGCCCCGGTGTGGCGCACCTGCGAGACGCGGCCGTGCATCGGCTGCGGGGCGTGGGTGACGGTCCCGCCGAACAGGTGGCAGATGCCCTGGTGGCCGAGGCAGACGCCGAGCACGGGCAGCCCGCTCTCACGGATGGCCCGCGCGCTGACGCCGAAGTCGCGGGCCCGCTCGGGCCGGCCGGGCCCGGGAGAGATCACGACGCTGTCGAACTCGTGGATCGGCACCTGCGACCAGTCGGCGTCGTTGCGCACCACAACCGGGGGCTGCCCGTTCACCTCGCCCAGGAGTTGGTAGAGGTTGTAGGTGAACGAGTCGTAGTTGTCGATCAGGATCGTTCTCATTCCGGGGTTCCTCCAAGCCGTGTCGGAATAGCCGGGTGAGCCGCCGGCGCCGCGCTCACCGAGCGGCGACATCGCCGATCACCAGGTCCTCGACCCTGCAGGTCTCCGCGATGACGAGTTCGTAGAGCCGGCGCAGGAAGTCGGGGTCGATCCCGTGGTCCTGCGCGTACAAGGCGGCCCGCCGCTGCACGATGCCGATGCGGTGGGGCTGCATCATCGGGACGTCGTGCTCGCGTTTGAAATGCGCGATTTCGACGCAGCACTCGATACGCCTGCGCAGCGTGTCGAGCAGCGACGCGTCGATACGGTCGAGCGAGGCCCGCAGCGTCTCCAGACCGTCTTCTCCGGCGCCGTTGCCAGCCATGTGAACAGCCCTCCAATCGGGGGTGCACGGGATGTTCCGGCCCTGTCGGGCTAATTCAGGATTCGATCTGGCGCCTATTTCTCACAACCCCTAACGGCCCCACAGCGCGGCCGGGCGATCCCAGGTGACCTCGGACTTCTCGATGCCCCCGGCCCGGTCCGGCGGAAGAGTGGCCGGCGACCCCGGTTCACCCCTATCGGGAAACGACTCGTCCCGAATTATCGGGAAATTTTATTGACCGGCCCGAAACCACGGAACTAGCCTCCGGTCGCGTGAGCATGTGAGAGAAACGGCGGTGGCGAAAGTGAAACCTCGGGCATTCGTTCTTACCGGATCATTCCTGGTGATCTGCCGGGCCCCTCTATATCTGCGCGAACTGTCCCGCCGGGGGCTGCGGATCCTCGTGGTCACCCCGGCGTCCTGGCGGGAGCAGGCGATGGCCCAGATGCGCGACCCCGCGCACCCGGCCTCGGTCATCGAGGAGATCGCCTTCACCGACGGCGACGTCAACACGGAGAACTCGTTCACCGCCGGCGTGATCTCCGGCGTACGCGCCTGGCGGGACCGCTACGACATCGCGGGCGTCTACGCGGTCGGCGAGACGCTGGTCGAGCCGACCGGCCTGCTCGCCGACGCCCTGGGGCTGCCCTCCCCCGGCCTGCGGGCCACCCGCGCCTGCCGCAGCAAGTATCTGCAGCGGTGGTACCTGCCGGAGTTCAGCCCGGCCTCGGCGGTCGTCCCGCCGGCCGCGCGTGCCACGTTCCCCGCGGACGGCGTGTCGTTCCCCGTCGTGGTCAAGCCCACCGGCCGCCACTCCAGCTCGGGCGTGGAGACCGTGGGCGACCCGGCCGAGCTGCGCGCCCAGCTCGACGCGTACCTGCCGCACGAGACGGTGCTGGTGGAGGAGAAGGTGACGGGCCAGGAGTTCTCCGTGGAGAGCCTCGTCCAGGACGGCCGGATCGTCTTCGCCTCGGTGACCCGCAAGGAGACGACCGAGTCGGGCGCCCGCACCTTCGTCGAGCTGTCCCACTCGGTCCCGAACGAGCTGGACGGCGTGGACGGGGTCATCCTCGACGCCAACCGGCGCATGCTCGAACGGCTGGCCTTCGGATGCGGCATCGCGCACGCCGAGTGGCGGGTGGACGGCACGGGCCGGCCGTACCTGATGGAGGTCGCCGCGCGCACCCCCGGCGACGGCCTGTCGATCCTCTACTCACTCGCGACCGGCGCTCCGATGGAGCCCGAGATCGTCCGCATCGCCCTCGGGGAGCCCGCGGCCTACCCCGCGCCGCGCCGGTACGCGCGGCAGGTCTACCTGGAGCACGAGCCCGGGCGGCTCGGCGACGTGACGGTGGACTGGCCGGGGATCTCGCCGGTCTGGGTGGGCGAGGGCGGCCTGTGGCCCGAGATCGCGCCCGGCGCCCCGGACGACCCGCCCACGCTGCGGGCGGTGCTCGTGCTCAAGGACCGCGGCGCGGAGCTCGGCCCGCTGCACAGCTCCGACGACCGCGCCGTGACGTTCCTCATCGACGCGCCCACCCCGGCCGAGCTGGACGAACTCGAGATGCGCGTACGGCACGCCCTGCGGATCCACACGCTCGCTCCCGAGCCCACCGGCCTGCGGATGTGAGCCCGGCGAACGCGCGGCTTTCCGAGAATGCGGGGCGCGGCGGGAGGCGATGAGCCTCCCGCCGCGCCCGGCTTTTCAGGGGATGCGGGCCGTCAGGGGTAGCTGACGACGTTGACCGGGACGGTGGCCGTGCCCTGGGCCGGGCCGCCCGTGTCGTTGATGACGTGGGCGATCGTGCCGACGCCGCCCAGCGACACCGTGAGCAGGTCGTGGAACTTCACACCCGGCCTGTTGGGGGCCTCGAAGCCGCGCTCGGCCACGATCGAGGGATCGGTGCTGAAGTTGCAGTAGCTGCCCATCCCCCAGGCCTCGTGGCTGGTGACGGAGTCGGCCACCTTGTAGGCGGCGTAGCCCCGGGTCGAGCCGTTCATCCAGGACGCCTGGTTCGGGGGGTCGTACGGCAGCTCGTTCTGGAAGAAGATCGTCCTGCCGCCCTGGCCGTTCCAGATCACCTCGTACTTCTTGTAGTGCTCGACGAACAGGCCGTACGCCGTCACGTTGTCGCCGTTGACGATCAGGCCGGTGTCGGCAGGGTTGGTGTTCCAGCCGACGCCCGCGCCGTGGTCGGCCCGCCACGCCCAGATGTGGTCGATGATCGTGTTGTCGCTGTTCACGACCAGGCTGGTGGTGGCCGAGCCGGGACCCGCGCCACCGATCCGGAAGAACACGTCCTGGATGGAGATGGGGTTGGCGGCGTGGCTCGCCGAGGCGTTGTCGGGGCCGACTCGCATCAGCACCGGCGAGTTGACCGTGCCGGCGTCGAGGAGCAGGCCGGCGATCTTCACGCCGTCGACGTCGGCGACGTTCACCGCGACGACGCCGTTGTCCGGGATCAGCGTGGCGTAGCCGATCCCGAGGACCACCGTGTCGGGCCGGGTCACGTTGAGCGTCTGGTTGAGGTGGTAGACGCCCGGCGTGAACAGCAGGTTGAGGCCCTGGCTCAGCGCCTGGTTGAGCGTGGCGGCGCTGTCGGACGGCTTGGCGACGTAGAACTGCGTGAGCGGGATCGACGTGCCGGGGGTCGCGCCGTTCGCCCAGCTCACGCCGCTGGAGTTCGTCCGCAGCGACGGGACGAAGACGCGGTACGCGCCGCCCGAGTCCACGTACAGGTAGGGCTTCTCCCGGGTGACCGGGCTGGTCGCGAGCGTCGTGTACGGCGGGTTCGGGAAGCTCTGCGCCGGGGCGCCGACGACGCCCGAGAACACCATGTTCCAGACGCCGTTGGTCCAGCCGCCGATGGTGCTGTCGCGGGTGAACCACTGCTGCTGCGAGTACGGGCCCACCGTGCCGTCGATCTTGCTGTCGGCGATGTAGCCGCCGCTGGCCCAGCCGTACCCGTTGGGGGCGAGGTTCAGCCCGCCGCGCACGTGGATCCGCCGGAACGGCGCGGCCTGGGCCACGGCCCACCGGTCGGTGCCGTTGACCGGCACCACGGCCAGGTTCTCGGCCGAGCGCCAGAAGTTCTGGGTCGCGTTGCCGTTGAACCACCCGGCGTCGACGGTGATGTCACCGTTGATCGTGACGTTGTCCGGCGACTGGCCGAGGCCGGCGATCGAGGTGTAGAAGCCGATCTGGGCGTTGAGGCCGCTGTAGGTGCCCGGCTTGAACAGCAGCGCGTACCGCTGGCTGCCGAACTGGTTCGACTCCTGCTGCCTGAAGATGGTGTCGAGCGTGCTCTGGATGCTCGCGCTAGACATGGAGGGGTCGAAGATCCTCACGTTCGGCCCGAGGTCGCCGCCGCCCGGGAGGGTGGGGCCGTCGTCACCGCCGCCCGTGGTGTTGACGGCGAACTCCCAGAGCGAGTAGCCGTACGCGGTGGCCCGGGTCAGGCCGTACATCCGGACGTACCGGCCGGTGGCCGACACGTCGAGCGACTGCGTCCCGCTCACGCCGTTCACCGTCGCGGTGGCGTCCGACCAGGCGGAGCCGTCGGCCGACACCTGGATCTTGAAGGTCTGGGCGCGGGCGGCCTCCCAGTTCAGGATCACCTTGCAGATCTGCTGCGAGCTGCCGAGGTCCACCTGGATCCACTGCGGGTCGCTGAACGCGCTCGACCACCGGGTGCCGGTGTTGCCGTCGAAGGCCGCCGACGCCGGCGACGCCGCGTTCTCCGTCGAGGAGGCCGACGCCGGTTTGCCCTGCGCGACGTTCGCGGTGCCACACGTGGTCCCACTGCCACCCGACGTGGTGTTCACGGCGAACTCCCAGAGCGAGTAGCCGTACGCGGTGGCCCGGGTCAGGCCGTACATCCGGACGTACCGGCCGGTGGCCGACACGTCGAGCGACTGCGTCCCGCTCACGCCGTTCACCGTCGCGGTGGCGTCCGACCAGGCGGAGCCGTCGGCCGACACCTGGATCTTGAAGGTCTGGGCGCGGGCGGCCTCCCAGTTCAGGATCACCTTGCAGATCTGCTGCGAGCTGCCGAGGTCCACCTGGATCCACTGCGGGTCGCTGAACGCGCTCGACCACCGGGTGCCGGTGTTGCCGTCGAAGGCCGCCGACGCCGGCGACGCCGCGTTCTCCGTCGAGGAGGCCGACGCCGGTTTGCCCTGCGCGACGTTGGTCGTGCCGCAGGCCGCCGCCGCGGCGCTGTAGGTGGAGGGGACGACGCCGGCCACGGCCGCGAAGGTCGTCAGGGCGGCGAACCCGGCGGCGACCAGGCCGGCCCGCCGGCGCCGGGGCCGGGAATGAGGCCATGAGGATGGAGGCATGCACGTCTCCTTGGGTGCGGAGCCCCTCGGACGAGGGTTGGGGGATGAGAGAGGTCCAGCGGACCGAGAGTGCGCTCCTTCACCCGCTTATGTCAATGCTTAGTTCACACCGCGAAATATGTCTTGACTGAAATGGACTTCCGGGTGCTACTCTCCGGGAGAGCGCTCTCCAATCCGGTCCCCGACCGATTCGCGCCCCGCCGATGCGGGTCGTTCCCCACGGCCGCCTCCTCCCCGATACGGCCGCGCAGACGGGAAACGCCCGCGGGTGCGACCCCCCGGGCGCGAATCGGTCCCCACCTTCGCAGGGGGGTGCAAGATCGAGGGAATTTCGGCCGAGGCGTCAGCCGGCCGCGGTGATCCTGGCCACCTGAGGCGCGTTGAGGAACTCCTCCAGGACGAGCGTGGCGGCCCCCAGCGCGACCGCGTCGGGACCGAGACGGCCCAAGACGATAGACGTCGCGGCGTACGGCTCGGCCAGCGAGTTGGCCGCGGTGGCGCGGCGGATGCCGGGCAGCAGGCTCTCGCCGAGCTGGACCCCCACCCAGCCGCCGATCACGATCTTCTCGGGGTTGACCAGGTTGACGAGATTGGCCAGGCCGACGCCGAGATAGGTGACGGTCTCCTCCACCACCGGCGACTTCGACGCGAGCACGCGGGCGAGGTCCTCCTCCCAGTCGCCCCCCGAGGTGACCCCGGCCCGGTCGAGGATGGCCTCGATCCCGATGTAGGCCTCCAGGCAGCCTCGTCCGCCGCAGCGGCAGGGCCGCCCGTTCGCCACGATCTTCGTGTGCCCCCACTCCCCGGCGCTGCTGCTGACCCCGCGGAACGTGGTGCCGTCGGCCACGATCGTCGCGCCCACCCCCACGCCGAGCAGCACGATGACGGCGTCCGAGGCGCCCCGGCCCGAGCCGAACCACAGCTCGGCCTGGCCCATCGTCTTGGCGCCGTTGTCCACGTACAGCGGGAGCGAGGTGCCGCGGCGCAGGAGCGCTCCAAGCGGGACGCCGTCCCAGCCGAAGGTCTTGGCGTGGATGACACCGTCCGCGCCCGGCTCGACGATGCCGGGGACGCCCACGCCGATGCCGAGCACCTGCTCGGGGGAAACGCCCGCGTCGGACAGCACGACCTCGACGCCCGAAAGGATGTGCCGGGCGACCAGCTCGGGATCGTGCCGGGCCGGGCGCAGCATGTAGTCCACCTTGGCCCGCTCGGTCATCTCCAGGTCGAACAACCCCACCCGGACGTGCGTCTCGGCGACGTCGACGCCCACCGCGAAGCCGTACTCGGGATTGACGCGCAGCAGCACGCGGGGGCGGCCGCCGTCCGACTCCACCTGGCCCGCCTCGACCACGATGTTCTCGCCCAGCAGGTCGGCGGTCATCGTGCTGACCGTGGCGGCGCTCAGGCCGGTGCGCGCGGTGAGGTCGTTGCGGCTGGTCGGGCCGGAGAAGTAGAGCGCGCGCAGCAACACGGCCCGGTTGCCTCTGCGGATGTCCCGCACCGTCCTGCGCTGAGGCCTCGCCATGACCAACCTCCCCGTCGACACGGTCATCTTAGTTCAGAGGCGAAAACAAGCACCCGTGCCCTCCGCCGACCTCTTTCACCGTCGCATCTCCGGGTTACCCGCCCATTACGCCGCCGTGTCGTCCCCACCCTTCTTCCAGGCCGTGAAGCAACGTCAGTACTCCGACCATGGACATCCAAGGGGCGGTCAGGCGCGGGCGGCCGCGAGTTCCCTCATGAGGGCTTCGACGAGGGCGGCGGCGGGGAGGTCGCGGGAGCGGCGGTACCCCTCGCCGCACCACAGGGCCATCGCCTCGGGGTCGCCGTGCTCGGCCGCCGCGCGGCGCAGCCCCTTCGTCAGGTGATGCACCTGGGGGTAGCACGCGGGCGCCGACGCCTCGTGCTCGGCCATGAACCGGTTGGCCAGGCCGCGCGCCGTACGTCCGGAGAAGGCCCGGGTGAAGGCGGTGCGGGTGAACCGGGGATCGGCGAGGGCGGCCTTGTGCACGGGGTGCGCCCCGCTCTCCGGGGTGCGCAGGAAGGCGGTGCCCAGCTGCGCGGCGACCGCGCCCGCGGCGAGGACGGCGGCGACGTCCGCACCGTCCATGATCCCTCCGGCGGCCACGAGCGGCACGCCGGTCGCCTCCCGCACGAGGGCCACGAGTTCCGGCAGGTCGCCGGGCGCATTCCAGGTGGGCGGCGGGGGGAGGAAGGCCGCCTGGTGCCCGCCTGCGCCGGGGCCCTGCACCACCACCGCGTCGGCTCCGGCCTCGGCCGCCGCGACCGCCTCCCACGGGGTGTTCACCATGACCATGACGACGCTCCCGGCGTCGTGGAGGCGGGCCGTCACCTCGGGCTGCGGGCAGCCGAAGGTGAAACCGGCCACCGGCACCCGCTGCTCCACCAGCAGGTCGATCTTGGCGTCCCATTCGTCGTCGTCCCGGGCGGGCGCCTCGGGCAGCGTCACGCCGTACCGCCCGGCCTCGGGGGCGAGCTCGTCGCGATACCGGGCCACCGCCGCGTCGTCACCGGACCCCTGCCGCGCGGCCTCGGCGTCGGGGACGAAGACGTTCACCCCGAACGGCCGGTCCGTCCGCCCGCGCACCGCCGCGATCTCCCGGCGCACGTCCTGCGCCGTACGGTAGCCCGCCGCGAGGAACCCGAGACCGCCCGCCCCGGACACCGCCGCCGACAGAGCCGGGGTGGACGCGCCGCCCGCCATGGGCGCCTGGATGATCGGGCTCGACGGCCCGAAGGGAAGGGCGCGACCGGTCACGGGACCTCCTCATTCGTCGTGACAGCAGCGTAGAACGCGGTCGACGAGCGCTCCGGCGGCCCCTGTGTATCCGGCGGGATCGAACAGCCCGGCCAGGTCCAGCCCCTCGGGCACGACTGTGAGCTCACTCAGCACCTCTGCCACGGGACGGCCCGACGCGGCGGCGACCGCGGAGGCCTCCCCGAGCAGCCGCTTGGCGGCGGCCTTCCCCAGGACCGGCGCGAGCACGGCGGCCGCCCGTTCCGTGACGGTCAGGCTGCCGGTGAGCGCGAGGTTGGCCCGCATGCGCTCGGGGAACGCGACCAGCCCTCCGGCCAGTTCGGCCGTCACGGCGGCGGCGCCGCCGACCAGCCGCAGGCACTCGCGCAGCGGCTGCCACTCCGCGTGCCAGGCGCCCGCGGGGCGCTCGTCCTCGGCGAGCAGGCAGTGGCCTAGGGCCGCGGCGAGCGCGGGCACCTGGATCGCGGCCGACCGGACGAGGGTGGCGAGGACCGGGTTGCGCTTGTGCGGCATGGCCGACGAGACGCCCCGGCCGGGGGCGGCCGGCTCCACGACCTCGGCCACCTCGGTCCGCGACATCGACTGCACGTCGACGGCGATCTTCCCGAGCACCCCGGAGGTGAGCGCCAGCGCCCCGGCGAGGTCGGCGACCGGGATCCGCAGGACGTGCCAGGGGACCACCGGCTCGGCCAGCCCCACCTCGGCGGCGAAGGCCGCGATCAGCCGCTCCGGGTACGCCTCGGGGTCGGGCACCCCGGCGATCCGCGCGTACTCCACGTAGCCCGCCAGCGTGCCGGCCGCGCCGCCGAGCTCGGCGGGCAGTTCCGCGCGCACCCGCCGCAGCCGCGCCGCCGCCTCGCGTACGGCGTGCAGCCACCCGGCCGCCTTCAGCCCGAACGTCGTGGGCACCGCCTGCTGCGTCAGCGTGCGGCCCGGCATCAGCGTGTCGCGGTGCGCCGCCGCGAGCCCCGCGAGCGCGGCCGCGGCCCGGTCCAGGTCGGCGGTGATCAGGTCGAGGGTCCGGGCGGCCACCAGCATGGCGGCCGTGTCCATGATGTCCTGGCTTGTCGAGCCGCGGTGCACGTATTCGGCCGCGTCCTGGTCCACCGCCGCCACGGCGGCCGTCAGGTCCTCGACCAGCGCCACGACGGGGTTGGCCGCCTCGCGGGCGCGCAGCGCCAGGGCCGTCAGGTCGAGGCCGCCCCCCTCCGCCACCTTGCCGATCACCGTGCCGATCGTCTCCGCGACCTCCACGGGGACCACCCCCAGCCGGGCCTGCGCGCGCACCAGGGCGGCCTCCGCGTCGAGCATCGCGCGCAGCCACGCGCCGTCTCCGGTCGCCCGCTCCGCCGCCGTGCCCACCCGGACCGGGGACAGCAGGCCCACATCCAGGTCACCGTCGAGGTCGTTCACCGGACACCCGCCCGGGTAGCGCCGCAGGAGGCGGCGAGAGCCGTACGCGGTCCGGCGGCCACACGAGCGACCCTGCGACCACCCGCGAGGGCCCGCGCCGGCGTCAGCGTCAGCACGCTGCGGGCGATGGCGTCGGAGTCGCCCAGGATCACGGAGTTCACCCCCGGCCGCACCCCCGCCGCGGTCACCCAGTGGACCGACTCGGTCGGCACTCCGTACGCGAACCGGCGCGGGTGGGCCCGCCCGTCCGCGTCCAGCAGCCGATACGGCCGCCGGGTGACGGCAAGACCACCGGTCTCGTGGCCGTCCTCGCCGCGCCGCCCGCCGATCACGTACGCCCGGCACTGGCCGGTCCGGAGCAGGTGGCGCAGCAGGGGGTCGGCCGTGCGCCGCAGGTCGATCTCGGGCAGCCGCGCCTCGACGAGCACCCTGGCCCGTACGACGGACCCCGGCACGGCGGCCGACTCGGCCTCGAAGACGCCGTCGCGGGCGTGGACGCGCATGCCGGGACCGACGACGGTGAGCACGCCCGCCTCGACGAGCGCGATCATCTGCTCGACCCGCTCGGCCGGCGGCCCGATGGACAGGAACGCGTTGAGCGGCGTGTACCACCGGTCGAGGTCGTCGCGGTGCGAGCGCCCGGTGAGCCCGCCGTGGTCGACCACCTGCCTGACCTCGTTGCGCAGGTCGCGCAGCACGTCGAGGGCGGCCTTCAGCGGCCCGCTCACGTTGCCCGCGCGGGCCTGGGCCAGGTCGGTGCGCAGATAGGCGGTCAGCCACGCGCGCCAGTCGTCCGGGCCGGTGAAGCCGATCCCCCGGTACGGCTCGGCCACGCTCTCCCAGTCCCACCGGACCGCCGGCCCGATGCCGAAGGCGTCGAGCACCAGGGCCTCCCCGGCGTCGCCCCAGGGGCGGGCGAGGTAGGCGGCGCGGAAGCGGGCGGCGACGCACTCGCACTCCCGCCGCGCGAGGAGGGTGGCGTAGTAGACGGTTTCCACCTCCTTGGCGATCAGCGGCCACAGGTCGGCGCGGAAGTCGAGCCCGCCGCGAGCGGCCGAGCGCACGGCCAGCGACGCGATCCTGCCCGGCGTGAGCAGCAGCGGTTCGTGCCTGCCCTCGACGCCCTTCTCGTTCTCGCCCCTGGACTGGTACGGGATGCCCCGGCGCGATCCGGCGTACAGGCGGGGCTCGCGGCCGGAGGGCCGGTAGACGAGGCGGCCCGCCTCACCCCGCTCGAACCGGCCGCCGCGCCCGAGCGTCAGCAGCGCCATGTGGTCGAAGAAGTTGAGCCCGAGGCCGCGCAGCAGCACCGCCTCCCCCGGCCGCACGTCGCTCAGGTCGGCGTCTGCGGGGTTGGCCGGCGGCACGTGGACCAGGCCGTGGGCGGCGGCGTACGCGGCTGCCTCCCGCTCGGCGTCCGTGGGCTCGACCGGCAGGTGCCCCTGCGCCAGGACCACCGCGTCGAGCGAGCCGAGCACGGTGCCGTCCTCCAGCACCACCCGCTGCGCGCCGGTGCCGGGCACGTCGTCGAGCGTGGTCGCCCGGGTGGCGTGCACCCGCACCTCCACCCGCCGAGGCGCCCGCGCGACCACCCGCTCGAACACCCAGCGCAGGTAGCGGCCGTAGAAGGCGCGGCTGGGATAGGTGTCGGGCCCGAGCCGCCGCGCCTCTGCGAGCACGTCCTCCTCGACGCCGTCCGGGAAGAGCACCAGGTGGCGCGCCCACTCGTACAGGCTGGGGCCGGTCTCCAGCGGCCCGCGGATGTCGACGCTGGGGTCGGTGAAGAGCGTGACCTGCGAGGCGACGGTGTTCATCAGCAGCTGGCCGGGCTGGTCGGTGCGCCACACCTGACCGGCCCCCGGCGGGTAGGGATCCACGACGTGCAGCAGGACCCGTGCCCGCGGCGGCAGCCGCCGCGCGTTGGCGCACAGCCGCTCGACCACCGACATGCCGCGCGGCCCCGCTCCGATCACGCACACCTCGAACGGCCGGGTCGATCGTGTTGTGGACATCCGCTCCTCCAGTTCCCGTCTGTCGTGAGTCGAGGATGCGGGACCGGAGTCTTCGTGAGGTATGTCACATTTGGCGAGGTGGTGTTAAGCATTGCTTCATGCACGATGTCACGCGCCTGGCGGCGCTGGTGGCGGTCGCCGAGGCGGGTTCGATAACCCGGGCGGCCGCCCGCCTCGGCTACACGCCGCCCGCGTTGTCGCAGCAGATGGCCAAGCTGGAGCGGGAGGCGGGAGCCGTACTGGTGATCCGGCACCGCCGCGGCGCCACGCTCACGGCGGCGGGCGAGCTGCTGGTGGAGCACGCCCGGCGGGTGCTCGACGAGCTGGAACGGGCCCGCCACGGGCTGGCCGCGCTCGCCGGCCTGTCCGGCGGGCACATCACGATCGGCACGTTCACAACCGCGGGCATCCACCTGTTACCGCCGGTCCTCGCGGCGTTCCGGCGGGCTCACCCCGCCGTCGAGGTGAATGTGAGGGAGTACGAACCGCCGTCCGGGCTGCCCGCACTGGCCACGGGCGAGGCGGATCTCGTGCTCACGCACACCTACGAGCATCAGCCCGATCCGCCGATGCCCTCGGGGGTCACCGTCGAGGCGCTGCTGGTGGAGGAGCTGGTGCTGGTGGCCGCTCCCGGGCACGCGCTCACCGACGCGGCCGAGCCGCTGCCGTGGCCGGAGCTCGCCGGGCGGCCGCTGATCAGCGGCACGCGCGGGCTGGCCAACCGCGAGGCGCTGGAGGCGCTGTTCCGCCGCGAGGGGCTGGCGCCGCCCGTCGTGGCGTATGAGACGGGCAACTACGGCATGTCGTGCGCTCTGGCCAGCGGGGGGATGGGTCTCGCCCTCGTGCCGAGGACCGTGGCCGACCTAGCGGAAAACCCCCTCGGCGTACGGCGGCTCGCCCCGCCCGGCCTGCACCGCACGATCAGCCTGGCCAGGCGGTCCGACGACAGGTCCCCCGCGCTGGCGACCATGCGTGCGCTGTTCAGGAGCACCGGCAAGGCGGCGCCCCGGCGGTCCCCGGAGGAACCGCCGAGGTGAGCGGCGCCCCTCAGCCCGGACTGTGTCAGTCGAACTCGGGGTCGGTGGTGCGGCTGCGCTTCATCTCGTAGAAGTACGGGAACTTCGCCATGGCGAGGGCGCCGTCGAAGATGCGGGCGGCCTCCTCACCACGCGGGACGCGCGTCATCACCGGGCCGAAGAACGCCACGCCGTCGATGTGGATCGTGGGTGTGCCGACCTCGTCGCCGACCGGGTCCATGCCCTCGTGGTGCATGCGGCGCAGGGCCTCGTCGTACTCGTCGGTGCCGGCGGCGTCGGCCAGCTCGACCGGCAGCCCGACCTCGGCGAGCGCCTCCTTGGCCACGACGCCGTAGTCCTTGTTGTCCTGGTTGTGGATGCGGGTGCCCATCGCGGTGTAGAGGTCGCGCAGCACGGCCTCCCCGTGGTGCTGCGCGGCGGCGACGCACACCCGGACCGGGCCCCGCCACCTGGGCACCGCCTCGCGGTAGAAGTCGGACAGGTCCTCCTTGCCCTCGTTCAGCACGGACAGGCTCATCACGCGGAACCGCAGGTCGATGTCGCGCTGCTTCTCGACCTCCAGGATCCACCGTGACGTGACCCACGCGAACGGGCAGACGGGGTCGAAGTAGAAGTCCACCCTGGGACGGCTGTCCGCCCCGGCCTGGTCGACAGCGCTGTCGATGTCGCTCATGAAACTCTCCTGACGGGAATGGTCGGGGGATCGGGGGGCCGGTTCCGCGAGCGTATCCGAGGGCTCCGCGCGACCGTCACCACACTTGACCCCTCAAACTCACGGCGATTTCCCCTCATTCCCCGGTAGACGGGTGGCGTTCTCACCGGCCGGGGTCTCTAGGGTGTCCCTATGGCTGAGATCCACGAGAAGGCGGCGGTCCTGCGCGCGCTCCACGTGCCCGGCGACCCCGTCGTGCTGCCCAACGCCTGGGACGCCGCGTCGGCGCGCGCCGTCGAGGCGGCCGGGTTCCCCGCCGTCGCCACCGGCAGCGAGTCCGTCGCGGCCTCGCTGGGCTACGAGGACGGGCACGACACACCCGTGGACGAGATGTTCGCGGCCGTGGCCCGCATCACCCGGGTCGTGGCCGTCCCCGTCACCGCCGACGTGGAGCGCGGCTACGGGCTGAGGGCCGCCGAACTCGTCGAACGGCTGGCCGCCGCGGGCGCCGTGGGCTGCAACCTGGAGGACTCCGACCCGGCGACCGGGGCGATGATCGACGCCACCGAGCAGGCGGACTTCCTCGCCGCCGTGCGGGCGGCGGCGGCCGAGGCCGGGACCGGCCTCGTGGTCAACGCCCGGGTGGACACCTTCATCCACGGTGCCGGCAGCCCCGGCGACAGGCTCGCGGAGGCGATCGACCGGGGCCGCCGCTACCTCGCGGCCGGCGCCGACTGCGTCTACCCGATCCTCGCGAGCGATCCCGAGGCGATCGGCGCGCTCGCCCGGGAGATCGGCGGACCGATCAACGTGCTGATGCGGCCCGGTGTGCCGGCCGTCCGCGACCTCGCGGCCCTCGGCGTGGCCAGGATCAGCTTCGGCCCCGGCGTCCACCGCGCGACCCAGGCGTTCACCGCGCGCATGCTGGACACGATCGCCCGGGGAGACGACCCCTTCCCGCCCGCCTGACCACGTCCGCCGGCCTACGGCTCGCCGTACGACCAGCCCGACCAGCGCTCGACCCGGACGAGGATCGCGGGCCCGGCCGGGGGACGCTCGCGATACTGGGCGTACTTTCGCGCCAGCCCCGCCACGGCCCGCTCATGCTCGGCGCCGCCCTCCACGACGCGGGCCCGCCCGTCGGCCCGCACCCACCACAGCCGTTCCCAGTC
This sequence comes from Microbispora sp. NPDC004025, assembly GCF_053604425.1. Taxonomy (NCBI): domain Bacteria; kingdom Bacillati; phylum Actinomycetota; class Actinomycetes; order Streptosporangiales; family Streptosporangiaceae; genus Microbispora; species Microbispora sp. NPDC004025. The sequence goes on along the minus strand of NZ_JBSGHN010000013.1, from coordinate 30,583 downwards.
GTCCTCGTAGTGGTCGGCCAGCAGGCAGACGCGGGGGTTGTCGCGGATGTCGCGCAGCCGCCGCAGGTCGGCGGTGGCCTTCGGCTTGTGGTCCACGGCCGTCACCACGACGCCCTTCTCACCCTCCCGCAGCACGGCGAACGTGACCGGGACGAGCCGCGGCGCCCCCTCGGCCCCGGCGGTCGCGAGGCGGGCCACGCGGGCCGCGGAGAACAGGGCGCGGGCCCGCTCCTCGGGCATCCTCACCAGGCCAGCCTACGCACCGTGGTCGCGCTTGATCGTCTTTGTACGGCGGCCTATGGTGTCCGCCATGGAGGCATCTGACTTACTCGAGCGGGCCCGCTCGAGCGCACGCGACCCCGAAGATCCCCTGGAAATCCTGTCCGCCGCGATCACCCTGGTTCCCGAACTGGGCGGCGAGGCGGACGCCCTGCTCGATCTGGCGGTGCGCCGCGCCCGTGAGGCCGGCGCGTCCTGGACCGCCATCGGTGAGCGGTTCGGCTACATCAGGCGGAGCGCGCGCAGGCGGCGCTTCACTCCCGCCTTCGCCCACCGCCACCTGGTCAACCGCCGCATGAAGCGCGACGCCGCCTGCTCCTTCTGCCGCAGGCCGCCCGGCCCGCGCGTCCACATGGTCCACGGCGAGGGCGGGCGCATCTGCGACCGCTGCGTGGCGCTGGCCGGAGACATCGTCGCCGGGCTGGCCCGCCGCCGCCGTTGACGCACGTCAGGTGACCGTGAGCCGTCGCGCGTAGCGCTCGTCCCGCCACAGCTCCTCGCCCAGCACCTCGGCCAGCGTGGCCGCCGCGTCGTACACGTCGACGTAGCGCAGGTACAGCGGCGCGAAGCCGAAACGGACGAAGTCCGGCTCGCGGTAGTCGCCCACCACTCCCCGGTCCGCGAGCGCGCGCACCACGGGGTAGCCCTGCGGGTGACGGTAGCTGACCTGGCTTCCCCGCCGCTCCGGGTCGCGCGGGGTGGCCAGGACGAGCCCGAGCCCCGGGTCGACGAGGTCGTCGAGCAGCTCGACGAACAGCGAGGTCAGGGCCAGGCTCTTGGCTCTGACCTCGTCGAGGTCCGCCCGCTCCCAGATGTCGAGCGACGCGTTCAGCGCGGCGTACGACAGGATCGGCGGGCTGCCCGTGGCGAAGCGCCGCACACCGGCCGCGGGGCGGTAGTGCGGTTCGAAGTCGAAGGGCGCGGCGTGCCCGTGCCAGCCCGACAGCACGTTCTGGACGGCGTCCTGGTGGCGGGGCGCGACGTACAGGTACGCGGGGGCGCCGGGCCCGCCGTTCAGGTACTTGTAGGTGCAGCCGACGGCGAAGTCCGCCTCGCCCACCCGCACGGGCAGCGCCCCGGCGCTGTGGCACAGGTCCCAGATCATGAGCGCGCCGGCCGCCCGGACCCGCTCGGTCACCGCCGCCATGTCCCTGGCCGCGCCCGTCCGGTAGTCCACGTGCGACAGCAGCACGAGCGCGACGTCGTCGCCGAGGGCGTCCTCCAGCGAGCGGCCGCCCTCGCCGATGTCCCTGATCTCGTACGCGCCGAGCGCCCGGGCGGCGCCCTCCACGACGTACCGGTCCGTGGGGAAGTTGTCGAGGTCGGAGACGATCACACGGCGGCCGGGCCGCAGCGGAAGGGCGGCCGTGACCAGTTTGAAGATGTTCACCGAGGTGGAGTCGCCGGCCAGCACGTCGCCGGGGCGCGCGCCGATCAGGGGCGCGATGCGGTCGCCGGTGCTCTGCGGCATGTCCCACCAGCCGGCCGTGTTCCAGCTGGCCCCGAGATGCACCCCCCACTCGGTCTCGACCGTGCGGGCCACCCGTTCCGGCGTCCGCCGGGGCAGCGCGCCGAGCGAGTTGCCCAGCAGGTAGACGACCCCGGGAGGCAGCGAGAACTCGTCGCGGAACTCCCCGAGCGGATCCTTGGCGTCGAGGTCCTGGCATTCGGCACGGCTGAGAACCATCGGCAACTCCTTCGTCACCGCATTATGTACCGAAATATCCGTTGTTGTCGTTATGGCGATGACGGAGCGTTCCCGGTACCGGCAATACCGGAAAGGACCGTTCCACGGATGCGGACGGCTATAACCCCCAGGGATCGCCACACCGGCACGATCAGCGCAAAGTAAGCACAAGACGCACCCCAAGCTCTGTGCGATCGTGGACAAGACGGGGCAAGTTCTCTGGAGACGCCAAACCCCCGTTGGTGACAGAGGGTGATCAAACGTGACGGAATCCCCGTCGGTGCATCACGAGGCCCCGATCTATCGCCGCATCGCCGACAGGCTGCGCGATCAGATCTTGTCCGGAGCGCTCGGTGACGGCGACCGGCTACCGGGCGAGAACGCGCTCATGAAGGAGCACGGCGTCGCTCGGGCCACGGCACGGCAGGCGCTCGCCGTACTGATAAACGAAGGGCTCGCCGTGCCCAAGCGGGGATCAGGCGTCTACGTGCGGCTGTTCCGCCCCATCCGCCGCCACGGGTCCCGCCGGCTCTCCCGTGAGCAGTGGGCGCGGGGCCTGGCCATCTGGGACTCCGACACCCGGGGCCGGTCGTACGTCGTGGACGAGGTGAGCATCGTGCGCGAGCCGGCGAGCGAGCAGGTCGCCCGCGTGCTCGGCGCGGGCGAGGTGTGGGTGCGCCGGCGCCGCTACTCCGTGGACGGCCGTCCCGTGCAGCTCGCGGCCTCCTGCTTTCCCGCCGATCTCGTGGAGGGCACGGCGATCGTCCTGCCCGACACCGGTCCCGGCGGGGTGTACGCCCGGCTGGGCGAGCTCGGCCGGGCTCCCGTCCATTTCAGCGAGGAGGTGCGGGCGCGGATGCCGTTGCCCGGCGAGGCCGAGTCGCTGAACCTACCCGCCGGCACGCCGGTGATCTCCGTCACCCGGGTGGCCTTCGCGGAGGGAGGCATGCCGGTCGAGGTCAACGAGATGATCCTGGACGCGGCGTCCTATGTACTTCAGTACGACTTGGACGCCTAGGTCAAGAGGCAACGTTGACCTGACCATCCCGATCATTGATTTCTCTAGAGATGTCCCGCACTTTGAGGAGGAGACGTCAAGAACACCGGGCACACGGCGAGGGAAGGTGTACGGATGTCCTTTGACCGACGCCTCGCCGAGATCGCCCGGGAGTTTCCGGAGTGGACGATCTGGCGGAGCGACGCGGGCCGGTGGTGGGCGACCCGGCACCACCCGCTCACGTCGGCGCAGCGTGCGGCGGGATGCGCGATGACCATCGACGCCGACGAGGCCGACGGGCTGCGTGAGCTGCTGCGCGAGCAGGAGACCCGCACCGCCGATCCATGAGCGCGGAAGCCCCCGACCCGATCGGGGGCGGGGGCTTCCGCTACCACTTCTGCACCTGCGACTCAGTTGCCTCCGACCGACTGCCCGTCCGGCAGGGCACGCCGCACGCGGCCGAGGTTGACGTCGGTGTCCTCGGGCGAGGGCGCCACGGCGTGACCGTCCTGGTGGCGTCCGTCGTCCACGATCAGAACCGCGTCGTCCTCGTCGTCGTCCGCCCGTCCCTGACCGGTGGCGTCCTCGGGGTGCGCCTCCTGCCCGGACGGCGCGGCCTCCAGAGCCTGCCGCGGCTCGTCACCCGGCTCGTGCCGCTGGTTCGGGTCGCCCGCGGCGATGGCGTGCACCTGCGGCGGCGGCAGCACGGCGGCCTCGTCGATCACCGGTCCCGCCGCGGCCTCGCGCTGCATGAGGTCGCCGAGCACCGAGCCGATCTCGTTGAGCCGCCGCACGACCTCCGTGTGGGTGTCGGTGAGGTAGGCCACCCGGCGGCCGGTGTGCTCGTCCAGCGCGTTCACGCGCTGCTGCGCCGCCGCCAGCATGGCCTCGGCCTGCCCGCGCGCCTCGGAGAGCATCCGCTCCGCCTCCATCCGGGCGGCGGTGAGCTGCCGCTCCCCCTCGGCGCGGGCGGCGCGCATGATCTCCTCCGCCTCCGCGCGGGCCGTGCCCAGCGTCTCCTCCGCGTTCGCGCCCGCCTGCGCCAGCAGCCGGTCCGCCGTGGAGGTGGCTTCGGCGACGCGGCGCTCGGCCTCGTCCTGGGCGGCGGTCCTGATGGCGTCGGCCTGCTCTCGCGCCGACGTCACCAGCCGCTCGGCCTCGGCCGCCGAGCTCTCGCGCAGCCTCCTGGCCTCCGCCTCGGACGCCTCCTTGTTGGCGGCCGCCTCCTCCTGCGCCAGCTTGAGTATCTGGCTGAGCCGCTCGCCCAGTTCGTCGGGGTTCTGCGGCGACTCCGCCATCCTCCGCCGCGCCTCGGCCAGCTCCAGCCGGCTCTGCTCCGCCTGGTCGATCGTGCGCGCCAGCCGTTCCTCCAGGTCCCGGATCTGGTTGCGGGTCCGGATCATGTAGTCGTGGACCTGCCTGCGGCTGTACCCACGCATCACGACTTCGAAGGAGTCGTCACTCATGAGGTCGGGGAAGTTGTCGGTCTGATTCGTCATGAGAAACCCTGGGGTTGGAGATAACGACGGTAACGCAGCCAGGACACGACTTTCCTGCTATCCGTCGCACATCGCAACCTGAACGCCCCAGGCGCCGGGCGGATCACGGGGCGTCGCATCGAACTCGGCACGCGCCACATGGGATCATGGCGGCATGCCGTACATAGCGGACCTGGACGACGACGCCGCGCCGATCATCCATCCGGAGGCATGGGTGGCCCCGGGGGCGGTGGTCGTCGGGAGAGTGCGGCTCGGGCGCGGCGCGAACGTCTGGTACGGATCGGTGCTGCGTGGCGACGACGAGCGCATCGAGGTCGGCGACGAGGTCAACATCCAGGACCTGTGCTGTCTGCACGCCGACCCCGGCGAGCCGGCCATCCTGGAGGACCGGGTGAGCCTCGGCCACCGCGCGATGGTGCACGGCGCGCACGTGGAGACCGGCGCGCTCGTGGGCATCGGCGCGGTCGTGCTCGGCGGGGCGGTCGTCGGAGCCGGTTCCCTGATCGCCGCGGGGGCCGTCGTGCCGCCCGGCCGCCGCGTCCCGGCGGGCGTGCTGGTCGCGGGCGTGCCGGGCAAGGTCGTCCGTGAGCTCACCGACGACGATCGCGCCTCCTTCGCGCGTACGCCGGACAACTACCTCGCCAAGGCCCGCCGTCACGCCGCGGCCTCGGTTCGCTCCCGATGAGCGTGCCGGCCAGCGCCAGGTGGTCCGACAGCTCCGGGTCGGTCCTGATGACCTCGGCTCCGCCCGGCCGGTAGTCGGCCTCGGTCGCGAAGATGTAGTCGATCTTCCGGCCGCCGCGCGTGGTCGGTTCGCCGCCGCGGCGCGCGAGCCCGCACGACTCGGCGCCGGCCTCGACGTAGCCGCCGTCGCCCAGGCCCATGCCGTACACGCCGGTGAGCTGGTCGTGGCCGGGCTCGCGGTTGAAGTCGCCGGTGAGGATGACCGGCGCGCCGCCGGCGTAACGCGCCACCAGTCCGGTGACCTGCCGCGGGGTCTCGGTGTCGGAGATGTGGGTCACGCAGCAGACCGAGCGGCGCGGGCCGACCCGTCCCGTGGCGCACAGCAGGCCGCGCGGGTGGATCGTCTCGCCGGGCACGGCCGGGGCGTGGTCGGCGCGCAGCAGCCGCCGCAGCGGCGGCGGACCCTCGGCCCCGTTCTTCAGCGCGAGCGCCATACCGAATGTCTTGCCGTCCGGCGGCGCCGTGTCCGGGGTGAGGTCGCCCCACAACGTGCGGCACCGGTCCTCTCGGCCCGGCCCGCCGCCCTTGGCGTAGCCGTACCAGACCAGGCGGTAGCCGGGCAGCTCACGCCGGAGCAGGCCGACCTGCGCGTAGCACATCTCGGTGAAGGAGGCGACGTCCACGTCCCTCGACCGGATCAGCGCGGAGACCTGGCCTGCCCAGGTTCTGCGGCGCTGCGGCGTCAGGTCGCGTACGCAGGTGCCGGCGCTGTTGCCCGCGGCACAGACGTTGTAGGTGAGCACGCTCACCCGGTAGGTGTCGGCGGGCGACGGAAGACCCGCGACCGCAAGCGTCACAATTGCCGCTACTGCCACATATGCCCCCATACATGGAGAAGCTAGTCAGCAGCGATCAACCCACCCAGGCGCCTGTGGTGAAATTTCCGACATTGATTGCCATCACCGGCGCGGCGACCGCGATGTAGGCCATGAGAACCCAGGGCCTTCGGGTGCCGACGACGCCCACGGAGATGTAGAGCGGCCACCACAGCAGCGAGGCCCGGCCCACCGACATGTAGAACGACGACATCGCCAGCAGCGCCACCGCCTGCGGCGCCAGATAGGCGAAGTCGGCCCACCTGCGCCGGACCAGCCGCGCGAGGATCAGCACGACCAGCACGATCGCCGCGATGATCTCCTCGCGGTACGACGTCGTCAGAGCCGGCTCGTCGAACGACCGGTGCCAGGTGTTGATGAACACGTTCCAGGGCGCCTCGGGATAGCGGCCCCAATACCGCGCCTCCGCCGCCTTCCAGGCCATCAGGTCGCCCGTGCGGTTCCAGAGATAGAGCATGTACGCCAGCACCGGCACGCCCGGCAGCAGCAGCCACGGCGCCTTCCGCCACCCCTTCGGGGCACGCAGCCCGTTGCGCGCGACGAGGAACTGCACGGCCAGCCCGAGGGCGAGGAAGAGCCCGGAGATACGGATGGACGACGCGAAGGCGGCGCAGATGGCGGCCGCCTCCCACCGGCCCTGGCGCGCCAGCAGCCACGCGGGGATGGCCAGCGCGAGGAACAGCGCCTCCGTGTAGCCGGCGAGCAGGAACACCGCGAACGGGCTGCAGAAGAACGCCAGCACGGTCCAGTGGCCGCTGCCCTCCCGGTACGACTCGCTCAGCCGCGACAGCGCCACCGCCACGACGGCACTCGCGACGAACGAGATCAGGACGAGGGCGAGCCTCAGGTCCGGGATGACGAACTGCACGGCGCGCAGCAGCAGCGGCAGCCCCGGGAAGAACGCGACGAGCCGCGGCGAGTCCTGGTCCTCCGGCCGGCCGTCGTAGCCGTACCGCGCGATGTCCATGAAGTTGTAGGAGTCGTACCGGTTGAACCGGTCGAGGATCGGGTCCTCCGTACGGCCGGGCGCCGCGAGTATCAGGTAGATGTAGCAGGCGATCTGCCAGAAGAACCAGATCAGCAGGGCCGTGCGGTCGCTCGGCCGGCCGAGCCACCACACCGCCCGCCATGTCCGGCCCGACTGCGGCCCCGTCTGTTCGCCGGTCGCCGTGCCGCCAGAGCTGTCCACGGACGTCATCTTCTCCGATGCCTCGTCCGCGCCCTGCTCCCGGGCGGTCCCGGCCTGCTGGATCTCCGTCACGAGCACCTATGGAATACGCCACGGCAGTTCATGCCAAGTGGCGGGCGCCCTCGGGATGCGTCCCGATCCCTAGAAATACGGATATGCGCTGCTCAACGCCTCCCGGCCCATGAAACTTTCACCGACGGCCCCCCGGTGCGCCACGGGCTCCCGCCGCCTGTCGGACCGGCGAGCTACCATCGGATCCAGCGAGGGGACCGCCGGAGATCGTCCCGGCAATCGGTGCCCCGGAGGGGCATCGGCCGGGGTCCGGCCGTCGCCCACTCCGGCCGGGCAGGCGAGAGACCGTCCTCTCCAGAGGACGGAGGAGTCGCTGCCGCGTGTACTGGGACGGGTTCACGGCGATGGAGCGCGACGTGCGCGCCGTCGTCGGCGACCCCCGGTGGGCGCTGCTCCCGCCGCTCGCACGGGCGCACACCCTGGCCCAGCGGGCGCTGGTCACCCCGGACGGCGTGTGGTGGCTGTTCGGCGCGCACGCCCGCTGGTATCGCCTGGACCGCGTCGACGGCCGCTGGCACCTGTCGGCGCCGCCGCTGCACCCGGCCGTCCGGACCGCCGCCCGGCCGCACCCGCCGGAGGTCGCGATCCCGCCGGCGCTGATACCCACCGGTCCCGACTTCGCGTACGACCGCGGGTCCACCCAGGCCTTCGTCGGCCCGGACGTGCCCCACGAGATCACCGAACGGCTCCGTGCGCTGCTCCTGGCCCATCGCGGGCTGCGCCGGGAGGACTTCCCCCTCGGCGACAGCGTCTACCGGGAGATCTTCGCCCGCGACGTGGCCGCCACGGTGGCGACCGTGTGGGGCACGATCATGTGGTGCGCCTACGCGCCCGCCTTCGACGGCAACGAGGTCATGCTGTCGATGTTCGGCGAGTTCCTGGCCCGGCCGCTGCCCGGTGACGACTGGGTGCGCTGGCTGCCCATGGGGTCGCTCGACGCGCTCGTGGCCCTGTACGCCGAGCGGATGCGCTCCGGCGCGGGGGACGCCGGCCTGCGCCTCGCCGGACTGATGGCCGAGACGGCCACGGTGCTGCGCGCCGACCCCCGGTTCCGCCCGCGGGCCGACGCGCTGATCGCGATGTCCGAGCCACTGCTCACCAGCCCCTGGCTGGACCAGCACGCCATGCCCGGCGGCGCCGTACGGCAGGCCTGGCTGGCGCGCTGCCCCCCGCACCTCGTCCCCGCCACGCTCCCGGAGTGGGCGCCGGGCGAGCACTTCCGGCACACCCTGTACGACCTCGTCGAGGCCCTGGGCTACACGGCCGCCCGGGGAATGGATCCGCGGGCGGTGGCGGCCGCGCTGCTCGCCGCCGACGTGGCGGGCGTGTGCGGCGTGTCCGAACCCGCCTGGGCGGCGCCGGGCAGTTCACAGACCGCGCAGGTGGTCACCGCGCTGTATCCGTGGATGGACGACGAACTCCGGCAGTCGCTCTATCTCGCGCTCACCGATCCCGCCCATCCGCTGCGGGGCTGCTGGCCGGCCGGCGGCGAGCTGCCGCCGGGGCTGGTCCCGCCGGACCGCGAGACGGCCGCCGCCCTGCTCGGCTCCGCGTATGCGACCGGCCTGGCCTGGTGCGCCCTGACGGGCACGCCCGCGCCCACCGTGGGCTTCCCGGTGTGCGCCGCGGTCGTGCAGTGCCTGATCCACCAGCGCGACGATCCGCGCCCGCAGGAGGCGGCGGAGCACAGGCGCGACCTGGAGGAGTCCGGGAGCTGGCTGTTCGAAACTTCTAATTCGGATATTTCGTCCTTACCTCCGCTTTAGCAATCCCTTCCCCTCATCACCGTCTTTTTCATCGAATCGTGATCTCGGTATCAGGGAAATGGTCCCGGAGGGACGAGGGACGCCGGCCGGAATGGTCACGATGGGCCATGTCGCGCGAAGGTACCCGGACGTAACCTCGTGATGGGTGTGGGCTGCGGAAGGAAGGACGACGCGGTGGGGCACGACGACCTGGACTCTCGGGTCCACGACCGTGTCGCGTTGGACGAGATCGCGCTCTACGCCGAGGTGCTGGAGGCCGTGAACATCACGGAGAACCGACTGACCTTGGAAGAGCTCGACAACGCGCTCGGATTGCGGACTTCGGCGAGCCGCTGAAGGCATTGAGAGCACGGACCGTCCCGGGTACCCGATGGGGCCCGGGACGGTTGCTCGACCGGACGATCCGTTCAAGCGCGGTGATGCCGATGATCGATAACGCTGATCACGACCTGACGAGCCGGGCGATGGCCGCCGAGGCCTCCTTCACCTTCTCGCCCGCCTCCGGGCCTCCGCTCTTGACGGCGTCGGCGACGCAATGGGCGATGTGGTCCTCCAGCAGGCCGAGCGCCACCGCCTGGAGGGCGCGGGTGGCCGCCGAGACCTGGGTGAGGATGTCGATGCAGTAGGCCTCCTCGTCCACCATCCGCTGCAGCCCTCGGATCTGTCCCTCGATCCGGCGCAGGCGGGTGAGGTAGGCCTGTTTGTCCCCGCTGTACCCGTGCATCCTTCAACGATACCCGTTACCGGTATTCAGCGGGCGCCGCTCCGATCCGGCGGGTAGGGCGGGCGCTCGCGGGAATGCCACCATGGACCGGCTCATAGCGGCGCTGGAGTCGCGATGGGAACACAGGCTGTCCTCCGTACGCTGCCGTTCGCCGCCATGGCGGCGGTGGTGGTGCTCGACCTGCTCGCCGGGCCCACCCTGGGCCTGCTGCCGTTGCTGACCCTCGGGCCCGCGTTCGCCGCGGTGACGGGCGGCACGCGCCACACGGTGCTGGCCGGACTGGTCGCGCTCGCCCTGTCCGTGCCGCTGGCCTACCACGACCGTCTGCTCGGCGGCCCGGTGATCACGATCACGCTGGTCGCGATCGTCGGGGTCACCGCGGCCGCCGCGCTGGCGTGCCGGCTCCGCGCCGAGGGCGAGCGCACGCTGGCGAACGTCCGCCTCGTCGCCGAGGCGGTCCAGCGCGTGCTGCTGCGCCCGGTGCCCCGGCACGCGGGCGATCTGCGCGTCGCCCTGTCCTACACGTCCGCCACGGTGGAGGCCCGCATCGGCGGGGACCTGTACGACATCACCAGGGGGCCCGGCGGCGTCCGGGTGATCGTCGGTGACGTGCAGGGCAAGGGCCTGGCGGCCGTGGAGACGGCGGCCTCCGTGGTCGGCGCCTTCCGGGAGGCCGCCTACGACGAGCCGACGCTCGCCGCTGTCGGCCAGTGCCTGGAGGACCACCTCACGCGGCGGCTCGGCGGGGAGAAGTTCGTCACCGCCGTGCTCGCCGAGGTGCGCGAGGACGAGATCGAACTGCTCAACTACGGCCACCCGCCGCCTCTGCTGCTGACGGGCGACGGCCGGGTCCGCCGGCTCGAACCACGTGAGGAGACGCCGCCGCTCGGCCTGGTCGAGCTCGCCCCGGCCGGGCCGCGGCCGTACGGGTGCGCGTTCCGCCAGGGCGACCGGATCCTCTTCTACACCGACGGCGTGATCGAGGCACGGGACCGGGACGGCGCCTTCTATCCCCTTGAGGACCGGGCACCCCGCCTCCTGCGGTCCGACGACGATCCGCAGATCACGCTCGACTTGCTGGAACACGACCTGGTCACGCACGTCGGCGGGCCCCTCACCGACGACGCGGCCATGCTGCTCGTCCGCAGGGAACGCCCCTGACGGCCTGGCCGGGGCATCGTTTGCCATGTGCAATCATTGACGGACAGTTCTGGCCCCCACCGTACGGTGACGGCCGGATCGCAGGGCCAGGTGAGCAGGGGCGAGCACGAGTGGAACCGGGAAGGCACGGACAGCCCGACAGCTTCTCCATGCTCACCGTTCTGGACGAGAACGTCGTGGTCATCAGGATGTTCGGTGACCTGGACCTGGTCGCCGCCCCCTCGCTGCGCGCCTGCCTGGCCGAGGCGGTCGGGCTGCGCACCCCGCCCCGCATCGTGGTCGACGCCGAAGGGCTCAAATTCTGCGACTCGACCGGACTGAGCGTCCTCATGGGGGCCCTGAGCGCCGTCAGGGCGGCCGGCGGGCGCCTGGCGCTCAGCGGCGCCCACGGGCGCTTCGCCCGGATGCTCCGGATCACCGGCCTCGACTCGGAGCTGCCCATCCACGACACCGCCACCGACGCCGCCGCACACCTCACCCGTCCCGGCCCCGGGACACGACCTAGTTGACGCAGTCCTGGGTCTTGAGGCTCAGGGCCAGCTGGTAGATCCTGCCGCCGCGCGACAGCAGGAAGACGTAGTCGGCCCTGCGGTTGCCGGGGACCGTGGTGACGGGGTAACCGCTGGCGGCCGTCCTGAGATGGGGATAGGCCTTCTCCAACTGCTTGCGGGTGGAGCCGATCCCGATGCCCTCGGGGGTCCTGACGCCCTTGGGCGCGAAGATCACGGCGACGCCTCGCTTCTTCGAGATGAACAGGCCGGCCCCGTCCTTGCCGGTCGGATGCGCCTTCAGGTCCCAGCCCGAGCAGCCGCCTCCGCCGCCGCCGAACTTCTTGACGACTCCGCGGGTCTTCTGGGCCTGCTTGGCGCTCATCCCCAGCGTCACGCCGCCGTAGCCGTACGGCCCCAGCCTGCCGGCGGCGCTCACAGCGGCATCCATGAGGGCACTCTTGGGGGCATTCACGGGGGCGCTCGCCGCCGCGCTCGCGGACGTGGCGCCGCCCAGCGCGACGCCCACGGCGAGGACCGCCACCGCCCCCGAACGCCCCAGACGCGCAGCCGTTTTCGTCATCCCGCTCTCCTCCCGATCTTCATGGTCGTCCGTACGGCCACCAGCATCACGACGGGCTCTTGCGACCCGGTTGCGGCCCACTGGGGAGCGACGGCGCGGTCAGGTCATGCGGAAGACCGGCCCGCGCGGGATGAACGGCAGGACGGCGCCGGCCGGGATGAGGAACGCGTGCTCCCTGCGGATCCGGACCACGTCGCACTCGCCGTCGGTGATGACCAGGATCGGGCCGTCCCCGGGAAAGTCCTCGGCCCGTTCGAGCAGGTTGACGCCCGGCTGGAGGATCGTCCCGCCGCGCCCCCGCACGCGAACCCTGCCGGCGATGTCCTCGACGGGCAGGTAGCCCGCGTCGTAGGCGACGGCGTCGCAGAACACGACCCGGGCACGCGGCACGTCCCGCGCGGTCGCGTACGAGGCGATGGCGCCGAGCGCCTTGCCCAGGACTCGCACGTTCATGGACCCCGAGGTGTCGAGCACGACCCCGAACGTGGCGCGGCGCACCGCCTCCTCGGGCCGCAGCCGGCCGGGGCGGGGGATGCCGGGCGTCGCCGACTGGCGGCGGGAGGCCCGGGCGTAGGTGCTGCGGCGCTCCACCGCGGGCACGTGCTCCTCGAACCAGCGCGCGAGCGCGGCGTCCCACGGCAGCGGCGGGTGATCGAGGGCCCGGATCTCCTGCTCCAGCCCGGCCGGCACCGTCCCCCTGCCTCCGTTGTGGTGGTAGGCGAGACCGGTGACGAGGGCGTTGCGGTAGTACTCGTCCAGGTCGACGTGGCGTCCGGGCGCGCCGGGACGCGGCAGCGGCTCGCCGAGCACGTCGCCCAGGCCGCGCCCGCGCAGCGTGGCGAGCTTGCGCAGGCGGCGCAGGTCGTGCGCGATCCGGTCATAGACGGCCTCGCAGGACAGCCCGTGCAGCGAGGGGTCGTACAGCATCCCCTCGGACATCTCGCCGACGCCCATCTCGACCAGCCAGCCGTTGACGACGTAGTCGCAGGCGACGTTCCACAGGTAGGGCTCCCGTCCGCCGGTCCGCTCACCGTGGCGCAGCGCGGCGTGGAGCATCTCGTGGGCCAGCACGAACCGCCACTCCTCCGTGGTCATCGAGACCAGCGGGTTCACGTAGATCTCAGCGGCCTCGGCGTTGACCGCGGCCACCGAGATGTCCCAGCCCCGGGCGAGGTCGACGTCCGCCACGATCGTCATGCCCGCCGCGAGGGCCCCCAGCAGGGGGTACGACGACACGAACCAGCCGAGGGCGTGGTCCCACGGCTTCTTGACCGGGCTCCCGGCCGAAGCGCGGACGCCTCCCGCGACCTCGATCGCCGTCGTCGCCGCGGCGGAGATCCCGACCGCGAACGCCCCCTGGTGGTCGCTGTTGTCGGCCGTCTCGGCATTGCCAGCGAAGAAGTCGGGGAAGGCCGGCACGTCGAACTCCGCGGGCACCCCTGACGTGCGCCACATCGCGGCCAGAGTGCGTTCGTCCTGGGGCGGGAAGACCGGCGGCAGCGGCTCCGGCGCTCGGCCGATCTTGAGGGTGGCCAGGAACCGGTCGACGCCCAGGCAGCAGGCAGCCAGGTACGGATGACGGGGAGCGCGCCGCGGCGGCCCCCCGCGGGGGCTCTCCTCCCTGCCCAGGTCGTCGGGCCCGGCCTCACGGGGATCCAGGTGCCCGAACCCCGCGTGCAGCAGGCAGTGCGCGAACACCCACGCCCACTCGTCCGGCTCGGCCCGTCTGCGCGGATGGTGACGCACGCTGCCGCCCGGTGTGATGTAAGCCCACCGGTCGTGCGGCAGCTCGCCGTCCTCCGCCGTGTACAGGTATCCGCCGAGGGAGCGGAACAGCGGGTGGGCGCGCACCAGCTCCCAGCCCTTCTCGACGGCGTCGCGCCGGGGGTCCGCCTTCTGCTTCCCGCGTGCCACGGCCGCCCGGCCCCCTCAGCTCCGCGCGGCGGCCAGGCGCGGCAGGTCCCGGCCGACCTCGACCAGGAACCACGACGGCAGCACCGGCGCGCCGTCGTCGCCCACCGCGATGACGAGCCGCGCGCATTCGAGCGAGATCTCCGCCAGCTCGACGAGCAGGCTCTTGGCGCGGAAGGCGAGCTGCCGCCCGGCGGGCGAGGCGTGATTCTTCGACCGCGGCAGCTCCTTGACCAGCCGGGCCCGGAAGGTCTCGGACAGGAAGTACAGCAGGTCGCGGTCCTCGGGCCGGCGCGGCCACCCCGCGTCCCCCTTGATCACGGCGTCGAGGTCGTAGGCGTGCCGCACGGTCTTCACGTACGCACGCAGACCCGAGGCATGCACGGCCGAGAGCGTGCCGTAGGCCAGCACGCCCAGCGTCTCGTCGTCCAGCCGGTCGCCGTAGGAGTGCAAGGCGTCGGACAGCATGTGCCAGCCGCGGGGAGAGGAGAACGGCTCCTCGGTCTTCGGCGGCGCGCTCCACAGGTGGTCGGGGCGCTGCACGAGATAGTCCACGACCCACGGGTGGATGCCGTTCGCGGCCGCCCAGCTCAGCCAGTCGTCGGCCGAGGCCCGGAGGTGAACGTGGATCATGCGGTTGACCAGGGCTGACGGCATGGGCCTGGCCAGCGCGTTGTCGACCGCGCGGTTACCCGCGCCGATCACCACCGAGCCCGCCGGCAGTTCGTACGCGCCGATGCGCCGGTCGAGAATCAGCGAGTAGAACGCCTTCTGGACCTCCGGGGACGAGGCGTTGAGCTCGTCGAGGAACAGGCAGTACGGCTCGTCGCGCGCGATCGTCTCCGGCGGGGCGAACCGGCTGCGGTCCCCGACGATCTGCGGCACCCCGATCAGGTCTTCCGGCGCCAGCTGCGTGCCGAGGAGCGTCACGCAGTCGAGACCGAGAGAGTCGGCGAACGACCGGACGAGCGAGCTCTTGCCGATGCCCGGCGCGCCCCACAGGAAGACCGGTCGCACGACGGCGACGTGCAGCAGCACCTCCGGCAGCTGCGCGGGAGTCACGGTCAGGGTCGCCTGCATGCCTCAAGATTCGCAAAGCGCACTCAGCCGCCGCATCCGATTAATACCGCGGCTGCTCTCCCCGTCCGGGGCGGATGGCCGGCTGCCGGCGGGACGCGCCGGGACCCCGTTCAGGGGTGCTCCTCGTCAGTGCTCCTCGTCAGGGGCGGGAGCGCAGGCCGTACATCAGCTCTTCCCAGCGGACCGCGACGGCGGGCGCGGCGTGCGCGGACGCGCTCTCCAGCGCCCCCGCCGCCAGCTCCATGCGGCGGCGTTCGTCGTCCACCAGCCCGAGCAGCGCGCAGGCGAACGACTCGGCGTCGCCGCCCTCCCCCTCCTGTACGAGCACGCTGTCGCGGCCCGGACGGAGGAACTCGGCTGGCCCACGGGACCCGGCGAAGCCCACGACCGGCACTCCGCAGCTCAGCGCCTCGAGGACGGTCATGCCCAGCACCTCGTGCCGGGACGGCACCGCGACGATGGACGCCTTGGCGAACTCGCCCGGCAGGTCGGGGGTGGTGCCCATGAAATACACGTGGTTGTGCAGGTCGAGGTCACGGACGAGGGCGCGCAACCGCCGTTCCTCCGGGCCCCCGCCGTACAACCGCAGCCGCCAGTCGGGCCGCTTGTCGGCGACGATCGCGAAGGCCCGCACGAGCTGGTCGTACGACTTGCCGGCCACCAGCCGGCCCCCGGCGCTGACGATCCGGTTGTCCATGCGGGAGCGCGGCCAGGGCGCCGCGGGCAGGGCGTCGGGGATGGCGTGGACCGACAGGTCGTCGTCGAGCAGCCGCACCCACTCGTCCCGCCGGGCGGCGGTGCTCGCGACCACGGCGTCGAGGCGGGGATAGAAGCGGCGCACCGGGGCGGGCACCGACGGTCTGCCCCACTCCCGGGCGATGCGGACGACGTCTCGCGGGGCGTACCGTGCGGCCTGGACGCTCAGCGACGGGCGGCTGGTGACCAGGACGTCGGCGCGCAGGCCGCGCAGCATCCGCCAGAGCGCCACCTCGGTGCGCACCTGCCCACGGGGCAGCAGGTGATGGACACCGGGCCGGGCGTCCACGAGCCAGCGCAGCGTCACCCGGCGGTCGACCGGGAAGAACGGTGTCTCCCGGGTGCGCCGGACGCTCACCACCTCCACCTCGTGCCGTGAGGCCAGCCCTCCTGCCAGGTTCAGCATCGCCCGCACGTCGCCGCGCATGCCGTACGCCGAGGGAAGCAGGAAGGCGATCCTCACGCTCCCACCTCCAGCAGCAGCTCGTCGCCGGAAGTGAAGCTGGGCCGGATCGGCACGCCGTCCACGAGCGCCCGGGGATAGTGGACGCGGCGGCGTTTACCCTCGACGTCGTCGAGCCGGGCGCCCAGCGGCAGGGCGCCGTCGACGCCGTCGACCTCCAGGTAGGGCTCCCAGGAGCCCTGCGAGTCGGGGGTTGCCTCCAGCACGTCGCACAGCGAGAGCGCGGCATGGAACCGGACTCCCTGGACGGTGGCGGCGACCCGCACGGTCGCGGCCGGATCGCTGTGGCCCCGATCGGTGTGACCCGGATCCCTGTGACCCGGATCCCTGTGACCCGAATCGCTGTGACGCAGTGCGAGGGTGGCGCGACGGTGCTGGTCGTCGTCGTCCAGGCCGGTGTAGGCCAGCAGCCCGGTCACCTCGAAGCGCCCCTCGCGGAACCACACCGCGCGGACGTCGGCCACGGGCTCCGCCGGGTCTATCTTCAGCGCCAGAAAGCCGTTGCGCGTGCGGTAGGCCCGGTAGGCCAGCGTCCGCCGGCCCAGCGCGTACGCGTCGAGGCGGTCGAGCGAGAACCCGGGATCGACGCTCTGGATACGGGCGCGGGCACCGTCCTGTTCGAGATAGGCGTCCCAGCGTCCCGCACCGAGGTCGAGGGGCGCGAGGGAGACCGCGACGCTGGCGTCCCCGGTGCGCCCGCCGGTCGCGCCGAGCGTCACCCGCCGTTCCTCACCCGAGCCCCGGCGGCGCAGGACCAGGCGGGCGCCGTCCGCCAGAGGCTCGGCGATGGACAGACGCAGGGAGAGGACGTCCGCCAGGGTGACCTCCGCGTCGGTGACGACCACACCCATCGTCCAGCCCCCTCCCCGTCGATTGAGCCAACGTTGAGGTTACCGTGATTTTCCTGTTATGTGGAGAAAGCCTTTGTCACTCTTTCGTGAAACACGGTTCATTCCATCGCCTTGACGAAGGATTTCGACAAATAGTTCACACTGATGGCAAAGAAGGCTTTACCCCTGCTTGATGGATTTGATCAGGAGCTGGGCGACGTCCACGACCTCGAGCGACTCCTTGGCCTGACCCGCGTTCTTCTTCTCGTTGATCGCGTCGCCGAGCATCACCAGACAGAACGGGCAGGCGGTCGAGACGGTGTCGGGATCGGTGGTCAGCGCCTCGTCCACGCGCTCGGTGTTGATGCGCTTTCCGATCCGCTCTTCCATCCACATCCGCGCGCCGCCGGCGCCGCAGCAGAAACCGCGGTCCTTGCAGCGGTGCATCTCCTGGGTCTGGACGCCGGGCACCTTGGCCATGATGTCGCGCGGCTGGGCGTAGACCTTGTTGTGCCGGCCGAGGAAGCACGGGTCGTGGTAGGTGATCTTCTCCTCGATCGGCGTGATCGGGGTGAGCTTGCCCTCCTCGACCAGGTGCGCCAGCAACTGGGTGTGGTGCACGACCTCGTAGGTGCCCCCCAGCTGCGGATACTCGTTGGCCAGGGTGTTGAAGCAGTGTGGGCAGGTGGCCACGATCTTCTTGACCCCGGCCTCGTTGAGGGTCTCGATGTTCTGCTGGGCGAGCATGTTGAAGAGGAACTCCATGCCCAGGCGGCGGGCCGGGTCACCGGTGCAGGCCTCCATCGGGCCGAGCACGCCGAACTTCACCCCGGCGATGTGCAGCAGCTCCGCGACGGCCTTGGTGGTCTTCTTGGCCCGGTCCTCCAGCGCGCCGGCGCAGCCGACCCAGAACAGGTACTCGACGTCCTCGGGCATCTTCTCGTCGATGATCGGGACCTCGAAATCGAGCTCCTCGATCCACTCGGCGCGCTTCATCTCGGACATGCCCCAGGGGTTGCCCTTGTTCTCCAGATTCTTGAGCATCACGCCCGCCTCGGACGGAAACGACGACTCGATCATCACCTGGTAGCGGCGCATGTCGAGGATGTGGTCGATGTGCTCGATGTCGACCGGGCACTGCTCGACGCAGGCGCCGCAGTTGGTGCACGACCACAGCACGTCGGGGTGGATGACCCCGTCCTCGCCGACCAGCGGCTTGTCCAGCAGGGCCAGCACGTCCTGCGGGAAGCTTTCCTTCTCCTTGTCCCCGGCCAGCAGGTACGGCGCGACCGCGAAGGCGTGGTCACGCTGGTCGAGGATGAGCATCTTGGGCGACAGCGGCTTGTCGGTGTTCCACGCCGGGCACTGCGACTGACACCGCCCGCACTCGGTGCAGGTGTAGAAGTCCAGGAAGCCCTTCCACGTCGTGTCGGTGATCTTCCCGCGGCCGAACACGTCCGTCTCGGGGTCGGCCTCCTCGAAGTCGAGCACCTTGCCGTCGCTGCGCATCGGCTGGGCCGGGCCGAGGCCGTCAGGGCGGCGGGAGAACAGCACGTTCAGCGGCGCGGTGAAGATGTGCAGGTGCTTGGAGTTCACCACGAAGACCAGGAACACCAGCATGACGCCGATGTGCAGCAGCAGGCCGATCTCCTCCAGCACCTCGCTGGAGGGCAGGACCTTCGCGACCGCGTCCGAGGCGAACGCCCCCGAGGAGTAGGGGAAGTTGGCGGTGTTGACCGCCGCCCCGCGGAACAGGAACATCGTCCAGATCACGTTGAAGATCATGAACAGGGTGAACCACGCCCCGCCCAGGTGGGAGCCGGAGAAGCGGGATCCGCGGCCCAGCTTCTTGGGCGAGTTCCTGATCCGGATGACGGTGAAGGCGATCAGGCCGAGCAGCGCGGCGACCGCGATGAAGTCCTGCAGGAAGCCCAGCACCGGCCAGGTCCCGATCAGCGGGATGTGGAAGTCCGGCTTACCGGTGATCGCGCCCTGGATCAGCGCGCCGTAGGCCTCCAAATAGACCGTGGCCAGGATGAAGAACGCCCACATCACGAAGAAGTGCGCGGTGCCCGACGGCGTCCACTTCAGCAGCTTGCGCTGGCCGAAGACCTCGACCAGCTGCGCCTTGACCTCCGCGCCGGCGTTCTCCTTGGCGTACTCGATCCGCTCGGGGGCCGGCTGGCCGCTGCGGGCGAGCCGGTAGAGGAACAGCACGCGACGGCCCGCCAGCGCGACCGCCACCGCGGTCGCGACGAGGCCCACTATCGCTACCCAGAGCACGAGTCCCTCCCAAGTCGAACGTCGGCGGCCAGCCTAGGGGCGCGGCGCCTCGCGGGGGGCGGGCCGATCTCGCCCTGTGGATAACGCCTACGCTTCCCGAATGGTACCGGCGAGTAACTTATCCTGCGTCACGCTCGGCGAGTGGTTCCGGTCACCGCGGTTCCCGCCGACGGCACGATACTAGAACAAAGCTCTATAAGAGGGTATGCGAGGGATGCCCCAACTTATCCGGCCAGGTAACGCTGCACGGTCGGGGCCAGCAGCGCGACGAGCTCCTCGAGGTCGGCGGAGGCGATCGGTTCGAACCGGAGGATGTACCGCGTCATCACCACGCCGAACAACTGCGCGAAGGCGGCCTCCATCCGCAGCGGCGGAACGTCGAGCGCCTCGGCCACCCGGCCGAGGACGGCCGTCGTGAAGAACTCCCGCACCATGCCGACGGCCTGCTCGTTCACCATCGCCGTCCGTACGAGCCCCAGCAGCGGCTCTCTGGCCGCCGGATCGGCCGTCATCGTCAGGATGAAGCGGACGAGGCGCTCGCCGACCTCCTCACGCGGCCCCGACAGGATGAGGGGAAGCGCCGACGAGGGGTCCATCGGCAGCCGCATGGCCGCGACGAACATCCCCTCCTTGCTGTCGAAATAGTGGTGGACGAGAGCCGGATCCACACCGGCCTCCCGGGCGATGCCGCGGATCGTGGCCTTATCGAACCCCTTCTCGGCGAAGACCCGGCGCGCCGCGGCCAGGATCTCCCCGCGCGTGTCCGCCGCGCCGGGACGCCGGCCGGGCCGTCGCCCCGGCCGCCGCCTGCCCCCCGAGACCTCGGGAACCTCTGTCGTCACATCGCTCCCCGCCGGCCCTTACGGCCCACCGCGAGGTAGACGCGCATGGGAACGGTCAGCCGCCCGTCGGGGAAGACCCGGCCGAGCTCGGCGCGCTCCCGGGCGAGCAGCTCCGTCGCCACACCGCCCTCCATGCTCGCTATGTACGAGTGCGAGCGCAGGTCGGTGAGGAAGTCCTCAAGCGGCACCGACCTGGTCCAGTCGACCCAGGTCTCGGCCACGGACAGCCCCGAGTCGGACATCGCCGCCGCCATCGGCGGCATGCTCCATCCGGGCAGCACGGGCCCGATGTAGCCGGGGCACGACTCGGCGAGCCGCACCTGGTTGGCCGCCAGCCAGTCCGCCTTGCCGGGGTCCACCGTGTTCCACCAGCCCGCGACCGCGCCGCCGTCGCCCACCACCCGTACGGCCTCGGCCACCGACAGCGCGGGGTCCAGCCAGTGCCACGACTGCGCGTACGTCACCAGGTCGGCCGCGCCCGCGCGCAGGGGCAGGTCGTTCCCGTCGGCCAGCAACGCCGGGCAGTCCGTACGGACACGCAGTCGCGCCAGCATCCGCTCCCCGCGGTCCACCGCGACGACCCGGGCGCCGCGGTCGAGCAGGCCGCGGGTCGAGATGCCCGTGCCCGCTCCCACGTCGATCACGGTCGCCCCGGCGAGCCGGATCCCCGACAGCGTCTCCAGCGCCAGGTAGAGAGCCTCCGGGTAGTGCGGCCTGGCCGCGTCGTACTCCTGGGAGACACGGTCGAAGACCCGGTGGCTGTCGGCGAGTCGTTCGTTCATGAGGCGGTCGACGAGGCGGCGAAGTGAAGTCTCGCGAAGGCGAGCGCCTCGGTCAGGTCCTCGATGCGCTCGGAGCGGCTCGTGGCCTTGCGTGTGTTGATCTCCAGGACCACCAGCCCCTGGTACCCGTTGCCGGCCAGGCGCTCCAGGATCGGCGCGCAGGGCTGGGAACCCCGGCCCGGCACCAGGTGCTCGTCCTTGTTGGTGGTGCCCACGCCGTCGGCCAGGTGCAGATGGGCCAGCCGGTCGCCCAGTTTGGTCGCCATCTCCATCGCGTCGGTGCCCGACACCGCCGTGTGGGACAGGTCGAGCGTCACGTCGGGGAAGTCGTAGTCGACGGGGTTCCAGTCCGGCGCGTACGGCACGACCTCGTTGCCCCTGGCCCGCAGCGGGAACATGTTCTCCACCGCGAAGACGACGTCGGTCTCCTCGCGCATCCGCGCCAGGCCCTTCTCGAACTCCCTGGCGTAGTCGCGCTGCCAGCGGAAGGGCGGGTGGACCACCACGGTCTGCGCGCCCAGCCGCTCGGCCGCCTCGCGGGCCCTGCGCAGCTTCATCCACGGATCGCGGCCCCACACCCGCTGGGTCACCAGCAGACAGGGCGCGTGCACGGCCAGGATCGGAATCTGGTAGTGGTCGCGCAGCCGTTGGAGGACCTCGACGTCCTGACTGACCGGGTCCTGCCCGACCATGATCTCTACGCCGTCGTACCCGAGCCTGGCGGCCAGCTCGAAGGCGTCCGGCGTACGCTCCGGGTACACCGACGCCGTCGACAGCGCCACCTTGCCGCTGGGCACGCGGATGTCACTCATGAGGCCAGCCTCCCCTGGCGGCCCCCGGGCACGTTCCAGTCCCGTGGCCGTGGCCGTCCGTTCGCTCCCTGCGCCCGTTCACGGATCCAGCCTAAGCCGCACCCGCGCCGTGCGCCGCTTCGCCACAATCAACTACCCAAGGTCGCGAACTAATGTGGGCGCCATGGCACGGATCGTGAGCGGGGCGGTGCCCAGCCCGAACATCTGGAACACTCCCCAGATCTACGAGCTGGAGAACCTCGCCGTGGGACCCGCGGGCGCGGCCGAGGCGGCGATGCGGGCCGTACGGCCCTGGGACGGCGCGACGGTGGTCGAGATCGGCTGCGGCGCGGGCTTCCACCTGCCCGCGCTCGCCGCGTCCGCCGGGCGGGTCGTGGGCGTCGAGCCGCACGGCGGCCTGGCCGCCGCGGCCGCCGACCGTTGCGCGCCGCTGCCCAACGTCACGGTCCGTACGGGCACCGCCCAGGCGCTGCCCCTGCCCGACGCGTCGGCCGACGTGACGATCGCGCGCTGGGCGTACTTCTTCGGGCCCGGCTGTGAGCCGGGGCTGCGCGAGCTGGGGCGGGTGCTGCGCCGGGGCGGCGCGGCCTTCGTGGTGGACGTGGACGCCGCGCGCGGCGACTTCGGCCGCTGGTTCCGGCGGTCGCTGCCGTCGTACTCCCCCGACGCCGTGGAACGCTTCTGGTCCCGGCAGGGCTGGCGGCGCGAGGAGCTGGACCTGCGGATGACGTTCCGGTCCAGGGCCGACCTCGAGGCGGTGCTGCGCATCGAGTTCACGCCCGAGGTGGCCGGCGAGGCGCTGCGCGAGATCGACGGCCTGGAGATCGCCTACCCGAACGTCCTGCGCTGGCGGGAATTCTGAGCGCCACGCTTGACCTTGTCGTTGGCGTCAAGCTTTACCGTCGTGTCCCGTACGAGGTGTCTCGTACGAAGGCCGCAGCGGGTGGACGAGGCCGAGGAGGGCCGATGCGGATCGGCGAGATGGCCCGGCGCGCGGGAGTGAGCACCCGGGCGCTGCGCTACTACGAGCAGCGGGGGCTCATCCGGTCGCGCCGCTCGGCGAACGGATATCGCGAGTACGACGAGTCGGACGTCCGGATCGTCACCGAGATCCGGGGGCTGATGTCGGTCGGTTTCACGCTGGACGACGCCCGTCCGTTCGTGGACTGCCTGCGGTCCGGCCATCCGTCCGGGAGCTCCTGCCCCGAGTCGGTCGCGGTCTACCGGCGCAAGCTGGCCGAGATCGACGACCAGATCCGCGACCTGCTGGCCCGCCGGTCCGAGGTGGCCGCCCAGTTCGCCGAGGCCTGCCCCGGCTGCCTCTTGCCACGACGAGGAGAATCATGATCACGCTGACCGCGGAGAACTTCGACGAGCAGGTGCTGCGCAGCGACAAGCCGGTGCTGGTGGACTTCTGGACCGACTGGTGCCCGCCCTGCAAGATGATCGCCCCGATTCTCGAGGAGATCGCCGCCGAGTACGGCGACCGGCTGACGGTCGCCAAGATCAACGCCGACGAGCACCAGGAGATCGCGCAGCGGTACAACATCCTGGGCTTCCCCACGCTCAACCTCTATCGGGACGGCGAGGTGGTCCAGCAGATCAGGGGCGCCAAGCCGAAGCGCCTGCTGCTCGCCGACCTCGCGGGCCACTTCTAGCCGGTCTCGTCCGATACCGAGAGCCACTTATATAAGCATTGACTTTTATAAGTGGCTCTCGGCATAGTGGGCGCGTGCACGCATTCGACGCGCTGGGGGATCCGGTGCGACGCCGAATCCTGGAGCTGCTCTCACACGGCGAGCAGACGTCGGGCGCGCTGACCTCGGTCATCCGCGCCGAGTTCGGGATCTCACAGCCGGCGGTCTCCCAGCACCTGCGGGTGCTCCGCGAGTCCGGGCTCACGTCCGTACGCGCCGAGGGCACGCGGCGGCTGTACGCCGTCGACCCCGCGCCCCTGCGGGAGGTCGACGCATGGCTGGAGCGGTTCCGCGGCTTCTGGGAGCAGCGGCTCGACGCGCTCGGGACCGAGCTGGCGCGGGGAAAACGGGAGCGGCGGCTCGGCGGCGGGGATGCCCACCACACAGCCCATGACACAGCCCACGACGGGCGGACCGACGAGGAAGAACGGCGATGAGCGACTTCACCGACCTGATCAACCAAGCCCACCGCACGGTCGGCAGGCGCGACCTGCCGGAGGGCGAGGCCCGCACGGTGCTGCTGCGCCGCACCTACGACACCGGCATCGAGGACGTCTGGGACGCCTGCACCGACCCCGAGCGGATCGGCCGCTGGTTCCTTCCGGTGAGCGGCGAGCTGAAGCTCGGCGGGCACTACCAGCTCCAGGGCAACGCGGGCGGGGAGATCCTGGCCTGCGAGCCGCCGCGGCTGCTGCGGGTGAGCTGGCTGTTCGGTGAGAACCCCGGCTTCAGCGAGGTCGAGGTGCGGCTGAGCGCGGAGGACGACGGGCGCACCGTGTTCGAGCTGGAGCACGTCGCCGTGGTGCCGCCGGAGTTCTGGGACCGGTTCGGGCCGGGGGCCACGGGCGTCGGCTGGGACCTGGCGCTGCTCGGCCTCGGGCTGCATCTGCGCGGCGAGATGATCGACGA
This sequence comes from Microbispora sp. NPDC004025, assembly GCF_053604425.1. Taxonomy (NCBI): domain Bacteria; kingdom Bacillati; phylum Actinomycetota; class Actinomycetes; order Streptosporangiales; family Streptosporangiaceae; genus Microbispora; species Microbispora sp. NPDC004025. The sequence continues at coordinate 6,193 of NZ_JBSGHN010000013.1, read as the reverse complement.
CCCCTCGGCGTGGGAGCAGTCGGAGGAGGCACGGGAGCTCATGCGGCTCAGCAGCGACCTGTGGGGCGAGGCGTACCGGGCCTCCGGCGCGCCGGACGACGTGGTGGCCGCCGCGGTCGCCGGCACCACCGGCTTCTACGTGCCGGAGAAGCCGGAGACCCCGGAGAAGTAGGCGGATTGTCGGCGGCGCCCGGTAACCTCCGGCACGTGAGCAAGGCAGCGAAACCGGCGTACCGGTGCGGCGAGTGCGGCTGGACCACGGTCAAGTGGGTCGGCAGGTGCGGGGAGTGCCAGGCGTGGGGCACGGTCGAGGAGGCCGGGGCGCGGCAGGGCGTCCACGTCGTCAAGCCGGGCGCGGTCTCCGCCCCCGCCGTCCCGATCGGCCAGGTGAAGGCCGAGTCCGTCAGCGCGCGGACGACCGGGGTGCCCGAGCTCGACCGCGTGCTCGGCGGCGGCCTCGTCCCGGGCGCGGCCGTGCTCCTCGCGGGAGAGCCCGGCATCGGGAAGTCGACGCTGCTCCTGGAGGCCGCCGCCCGCACCGCCCGGGGCGAGACCGTCCTGTACGTGACCGGTGAGGAGTCGGCGGCCCAGGTGCGCATGCGGGCCGACCGCATCGGCGCGATCGAGGACAGGCTCTACCTGGCCGCGGAGACCGACTTGTCCGCCCTGGTGGCGCACGTCGAGAAGGTGCAGCCGAGCCTGCTCATCGTCGACTCGGTGCAGACGATCGGCTCGGCCGACGCGACCGGAGTGCCCGGCGGCGTGACCCAGGTCAGGGAGGTCGCCGGCAACCTGGTGCGCCTCGCCAAGGAACGGGCCATGTCCACGGTGCTCGTGGGCCACGTGACCAAGGACGGCACGATCGCCGGGCCCCGGGTGCTGGAGCACCTGGTCGACGTCGTGCTCCACTTCGAGGGCGACCGCAACTCACGGCTGCGCCTGGTGCGCGCGGTGAAGAACCGGTTCGGCCCGATCGACGAGGTGGGCTGCTTCGACCTGCACGAGCGAGGCATCACCGGGATCACCGATCCGAGCGGGCTGTTCGTCTCCCGTCATCCCGAGCCGGTGCCGGGCACCTGCGTCACCGTGACCATCGAGGGCACCCGGCCCATTCCCGCCGAGCTGCAGGCCCTGGTCGGCCCCACCGAGGCTCCCCAGCCCCGCCGCACCTCCTCCGGCCTCGACTCCTACCGGGTGGCGATGGTGCTCGCCGTCATGGAGCGGCGGCTCCACGCCAAGATCGGCAAGTGCGACGTCTTCACGGCGACGGTGGGCGGGATCCGCCTGACCGACCCCGCCGTGGATCTGGCGCTGATGCTGTCGGTCGTGAGCGCGGCCGGCGACCAGGCGCTGCCCGCCGGGCTCGTCGCGCTGGGCGAGGTCGGCCTGGCGGGCGAGCTGCGGCCCGTGCGGGAGGTGCGGCGGCGGCTGGCCGAGGCGGCCCGGCTCGGCTTCACCAAGGCGCTGGTGCCCTCCGGCTCGCTCGAGGAGGAAGGCCCCCGCCTGGAGGCCTCGGCGAGCCGGGGACGTCTCGTGGCGCTGCGCTCGCCGGCCGGCCGTACGACGCCGTTCGCTCCGGGCTTCGAGGTCACGGAGGTGGAGAACGTGTGGGACGCGCTCAACCTCATGCGGTAGCCGCCCTGATCGGCCATGACACCGGTGAGCACGGCGTTACGCCGGTAAACTCTGTTGCCTGCCCGTCGGCCGTGGTCTCGCCCCCGCGCCCCCGAGGGGCTCTCACAGGGCCGTCCGCGGCGCGCCTCGCGGACCTCGCCACGACAAGGGATCGGTAGGACGACGATCTGACGGATACGACCGGGCGAGCCCACTGGGGTGCATGTGCTGGACAACGACAAGGCGATCGACGACCGCAGAAGGGCCGTGCTCGCCTCGCTCGCCCCGGGGACGGCGCTGCGTGACGGCCTGGAGCGCATCCTGCGCGGCCACACCGGAGGCCTGATCGTCCTCGGGTACGACCGCACGGTCGAGGACATCTGCACCGGCGGCTTCACGCTCGACGTCGAGTTCTCCGCGACCCGCCTGCGCGAGCTGGCCAAGATGGACGGCGCGATCGTGCTCGACACGGCCCATCTCAGGATCGTGCGGGCCGCCGTGCACCTCGTGCCCGACCCGGCCATCCCCACCGACGAGTCCGGCACCCGGCACCGTACGGCGCAGCGGGTGGCCAGGCAGACCTCGCTACCGGTCATCGCGATCAGCAAGTCGATGCGGATCATCGCGCTCTACCTCGACGGCATCCGTCACGTGCTGGAGGAGTCTGCCGCGATCCTGTCCAAGGCCAACCAGGCCCTGGCGACGCTCGAACGCTACAAGAAGCGGCTCGACGAGGTCGCCGGCAACCTGTCGGCCCTGGAGATCGAGGACCTCGTCACGGTCCGCGACGTGGCCGTCGTCGTGCAGCGCCTGGAGATGGTCCGGCGCATCGCCCGTGAGATCGAGGGATACGTCGTCGAGCTCGGCACCGACGGGCGGCTGCTGTCCCTCCAGCTCGACGAGTTGTTCGCGGGCGTGGAGACCGACCGCGTGCAGATCATCCGTGACTACGCGCCCGGCTCGCTCGGCGCCCGGCCGTACGGGGACGCCGACGCCATGCGGGAGCTGGACGAGTTGTCCTCCGGCGACCTGCTCGACCTGTCGAAGGTGGCCCAGGTCCTCGGCCATCACGGCGGCGACGCGCTCGACACACCGGTCAGCCCGCGCGGCTTCCGGCTGCTCACCAAGGTCCCCCGCCTGCCCGGGGCGATCGTCGACCGCCTCGTGAGCCACTTCGGCGGCCTGCAGAAGCTGCTCGCGGCCACCACCGGCGACCTCCAGGCCGTCGGCGGCGTGGGCGAGACCCGGGCGCGCAGCGTCCGCGAGGGCCTGTCCCGGCTCGCCGAGTCGTCCATCCTGGAGCGCTATCTCTGACGAGGGCGCACCTCGTTCAGCGCAGGTGGAAGACGATCTTCGGGCTCTTGAGCCGGCCCGCGTGCGCCGTCGCGACGTACGTCCCCGCGTCTGCGGGCGACCGCTTGCCCGCGCACGTGCTGCCCGAGCGGTGACGGTCCCACCGGATGTTCTGGACGTAGGGGATGCCGCGCTGCAGCAACTGCCTGTCCACGCCGTCGCCCGCCACACAGTCGGCCGTCGACCACACGCGCTCGCCGCCCGACAGCACCCGCATCTCCAGCGTGCGCGGCCCCACGTCGACGGTGCACTCGACCTTGCCCGTGCTCACGACCGTCAGCAGGAAGTTCGGCGTGACGCCCTTGCCGTACACGTCCTGGCCGGTTTGCAGCGCGAGCACGAGGTCCTTCTCGTCACAGGGGTCGCCGGGGCGCCGCGGTCTGCCGGGCGAGGGCGAGACGCCCGCGGAGGCGGACGGCGACGGATGCCCCGGAACGGCGGCGGAGGCGGCGGCGGGTGTCTTCGGAGCCAGGCCGGCGGGCAGCGAGACGACCAGCCGGTCGGACGGGGTCGCCCTGACCGCCGCTGCGGTCTCGTCCGACCGTCCCGAGGCGCTGCTGCACGCCCATGCCACGACCGCCACCACGACGAGCATCCCCGTGAGCACCGACACGCGGCGGCGCCAGTAGACGTCCGCCCCCTCGACGCCCATGTCGCCACGGAATGTGTCCGGATCCATACGGACAGTATGGAGAGCCCTGGCGGGTCAGAGGGAACGGCTCGCTGAACCTTGCCCTTTCCCAGGTCGGAGCCTCGCCGGACCTTTGCGCAATCAGGCGCCCGTTCGCAGCCCGGGCAGCCCGGTACAGTCGGTGCGTGTCCGCCTCCCTGCGTGAGCCCATCCTCGACTGGTACGCCGAGCACAACCGCGACCTGCCCTGGCGGCGGCCCGACGCGACCCCGTGGGGCATCCTGGTGAGCGAGATCATGCTCCAGCAGACGCCCGTCGCGCGGGTGCTGCCGATCTGGACCGAGTGGATGGAGCGCTGGCCCACCCCGGAGGCGCTCGCGAAGGAGTCCCCCGGCGAGGCCGTACGCCACTGGGGGCGGCTCGGCTATCCGCGCAGGGCGCTCAACCTCCACGCGTGCGCCCGGGCCATCACGGCCGGCCATGCCGGTCGCGTGCCGTCCACGTACGACGAACTGCGGGCGCTGCCCGGGATCGGCGACTACACGGCGGCGGCCGTGGCCAGCTTCGCGTACGGCGGCAGCCACGCGGTGCTCGACACGAACGTGCGGCGGGTGCTGGCCAGGGCGGTGCGCGGCGAGGAGTACCCGCCGAAGGCGCCGACGGCGGCCGAGCGGCGGCTCGCCGAGTCGCTCGTGCCCCCGGTGGGCGCGCCGCGCTGGGCCGTGGCCGTGATGGAGCTGGGCGCGCTGGTGTGCACGGCCAGGGCGCCCCGCTGCGAACGCTGCCCGGTCACCGCGCAGTGCGCCTGGCGGCTGGCCGGGCGTCCGGCCCACGACGGCCCGGCGCGCCAGGGCCAGACGTACGCGGGGACCGACCGGCAGTGCCGCGGACGCCTGCTCGCCGTGCTCCGCGAGGCGCACGGGCCGGTCCCCAAGGACGCGCTCGACGCCGTCTGGGCCGACCACGTGCAGCGTGAGCGCGCACTGGACGGCCTGCTGGACGACGGCCTGGCCGAGGTCCTTCCCGACGGCACCTATCAGTTGCCCTCCTGAGCCGCCTCCTCAGGCGGCGAGCTTGAGGCCGAGCGCGGTGAGGTTGCGGCGGGTCCAGTCGAGCTCGTCGGCGAGCTTCGCCACCAGGGCGGCCGGCCCCTTCGTCTTGGGGGCGGTCCCGTCGTGGGCCTCCACCTCGATGTGCGCGGTGCCGTTCACCGCCCCGGACAGGATCGCGGCGAGCGTGTCGGCGATCACCGGCTGAGTGCTGGGGATCTCCTGGCTGTGGTTGTGCACGTGGTTGAGCTTGACCACGGGAGCCCCGGCGAGGGCCAGCCCGCGCAGCGCCGCGTCCGACTCCCCCGCCCCGCAGGACAGGTGGCAGGCGTCGAGGCAGACGCCGAGGTGATCGGAGTCGATGTCGCAGACCCGCTCCAGGGCCTGCTCGGTGGTCTCCAGGACGCAGCCGGGCCAGGGCTCGAAGCCGACCCTGATCGTCTTTCCGGTGACGCTGTAGAGGCCGCGAAGCTCACGCGACAGCCGGTCGAGCCGGCGAGAGGCGATGGAGTGCAGGTCGGCGGGCCAGTCACGGCGCCAGCCGATCGGAATGGTGGAGATGCTGCCCGACTGCACGTCGTCCGGCAGCAGGAACGCGAGGATCTTCGCCAGCGCCATGGTGTAGCGGTAGCGCTCGGGCTTGGCCCAGTCGGGTCCCGGGACCTCCTGGTTGCGCCCGCCGGTGCCGTTCAGGCTCACGCACTCCAGGCCGCGTTCCTCCAGCGACCGGCGCAGTCGTACGAGCTCGATGCGGTCGGCGATGAGGTGGTCCGCCACGGCGGGGGCGAGCCACAGGCCGATCCCCAGCCGGTCGACTCCCAGCTTCCTGCGCACCGGCACGGCGTAGCGCGTGAGGTGGGCGATCAGGTTCTCCAGATCCTCGGCGGGATGTACGCCCGCGTTGTAGGCCAGGTGAACCAGCGTCCCGTCGTCGTGCAACAGGCGCATCAGCTGCCTCCAAGGCTTGTGCACTTTTCCGGACCGCCATTTCGCCCACAGGGCGTGTCCCGACCGCACGGGACTCCGGTCCTCCTACCACCGGGCTCTCGCCCGGGTGGACCGAGCTTCCCCCGTGCGCCCGGTCCGGCGCGTCCGCCCCGCAGCGGATTGTCCGGTACGCCGCGGGGATGACATGGCTGTCCCCACGCGCTCGCGGTGTGCCGGACGCGCGGCTGACTCTACACAGTGTAGTACTACGTTTGGTGGCGTGATACCGGTTCTCGCCTATCGGGCCCGCAGTGATCGCACACGGTAGGCCGGAAACGACCGAGGGGCGCTCCTTGCGGAGCGCCCCTCGGGTGGAACGGGTTATCGCGGACCGATCAGTGCTGGATCGCCTCCGCGATCGAGGCCGCCGAGTCCGGGACCGACGGGCTCTTCGCCTCGCCGACGAAGGTGAACTTGGCCGCGTCGCCTTCGCCCTCGATGTCGATCTTGACGACCTGGCCGGGCCGCAGCTCGCCGTAGAGGATCTTCTCCGACAGCGTGTCCTCCAGCTCGCGCTGGATGGTCCGGCGCAGCGGACGCGCGCCCATGACCGGGTCGT